>JAZJZF010000001.1:0-34552 GCA_040389965.1 Bacteroidota bacterium
AAGGTCTTCCGATACCAAGTTCTTCTAATTTTTTTACCAAACTAGCTTCTGTATAACGGGCCGGGTGATGCGAAAAACGTTGTGTTGCTGTTATTTCCTGTCTGTCTAATACTTCTCCAACTTTCATTGGCGGTAACATCGATGCGTTTTCTTCGTCAGAATCTTCATCATCTGTTCCTTCCATATATACTTTTAAGAAACCGTCAAATTTTAAGATCTCTCCTTGTGCTACAAAAATTTCGGAAGTACCACTTACATTTACTTTAGCAGTAGTTTTCTCTAATTCTGCATCACTCATTTGTGAGGCAATCGTACGTTTCCAGATCAGATCATATAAGCGTTGTTCATTACGTTCGCCATCAATAACAGTTCTGTTTATATAAGTAGGACGAATGGCCTCGTGAGCCTCCTGTGCGCCTTTACTTTTAGTTTTATATTTACGTGGATTGTAATATTTAGCGCCGTAGTTTTCGTTAATGGCTTTGTTTGCCTGATCCATGGCTGTTTCCGATAAATTAACGGAATCAGTTCTCATGTAAGTGATCTTACCGGCTTCATATAAACGTTGTGCCACCTGCATGGTTTGCGCTACCGAAAAACCTAATTTACGGGCAGCTTCCTGTTGCAGGGTTGATGTTGTAAAAGGTGCAGCCGGAGAGCGTTTGGCAGGTTTTGTTTCTAAGCTTTCAATCGTGAAAGCGGCAGCTTTACATTTCTCTAAAAAGGCTTGTGCTTCTGCCTCTGTCGCAAAACGTTTATCCAGTTCTGCTTTTAATAAACCGTTCCCTACTTTAAATATAGCCGATACTTTAAATGCCGAAGTGGAAACGAATTTCTGAATTTCTCTTTCGCGTTCAGCAATCAAACGTACTGCAACCGATTGTACACGACCTGCAGATAAGCTCGGACGCACTTTACGCCATAAAATAGGTGATAATTCAAAGCCTACTAATCTATCTAATACACGACGTGCCTGTTGTGCATTCACTAAGTTAATATCAATTTCGCGCGGATTATCAATGGCTTTTAAAATAGCCGGTTTAGTAATCTCATGAAAAACAATACGTTTAGTGTTCTTTTTAGTAAGACCTAAAGTTTCGTATAAATGCCAACTGATGGCCTCTCCCTCGCGATCCTCATCGGATGCCAGCCATACCATGTCGGCTCCTTTTGATAATTTTTTAAGTTCTGCAATTATTTTTTCTTTATCGGGCTGAACTTCGTAAGTAGGCGTAAAGTTATTTTCAATATCAACCCCAAATCCCTTCTTTACCAAGTCCCTAATGTGCCCAAAGCTCGACTTTACAGTGAAATCTTTACCTAAAAATCCTTCAATGGTTTTTGCTTTAGCAGGGGACTCGACAATAACTAAATTTTTACTCATTTTATTATAATATAGTATGTACTTTTATGAACGTGAAAAATAAATTTTGCACAAAAGAACTAAATATTGATTGATAAATACTATCTGAAAATAGAGAAATATTGTTATTTAGAGTGTAATCGTTTGTTAGTCAGTCTTTTAAAAAATAATTAAATTATTATTCAGTTCGCGAAATACATGATCCAGTTATTAAAATGTTCTCCAATCGGATTTTTCATCTTTGTTTTTTGTATTTCGGGAATCGTTAAATCTCAGAATCTGACCGTAAACTCCTCCATTGTTTCTATTTCTGATCAAACCTACATTACTTTCGGGCAGGGTTTTGGAAACAGAGTAACACCAAAAGGCGTTAAACGGTTAGAGCCACTCATATTTGAAGGGCAAATAGCTCCTTTATTTTCACTGCAATTTCGAAAAAGAGTGCCTTTTGGTTTTGTTTTATGTCCAAAAATAGTTTTCAGGATGTTCAATGAGTTGAGTTATCCTGTTCGTACGCCCAGCTACATGCCGTTTTTCCTGATTTACCACAGGGTTAAATTTCCTTTTTTAAAGCGTTATAATATGTTCAAACCTTTTCTGAAAACGAAGCCAACTTTTTATAATACCTATAAATACGGGCATCATTCCAACGGGCAAAACGGCGAGTATTATACCCCCGGCACGCACCAGGTAAATTATGAAAATGGAAACTTTGCAACGGACTATACAGAAGTAGCCACCAGCTTTTTATCGGGCGACACCATCCATGATAATCTTGATCTGCTTAGCGGGCGCCTGGCAGTTGAGCATCATTTGGGTTTAAACAGGGAAGATAGTATGTACAATACCTATTACTATGAAAAGCTCAGTCTTGAACTACGGTTTTTAGTATTTAAAAAAATTACAGTGGCAACGGGCTTTTCGGCCATGTTTGGTAGAAACGGCTTTAAGCCTCATTATGCCAGCGATACTTATATCAGCTATAGGCCTTTGCCCAACGTTTCAGATATATCGGTTTTTGCAAAAATTTATTTTGGGCCCGATTATTACAATCTGCGTTACGAAAATAATATGAGTTTTATAAGTTTCGGGATACTCCTGGAGCCCAAAGCACTTGCTATCATTAAGAAATAGCCTTTTAAAAATTAGTGCCAATTTGTCAGAACAAAACTTTATCTTTGCTGTTTATTGGAATATTAGATGGAAAGTAAAGTAATAGACGAGTCAAAACAGGGTGAGGCATTGGTTGTTGAAACCAAACATACAGGCGGAAAAAAACTGTTTTTAGAGAGTTATGGTTGCCAGATGAATTTTGCAGATAGCGAAATTGTTGCTTCCATTTTGATAGATAAAGGATACACAACCACTACCGATTACAAAGAAGCTGATTTGATTTTTGTAAATACCTGTGCTATTCGCGAGAATGCGGAAGCACGTGTTCGTCAGCGTTTATATGATTATAAGAAAGTAAAAAAGACCAACAAAAATTTAATGATTGGTGTGCTTGGCTGTATGGCTGAGCGTTTAAAACACCAGTTTTTGGAGCAGGAAAAACTGGTAGATATGGTAGTTGGGCCCGATGCTTATCGCGATTTGCCTAATTTAATTGCTGTTGCAGAAGGCGGACAACAAGCCATTAATGTTATTTTAAGTAAGGAAGAAACCTATGCGGATATTAGTCCGGTACGTTTAGACCATAATGGCGTAAGTGCTTTTGTGAGCATTATGCGTGGTTGTGATAATATGTGCAGCTTTTGCGTGGTACCGTTTACAAGAGGCCGTGAGCGTAGCCGCGAACCGGAAACGATTGTGCGGGAAGCGAAAGAAGCTTTTGACAAAGGATATAGAGAAGTAACCTTATTAGGCCAAAATGTAAATTCTTATTTATGGAGTGGTGGTGGATTAAAGAAAGAAAATTTAACCGAAGAACAAAAAGCAAATTCAACCACTTTTGCGGAGCTGCTTGAAATGGTAGCATTGATTCATCCCGACCTGCGTGTGCGTTATTCAACCTCTCATCCAAAAGATATGGGCGATGATGTGTTACACATGATGGCGAAGTATGAAAACATTTGTAAGTATGTTCACTTGCCCGTACAGAGCGGTAACAGCGATGTGCTCGAAAAAATGAATCGTGGTTATACCCGCGAATGGTACCTCGATCGCATTGCGGCTATTCGTCGCATTATGCCGGATGCAGGAATTAGCGCCGATATTATTACCGGCTTTTGTGGGGAAACAGAAGAGCAACATCAGGATACGTTGTCATTGATGGAAGAAGTACAATACGAATTTGCCTATATGTTCTCCTATAGCGAACGCCCTAAAACTCTTGCTGAACGCAAATACGAAGATGATATTCCTGAAGCTGTGAAAAGCCGCCGCTTAACGGAGATCGTTGATATGCAACGCAAGCATAGTGAAATCCGCACCAAACAAGGTTTAGGAAAAGTATACAGAGTATTGGTAGAGAATGTTTCTAAAAAATCGGCAGAGATGATGAGCGGCCGTAACTCACAAAATACCGTTGTTGTTTTCCCTAAAGGCAATTTAGAAAAAGGGGATTACGTGAATGTATTAATAACGAGCTGCACAAGTGGGACGTTGATTGGGGAAGTAGTTGATTAGAAATTAAAAGTATTTAAAGAAATAAGTATAAAGATTAAAGATCGTTCATCTCAATTTTATGGCTCATAATTATAAGGATCTTAAAATATGGCAACGGTCAATTGATTTAGTGGATCTATGCTATGATTACGTAGTGGATTTGCCGCAGGACGAACGATTTAATCTAAAGTCACAGATAGTAAGATGTGCCTGCTCTATACCTGCAAATATTGCAGAAGGTTGTGGAAAAAGAACTAAAAAACACTTTGCTGAATTTATTACTCATTCATTAGGTTCTTGCTTTGAATTAGAGACACATATTATAATTTGTGAGAGAAGAAAATTTGGTAAAGAAGAATCACGGAATAAACTTTTAAAAGAACTATCAGAACTAAAAAATATGATTTTTTCTTTTAGGGAAACATTGGAATAGGTATAACGTTATTGTTTGAGATGATTAAATCTTAATACTTTAATCTTGATACTTCGTTACTTACAAAGCAGATTAACTCAACAATGAATTTAAATGACATAAAACAACGTTTCGGAATAATAGGAAATAATCCTTTATTAGAAAGAGCCATTGACGTGGCAAACCAGGTAGCACCAACCGATTTAAATGTTTTAATTAACGGGGAAAGTGGTACGGGGAAAGAAGTATTTCCGCAAATCATACATCAAAACAGTTCACGCAAACACGGGCAATATATTGCTGTTAACTGTGGTGCAATTCCGGAAGGAACTATCGACAGCGAATTATTCGGACACGAAAAAGGATCGTTTACAGGAGCGCACGAAGCCCGCAAAGGGTATTTTGAAGTAGCTGATGGTGGAACTATTTTCCTGGATGAAGTAGGGGAGTTGCCACTTACCACACAGGCCCGTTTGTTGCGCGTGCTCGAAACCGGCGAATACATCCGTGTAGGTAGCAGTAAGGTGCAAAAAACAAATGTAAGAGTTGTAGCGGCTACCAACATTAATTTTACAACAGCTATCGAAAAAGGAAAATTCAGAGAAGACCTTTACTACCGTTTAAATACAGTGCCAATTATTTTGCCTCCTTTGCGCGAACGTAAAGACGATATTTATTTATTGTTCAGAAAGTTTGCGAGTGATTTTGCGGCTAAATACCGTATGCCGGCTGTTAAACTCGATGGAGAAGCACAACAGGCTTTAGTAAATTATTACTGGCCCGGAAACATTCGTCAACTAAAAAATATTACCGAGCAAATCTCTATCATTGAAAAAGAAAGGGATATTACCCTTGAAACTATTTTAAAATATTTACCAAATTATACCAGTAATAAACTCCCTGTAGTTGTTGGGGGGCAGTCGTCTAACTCATCACCGGGTTCAGATATGAGCGAACGCGATTTGCTTTACAAAGTATTGTTTGACATGAAAAAAGATCTGAATGATCTTAAAAAAGTAGTTCATAATATTGTAAATACGGGCAATGGTTCTATAAACGGGATCCCTCACGATGATCTGCAAACGATGGATCGTTTGTATCATGCCGATGACAGCTATCCTGTTGTGACAAATACTTCTGATATTAAAGTGCATAATCCTGTTATTGTGAAAGAAAGTCCTGATGGTTTCCATCAACCGATCATGGTAGAAGAATCTTTATCGCTGCAGGATAAAGAAATAGATATGATTAAAAAAGCGCTTAAAAAACATAAAGGGAAACGTAAATACGCAGCTCAGGAACTGGGAATCAGCGAAAGGACACTCTACAGAAAGATCAATGAATACCACATTGAGGAGTAAGTTCTTTTACAAATTAAAAAAACATTTATATTTGAGCATGAATAATCTTGCAAAATCCGGACTGGTAATAACGGCGTTTGTTATCGTTTTTATGTCGTGTCACACTTCAAAAAAAAGCACGGGTACTCAAACAATCGCTACAACAACACAAAATAATACAGCCCCTGTCACAGCAACAGTTGCTGCGGCTCCTACCTTAACCACTTCGGCAGTAAGAAACGGTATTATTCCGGGAGAGTTTGAATTACAGGCTATACAGTTAAAATATCCTGATGCTACAGCACAAACATTAAGTAACGGGCATGAGCTATATATTGGTAAGTGTACAGATTGCCACCGTAAAAAAAATATTTTTGTGTATAGCGAAGATAAATGGAAAGAGATCATAGCCGATATGGCGCCAAGATCGCACCTTAACCCAAAAGAAACAGATGACCTTTATAAATATGTTCTATCTATGAAAGCTACTCAAAACGCATACGCAAAATAACACACACCGTCGGGGCCTTACGACACAATTTTAATTTATTATTTATATGACAGAGGCTCTATTACACACGATTTGGAAGTATAAGCTATTAGCACAAACAGAATTTAAAGGCACAAAGAATGAGGACATTAAGGTTGTAGCCATTGGGGAACACAACCTGCATTCAGGTCCCGATTTCTTTAATGCCAAAGTAAGCATTAACCATATTTTACTTGCGGGGAATGTAGAGATCCATATCAAAACTTCAGATTGGTTAAAACATAAACATCAAAACAACAAAACCTATAATAATCTTATACTGCATGTTGTATATGAGCATGATATAGATCTGATGCAGAACGAAGAGTTTAATGTTTCGGTTATTGAACTAAAATCCCTTATTAAACCATCCTTATTAGAAAAATACAACGAATTGGCGCTTTCCCGACAGGCCATTCCCTGTGGCAAATCCATTGCCACAATTCCTGAAATTAAAATCTATTCGTGGTTCGACAGGCTGATGGTTGAGCGCCTTGAAAGCAAATCGGCATACATTGAACATTTATTTCAGTACAGTAAAAATAATCTGGAAGAAACCCTATATATTTTATTATGCCGCAATTTTGGCTTTAAAATAAACGGTGATGCCTTTGAACTGCTTGCTAAATCCTTACCATACGCCATCCTTAAGCGTTATGCCGACAATGCTTTACGTGTAGAAGCCCTTATGTTTGGTATGGCCGGCTTTTTAGACGATTTGTTTGAAGATGATTATCCGAGGTTATTGCAGAATGAATTTGAGTTACTTAGAAATAAGCACCAACTGATACCTCTCGAAAAAGAGATCTGGAAGTTTTCGAAAACACGTCCGGCAAATTTCCCTACGATACGCTTGTCGCAGTTGGCGAATCTGATACAGAATAGCCAGTCATTGTACCACCTGCTCGAAGAAGAACCTCCCTTACAGAAACTGGAATTGTTTTTTGATGTGACGGTGCACCCTTATTGGAAATCACATTTCAAATTCGATTCTGTATCAGAAGAAAGTCATAAACCTCTTGGGGAAGTTGCTTTTAATGCTATTGTTATTAATACGATTGTACCGTTTTTATTTTTTTATTCTAAAAGGAACACCAACGAGCAGATACGTGAATATGCCTTTGATCTTTTAACAATGCTCAAACCCGAAGCAAATAGCAAGACGAAGGAATTCACCGATCTGGGGCTTAAAGCTAAAAATGCCCTCGAAAGCCAGGCCCAAATTGAATTATATGATGCGTTTTGCTCAAAGAAAGCATGCCTTCACTGTAATCTGGCAGAGTTTTTGCTCAAAGCTTCAACATAACTCAGTATTCAGAAAAACAAATTGTTATATTTGTAAAAAATGATCCGTAATATTATATATTGGTTTGAGCAGCAGGCTTTTGGAGTTTGTGAGTGGTGGGGTAAAAAACTCGGCATACAAACTACACATATCCGTATGTATTTCATTTACCTTTCATTTTTTACCTTTGGCTCGCCTATTATTGTCTATTTTATCATGGCATTCATTCTAGAGCATAAAGAAAGTTTTAAGTCTAAGAATTATAAAAGAAAAAGTGTTTGGGATCTTTAACAAATTTGGGATCTTTCGCACATTTTTAACTTTTATTTAACAACAAAAACTTTCATTTTTAACTGTCTAACTCGTTATTTTGCAGTGCCTTATATATAGGGCATTAATTATTTTATGTAAAGAAGTGAAAAAGATTATTTTCATTTTATTGGTCTTAAACATGCTGTCAGTTTTTTCTCAGTCTGTTTCCCCGCAGGTTATAAATTCTGCAGGTGGAGGAGGAGCAGTTGGCACTTCCGGAATGGAAGTATACTATAATATTGGAGAGCCTTTACACACTACCATCAGCAACGGGAACGATGTTATTACACAGGGATTTTTACAACCGGATATCGTTGGCGAATTTGGTTTAACAGCCAGTGCATTCATTACACCGGCCAGCTGTGCCGATAAAACAGATGGTGCTATTAATATTTCTGCTCGCTTGTCGGGTGTTGCCAATCCGGGTAATTTTAAAATCAGCTATTACTGGAATTCGACTGCTGTTTGTTCTTCTGCAACAACTTGCTCAACAGTGGCAAACTTACCTGCCGGAACCTATTCTGTTTTGGTTGTATCAAATTATACAGGTTCAGGAAATGCGTTGCCCAACGATACCGTTATAATTAATGATATTATTGTAAGCGGCAGCTCAGAACCTTGTCAGATCACTGTTTACAATGGTGTATCGCCTAACGGGGATGGCATGAACGATTTCTTTTATATAGAAAATATAGGAGCATTCACTGAAAACAAAGTCGAAATATTTAACCGCTGGGGACAAAAACTTTCCGAAATAAAGCATTACGACAATACCACTAATTTTTGGAAAGGAACAATAGGAGCAGGAAACGAGTTGGCGCCATCCGGAACTTATTTTTATGTCATCGACCTGGGAAATGGGACTGCGCCTATAAAAGGCTGGTTAGAATTGACAAGTCATAAATAATAGCAGCATAGTTTAGGTAAAGCATAAATGAAAAAAATAATTTTAATAGTTGTATTGTTAGTATTAACTAAATCTTTTCAGGCCCAGCAGGACCCTCAATACAGCCTTTACCAGTTTAACCAGATGGCCATAAACCCGGCTTATGCAGGTTCAAAAAATGCGCTGACAGTAGTAATGGATATGCGTAAGCAATGGGTTAGTTTTCCCGGAGCACCTACAACACTAGGCGCCACCATTCATACACCGGTAATGAATAATAAACTGGGACTGGGTTTAAATTTGGTTTCTGATCAAATTGGTGCCAGAAGCACCACCGGTATTTACGGCAGCATAGCATACATTGCAAAACTAAATAACAAATTTAAATTGTCTTTTGGTTTAAGAGCCGGCTACCTCAATTACAAATTCAATTTTAATAAAGTAAATTATAAAGATGTGAATGAGACTTCTCTTGTTGATCTTTCTAATGTGAATAAAGGAGCCCTTGATATGGACGCCGGCCTGTACCTTCGCAGCAATACATTTTATTTGGGAGTGAGTGCTACTCACATTAACGGAGCCAGTATTTATAATAAAGATTATACTGTACTAAATAATGTTACAGGCTTAAATCAAAATGTGAGTTCTGCTTATGTTATGTCTACTCATCTTTTTGTTGTGGCAGGTAAAGCATTTGCCATTAACGATAACCTTGTATTTAGCCCGTCAGTCATGGTAAAATATGTATCTACCAAAACCACAGCCGATCTTAACCTTAATTTTTTAATGAATAAACGTCTTTGGCTGGGAGTATTTTTAAAACAGGATTATGGTGTAGGAATGCTGGCACAGGTATATGCTACCGAAAAACTGCGGATTGGTTATGCCTATGATTCAGGCCTTGGGTCGAAACGGATTTTGGGATCATCGCATGAAATTATGATCGGGTTCGATTTTGGAAATTATAAAACAAAAACAGTATCTCCCCGTTTCTTATAAAAGAAAAGGTAAACACACACATGCTTCACCAGCGCACATATCTAGGTATATTACTTCTTCTGATGATGTCGGTAGGAATGGTGGCGCAAAAAAGCAAAGCAGATAAACTGTATGCGAAAGCGGAGTATTTCAGGGCTATTCCAAAATATAGAAAAGCTATAAAAAGCAATGACCAAACCGCCAGGAAAGAAAGCCTTATAAATCTGGCAGACTGCTACCGCATTTTAAATGATTATTCTAAGGCTGCTGAACATTACAAGGCAGCTATCGCTATTGGGAATGTATCTGCTGAAACCTATTATAATTACGGAACGGTTTTAAAAAGTATCAATCAGTACCAGGAAGCGCTGGCTAATTTTAAAATATACATACAAACACATCCGGGCGATAAAAAAGCTGCCAATGCAGTTAAATCGTGTCTCGAAATTAATTATCTGCAAAGCAAACCGCAGGAGTATGCCTTAAAAAATATTCAAAGCATCAATACCAAGGGTTCCGAGTTTTGCCCTTATTACATGAATGAGGAGCTGATTTATACCGGCGAAAAACAATCTGATTTTGTAGAGTATACAACTAATGATGTTAATGGACAGCCTTACCTGAGCGTATTATCGGCGATGAAGAACAATGAAGCATTTGGTAAGTCGAAATCTTTTTCTAAAAAAATAAATACGAGTTACCATGATGGGCCGGCCTCTTTTTCCGGCGACGGAAAAACGATCTATCTCACACGTGTTACCTATATCAGCAAACCGAAAAAAAGTTTCGTGAATTATGCCAAGTTATATACTCTTGTGCAAAACGGCAAAGAGTGGAGTAAAGCAATTTCTTTTCCATATAATTCAGATGAGTATTCCTGCGCGCATGCCAGTGTGAGTGCTGATGGAAGTACGCTATTCTTTGCTTCTGATATGCCCGGTGGATTTGGCGGTAAAGATATATGGATGTGTAAAAAAAATGGCAATACCTGGGATAAGCCCGTTAACCTTGGAGCAGATATAAATACAGGAGGAGACGAAATGTTTCCTTATATCAGGCAAGACGGGACATTGTTTTTTTCTTCGAATGGTTTACCCGGTTTTGGTGGCTTAGATGTATTCAGCGCTAAAAACAATAATGGCATATGGCTATTGAAACGAAACGAAGGACTGAGTCTGAACAGCAACGCCGATGATTTTGGAGTGACGTTCATAACTGATCGTACGGGTTATGTTTCTTCTAACAGAGAAGGTGGTAGCGGAAAGGATGATATTTACGGGTTTACTTATACCAGGAAATATATTAGCGTAGAGGGAACTGTTTTATTAACTAAAAATATAAATGATCCTGCACAAAACGCAAAAGTGTTTTTATTGGATTCAGATTTAAGTAAGATCGACTCTACCAGAACAGACGAAAAAGGCTATTTTGGTTTCAATGATCTGGCAGACAGAGTGTATATGGCGCAGGTAGAAGACGAGAATGTGATCTTCAAAAATAAATCGAGGTATTATTTGGCCAATAAAAATGGCGAACTGGCAAGGGTAACACACAAGGAGAGTAATGGGATGAAATTTGTGTTCAGGAACCTGCCTGTTGATGTAAGTGGTATAAGTGATCTGTATGGTGATGAGGATGGAGACCTTAATCTTGCCGGAAATATTTTATTTGGGTCAGATCCAGCGCAACCTGTGTCTAACAAAAAAATAACCATTACCAATAAATTTAATGACATCATAGAACAAACTACCACAAACGAATTGGGAACTTTTGCCTTCAGGAATCTAATTATTGGGCAGGATTATACCTTAACCGTGGAAGGAGGTAATTTCCCTGAAGGAACTAAAATTACCCTGACAGGTAAAAATGGTAAAGAAGTAAAAGCATTAAGAGCAAACGGAAAAGGAAAATTCGCATTTTCGCTACTGGCTGTTGATAAAACAGCATTGGACGAGCTCAGCGTTGAAGATAAAGAATTGTCTATGACCTTAAAAGGATTTATCTATGATCAGAATAAAAAACCTTTGGCCAATACAAAGCTCAGCGTATTTGACAAAGACCAGGTAATACGTAATTGCATTACCGACGAAAAAGGTGGCTTTGAATTTAAAAACCTTACAGCTGATAAAGATTATCTGTTTAGCCTTGATGCGGATGATAAACTCAATTATGTCTCTAAAATATACATTGCCGATTCAAAAGGAAGATTGTATAAAGAAATTACAAAAGATAAAAACAATAAGTTCCAATATCGCTTATTGGAAGTAGATAAAAGTGCTTTAGGAGAATTTTCGGTGGACGATCCATGGCTCGAAGTACTTAAAATGAGGAATAGCGGGAATAACGCGGCTATTACCATTATTGAGAATGTGACGTATGTTTCGGGTGATTATAAAATTGACGAAGCAGGGCAATATATTTTGGATAAAGTAATTTCGGTTTTAAAATCAGATAAAAATTTAATAATAGAATTAAGTTCTCATACCGATTCGCGTGGTTCTGATTCTTATAACTTGATCTTATCGCAAAAACGGGCAAAAGCCGCTGTGGATTATCTGATAGCAAACGGGATTACTAAAAACCGTTTGAAAGCCATTGGTTATGGCGAAACAAAACTGTTGAATAAATGTGATAATAACGCCAATTGCAGCGATGAGGAGCATGCGATCAATAGAAGAACAGAATTTAAGATACAGGGTATTCAAAAACTCTGATAAAAAATGTATATTATTATACATTCCTGCTTCTGCCTTTCCCAAAAAATTAAGATATTAATGCTTTAAATACAGGACAGTATGAACTATATTTTATTTGACGATTATTCGCGGTTTAATTTATTGCCCCTTACCTATACAAAACCTGTGTGCGAGCTTAGGATAGGAATATTAACCATAAGAGAAAAATGGGAAAAATATTTGGGTACTAGTATGAGTTTTCATACTCAGGCATATTTAAGCAACAGGTTTCCAAAAAAAGAAGCCGGCGATAATCTGTTTATTAACGGAAAAGTTTCACCTACTCCCGCTTTACTGGCCTTAATAAAAGGGTTAGAGACTGGGGCCTGCATAAAACGCGGGAATGATCTGTTGGCTTACAGAACCGACAATGCGCATCATTTTGATGCGGAGGCATTGCTTTTAAAAGCTGAGGAAAAAGAAATAGAATATATTTCTGTAAAAGATGTGTGGGATATTTTTTCTAAAAATGGTGCCGCCATAAAACAGGATTTTGAATTAATCACAAAAGGCAGATCGACTCAACCACTTTCATCTTCCAACACCGTTATAGGAAATAAAGATCTGGTGTTTTTAGAAGAAGGAGCAATAGTGGAAGCTGCTATCATAAACACAAATGCGGGCCCTGTGTATATTGGCAAAGATGCTGAGGTAATGGAGGGCTCTGTGATCAGAGGTCCTTTTAGTTTAGGAGAGCATTCGGTTTTGAAGTTAAGCACTAAAATTTATGGGCCAACAACCATAGGCCCTCACAGTAAGGCAGGAGGGGAGATTAGTAATTCGGTAATTATTGGCTATAGTAATAAAGGGCATGATGGATTCCTGGGAAATAGCGTTATTGGTGAGTGGTGCAACTTAGGAGCAGATACCAATAACAGCAATCTCAAAAATAATTATGCCAATGTAAAATTGTTCAATTATAAAAAAGAACAAATGATTGATACCGGTTTGCAGTTCTGTGGCTTAATAATGGGCGATCATAGCAAATGTGGTATTAACACTATGTTTAACACAGGAACGGTTGTAGGAGTGGGAGCAAACATATTTGGAGGAGGATTTCCTCCTACTCATATTCCTTCCTTTATTTGGGGTGGAGCAGAAGGTATGGAAACTTATAAACTGGATAAAATGCTGGAAACCGCTAACCGCGTGTATGCCAGAAGAGGCTTATCTGTTACAAATGAAGAAGAAGCTATTTTGAACGAGGTCTTTAAACAAACAGAAAAATACAGGAAGGCTTAAGCAGAAGAAGTTTGGTTTTTATAAAGACTGTCTTAAAATTAATTTTACAGTCATTCTGAACTTGATTCAGAATCTCACAAAAGTAAAATTAACCATGTTAGAGGAGATCCCGAATCGAGTTCGGGATGACGGATAGAACTTTTAAGACAGCCTTTGTTCTATTGATTATAAGCTGCTTCCAGATCTTTGATAATGATCTTGTTCATTTGCAGCATAGCCTGCATCACTCTTTGTGCTTTTGCAGCATCTTTATCACCCATTAGTTTTCCTAAAGCACTCGGAATGATTTGCCATGATAAGCCGTATTTATCTTGCAACCAACCACATCTGTCGGGCCTTCCGCCATCAGCAGTTAATTTATTCCAAAGCTCATCTACCTCTTCCTGTGTTTCGCAATTTACAAATAATGAAATGGCAGGTGTAAATTGAAACTGGGGTCCGCCATTCAATACATGGAACTCTTGCCCCTGGATAGTGAAGGTGCCGCCGAACACCTTGTCTCCCATGCGGTTTACACTAACTACTTTGGAGTCTTTAAAAACAGAAGTATAGAAATTCATAGCCTCTTCGGCCTGGTCGTTGAACCATAAAAACGGTGTGATTTTTTGCATGATGATAGGTTTTAATTGTTTAATGATAACAAAGATAGGACGACTAAATTTACGTCATAATGTGTGAAAACGACAATATCAAGCGTTAATTACGACAGGAGTACTTGTTTTAATTTAGTATAAAAATCAACTTTATTTAAAGTATCCGGTAATCCCGAAACTTGGCCATCGCCAAGTTCAATGATTACAAATTCACCGTTTTCTTTTCGGGCTATGTCCATACTAAAAAACTGACTTTCTACTGTTTTTGCTACGGCTTCAAAGGCTTTTACATCGGGTCTTTCAGGCTTATACGATCCTTCGTCCCAATAATCATAAATGCCGATTAATTGATTTTTGAAAAAGAATAAGCGGTATTCTTCTGTTAAAGGCATGCCGCTCTTTGAATGCAGAGTCAGTGCATTCAGTTTAATAAATTCCCTGATGACAATACCCTCATTTAGAGATTTACCACGTAATGAAATTAAATTCAAAATGGTTTGTTTCAAATTTCCTTTATCTGAAGCATTTTTCACAAAGCAGGCGGTTTCCCAGTCGTGCTTTTCGGATTTCACATAATCCTTAAGGATCACTGCTTCATTTCCGAAAATTTCCGATCGCTCTATCAAAAGATCAATACTGCTATCGCTTTCCAGTTTTTGAAAAATAGTTTTTGGCGTATGTGACGAAATATATTTTAAACTGTCCGGCAAATAATGGCAATTCCTATATTCTCCGGGAGTATTGATAAGCCTGTAGTCTTTAGCTAACAAGGCAGTATATAAGGTTGAATATTCTGAAGGCCTGAGCATCCAACCTCTGTATATAATAGATTGTAAATTGTCTAAAGGTTTGATCTTTTTAGTAGCAGCATCGCTTCTTTCTGTATTTAAGAAGTTATCATAATTGAACAAAAGTACCGACATCCCATTTTGTTTGGCAGCCAAGTACTCATCCTCAAAGTCGGGATCAACCTTATTCGGTTCAAAAGGACTTTCGCAAAAAAGAATATGATACAGTAATGACAAAAGATGATGAATGAATTATAAATCAAAAATAATCTTTTTCTGTAGAATCTAGTGATCGGCGATTGCTTTTGTTTTCTCTCCTTTTTTATAACGGATCATTAATACTACCGGTATACAAACAAGAATAATCACACCAACCATAAAGAAACCATGTGTATAGCTTACGAGTGATTGCTGTTTAAATAACGACCCTTCCAGCATACGGTAAGCAAGAGATTGCGCCTCATCTAAAGAAAACCCCGTATTTAAAAAGTTTTGTGTCAGTAAATTTATTCTATCCGAACTAACCGTATCATATGTATTAATGTAACCGATCATATTTGCTCTTGCCTGTGAATTAAGATGTACGACATACACATTAATTAAAGCAATACCTACGGCACCTCCCAGTTGACGGATCATATTAGCCAAACCAATAGCCTGTACCATGTCTTTTCCTTTTAAACCACCTACAGCAAGCGCTAAAATAGGCGACATCATAAAAGCCATACCAAATCCACGTAATACAAATGGAAAATAAAAATTACTTTCATTTGAATCAGGCCCGGCGAAACCCAGTAACATCAGGAAGCCAAACGTTAGTAAAATACCTATAATAATAATTGTTTTTGGATTAGCTCCTTTGCCTAATAAATTACCTACCAAAGGCATAGCCACAGCGGAACATAGGGCACCGGGTATCATAAATACTCCCGTTTGCGTGGCTGTCCAGCCCAGAGTGATTTGTGCAAACAAAGGGAAAATGAACACCGTACCAAAGAGCATAAGCCCCAACATAAAATTCATGACACTACCCATTACTAAATTGTAGTTCTTATACAACTTAATATTAACGGCAGGATAATCAATGCTTAGCTCGCGGTAAATAAAAGCAATTAAACCAAAGGCTGATATAATCGACATTACTACAATTTCATCACTTTCAAACCAGTCTTTAGAGGTTCCTTCTTCCAATACATATTGCAGGGAGCCTATGGCCATGACGAGAAAGAGAATACCCCACCAGTCAATCTTCTTGGGCTTCACTGCCCCGGGTCTATCGGTAATGTAAGTCCATGATAAAAAGCCGGCAATAATTCCGATAGGAATATTCACAAAGAAGATCCAGTGCCACGAAAAGTTATCGGTAATGTACCCGCCAATGGTAGGGCCAAAGGTAGGCCCCATAATAATGCCCATCCCAAAAATAGCATTAGCCGTACTTATTTTTTCAGGAGGAAATGCGCCTACAATAATCGTTTGTGCTGTAGATAATAATCCGCCACCGCCAAGGCCTTGTATAAAGCGCCAGAATACCAATGTCCATAAGCTGTCAGATAAACCGCACATCAAGGATGCTATTGTGAAAATAATAACGGATGCTGTGAAATAATTTTTTCGGCCAAACAGATCCGACAATAAACTCGTTAAAGGAATAATAATAACGTTTGAAATAGCGTAGGCTGTAACTACCCATGCAATTTCTGTGGTGGTGGCGCCAATGCTACCGCTGATCTCCCTTAAGGAAACGTTTACAATAGTAGTATCGATCAATTCCAGTACAGCACAGCTAATAGCTGTGATGATTGTGATCCATTTGGTAAAACCGGTTGGATACGTCATTACTGGTGCGGCAAGAGTCTGATTCACTGACGTTTTTTTATTTTGTTTTTACATCTACAACAACACTTAAACCTGGTATGATAAGCCCTGTCATTTCCTGAGGAAATTCAGTAATGGTGATTTTTACAGGAACACGTTGTGTTATCTTCACGAAATTTCCACTTGAGTTATCGGGAGGTAATAACGAAAATTTAGCTCCCGTTGCTCCACCAAAACTTTCGAGTTTCCCTTTAATGTGCGCTTTAGGGAAAGCATCTACTTTAAGATCCACTTCCTGTCCAGGTTTCATTTCTTCGATTTGTGTTTCTTTAAAATTTGCTGTTACATATAAATGTCTGAAATCAACAGCCGAACATAAAGGAGCTCCAATTTGCATATACTGTCCTACTTCAACCGATTTTTTAGAAATGATTCCATCAAACGGAGCAACAATAATGGTATTATCTAACTGTGTTTTTGCTAAAACTAATTCCGCTTCACGTTGCTTAACCAAAGCAGTGGAAAGTGCAATCTGCGATTTTTGTCCTTCGGCCTGCGACTGAGCGCCTGTAGCTTGTGCAGAAGATGCTTCGTATTGTTTTTTTAGCATTTCGTATTGTGCACGTGCTGTTTCGTATTCTGCTTTAGCGGATTCGTATTGTTGTTGTGTAGTAGCACCGTCTTTCAACATTTTTTCAATCCTGGCGATGTCTTTTTCATCTTTATTTAAGCGAGCCTGCGCCGAAGCAATGTTTTCTTTTGCAGCCTGGCTTGTTAATACCGAAGCATTTGCATTTAAGCTTGCGGTAGTTTCACCGGCTTTCGATAATTCCAGTTGAGCTTTAGCACTTTCTAAAGATGCTTCTGCTTGTGCTAGTTTGGCGATGTAGTCGTTTCTGTCTATCACAACTAAAGTATCGCCTTTTTTTACCTGTTGGTTATCGGTAAATTTAATGTCGGTAACAAAACCCGAAACAATAGATCTTACAGGCGTTATAATGGCATCAATTTGTGCATTATCGGTTGTTTCGTGGCCTAATGATGAAGCCCAGGTTATAAGTATAATAGCAAGAATTGCCACGCTGATACCACCAAGTATAACCATTCTTTTTTTCTTTTTCTTACCTTTTTTTCCTTTGTTTGCAGGATCGTTTTGTGCGTCGGTTGTAGTGTTTGCTGTATTGTTTTCCATAATATGTGTTGTTCAATGATCAGTTTAAATTTTAATATCCTAAGGTTGTGTTGTAACTTTCTTTAGCCATCATTAATTGAATTTCATGAAGCTTTAAGTTGAATTGTGATTGATTTTCTGAATTTAAATCAACAATAAAGTCAGACGAAGTAATAATCCCGTTATCTAACTGACTGGATGATGATTTACGAATAGCTGTTTTGGTTTCTACTATTTTTGAATCCATAACGATCATCTTTTCGAGTTTTGTAATTTCTTCCTGTTGCTGGATAATGGTAGCCTGCAGGTTTATTTCGAAAATGCGTTTTTGGTTAGAAACAATATCATTATTGAGTTTTAAGTTTTTGGTTTCTTTACCAGATGTGTAGTAAGCAGAAATGTTCCAGTTTAAACCGGCACCGATCATACCATAAGGTCTGAAATCGTTATTCAGGAAGTTATAACCCGGGCGGCCGTAGTAACCTCTTCCAAACACAAATACTTTTGGCAAATTGTTACGACCTACCATTTTTTCTCTTAATTGTAAGGTGCTGCTTTGCAATTCGAAAGCTTTAAATTCGGGGCGAATAATAGCTGATTGTAATGCGGTTTCCTTTTTTGTATCAGAAAAAACAACCGTCGTATCCATTGTTTTATTGGTTAACAGGGATAAGGTTTTAAACCATACAATGAGGTTTGAATTAGTCTCCTCTATTTTTTGTTCAGTAGATAAATATTCTGACTCCAGCACTAAAAAATTACTTTGTAAAGCAGCACCGTTATCTACCGATGATTTCATTTTTTTGCGCTTGGCATCAAGTTCATTGATTCTTAGTAAAAGAATTTTTTTATTTTCCTGCTGTAAATAAATATTTCCGTACAAAGAATTAATGCGTTCTTTCAACTTGAGCAAATCAGTATCTACCTGTTTGGTTTGCAGGTCGGCAGTTTCACGCTCAATTTGCTTTTGAGTTTTAATAGCACCGTAATCAAAGATGTTTTCTTTTAGTTCTACTCCAAAAGCATACTGATCGGCTTTTTGTACAAACCCGCCTGTAACACCGGGAATAGGAATGTTAAGTTCGGTTACCTCACTTTGATAAGTAGCTTGTCCGGTAACAGTTACCTGCGGGTAAAAGTTGGTGGAAAGCTGTTTGGTTTTGTTGGTTGCAATATCGGTATACATCTGCTTTTGTTTCAGCAAAGGATAGTTCTCCTTTGCCAATGTTTGCAGTTGTTGCAGGGTTATTTCCTCTTTCTGCTGAGCACTTGCTCCAAGACTGAACAAAATCATGAATCCGGATAACAAGCGATGGTTTAAGCTGGTCATATATTTATTTTGTTTTTTTATTACTGTGTTTGATAGATAGAATTAGAAAGTCGGCCACGTGTTTTGGATAGGTTTCTAAAAAGGCATCGTAACTCGCGTCATCGGCTTTAAGTACCTTTTTAAAAATAACTTTATTGATTAAAGGATAGCAGCATAACGAGTGAAGAAAAATATACATCAAATTAAGGTCGGTGTCTTTTAAGATCCCTTTTTCCTGCAGCCTTTCAAAATAAGCCATAAAGCCTATTTTCTTCTTTTTAGCTTTATGGATCATCAGGTCAGGATTTCGGTTAAGTTCCCTTAAAATAAAGAGCAGCGAATTAGTTCTTAAAAAGGTAAAAAAGATAGCGATGAATTCCCTCAGCTTAAATTCCCAATCTTCTGTATTATCATCCCATGTCGATAATACCTTCATAAATTCATCCATGGTTTCATGAAAGATCCGTTCAAATAGGTTTTCCTTACTCCTGAAGTAGTAATGTAAAGATGCTTTGCTAATGCCTGCTTCATCAGCAATTTGCTGCATACGGGCACCGCCATAACCCGCTGCTTCAAATATTTTTTTGGCGGCGTCGAGGATCTTTTGCTCTGTATTTACGTTTGATAACATGGTTTAACTATGTGGTTTGACCAAATGGTCAGTAAAGGTAAATGTTTAATTTATTCCGGAAATATGTTTTCGACAATTGCCCTCAATTTACTTTCCGAAATATCAGAATCGTCGATTGATAGCCTTAACCGTTTATTATTTTTATAATCCCTGTAATGGTACTATATTGGTATATCAGTAGCACTTTAGATATATCCCCCTATGAAACCTATAACCCTGATCCTCCTCTTATTCCTCCTGAATAAAAGCATTGCACAAAACTTCTCGTTCAATTACACAAATAGTGGTGATAAATTATCTGCTGTTGCAGAATATCAAATAGAATCTCTGTAATTTATTCTTTTATAAATTTAAAGCTTTCAACAGATCCCTTATTGGATCTTATGTTTAGAAAATACATACCGGACGAAAATTTAGAAATATCTATCTGCGTTTGATAGGGAAGAGAAATAAGTGATTGTCCCATAGAGTTTACAATTTCCATAGAATAGTTGTCATGATTGTATGCAGTAGTGTTTTCTGAAACAGTTAAAATTAAAGCTGTAGGATTTGGAAATAAGGAAAAGGATTGATGAGGAAGGATTTCAGCTATACCTACGTAGGCTCCACAGGTAGTGCTGCTTTTATTAAAATAGATCATTTGTGTGGTGATATTGTATGTAGTACTCCAGCCTTCATCATAATAATAGGTTTGTCCAAGGCCTTCCGAAAAATCGGCACTGTTTTTTATACATGGGCTTACACTTCCGGGATTTACACTACCAACGTATAGTGATCTAAATGTCTTTCTGTTACAATAGACATTAGCTAGAAGGGTATCTTTTGTGCAGAGAGAAGTACTGCAGCAAGTAGAAAGATTTGCATAATTAAATGGGGTGTTCAAATTATAATAAGTTTCTGAATAAGTAGAGGTCGTAATTATTGGAGAGCAGGAAAAGCAGTTTGCAAGTTTATAAGAATATCTGTGTACATTATATTTAATTGTATCCAGATTTAGAGAAATAGTTTTTGAAAAAACCGTGTCTGTAATATATTCAGGAGAGTCGCCTGAAAGATCAACCCTGTATTGAAAAATATCACCTGCTGCATAGTCATATACCTGACCGAGGGTAAGCGTAAATTGAGCATTCATCTTTATTGAAAGTAAAATGCAACAGGATAAAAATAAATGTTTCATTATACATGAATTATGAAGTATACATAAAGATACTAAAAAATAATTACAGTAATGTGTTGAAAATAAGCGTGTAAGCTTTAATTAATACCAGTTAACTTTCAGGAACACCGAATCGTCTATTTGGATTTTATTATCCTTCGAGTAAAAATAAATAGAATTACCTTGTTTTGTTTCTGCAAAATATTCGAAGCCATAACCGTTAAAAAACACATTACTCACAGTAACCTGTATATGTGCTGTAGCTTTGCTCTCTACAATTTGTAATTGGTTAGGACGGATATAAGTCTGTTTTTCGGAGAGTTTTATTTTTGTAGAAATGAGATCAGCTTGCTCCAAAATAAAGTAACGACCCATTAAAGCAGCAACCTGCTTTGTTTTGGGTTGGTAGTATACATTAAACGTTGCATCGTGCTGAATCAATTTCCCATTTTCCATCACTGCCGTTTCATCGGCATAGCGTAAAGCCTCTTCGGGCTGGTGCGTAACCAGTATAACAGCAGTATTTTCTTTTTTAGATTGCTGGCGAATGTAGGTAAATATCTTATCACGCAATGGCAGATCTAAATTACTGAAAGGTTCATCGAGTAATAATGCTTTCGGAAATTCAGCCAGTGAACGGGCAATGGCCACGCGTTGTTTTTGTCCGGAAGAAAGTGTAACGGCCCTCAGGTTTTTAAATGCCGTAAGATCCAGCAAACGTAATAGTTGATTGCTGCGTTTTTGCTTGTACTCATCAGTGTAACCTGCAAGTTTATCTTTTATGTTTTCTTCAACCGTATGATTATCGAGTACATAAAAATCCTGACTCACAAAACGCATATCTTCATGCCCCGGAATTAAATTGTAGGCAGGCCCTAATACTAATTTATCATCAATTCTGATTTCCCCGCCTTGCAGGTCTTCAAGGCCATACAGGCATTTAAGCATAGTTGTTTTGCCGCTTCCGCTTTTGCCGATAATAGCTAAGATTTTTCCGGGATAGGCATTTAAAGAAACAGATTTGATCCCTTTAAACTGGGTGGAACCGGGGTAGTTAAAAGATATTTTATTGACTGATAAAATAAGCTTATTGCTTGTTATAACCGTTGCTAAATAACTGAATAAAAGTTTTTTCCTTATACTTTTTGCCGTCAACTCCTGTTGCACTTATGACACAGAAATAAACTCCATCCGTACATGGTTCTCCACTGGTTGTACGCCCGTCCCAAAAGCCATTCAGGCGTTTGTTTTCAAAAATTAAATTTCCGTAACGGTTAAAAATTGTAAACTCGAGTTCTGTTATTTCATCAAGTATTGGCTTGAAAATATCATTAATACTATCGTAGTTTGGAGTAAATACATTTGGCAAAACAAGATTTGAAATACCATCCGTTTTATCAAACAAAACTACCGATTGAGCCTTCATATTTTGAATACACAAAAATGTAGAGAGCAGAGAAATATAAACTAGGGGTTTCAAACTGATATAAATATAAAAAATTATAATGTATTTAAAAAATCCAATGTATTTACATTGTCTGCAAAATCAAAAATATCAGGGTTTTGAGTATTTCCAAAGCCTGTTACTTTCAAGGTGCTCATCTCAAAATTACTTACTATGCATTGCAAATTGTCTTCAAGACTTTTAATCTTTTCAACAAGCATTTGCTCATTAGTATAGGTTTCGTAATACAATACAGAGGTTGGTGCATGCAGCCCTGCATTTTCATGGATCATTAAAAAATTATTATCTAAAAAAGGAATCTGGTCCAGCAAGTAAATGGCACGGTTATACTCATGGTTATTAAAGTATTTTTTATTATTTGCTACATAACCATAAGGAAAAATAGCTTCAAAAAAAGAAGTAAAATCATAATTCTCAGGAACAAATACTTTGGAAACGTTTCGGCAGCCCAGCCCATAGTAATAAAAGATGTCTTTACCCAGTTCGTGCAATTGTTCAGAGCTCTCTTTACCATTAAGAACGGCTAATGAAGTCCTATTTTTACGGATAATATGGGGGTATTTTCCAAAATAATATTCGAAATGCTTGGCAGAATTGTTACTTCCGGTGGCAATAACAGCGTCGAAATTATTGAGTCTTGCTTCCGAAAAATTAATATGGGTAGCAAGTCCTTTTTCATAATAAATCAGCATTCCCGCTAAAAATGGAATCAGGGCAGGGTCATCGCTCGATACTTTGATAAGGATTTTATGACCACTTAATAATACACAAAGCATATCGTGAAAGCCTACAGCAGGGATATTTCCTGCCATAATAACGGCTACAGTTTTAGCACTAGAAGGTTCATGAATGGATGCCGAAAAATCAGTCAATTGCTTTTCACGGAGCATAAAAGCGATGCCATTTAAAGCCCTTTCGGTCTCTTCAGCCGTAAACCAGCCATTGTAAGAAAAAGAGATTTCTATTAATTTTGTTAAATCGTCGTGAAAACGCTCTTCTTTGGGGTCCCGGTTACCGGAAAAATGGCGTTCTATAAATAATCCTAATTGAATAAAAGGGTGTTGTCGTTGTTTCAGGGTCATGAAATTTAATCTTATATTTGCATTCTTAAATTACAAAAAACAAAACTAGTTAAAAAATGGCTATAAAAATCACAGACGAATGTATTAATTGCGGGGCTTGTGAACCTGAGTGCCCCAATAATGCTATATATGAAGGAGGTGCCGAGTGGCGTTTTGCCGATGGTACAAAAATTAAAGGCGAATATAAAGGAAGAAATACAGGTTTATCGGTAGACGCAGAAGATCCGCAAACACCATATAGCATGGATGTTTATTACATCGCAAGCGATAAATGTACGGAGTGTGCCGGTTTTCATGATGAACCACAATGTGCGGCAGTTTGCCCGGTTGATTGCTGTATTCCTGACGAAAATAATGTAGAAAACGAAGAAGCCTTATTGGAAAAGAAATCTAGTATGCATTTATAAGCTTTTCTTATTTTTATTTAAAAAGCCATTTACTACAGAGTAAATGGCTTTTTTGATTTTAACCGGTTCTGATTCCCCTCTCTCAGAGGGGTCTGCCGGTAGGCAGGGGGTGTCGGTTCTTATATGGAGGTTAGCAATATATATAAATAAGGTAGAAGGTGTCGGTTCTAATTCCTCTCTGCCTGAAGGGTTGGGAGTGTTGTTCCAGTTAAAGAGAATAAGTTCTAATTTTTACTTCACAACCGAATTCATAAACACATAACTCAAAATATTAGCTCCCATTTTCAGAGCTTTTTCGTGTGCCTCCGGGCTATCTTTATGAATGTCGTAGCTTTCCCAGCCATCACCTAAATCGCACTCGTAATCGTAAAAGCACACGAGCCTTCCTTTATAGATCAGGCCAAAGCCCTGTGCCGGTTTATTATCATGTTCATGCACTTTTGGAAGTCCCTTATCAAAATTATAGGACTGATGATAAATAGGATGGTTGAAAGGCAATTCCACCAGATCTAGTTCGGGAAATACTTTTTTTAACTGAGTTCTTATAAAAACATCCATCCCATAATTATCCGAAACATGTAAAAATCCTCCGGCCAGTAAATAGTTACGTAGGTTCTCAGCTTCCTGGTTAGAGAAGATCACATTGCCATGACCGGTCATGTGAATAAAAGGATAATTAAAAATTTCTGCACTCCCGGCTTCAACCACAGCCTGTTCCGTGCTAATAGTGGTTTTTAAATTGGCATTACAAAATTTAATAAGATTTGGTAACGATGTTTCCAGATTCGCGTACCAATCGCCACCACCGTTATATTTTAGTAAACCCAACTGATAAGACTGTGCACAAAGATGGTATGTATTAAATACCAAGCAGAGTATCAGGATATGCAACAATTTCAGCATTATTGTTTTTTTAAATAGTAATTTTTCTTTTCCTCAGAAACAGGTAAGCCTATATCCGAAACAACGATCTTATCTTTTTGTTCTGCATATCCTTCTGCTGTAACCGTAATGTTAAACGTTCCGGCAGGTAAAGCCATTACTAACTTTCCGTTTGTAGGGTTCGGAATAAAACTTAATTCTTCCTGTGTAGCCTCGTTTACTGCCAGTATGGTTACAATATATTCTTTAGGTTGAGCGGCCGAATCTCCCAGCATCACATTTCCTAAATACAAGGTAAGTTTTTGATCCACATCATTAAATTTTACACGGTAAAGATCCAGATCACCTTGTCCTCCCGCACGTAAAGCACTGATATAACCAACCCGGTTATCAGGTGTAAGGCTGATGCTCCGGTCATCATCAGTTGTGTTTAATGGATAACCTAAATTCTCTGCTTTGGTCCAGGTATTATCTTCCGGGTTCCAAACTGTTTTAAAAAGATCGAAACCACCAATGGTATTATGCCCTTCCGACGAAAAATAAAGCGTTACCCCATCTGTAGATAAATAAGGAAAGTCCTCGTTATAAGGGGTATTGATATCATCACCCAGCTTAAAAGGTTCACTCCAGTTGCCATTTGGTAAGCGGCGACAAATGTAAATATCGGTCTGGTCTTCGCGTGATTCGCCTCTAACAAAAAAGAGGGTGTTTCCATCGGCACTAACCGATGCCGAGTGTTCAATCTGTTTATTGATATATTCAGGGAAAGCAATATATTTTACATAAGTTCCGGCCTTTTTAAAAGAAAAATAAATATCGCCGTATTTATCAATGTGATCAATGTAAATAAGCATTTCATTACCGTCGGCAGTTAAACCAACCACCTGTTCATCAAGCGAAGAATTTATTTTTGCGCCTGCGTTTTCGGCTTTCAGCCATTTACCGTTTTCCAGTTTACTTGTATAAACGTCAGAAGCGTAATAGCCATCCATTTCAAGCCTTCCAGCGGTAGTTCCTTTACGGCGTGTGGTAAAAGCAAGGAAACTTTCATCCTGTGTAATCCATGGATAGTAATCCGCAAACTCAGAATTTATTTCTTTTCCTAAATTTACAAAGCTAACGTTTACCGGGTTTATCATGAGCGCCTTGGCATTATTGCAGATTTCAATTTGTCTATCAGCAATTTTCTTTTTTTTAGGTTCGAGCTCCCGGTATTTTTCAAATGCTTTTATGGCTTCATCTATTTTATTACCCAGCCTGTAGGCATTTCCAAGATAGTACCAGGCTTCATTATCCGCTTTCGCACTTTTGGTACACACCTCAAAGTACTTAATGGCTTCCGCTTTATTAATGTTGGTATTTAAATAACACAGGCCGGTTTTAAAATTAATATCGGCATTGTTTTTATCACTTTTTAGTAACTCCTTGTAAATAGGCAGGGCCATTAAAAAATTGTGGTGGTTGTAATGTTCATCGGCATCCGCTGCTTCGTACTTTCTGCCGGGCTGTGAATAAGCGCACATAACAAAAAGAACACCACAAAAAAGTAAAACCAGTTTTAACATACTGGTTACAATTTAATAAGAAAATTTTATAGTGCGATTACTTTTTCTGAGAAAGTTTAAACAATAATTCTTTTTCGGCTTTAGAAAGATTATCGTAGCCTATTTTAGAGATCTTATCAAGTAAAGAATCAATGGTCTGTTGGTTTGCCGAATTGGGCGATGATGGCGTACGCTGGTTGTTATTCTGCACAACACGGAGCGTTGATTTTTTTTTGAATTTAAAAAATGTTAATGATGAAATATCTTTTCCCTGCTTATACAGGTAACCAAAAAGTAAGCCAAACAGAGCACCACCAAAATGAGAGATTTTTCCGCCCGTATTAATATTAAAATCAATAATGGTATAGGATAAAAAAATGATGAGTGCCATGTATTTATATTTCATTTGCACAATTCCAAAAAACATGACCGGCATGTTTGGCCTGTAAATAGCCAGACACGACACAATACCTATCATAGCTGCAGACGAACCAAACAATAAAGAACCCGCAAATTGTGCCGGAAAAATAGCTGATAGAAGTAATAGAATAATACCACCCGTTAAGCCGCTCATAATATATACAAACAACATATGCCTTTGGGTAAGAACACTTAAAAACAATTGCGCCGAAAAATAAAGCAGCAGCATATTATAAAATACATGGCCAAGACTAATATGCGCAAACATATAAGTAAACAGGGTCCAGAATTTGAAGACGAATTTATTGAGGGCTAAAGGCAGCACCAGCTGGTCGGCAATAACCTGCGTATTAAAAATGTGAATACTTACGTTTAAAATAAAAAAAACAACAATGTTCACGCTTAATAAAATGGTAAGCGTGCTGTGTCTTTTTAATTCGTTTCTTATATTTTGTATAAAGGACATAATAATTAATAAAGGGTGTTTCTGTTGGTTTTATTCCAGATGAGTACAATAATAATGCCTGCCACCAATCCTCCCACATGTGCAAAATGTGCCGTGTTATCACCTGTTAAAGATTGATAACCCGAATACCAGGATACAGCAAAGAAAAAAGGAACGAGGTATTTTACTTTAACCGGAAAAAAATAAAGGTACACTTCTCTGTTTGGAAATAAAACTCCGGTAGCTCCCAATAAGCCAGACACCGCACCCGATGCTCCTAATAATATGGCGGGCTGGCCTGATACATAGCAAAATAAAAGTTGCGAAAGCGCAGCAAAAATGCCACATAATAAATAAAAATTAATAAAACGTTTCGATCCCCATACGCTTTCGAGCAGACTGCCAAACATATAAAGCCCCAACATGTTAAAAAATAAATGTCTTAAATCGGCATGCATAAACATATGCGTAATAAACTGATGAGGTTTAAAACCGGGCAGCGTAAAATAATACAGGTCCAGGTAGTGGTGCAGATTTATCGGTTTAATGATATAGGTGGTAAACACAAACAATAGCACATTGATCAGTAAAAGATTTTTAGTGATTAATGGAAGCTCAAACGGACTTAGTGGCCTGTATTGCTGATAACTCATTGTTAGTATTTACTTTTTAAAAAAAGCGTCAAGATCTGTTTTACTCATTTCCATAATTACCGGCTTTCCGCTTGGGCTATACATGGGGTTTTCGCATAAGAATAAATGTTGTATCATCAGGTTTATTTCTTCGTCCTGAAGAACTTTACCGTATTTTATTCCGGCATTTTTTGCCATACTGATACACATGTTTTCAAAAGGATCCAGCTTCGTGTCAAAGGTATTTAATTTGTAGGTTTCTAAAATGCCTTCTATCATTTCCTGCGTGTTAAATTCTCCTAATTCAGCAGGAGTTCCTTGTACAACCACCGTATTTTTTCCAAAAGGCTCAATATCAAATCCCAGTAATTTAAAGTGAGGCATGAGCGTTCCAATTAATGTAAAATCATTTGGAGTGAGTTCAAGTGTGATAGGAAAAAGCATTTGCTGCGATGCGGCATTTGTTTTTTGCGATCGTGTAGCAATATAGTGTTCGTATAAAATACGTTCATGAGCCCTTTGCTGATCAATAACCAATAGTCCGTTATGATGTGCAGAGATAATATACTTGTTGTATAACTGAAAACCTTTGTAATCGGTATGGTCATACTCTAAGGCTGCTTGCTGAACCTGCTGTTCTGTCTGCAGCTCATCGGGCTGTTGTGTATAGTCTGCTTTGGTATAAGTATCGTAAAGACTTTCCCAGTTTTGCTTATTGTTTTTTTGAAGTGGAGTCTCATTTTCTTTTGGATAAGAGGTTCGTCCGCTATTACTTTCCTTATTAAAGGGGTTATAATCTTTATTAACGTTTACCTGTGGTTGGTTTACTGATTTTGTATAATCAATATCAAAACTCATTTCCGAATTAAAATCAAGGCTGGGTGATAAATTGGCCTTTCCTAGCGCTCGTTTTACAGCACTATGCAATAAGGCATAAATGATTTTTTCGTCCTGAAATTTTATCTCTGTTTTTGTAGGATGTATATTAATATCAATGCTTTGCGGATTTACTTCCAGAAATAAATAATAAGCAGGATGGGCATCATTTGCAATGAGTTCCCGGTAAGCTTCTGCAATAGAATGGTTAAGGTAAGGACTCTTAATAAAGCGGTCGTTTACAAAAAAATACTGATCGCCTCTACGCTTTTTTGCACTTTCGGGTTTACCAACATAACCGCTTATTTTAACCACATCCGTTACTTCATTTACCTGTACCAGTTTGGTTTGCATGCTTTTACTAAAAAGACCGGACAAGCGCTCCATTAAATTGGCAGCCGGCAGGTTGTATAGTTCATGCCCATTGCTAAACAACTGAAAATGAATACCGGGGTGGGGCATAGCTACCCTTTCAAACTCATCAATGATATGTTTTAATTCAATGCTGTCTTCTTTTAAAAAATTACGACGGGCAGGAATATTAAAAAACAAATTCTTTACACTAAACGACGAACCCGTAGGAGCCTGGCATTCTTCCTGACTAATAAATTTATTGCCCTCAATCTCTATTAATTGCCCTGTAACATCTTCTTCCCGCTTTGTTTTAAGTTCTACCTGTGCTACTGCTGCTATACTAGCCAGAGCTTCTCCCCTGAAACCTTTGGTATGAAGCGCAAAAAGGTCTTCCGCCTTTTTTATTTTAGAAGTAGCGTGGCGTTCAAAGGCCATTCGGGCGTCAACGGGGCTCATTCCGCTACCGTTATCAATAACCTGCACAAGTGTTCTGCCGGCATCTTTAATGATCAGTTTTATGAATGTAGCTTTGGCATCAATGGCATTCTCTAATAATTCTTTTACAATAGAGGCAGGCCTTTGCACTACCTCTCCTGCTGCTATTTGGTTAGCTACGCTTTCGGGTAAAAGAGTTATAATGTTTTGCATGGGCGCAAAGATAATTTTTTAGTTGGCTTATTGTACATTCTCCCCTTTTCGGGGTAAGTATTAATAGTGATTTTTGAGCAAACATTTAAAAAAATATGGAATTAATTTTTTAAAGAACAATATTATTTATATATTTCCCGAAAAATATACTGGATATGTCGACAAAAACTAAAGCTTCATCAAAAAACAAGAAAGCTACGCCTAAAAAGAGCGTTAAAAAAGCAGCTCCTAAAAAAGCCGTAGCCAAGAAGATAGCAGTTAAACCGTCGCGACCAGTTGCAACTAAGAAAGCAGCCGTTAAAAAAACAGCTGCTAAGGCCAAATCATCACGACCTGTGGTAGCAAAAAAAGCCGTAAAAAAGGCAGTACCGGCTAAAAAACAGGTAAAAGCAGTCGTTAAGAAAAAAGCGACTAAACCTGTTGTCATTAAAAAGGCTGTTAAAACCGCACCCAAAAAAGCAGTTAAAAAAGTAATAGCTAAAGCTAAAAAGGCTGTAGTTAAAAAAATAGTGAAGCTTGCAAAAAAAGTTGCCCCTAAAAAAGCAGCTAAAGCACCTGTTAAAAAGCAAGTTAAGAAAGTAGTAGCGAAAAAAGTAGCCGTAGTAAAAAAACCGGTTGTAAAACCCGTTAAAATTGCCAAGCCTGAACCTGTAAAAGCGCATAAACCTGAGCCTAAAGAACCGGTAGTAAAACCTGCCAAAATAGCCAAAGTAAAACCTGTAGTAGTTAAGAAACCAATTGTAGCACCTACCACTTTCCGTCAGGAAGATACCAGCCCGGTTAAGTTTGTAAAAGAACCTCACGGGAAATTTGAAATGGAGTTCGTGATCAGAGCTTCTGAAGATATGGTATTTGAGTTTGTAAGTACAGAAAGTGGCCTGTCAGAATGGTTTTGTGATGATGTAACGATCAGGAACGGCGTATTTACCTTTACCTGGGATGGTCAGGAACAACAAGCCAAACTTGTAAAAGAGATTCCGCCAACCTTTATCCGTTACCAATGGGTAGATAAAAATGATGGAAGCTATTTTGAATTCAGAACCCAAAAAGATGAACTTACGAACGATATATCCCTGATCATTACAGATTTTGCTTCAGATAAATCAGATGAAGATTCTGCCCGGTTATTATGGGACAGCCAGGTTGATAAATTGCTTCACGTACTGGGATCATTCTTTTAATAACTAAAAAAGAGGTTTCGCCCAAATTAACAAGCCGTTTTTTAGAATTTAACTTATATTTACATAAATCTTAAAACAGAAAACCCATAGAATAGACTCTACTTAAATTTTTTATTGTTATTAAAATTTAATTATAGTTATGTCTATGCAATTTCTGTCTGATAATGAGCTTGTTAAGCTCTACATGAAGGGTAACGAAGAATGCCTTTCGGTGTTAGTAAAGCGACACAAGCGTCGTATTTTCTCCTACATTTATCTTATAACACGTAATAAAGAACTATCTGAGGATATTTTCCAGGAAACGTTCTTTAAAGTGATTCAAACTTTAAAAAGAGAGCAATATAATGAAGAAGGTAAATTTTTGCCCTGGATTCTGCGGATTGCTAAAAACCTGATCATAGATCATTACCGCAAGATCAAAAAAATGCCGGGAGTATCTTATGTAATCAACGATGAAGGAGAAGAAACCAGCATTTTTGATATTATTCCGGAGCCAAATACGCGTTCGAGAGATACGGAAGAATCCAGGCTTTTTAAAGAAACGATACGTGGGGTGGTAAATGATTTACCTTCCGATCAAAGGGAAGTCGTAATTATGCGTACCTATTATGATATGAGCTTTAAAGAGATCTCTGAATTTACCAATGTATCGATTAATACGTCTTTAGGCCGTATGCGCTATGCTTTGATTAATCTTAAAAAAATGCTGGAAGAAAAAAAGATTGAGATCTATATATAAATCTGCCATGATTTATTGATTTTTTTGTTAAAAAGGGCTTGTTAAAATTAATTTTAACAAGCCCTTTTAGTATTTAGAATTAATCTATTTATGTTCGGTTTTTTACTTAAAAAACGCGTTTACTAGATAAAACATTAATTTTGCTCAATCAAAGCTTATATACGTTCAGTATAATGTTTTTATAGATTAAAGGGAGCTATACTCATATATAGTGAATCTTAAAATTTAAATAACATTCCTTAACAAATAGTGTAGATTATACGGAAAAACTTTGCTACTTTTGCGGCAAATAATTCTAAACCTTAAAAAATGAAAAAACAAATTTCAAAAATCGTTACAGCTCTTGCAGTTGGGACATTATTAATTACAGCTTCTTGTAAAAAACCAGCTGCTAGCTTTACATCTGACAAAACTACAGTTAAAATCGGAGAAGCAGTAAATTTCACTAACACATCTGAGGCTGACGCTAAAGCAATGTGGGATTTTGGTGATGGTACTCAAACAGAATCTACACAAACTATGATTTCTCACACTTACGCAAAAGCAGGTACTTACAATGTAACTTTAACTGCTGCTAAGAAAAACGGTAAAAAAGCTTCTGATGCTCCGGCTATCACAATCACAGTATCTGAAAAAGGTACAGTTGCTATGTTTACTGCTAAAACTAACGTAGCTGCAGGTGAAATCGTTTCTTTCCAATCAACTTCTACTGGAGCTGACGAATTAACTTGGGATTTCGGTGATGGAATTCAAAATAACTTAACTCAACCAGTTAGTCCAACTCAAACTCACGTTTACAACAACAACGGTACTTATGTTGTTACTTTAACAGCATTTGCTAACAACCGTACAGTTGCTAGTACTTATACTAATGCAATCGTTGTAACTGGTGCTAATGGTGATAACCAAACTATGGCAATGTTAATTGGTTCTTGGAAAATGACTAGCCACGTGTTAGTTCATACTTTCAATAACGTAGCAGTAGCTTCTTGCCCTAATATCGGTAACATTCCATACTCTACTACAACTTTCACAGGAACTGCTCACATTGAAGTAAGATCAGGTGGTACTATCAATACTTTTGATGGTAACGGTAACTTGAAATCTAACGGTTCATACAACCTTAAAAATGCTACTCAGTTTAACTCTTGGGCTCACCCAACTTTACAAGCTGATGGTACTGGTACTTTAATTTTAAATTCTGGTGTTGCTCCAATCGTAGGTAGCAATGTTTGGGATATTACTACTTTAAATGCTACTACTTTAGTAATTACTTACAAATACAAAGACACTAACAAAACTGGTTATAACGGAGCTACTTGTACTCCAGCTAACCAAAATGTTACTGGTATTGAAGATGTAGTTGAAACAGTTACTTACACAAAAATGTAATAAACTTTTCAGTTATAAACTGATAAAAAGCCGTCACGATATCGTGGCGGCTTTTTTATTTGTATAGATAATCTGAATGAACTCCAAAACGGAATGTACTTTATACAGCTTATAAATGGGCAAAACAAATTGCTTTGGACAAATAAAATGATCATTAATAAATAATTTAGTAAAAGGCAGAACTTTAGTTCTGCCTTTTTTGTAACTTAGTATTATGTGTAGAAAAGTTACTATAGTTTTTATTCTTTTTTGCTTTGCACACATACAGGCGCAGAACCTGGTACCTAATCCTTCTTTTGAGTTCAATAATAATTGTTTAAATGCCAGGTTAGAAAATTTAGTAAACTGGTGTCAGATCGGTGGAGGTGGGGGAAATGCCATATATTTTAATCCTTGCCACAATGATGCATATATTACTACTCCTTTTCAATATCATGATAGTTGTTTTCAAAGTTATCAGTCAGTAAGAACAGGAGTTACTTATATCAACATAGCAAATTATACACAGACTGGAAATAGTGAAAGTAAAATTCCATTTGTTAAATTAATTGATACACTTAAAGCTGGTAAAACATATTGTGTTACCTATTATATCAGTATGTTTAATAATGCCCGTTATAGCCTTGATAAAATGGGAGCTTTATTTACAGCAACTCCTTTTCCTTGTTGGAGTCCGGCTCTAGGTACGCCTTCTATGGCTATCGCCGGCCTACATATACCCCAGATAGTTACTCAGCCGGGTATGGTGTTTGAAGATACTCTTAACTGGATGGAAGTAAGCGGTACTTTTACCGCTGTTGGAAATGAGGCTTATTTGGCAATCGGCGATTTTTTTACGCATGCACAACACTATATAAAAGATAGCTATCCATTAAATTGTAATGGGCTTGCAGAATATTATTTAGATGATGTTAGCGTGGAAGAAGTACATCCGGCCAGGGCAGCAAGTAATCAAACCATCAGTATAGGAGATAGCTTGTTGGTAGGGGATAATCCCAGCGAGGCCGCTGCTTATAGCTGGCAGCCTGTAGTGGGCCTTAGTTGCATTGCCTGCGCTAATCCAAAAGCAAGCCCCAGCGTTACCACCACCTATACCGTTACTAAAACACAATGTAAAGCGGTAACTACTGATACCATAACTATTACCGTTGGCACGGTTGGTTTTGAGGAATACCGTATGACAAATACGCTCCGGCTTTTGCCAAACCCGGTCAATGAATGGCTCTATGTAAGTACGCAATATGATATGCAACGTATAGAAATACATGGTGTTACAGGGCAGTTGGTATCAGAGCAAATAGTTTCCGGTAAACAGGCTGAACTAAGCGTT
>JAZJZF010000001.1:34562-68173 GCA_040389965.1 Bacteroidota bacterium
CGTTAATACTATTGCAGAGGGTATGTATATGCTAAACGTTATTTATGCAAATGGCTTTGAAGTCAACAAAAAAATGATAATTGCACATTAAGGTTTTGGTAAATTTTTCGTGAAAAATTACGAAAAAAGATTATCCCTTAATAACCCGGTCTTTGATCTTTTGTGCAGGATTGCCCTGATAAACACTCCATGGCAATAAATGAGTAGTGGCTACACTGTTTACCGTTAATACGGCATGGCTTCCTACTTTTACACCCGGGCAAACCACGCACTGAGCACCAATCCAGGCACCCTCTTCTACGGTAATGTTTCCTACTATTAAATCGAAAGCTACTTTTTTATAGTGATGATTTCCGCATAGCAACATTGCACCCTGCGATACGCAACTGTTATCATTTAATACCACAATACCTAAATTGTCGATCCATACCCGTTCGCCAATCCATACATAGTTTCCTACTTTTAAATTCCAGGGATATTTAATGTTGACATATGGTTTTATAACTACATTTTTACCGATTCGCGCGCCAAATAAACGCAGTAAAACTATTTTAAAGGAAATAACAGGGAAGGCAGAATTAAAAAAAATGGCATTAATGATATACCAGCTAAGTCGTTTTACGGAACTTCCGCCTTTTTTATACCAATCGTTATTGAATTTTGACAGATCTGTTTTTAGTTCCATAATCCGGGTTTATTTAATGCTGTCGCAGTTACAGTTGGCAATGGCGGGTTCCAGTTTAATATCGCTAATGTAGGTTAACGTGTCTCTGTCTTCCGCTACCAGCGAGTAACGCAAAGCATGCGCTTCTTTTGACTGTAAATAATAATAGCCATAGGGTTTCTGATGCACCTCGCTCAGGTCATAATTTACTACCATATCCCTTAAGGTTACTTTGAAGCCATTTTCAGTAAGCACCAGGCATTTCAATTTGCATTTTGCTTTTTCGCCTAGCTGTAAGGATTGGTGGCTTAACTCAAGAATCTTTAATTCATTAGGGCTTGAGCAGCCTTTTTTATTTAAGATCATGATCAGGATAATACTTCCCGGAATAAAACCAATTAAAAAGAAACGAAAACGTTGCCAGAAAGACATATGAATTAGAAATTTAAAATGTTGAATTAAAAAGTGTGAAGTTAAAATTTATTTAGTGAAACACCCACATTTTGAAATTTTCATTCTCAATTTACAATTCTTTTACATCGCTGCCATTAACAAATTAATGTCTTTAAACGGCAGGTTAAACGTTTCGCCCAAAAACTGGTTGGTTAAAATACCATTGTACATGTATACACCTGTTCTTACACCCACATCTTTTCTTACCAGGCTATCAAAACCACCCTCATCGCCCATAGAAATAAGGATCTGCTGAAAGATATTACTGAACGCATAAGAGGCTGTACGAGCCACACGAGAAGGAATATTAGGTACACAATAATGTACTACACCATGTTTTCTAAATACGGGTCTTGTATGATTGGTAACTTCCGAGGTTTCAAATACGCCGCCCTGGTCAATACTCACATCAATAATAACAGAACCGGTTTTCATTTCAGCAACCATGTTTTCTGATACAATACAAGGCGTTCTTCCTTTAAGGGCACGTAAAGCACCAATGGCAACATCGGCCGATTTTAAATGCTTTTCCAGCACTTTAGGAACAATAACAGAAGTAAAGATGCGAGTGCCCAGCTGGCTTTGTAAACGGCGTAAGCGTGAGGTTGAATTGTCAAATACTTTTACAGTAGCTCCTAATCCCAGGGCGGCCCTGGCTGCAAATTCGCCTACAGTTCCGGCGCCTATAATAACTACTTCGGTTGGTGAAATACCACTGATACCGCCTAATATGGCACCAACGCCATTATTGGCATTGCTCAGTAATTCGGCAGCCACCAATATGGAAGTGCCCCCTGCAATTTCCCCCATGGCTCTGATTACCGGAAAAATACCGGCATCATCCGTAATCATATCGAAAGCAACGCAATTTAATTTTTTAGCAATGAGTTTCTTTAAAAAGTCTTCGGGTTGTACGGTGAGTTGTAATGCAGAGAACAGCGTTTGCTTGGTTTGCATCATTTCTATTTCCTCAAGAGTAGGAGGGGCAATTTTTAAGATAATGTCTGCTTTAAATACATCCTGGGGTGAGTATACAATTTCTGCTCCGGCTTCGCTATAATCGCTATCCTCAAAGTGGGCTGCAGAGCCTGCTCCGGCTTCTACCACAATACGGTGGCCATGATTGGCAAGTAAAGCAACAGCATCGGGTACAAGCGGCACCCTGTTTTCCTGGAACGCCATTTCTTTTGGGATACCAATGTATAATTTGCCTTTTTTACGGGCTACTTCAAGCATTTCCTCCTGAGGGGCATAGCCACCTTTGGTCAGGGAAAACAACACATCTTTCGTCATTACCATAGTTCCTGTATTTTAATATCCGCTTCCGTGAAAGCGGGGTGCGTTACAATTATCCAATTTTTTTTCGGGCCTGTAAATAATACCGATCCTTAATTCCCAGGTGCGGTTATTAAATACCATATTAGCCATCTTTTTAGGAATAAGGTCGGGGTTATAATGCAGTTCTACAAAGGGTTTAAATTTGCTATAGGTTACAAATTCGTAGCCAATTGCTATATCCGGACTGAAATTTATTTTAGGCAGCGCTCCTACAACAGTAGGGTAGATGGTAATAGAGCGTTGTAAGTTGTACTCTATACGCCCGCCTATCATCCAGTAGGGTGTACCACGATAGCCTTCGTTAAAAAATATTTTAGCGTAGTTGTTCCATTGAATGTAAGAAAGCGCATTAGCCGTAGCAGGTCCGCGATCACTGCTAACAGGAGATAGAAAAGGATGTTCTACGGCACCTTTATTACAATATTCAAGTTCGGTTTGCCAGCGTATATGATCGTATTTTAAGAATTCGCCCAGTATTCCTACACTCCAGCTTACATATTCGGCCGACTTATGTGAAGGTGCAGCAAATTTATTACTGTAGATGCTATCAGGTGCAGAAAGATTATTATACCGGTGGCGTGATGTGGTTACTCCTATAAAAATACCAACACCTCTTACAAACTGTGCATGCACTTCAAAAGACAAGTACATTAAAACACATAGAGCGATCACTTTTTTAGCCATAATTTTATGCGCTTGTGGTTTCTACTGTAGAATTTACTTTTTTTACTAATCCTTGTAATACTTTACCCGGGCCAACTTCTGTAAAGTGAGTGGCTCCATCGGCAATCATTTGCGCAACTGTTTGGGTCCATTTTACAGGAGCTGTGAGTTGCGATACTAAATTTTTCCTGATCTCATCAGGATTTGATACGGCGTTAGCGGTAACGTTTTGGTATACCGGACAAACAGGCTGGTTAAACGTGGTAGCATTGATAGCGGCTTCTAATTCAAGCCTTGCAGGCTCCATTAACGGCGAATGAAATGCTCCACCTACAGGCAATACCAAAGCACGTTTGGCTCCTGCTGCTTTCATCTTTTCGCAAGCAATGTTTATACCTTCAATAGATCCTGAAATAACCAATTGGCCGGGACAGTTATAATTAGCGGCAACCACCACGTGTCCGCTATCGGTAATTTCTTTACAAATGCTTTCTATAATGCTGTCATCTAAATTAAGTACGGCAGCCATGGTGGAAGGATTGATCTCGCAGGCTTTCTGCATGGCCATGGCACGTTTCGATACCAGTGTTAACGCACTTTCGAACGTAAGCGTTTTATTTGATACTAAGGCTGAAAATTCGCCTAAAGAATGCCCTGCAACCATATCAGGAGTAAATGAATCGCCCATGGTAGCTGCTAAAATAACAGAATGCAGGAAAATGGCGGGTTGAGTAACTTTGGTTTGTTTGAGTTCTTCATCAGTTCCTTTAAACATGATGTCGGTAATGGTAAATCCTAAAATGTCGTTGGCCTGATGAAATAGTTTTTTTGCAAGTTCAGAATTGTCATAAAGATCCTTTCCCATTCCGGAAAACTGGGAACCTTGACCAGGGAATATAAATGCTCTTTTCATTTACTAGTAAGAAGGTTTTTGTTTGAGTTTAAACCATAAATATAAGAAAAAGGACGGAAAATTTAAAGCGTTACGTAAATTAAGTAACTAACGACCTTGTGTTAAAAGAGCTTTTATACGGTATTCTTAAAATAGTGACCAGTTAAGAGATGAACTCTACCACTTGCAAAGTCAAATGCTGAATACATTCATATGCAGCCTAACTTTAAGTAACTAAAACCAAAGTTATATGAAACCACTTTACTTAAAACTAAATTGTAGCACTTTTCTTTACAGAAGCTTATGCGCACTTTTTGCTGTATTAATATTAAACAGCGTAAATGCCCAGGTTATTAAGATGTCCAAAAAGGAAAAACAGCACCGCCTCATGATTGCTTATAAAATGGATCATTTCTACCTCGATCCGACTGTTTTAATGAATGAGCTGATCTGGCAGAATAAATTCTCGGGTGGCAATGACTATGCAGAGGAGATCAAATACCTGAACATGGCTTATGAAAAGATTGAATTTACTTACGGGCAAAAAGAATTCAGGAACATGGCGGAGGATAAGATCTACCACCATGTACTGAAACTCCTGACAAAGCTCATTTGTGAAGGGAAAGTGTTTCACATCGACAGGCATACCAAAAAGCCCAGTGTAACACTCACTATGAGGATCTGTGAAGAGAAAGAAGCAGGTTATGCATCTCTTATCACACAAAAGGGAAAAGTAATATTTGATTGCGACGGACATTACCTGCCGCAGGCAAAGTAAGCTTAGATGAAGCTAGGCAACCCTGATCAGCTCACATTGCAAATACCGGCATACGCACAGTACTCGCATTTTTTTAGATCTTCTGTCTGGTCAAATAACAGGTCTTTATCAATGATCGAGGCTATTTTTTGTTTCAAATGAGATTCAAATTCTGCGAGAAGCTCATGCGTAAAATTTAAAGCCCCTTCCTGTTTACTTTCAGTCAATATAAATTTGGGTTGTTCTTCAAATTTTTTAAAAGGAATAATGCAGGGTTGAAGTTCTTCGGGACTTGCTAATTTATTTTTTACAACCAGCCAGGCGTACATAAAGAGCTGCAACATTTTGTTGTATTTACTGTCTGTGAAAAGTTCTTCAAAACCGGTAAACTTAAATTTATCGTCGGTTTTTACCGAGGATTTATAATCAATGACCCTTATTTTATTTCCCAGCTTATCAATTCTATCAGCCGAGCCTTTTATAAAAACTTCTGTTTCTTTTCCGTCTATCATAATAAGAACGGAGGCTATTAGTGGCTTTTCGAGATCAATAAGGCTTAGGAGCTCGTTTGTTTTCTGTGAACGTTGTATCAGTTTCAGATCGTTTTTCAAAAGCTTATGCACATATTCATACAATACTTTACGCTGTAAGAAATTTTTGCCAAACTGGCTTTCTTTCTGACTGAAATAATTTTGAAAGATACCATTAACGGTTTCTTCAGTTCTTGTCTGGCATTGTTTAATATCACTTTCAGTTAATACCCTGCCAATAAAAGGCTTATAAAGCAATTCCAGCGATTCGTGTAAGATAGAGCCTTGTGTATTGGCTTCTGCGCTCTCTTCTACATCTTCTGTTTCTTTTATTCCGGCACCATATCTGAAAAAAAATCTCAAAGCACAATCCTTATAGGTGATCAACGCGGAAGGACTTAAGCCGCTATATTCGTCGAGAGTGGTTAATTTTTTTAAGATGGGTAATATATTAAAATCTGTTTTGGCAAATGAAATCACATTTCGTGAACTGGCTTTTAACGTTCCGCCATTCAACATTTTTTCAGTGATCGTATTCTGCGGATTATATTTTTCGAGTTCGAACTGAAGTTGCGTAATAAAACGGCTTTTTTCGCCCGTGCCTAATACACTTTGTTCTGTATTATAGGTTATTAAAACATTGCTTGTTCTTTGCAACAAACGGTAAAAGTGATAGGCATAAATAGCATCTTTATGGCCATAAAGTGGCATGCCGAAATACCTTTTAAGGTCGTTGGGAATGAATGAATTTGCTGATTTGCCCGAAGGTAACACGCCTTCGTTAACTCCAAGAATCATAATATTCTCAAAATCTAGGGTTCTCGTTTCCAATACACCCATTATTTGCAAGCCCTGCAAAGGCTCTCCTATAAAGGGAACGGAGGCGGTGCCAATAACCTGTTTGTACAAACTTTTTAAGGTAAGCAGCGAGTTAAGATATTCCTGCGAGTTAATAAGGCTTTGTAAACGGTTAAAATATTTTGTGAATACATGCAGGTATTCTAACTCGGCAGATGATAAGCGAAGGGCTTCCTCTTCAGAAATATTGAAGGCGTTAATGATCGTTGTAATGGCTTCGATACCATCTTTTGATTGCCGCCAGTTAGCAAACAGATTTTGAATATGCCGGTAATCGGCCCCAAACAGGTCCTGCAGCATACCTGCAGTTAACCAGACGTAATTTTTATCAATGATCTTCTGTATAACCGATTGTAATTCGATAGAAGGGTGAAAGGATAAAAAATATTTTTTAAAAAATGCATTTTGCAAAATCTTAAAAACGTCTTTGAAATAATAGGAAGAATTACTTTCTGCTTTTTGTCCCGATTGATGCAGGTTAATGAGGTTATCAACAAAGTCGTATAAAGGTGAAAGGCGTAAAGGATATTCCATGGTGACGTTTACATGTTGTACTTCCTTTGGTAATTGGTTAAGCACAGGAAATAACAGACTTTCATCAGCCAGCACAATGGCAATTTTACTCAGTGTTTTGCCTTCGGCAATCCATTTATCGAGTTGTTGCGACACAACCTGCGCCTGACCAACCTGTTTTGGAACGGCAACAATATCAATGTGCTTGGGAATATCTTTAAAATCGGTACCGGCTTTGTGTTTATTGCTAAACCATGTATTATTAAAATTTTCCCTCAGAAATAATCCTGCTTCATAATTTTCGTTGTTCACGTAATACTCATCGGCATCCCACAATATATCTGCTTTCTTTTCTTTTACCCAATCCGAAAAAATAAGTGTTTCCGCTTTATTAAGCGCATTGAAGCCACAGATCAGTATTTTGGAAAATGGATCCATATAGGCATTTGATTTGTACAGTTCAACCGATTTCCTGTACATTAAACCCTGATACGCTTGTTTTTTGCTCAACAGTAACTTTGAGAGTTCCTCATAAATATCGCCCATTTGCGACATGAAATTGCAATAATCCTGTTGAGTAGGGGTTAGGTTACTTTCACTCAGCGACCAATTTTCGATTTCTTTTATTTCCTTCAGATTTTGGTACAAAGCTTTTGTATCAATTAAATACCTGTCGGCCTCGTTAAAATCCTGAAGCATTAAATTACCCCACTTCGAAAAAGAATCGAAAGGCTCGGCTTTCTCCTTTAAAACAGTGCAATAGGCAATGTACAAGTCGCAGATCAGGTCAATGCTATCTGCCTGTTGTAATCCGGAAAGCCCTGAAACAAGCTCTTCAGCACTGATAATGGTTGGTAGCCATATTGTTTTGTTGTATACTTTGGCCAGATGCTGTTTAAGGTATAAAGCTCCCCGTTTATTAGGTAAAATGACACAAAGATGCTCCGTTTGAGCTTGGTAATGCTCAAAAATATACTGTGCTGTACGGTATAAAAATGGGGTCATAGGAAACGGTGTATCAATCTAGAAAAATACTAAAAAACACTGCGTTATGCTAATTAATTATTTAATTTTGCGCATACGAATTTTACCAATGCCACTACTTTTTTTCCGTTTATGTAGAAGGATAGTTGACAGTGCTTTTTTAGTTAAATTTACGTTGCATTTCTATTATAATAAACGGAAACAGAATATATGAATTACCGGGTTGCTTTAATACAAAATTAAATACTACAATAACGGAAAATCATATGCCAATTAAAAGCAATAAAATTAAAAACATGAAACATTTTATTTACGGACTTATTTTTTTCGGTGTATCACATACCCTTTCTTCCCAGTCTAATACCTGGGATTTGCAAAAGTGTATTGACTATGCGCAAAAAAACAATATCACTTTAAAGCAGTCAGAATTAAATACCTTTATCAGCAAAAATAATGCTACGCAAAGTAAAGCAGCTATTTTACCAACCATTAATGCCGGTGCGCAGCACACTTATAACTTTGGTAGAACAATTGACCGTTACACCAATACCTTTGCAAATACTCAGGTTCTGTCGCAAAACTTTTTCCTTTCCAGCAATGTTCTGCTATGGTCGGGCTTAGCGCAGTACAATAACATAAAGGCCAATGAATATAATTACCTTTCGAGTTCCGAAAATTATCAGCAGCAAAAAAACGACCTGGCTTTAAATGTGGCTACAGCTTATATCAATGTTATATTTACAGATGAGTTGATACAGGTTTCGCAAAATCAGTTCAATATCTCAAAACAACAGCTTAACCGTACCGAAAAATTATCAGAAGCCGGAACAGTGGCTAAGAGTGCTGTTTTTGATATAAAGGCACAAATGGCTAATGATCAGGTTGGTTTAACGAATGCTGAAAATAATTACCAGATAGCATTGCTGAACTTAATTCAGTTATTGAATATAAATATGGACAGCCTTAAAAATTTCACAATAGTAAAACCTGATATTGAAGTGTTGAACTATGAGCTGGCAACTATTTCTGTACAACATATTTACGAAGAAGCCTTAAAAAACCAGCACTCGGTTAAAAGCGCCAATTATGGATTACTGGCAGCCGAAAAAAATCTGGATGTAGCCAAGGGAAAAGTAAGCCCTACATTAAGTGCTACGGGTACTCTGGGAACAGGTACATCGGGCTTGGATAAAAATGTGGTGAGTACAACTCTAAACGGGGCTGATCCCATTGGTATAACTTCAGGTGGTGATATTGTTTATCAACCGCATTATGATATTGTGACTGCTAAAAAACCATTTGCCGATCAGTTTAAAGATAACGTCAATAAAAGTGTTGGATTTACATTGTCTGTACCTATTTTTAATGGCTTACAAACATACACAGGAGTACAGAATGCAAAGATCAGTGCTCTTAACGCAAAGTATTCGCAAGACCTTGTTGCCCAGAATCTATATAAGACCATTGCCCAGGCATATGTAAATGCGAAAGCAAGTTTAAATAAATACAATGCAAATAAGGCTTCGGTTGAAGCAGCGCAGCAATCGTTTAATTTTGCAGAACAGAAATATAATGTTGGTAACATCAGCACATTCGATTTTAATGATGCTAAAACACGTTTACAAAGTTCACAGAGTAATCTTGTACAAGCAAAATACGATTACGTCTTCAGATTAAAAGTATTGGATTATTATCAGGGGAAAGCGTTAACGTTATAAATAAAAAAGAGTGTCCCATAGATTATGGAGAAATCATTCAGAGGTAAATAAGTTTTCAAGAAAAATGGGATATAAAATAAATTGATTAATAAACTATAATTAAAACTAACCCTTTGCTAGCTTTGTGCTAAACTTTGTTTTCTCTACGGTTAAACAACAACTATTACATATATGAAAAGAATATATTGGATCATCATTATTTGCGTAGCACTATTAGTAGCTGTTATTTCCCTGAAATATCTTAAAGGAGAAGCTCCTACGGAAGTAACTACAGAAAAGGCAATGAAACGAAGTCTTATCGAAACAGTATCTGCAAATGGGAAAATACAGCCGGAAGCGGAACTAAAAATTACCTCCGACGTTTCGGGTGAGATCGTTGAAATGCTTGTAAAAGAAGGTGAACAGGTTAAGAAGGGACAATTGCTTTGCCGCATAAAACCTGATATTTACGAAAGCGCTTTTGAAAGAGTAGATGCCACAGTTAACAGTTCTAAAGCGAATCTACAGACAACGGTTTCGCAGTTAGCACAGGCTAAAGCCAATTTAGCCAATGCAGAAGCTTCTTATGCACGTAATAAAAAACTATTCGACCAAAGTGTTATTTCGCAACAGGATATTGATGTTGCAAAGGCTTCTTATGAGTCGTCAAAAGCAAATGTAGAAGGTTTGATGGAAAGCATTAAAGCTGCAAATTATAATGTAAAAAGTGTAGAAGCTTCTTTAAAAGAAGCAAATTCTAATTTAGGTAAAACCTATATCTATGCGCCTGTTGATGGAACAGTTTCAAAACTGAATGTTGAAAAAGGAGAAAGAGTAGTGGGGGTGCAGGGTTTACAGGGAACAGAGATTTTACGTTTGGCCAATTTAAATGAAATGGAAGCAAGCGTAGAAGTTAATGAAAATGATATTATCCGCATCCATAAAAACGATACAGCTATTATTGAAGTAGATGCCTACATCGGTAAAAAGTTCAGGGGAATAGTAACCGAAGTAGCTAATTCGGCTAATACCACCGGTATTTCTGTTGATCAGGTAACTAACTTTGTTGTGAAAATAAGAATGATAAGAGAATCATACCTTGATTTAATTACCGAAAATAATCCTGCTCCGTTTCGCCCGGGAATGAGTGCCAGTGTTGAGATTCAGACTAAACGAGCTATCGACATTATTACAGTTCCTATTCCTGCAGTAACCACCCGCAGTAACGATACAACCAAAACAAAAGGCCCTGGTCAGGGAGGTGAAGAAGATGAGGGAATAGTTGTAAAGGATGAAAAAGAAGAGAAACTAAATAAGAAAAAAGAAGAGATCAAAGAATGCGTTTTCTTAAATGTAAATGGAGTCGTGAAAATGGTTTATGTAACTACCGGTATACAGGATAATGATTATATAGAGATCAAAAAAGGTATAAAAGTGGGCGATGAAGTTATATCAGGCCCATATGGCGCGGTTTCCAAAACATTGAAAAAAGATTCTAAAATTAAAGTAGTAACCAAAGACCAGCTGTTTTCAGATAAAAAATAAATTGGCATTTATTTTACATATCGAATCCAGCTCCACCATGTGTTCTGTTGCTTTATCAAACAATGATCAACTCATTGCCTTGAAAGAGTTGAATGCAGGTTACACCCACGCCGAAAATTTGCATGTGTTTATCAAAACGGTACTCGATCAGGCAAACATTTTACCTGCACAATTGCAGGCTGTTTCGGTAAGTTCGGGCCCCGGCTCTTATACCGGTTTGCGTATTGGGTTCTCTGCGGCAAAAGGCTTGGCATATGCCTTATCTATTCCTTTAATAGTGGTTGATACCCTGAAAGTACTGACCACACTGGCTATAAAAAAATACCAGACCGATACATTCTATTGTCCTATGCTCGATGCCCGGCGAATGGAAGTATACACTGCCATGTATAATGCTAATATTGAAACAATAACGGTACCTCATGCTTTAATACTGGATGAACAAAGTATTACACAATTTAAAGATCAGGAAAAGCCATTGTGCTTTTTTGGCGATGGCATGCCAAAAGCAAAAGAGTTATTACAGGTATTGCCGCATGTACATTTTATAGAAGATATAGCTTCCGGCTCAGAAGCTATGATAAACCTGGCCTACAAGCAATTTTTAAATAAAGAATTTGCAGATGTAGCTTATGCGGAACCATTTTATCTGAAAGAATTTTTCTTTACAACATCTAAAAAATAAATTTGATAATTTATAATGATATTAGAACATAAAAAAATAGCATTTGTCATTAATCCCAATGCAGGAGTTAAAAAGAAAATTAATGTCATTGAATTTATTAAAGATAATTTTCCAAAAACAATCGATTACGATCTTATCGTTTGGAAGAATGCCAATGACTTTGACTCTGTTAAACAACAGATCATTATAGGTAAGTATACTATTGTTGTTGCTTGTGGTGGTGATGGTACCGTAAATATGGTGGCTGCAACAGTGGCTGATACGACCATGGCCATGGCTATTTTACCGCTTGGTTCAGGTAATGGTCTGGCAAGAAGCAATGGTATTCCTTTAAAATTAAAAGAAGCATTAAAGGTGATTGTTAATGCACGAATTAAAAAAATTGATGGCGCTTTAATTAATGGCATTCCGTTTTTTTGTACTGCGGGTGTTGGTTTTGATGCATTAATTGCTGCTAAGTTTGCAGCCAGTACCAAACGTGGTTTGGTCACTTATTTTAAAACCAGTGTGCGGGAGTTTTTTTCGTATAAGCCTAACGATTACAAAATAACCGTTGATGGAAATACTATAACTACAAAAGCATTTTTAATAACAGTAGCTAATGCCGGCCAATGGGGTAACGATGTTTATATTTCGCCGGAAGCCTCCTTAAATGATGGTATCTTGCACGTCAGCATCTTAAAACCATTTGTTATGCCAAGTATTGTTCCCATTGGTATAAAATTGTTCATGAAAAAAATACATACTTCCGCTCATTTGTTATCATTAAACGGGAAACATATCGAAATAGAATTTACGGGAAACCTGCCTGTACATTTTGATGGAGAGCCACTGGCAGTTGAAAATAAAATAACCATTGACATCAGGCCTGATTCCCTGAAGGTAGTGTGTTAATGTATTGATTAAGATAACTATCTACCTTGGTTGTAATATCATCAATCAATTCCGGATCCATAAATTGGTATTCGTCGGGAATATCAAGAATAACAATACTTTGATGATTGATCTCAGATGCGTATGTGTCAAGGATCCGTTGTTTGTGTTTCTTTTCCATAACAAAGATAATATCGGCCCAGTGTATCGTTTTTGCATTTAATTTAACACGAGCCGAAGGTTCGGTACCTGCAGACCGTACATCAAGATCCTGTCTGGTTTTATAAATGGCTTCTGCCGTTGGGCTTCGCCATTGATTACGACTACAAACAAATAAGATGTTCATGTGTGTGTTACTTTATAAATAATACGTAATCCTGAATTGATAATCCTTTATGAATTCCGGCTAAACAGAAACTCCAATAATTAAAATGTCATCTACCTGCTCAAGGTTCCCACGCCATTCTTCAATGGTTTGGTTAAGCATGTTTTTCTGTTTTTCGATAGGTAATTTACTGGCTTCCACTAAGAGGTTACGGAAATTACCCGCCATAAACTTTTTACCTTTTGGTCCGCCAAACTGATCAGCATAACCATCTGAGAAGATATAAATTTTATCGCCTTTTTGTAATTGAATGGTATTGTTAGTGAAATTTTGTTTTTCGCCAATAAACATTCCCACCGGGAATTTATCAGCTTTATGTTGCAGTAATTCGTTTCCGCGAACAATATATAAAGGGTTAAATGCACCGGCAAACTGAAGCTCCATCGTTTTATAATTAATGGCGCATAATGACATATCCATGCCGTCTTTTGTTTGCTGTTCGGATGTAGTGGTATGAAGTGTGTGTGCTACACCATCATTCATCATATCCATAATAATGGATGGCTCGTTGCGATCTGTTGTTTTTAAAATATCTTTTAAAAGATTGTAACCAACAATACTCATAAATGCTCCCGGTACACCATGTCCTGTACAATCTACCGCTGCAAAATAGGCCCAATCGCCTTTCTTATCAATCCAGTAAAAATCGCCACTTACAATGTCTTTTGGCTTATACAATACAAACGATTCCGGCAAAATGGTTTTTACCAGATTATTGGGAGGTAAAATGGCTTCCTGAATACGTTTAGCGTAATGGATACTATCTGTTACCTGTTTAAAAAGTATTTCCAGTTCTTTAGTCTTAACTTCAATCTCTTCTTTTTGTTTTACAACCTCTTCGGTTCTGGCAACTACTTTTTGTTCGAGTACTTTTTCGTTTTCAGATAAACTATCCCTCATGATAAGGAGTGCATGCCCTAAGGAATCATCTTTACTAAGTGGTTTATAATAGGCTTCAAAATTCCCTTTACCCGTTTGTTTGGCAAACTCTGTGGTACTTTCCATCGATTCTACCAGGCTGTTAAGAGCTGTACCCATTTCTCCAATTTCATCGGTACGGTAACTGATACGCGCTTTTGGTAAAATTCCTAATCCCATTGACAAGAGCATTTTTTTAAGCAACTGAATAGGTTTTGTAATAGAACGTGTCGTATACAATGCAATTAAGATTCCGCCAATAATTAATCCTATACCCAATAGTTTTACGAAACGATCGAGGAAATTAAACGACTTAAACATTTCGTTAGTCGTGGACTCCGCTTTGTTTTCTTTTTGTGCAATAAGCTCATTTAATTGTTTGTAAAGCGCTTTAATTTTTTCTTCGGTATCATCGTAAGAGAACTGTGCTGTAAAATAAACGTTGGCATCTTTATAAGATTCAAACGATGAAAGCACAGACATAATCTCTGTTTTATACACATTAAATAACCCGTCGGAAAAAGTAATAATTGCTTTAAATTTCTCCTGCTCATCCTTAGTCCAGTCCTGCGACAGGAATATGATTTTTGTTTTGATGTTAGGATAATCTTTATTGATCAGGCTTCTTAGCTCATTTTTAAATGGTTCATCATCACGCGATGGATTATAATACCATTTTGCCATTAAAGTCTGCGATTTCTGAAGAAGGAAGTTATACTCTTTAAGTGCAGATACGGAAGGCGTTACCTGACTTACTACTGATTCTGTTTGTTGTTTACTGGTAGTAACCGTTACAATAGTTAAAATAAAGGCGATCATCGTTAAGAATAATAATACTCCAAACCCTGTCCCTATTTTCCTACCAATTGTAAACTTAAATGCCATATTAGAGTTAGCCTGTTATTTTTGTTCTGTTAAGGCCTCTTTCTTTTGTTTAAACTCGTTCGCTTTTTCTTCGTCCATCAACGCAGAATAACTACCCTGTAAACTTTCCAGGGCTTTCTTGTTTTTGGGATCGAGTTCATAAACTTTGATCATAAATGGCAATGACTGTTTAAATAATTTTTTTGCATTTTCCTGTATCACGTCTAATTGTGCCAGATCAACATCATAATCCATCATACGCATAAGTGTTGCGCCCTGGTTATAGTACAAAATCCCTAAATTAATATTTGCTGTAATATTTTTTGGATCAAGCTCCAATACCTTTAACAGAGCTGATTTTGCAATATCGCCGTATTTTTGATTGAAATTATTTTTCACATACATATCGGCAAATAAACTACCGGTTGCTTTGTAATACTCAATATCTTTTTCTTTAAAATCAAATGCAGGATTAATCACAGCGTTATATTTTTTGTATTTAATATAACATCCTTCCGATTTAACAGGGTTTAAAGAATCCTGAAGTAAAGTAATGCAAAGCTTGTAGTAACCTGCCGCTGCGTTTTTAATAAACGCCATATTATTATCCTTGTAAGTATTCTCTTTATCCAGTAAAACTGATTGAACAGCAGACTTTACAGAAGTATCCAACAGGTTAATTTTATATGAATTTTTTAAGTCAGGTTGTTTAAAAAACTGCAGGTAAGCGTAAGCCCTTATATGCCATGCAGCAGCATCATTTTTAGTTTCGGGATGCACAACGGTTTTGTCGAGTAAAGGAATGGCTTTGTCGAACTGCTTGGTATTACACAGCTCCTGAGCTTCCATCAACAAATTATTTTGAGCATTGGCGTGAACACACAAAAATATCACTAAACAGCAAAGGCTGCTTTTGATGCAATGATATGGTTTTGAAATGTTTATCACTTAATACAAACTTAATAATTTATTTAATCAACAGCAATAGCTAAATTTTTTAGTTCATCACTCGTTTTTAATCCGGCCGATACGGCATTACTTTTATTATACTCAAATTTTTGCTTGTTATCTACCGCCACAAAATTGATCGCGGCACCTGCTCTTGCCAATCCGTTCTTTTCTGTAACAATTAAAGCACCCTTCCCTTTAAATTTCGAAATTACTTCCTTTAAAACATCGGAGGCATCGCTTAAAATATAGATAATATGGGGTCTTAAATTAATATCGATGGTATTACTCGGTTTAATCTCCAGTTTTTGATTGCCAACCTGTTTAACCGCCGCCATTTTATTGAGTTCCTGATTTATGTTTGGATTTGTACCAATTACCTGGATAATGAAATTACCGGATTTCATTTTTTCGGGCCACTCAAAATAGCGTGTAAAATTGTAGATAAAGATGGCTTTTCCCTTGGAAACAGGATCGAAATTAGGTTGTTGCTGAAAGCTGAGACTCGAAAAAGCCAACACTAATAATAAGATATGTCTTATAAAAATTTTCAATCCTGATCTTTAGCTATACAAACTGTTTGCCAGTTTTTCTACAACCAACAAATATAACATTTAGAGCTTAAGAATTCAAAGCCAAATCAAACTATTTTTAACAAATTAATACAGTATATTTAGCTTCAGTTTTTTGCCTCTGTTGTATAACGAAAAATATAATCAGTACTCTGACAGCGAATTAATTACAGAGTATAAACACTCAACCGACAGGGTGTTTGTAGGAATCATATATAAAAGATATGCGCACCTGGTTTTGGGTTTATGTATAAAATACCTGAAGGATGAGGATGAAGCAAAGGATGCGGTCATGAATATCTTTGAAAAGTTAATGGCCGATTTGTTAAAACACGAAGTGCAGTATTTTAAAAGCTGGCTTTATACATTTTCCAAAAATCATTGCTTAATGATTATCCGCACAAAGCAATCCAGACTTAAAAAAGAAATCGATTTGCAAATACATGCATCTTCTTTTATGGAAACTGAAACAAATCTACATCTTAATCCACACGAGGCAAAAGAAACGGAATATAACGCTTTGGAAAAAGCAATTGAGGAGTTGAATGAGGAGCAGAGGAAATGTATAGACCTTTTTTATTTAAAAGAAAAATCGTACCAGGAGATTGCGCAAACCACCGGATATAGCTTAAACGAAGTAAAAAGCTTTATACAAAACGGTAAGCGCAACCTTAAAATTAAATTGGAAAGAAATAGTGAACGATCATAATAAACATAAACCATTAAGCACCGAAGAGTTATTTAAGCTTCTGGAGGCAAAGAATGAAAATTCTTTGCCTGATAATGAGCTGGATGATTTTGAAAAAGACGCCTTAGAAGGGTTTTCTCAATACTCGTCTTTAGAGAAAGCAAAAGCGCTTACGGAAGAAATTCATGTTGCTATAAACAATAAAGTTTCGGAAAAAAAAACAAAACCTGTTGCAAAAATTGTATGGTTTAGCGCGGCAGCATCTGTTATTCTCTTGGTCATGTTGTCTGTCTATTTTTTAACCCAATCTACAAAAGAGGAGCCAACTTCTTTGGCTTTAAATAAAGAAATTCCTGAAAAAAAGCAAGCGGAACCATCGTTGCCGGCTGAAGAAACGGAGGGCATATTGAATACCGAAAACAAGCCGGCAGATGTTGTGTCCACTATTACAAAGCCGGCACCGGTTACTGTTGCTGAAAATGATAAACAACCTCCGGCTCAGGGGCCTGTTGTATTGAAGGAATTAGAAAGAGAAACAACAGTGAGTACGAAACTTGCTAAAGATGGAGAATATAAAGCTTTGGATGATCTTTCTAAAGAAAAAGGGAATGTTGGAAGTGTTGATGCAAAAATAACGTCGGGTACTTTTTCTCAGGAAGTAGCTTATACATCAGCTCCCTCTATCAGTAATGGTACTACTATCAGTAATAATACTACTATAAAGGCTTATGATGTTGCAGGCAAACAGGAAATACAACAAAACGTATCCCTCGAAACATCTGCAAAAGAACAAAATGCCGTAACAGTTACAAAAAACAGGAAGGCCAAACAAAAAGAAGCAAAAAAAGCGTCTGAAGAAATATCGGCAGCTAGCGGAAAAGCAGACAGTGATAAAGGAGATGCTTTGCCGTCATTAAAAGCTTCAGATGCTAAAGTAGAAGGAAGAGGGGCTGCAGCTAATATTGGAGCATATTATAATGGTGGAGAAGAAGCCATTAAAAAATACATTGTCAGTCATTTAAAGCAGGAAAATTATACTGAACAATCATTGAAAGGGACATATAAAATAACTATAAGGGTTATGACAGATGGTAAAATTGCTGTGGAAACGATTACTGAAGGTAAAAATGGAGATCAGAATATGGCAGAACCTGTTAGGAAGATATTGAACGGTATGTCGGGCTGGAATCCTGCTGTTTTAAATGGCTATATTGCAGATAGTAATGTTACTTTGGAACTGACATTTTAAGATCCTCATATATAGTGATAAATTAGAAGTGCCGCTACCTTCATGCCTATTCGTAACAGATTGTTTTGTAGCCATTTAAGTGCTATATAAACCGTTTTAATAATGTTCAATTAACAGCAAAAAAATATCCGTTTTTAGGATATATTTCAAATTATATTATATTTGCAACATAAAAAATAATAAATTATGAAAAGAAATCTTACCCTGTTGTCGCTTATTTTCGTTTTATGTTCTTCTAAATTTATTGCTCAAACATACAGGGGGATAAGTTTAACAGGATTTAATCAGGATGTTATTGCGGAAAGCGTTCCTGCGACTGCTTCTACCGGATCAGTTGCCATAGATGCATCCGGTTATGTATTATATTCTGTTTTATATACTAATTCAACTGCCAACGGAGGTCTTATTGCTAATGGGATTTATACGTCAGCATCACGTACCTACAGTCTTGCATCTTATAGCCTTAAAAACACACTTCGTGTGGCATTCAGCACTACCGATTCATTAAAATTAGTAACTCCGGGAAATTATTCGGTATTAAGCCTGTTAGGATTTAGCAGTGGTGGGGATGCCTTATTGGATATTACTTTAAAATTTACAGATGGTTCTTCGGTAGTTTATGCTTCCAAAACCAATTATAACTGGACATCTTCACAACCTTCATATCTTGCAGGTTTTGGTAAAACCAAGAGATCTACAGATGCAATTTATGTAACATCTACTGAGCCTAAAATGTACACTATCGATTTGCCTATTGCTTGTGCAAATCAATCCAAAATGTTAAGTAAGATCCTGATTAAAAATAATACGAATGGAGCAGTTTCTTATATTTTTGCAGCTGCAGGGGTAGGAAGATCAAGTACTGTTGCTACTGCAATACCGGCTGTTTGTAAAGGTACTAACAGCGGTTCTGCAAAAATATTAGGTGTTGATTTGTATGGTCCTTTAACTTATACATGGAACTCATCACCGGTTCAAAATACTCAAACAGCTACAAATTTACCTGCAGGAGCTTACACGGTAACTGTTGGTGATGGAAACGGGTGTGTATACACAAATTCAATAGCTGTTACAGAACCGGCAACTTCTTTTTCTGTAACTTCTATCACTTCAAATTCGGTGTTTTGTGCTGCTGCAACTACAGGTTCAGCACAGGTGAATGTAGCAGGTGGTAGTACTCCTTATACTTTTTCATGGTTAAACAACGCTTCAGTTACAACAAATTCTATCGGTGGTTTAGCCGGTGGAACATACACGGTTATTGCTTCTGATAATAATGGTTGTTCTATTACTGCAACCACTACCATTGCAAAACCAAACGTCTCTATTTCAGTAAGTACATCAAGCTTACTTTGCGGATCAACAGCAAATGCTACTGCTACAGTCGTTTCTGTTACAGGTGCTCCGGGGCCTTATACTTATACCTGGATGCCATCAAGTCAAACAAGTTCTGTGGCTACAGCATTAGGAGCAGGCGCATATTCTGTTATGGTGCAAGATGGAAATGCTTGTATTAATACTGCTACTTTTGCTATTTCAGCGCCTTCTATCAATTTAACTTCATCGGCTACTACCTGTACTTTATCGGTAGGTTCTGCAACTGTAGGTTCTGTAACAGGTGGAGCAGGTGGGCCGTATACTTATTTATGGACACCTTCTGCACAAACAGGTTCGGTAGCTACAGGCTTAGCCGCAGGTAATTATTCGGTAACGGTAACAGATGTGGCAACTTGTGCTACTACAAAAACAGTATCCATTGCTGCAATAAACCCAACATTATCTGTATCTACAACTTCTTTACTTTGTGCCAGTATAGCTAGCGGAAGCGCTTCTGTTAGTATTTCGGGCGGCACGGGTGGTCCTTACACTTATACATGGACATCAAGCCCTGTTCAAACAACTACTACAGCGATTAATTTACCTGCAGGATCTTATTCTGTTATTGTAAAAGGTGCAAGCGGTTGTATAGCTACACAAGCATTTTCAATTACTCAACCTGCTATTGCTCTTTCAACCATGTCAACATCATGTAAAGGCTTACAGCCATCAGGAAGTGCCAGTGTTACATCGGTTGGAGGTGTAGGACCGTATACTTATTCATGGGATGCAAGTTCAGCAGCTGGTATTGGTAGTAGTTCTTCTATTAATGCACTGGATGAAGGTTCTTATACTGTAACTGTAACGGATGCCAATAGCTGTGTTACATCTACTACTTTTTCGATAGCAGCTCCAAATACAGCTTCTTTAACGGCAGTTTCGTCTGTATCTGCAGCAACTTGTGCAGGTATTAATGATGGTAAAGCTAAAGTGTCACAGGTACTGGGAGGTACATTGCCACTTTCTTATTTATGGAATACAAATCCTCCGCAATACACTCCTAATGCTACGGGTTTATCTTCGCCAAATTCATATGTATGTTCCATTATTGATTATAATGGCTGTGTATTAAACAAACAGGTTTCTATCTATCCGGGACCAACCAGCATTCTTATTTATGTAACACCTTCTAATACGATTTGCCCTGCAACTACTGCAACATTAAGCTTAACAGGTTTATCAGGAACGGGTACTTATACATGGAGTACCGGTGCTAATACAAAATCGGTGACTGTTACTCCTCCTGCTACTCCTTCAGTTTCGGTATACAGCTTTACAGGAACAGCATCTTCAGGATGTATTGTTACAGGAAGTACTACTATTATTTCTTCTACATCAGCAGGAGATTGCGTAGTAGGTATCAACGAAAAAGTGGCTTCTTCTTACAACCTTTATCCAAATCCAAACAACGGTCAGTTTGTTTTAGCATTTGAACAAATGCAAAATAACGCTGTTCTTGAAGTGGTTGATGCATTGGGTAAACTTGTGTTATCTCAAACTATAACAGGTACTGAAACAACTGTAAATACAACCGCATTACAAAACGGAATGTACTTTGTTATTGTAAGGAATGAGAGTAAGATCATTGTCAGAACGAAAATCATAAAACAATAGATATTAAAACTATTTTCAGAAAGCGCTGTGTGATTCATACAGCGCTTTTTTTATAGGTAACTGTGTGATATGGATATTAAAAAATTATGTGATGTTGAAGAATAACGTAAGATCTGAATGTTTGTTAATTCGAGTATGGCGAAAGTTCAGTGAACTTTTGAGCGAGATAGTACGGAGCAGAAGCTTTCTTAATAATACTTTCCCGGTTTTCGGCTCCGCTCGAACTTACAGAAATCTCCACATTATTTTGGTACACCAATAAAAAAATAGTTTGCCGAAGTCTTGGGGAGTTTTTTTAACACAGTTCTCTTCTGTCTGCCAGAGATTAGATCAATCCTTGTTTCTCGCGCTTGGTATAATCCAGTATCAATACATAATACAATACTACACCAAAGGCATACATGGCAGATGTGATCAGGAATATATTAACGTAAGGGTAGCCCTTGCTAAACATGATCTTTACCATAAAGCCACTAATAACCCAGCTTCCGCTCCAAATGGCCGCCGTTAAAGCACTGGTTATTTCCCGGTTTTTTTCGCCCACATAATTCATCACCAATTCAGAGGTCATAGGCCCGGCCATATTCATGAGTGGCTGACGTAGCAGGTAACAGATAATGGCAATGTAAAGTGCAATGGTATATTGGCTGTAATATTGAGTAGTAGCGAGCGCTATTAAAGAAATAACAGCCAGTGCCTGTGTAGTGGGTATGGCTATTTTATAGCCGATATACTTTTTAATGCGCGGTACCAGCATCGCTCCCCATGCAACCAATACAGCAGCAATGGCACTAATAACCGAAAAACCTCCTTTATCGAGATGGTGTACTTTATCGAAAAATAAACTGATGAAGGGAATGGTTAAGCCCGCACCGGTAGCAATGATAAGGGTAGGAATCAATCCTTTAAAAATAAGGAACCAGTCGTTCTTGCCTTTTTTAGTTTTTATTTTTAAGGTTTTTCTATCGTCCAGTTCTTCTTTGTGATGGATCTTAGCTACAAAATAAATGCCTCCAAAACCGAGTAGAGAAAAAATAATAAGAATGGATTGTTCATCAAACATGACAGGATTTATTTTATCGAGAATCGCAATAATGGCCCCGCTTACAATACCTGCAAAGCTCCAGGTGCTATAGCTTAAGGCAATACCCGAAGTATGATTCTCTTTATGCTCATTCCGTAAAATATAGGGTGTGATGGGTATTTGCATAAATGTAAAAGAGGCGCCCCATAATAATAAAGAAACAAATAACAGAACGGTTAATTTAAGATACACGCAATAAACAATTGCCAGTCCAAATAAGGGTACTAATACCGATGACATTAAAAAAAACGGTTTCATGGCTCTGCCTTTAATAATATTGCCAATAGGCAATGCCAAAGCAAATACTCCCAGGAAACGGAAGGTAATGAACAAGGCAATTTCTTCGTCGGTAAAGCCTTTACGGCTCATATAGAGCGGTAAAATATTCATAAATGTGGCATTTACTAACTGAATAAAAAACTCGCCAACGATCACATTTATGATGAACGTTTTCAACTTTTTATAATCCTTTATAAACTCAAACATATATTACGAGTGAAGAATAACGATATCAAGGTAAGCTTTTATTTTTTCAAGATCTGTCGGCTCAAAAGCCTCAAAGTCGCCCTGATGGTTAAACCAGGTAAGTTGTCGTTTGGCATAACGACGCGTGTTTTGCTTTATTAAATTAACGGCTTCTTCTAATGTTGTTTTGTTATCCAAAAAATCAAACAATTCCTTGTATCCTACAGTATTTAAGGCGTTGAGGTGCTTATAAGGGTAAAGTTGTTGCACTTCTTCGAGTAAGCCATCTGCCATCATCAAATCAACCCGTTTATTAATACGAGCGTATAACAGTTTACGCTCTGTATTTACAAGCAAATTAATAGCGTTGAAGCTACGTTCTTTTTTTTCTTTTTTTCTGAATGAGGAATACGGTTTTCCTGTATGTATACAAACTTCGAGCGCGCGCATAATGCGTTGCGGATTGTTGAGATCTACCTGATTATAATAGGGTTCATCTAATCGGTTTAGCTCTTCCTGCAGGTACACCAGGCCTTTTTCTTCGTAAGCTTTAATTAGGTTTTCGCGTATTTCGGCAGGAATTTCTTCGAACTCATCCACGCCGTTTAAAACCGCATTGATGTATAGTCCTGAACCACCTACTAAAATTAAATGGGAATGCTCGTTAAATAAACGATCTATACATTCAATGGCTTCGCGTTCGTATTGTCCCACATTATAGGCATCCTGTATGCTTACGTTATCAATAAAGTAATGAGGCACCTGTTGCATTTCTGCTTTTGTTGGCTTTGCAGTTCCAATATTCATTTCCCTGTAAAACTGGCGCGAATCGGCAGAAATAACGGGGCAATCGAAATGCTTTGCCAGCTCAATAGAAAGGGCGGTTTTGCCAACTGCAGTAGGGCCTGCAATAACTATAAGGTGTTTTTTCAAAAGTTTACCAGGTAAATTCTACAAAATTATCGGGATTCGTAACTTTACTACTTTTTCTTAATCCGCTAATTTCTGCATGAACAATATTGGTTTGCTGGGGCAAGTAATCGTATAGTAATTTAGTAGTGACAGCTATTTTTTTAGGAGCCGTTATTTTTTTTATTTCAAAATAAGTCCATAAGGCTTCTTCTTCTTTTTCATGGCCAATGTAGGCAAGCGTTACGTTTTTAGAATTTATGGCAATCTGCAGCCTGTCTTTGATATAATGAGATAGAATAGTGTCGAGCTCAACTTTATTTTTGGGATTCAATACATCCACCGATTTCCCTGAAGTCTTTCTGAGTGCATCTTCCAGGTCGTTTGTGAAAAGCTTAACGCTTACATGGAAGGCTTTTTCTGTCTGATCGTATTTAATTTCGGTAACTCCCATATAAAAAGGGTGTTTTAGAGCATTAAAGGAGCAGAAACAGGCAATAACGGTCATTAAGCACAGGCTTTTTACCGCAGATGTATTTTTTAGTGGAGTAGAGGCTATATTTTTTAAATTTAACACACACAAAAGTAGCAAAATTTATGAACCAATTCTGGTTATGGTTTAGCACCGGCGCAGGACATATTTTGGACTGGAACGGTTATGATCACATTTTATATGTGATGGTTTTGTGTGTATTGTTTTCTGCGAAAGACTGGAAAAAACTATTGGTGCTTATTACCGCTTTTACGATAGGGCATTCGTTAACCCTGGCCATTAGTGTTCTTAATATATTTACCGTTAAACAAGCATATGTAGAAGTGTTAATTCCACTTACGATTTTATGCACCTGTATTGTAAATCTTTACAGCCGAAAATACGTTACCATAAATCACCGGAACAGCACATTCAATTATAAGACTAATTATATACTGGCCTTATTATTTGGTTTTGTGCACGGTATGGGCTTTTCGTACCTGCTGAGGTCGATGCTTGGTAAGGAGGAAAACCTGGCAGTTCCGTTAGTATCCTTTAACCTGGGTTTAGAGGCCGGACAGTTGATTATAGTAGCTTCTATGCTTTTTTTATCCGTTTTTTTAACTAGATTTACCCGTATTAAAAAAGCCGATTATATCTATTTTATATCGTCGGCCGTATTTGGAATTGCCCTTTTATTATTTATACAACGATTAAATGATTTATAACATGACCCGATCTCTTAAACTAAGCGCGCTTATTTTTCTGCCTCAATGGCATTTGCACAAAACATTAAAAATAATCCAACATCAAACCACGGTAACAAATTTGAACAGCTGGGTACTATTTTACCTACGCCTAATGAGTACAGAACTGCCTCTGGTGCACCCGGAAATAAATACTGGCAGCAACGTGCCGATTATAATATTGAAGCCACTCTGGATGAAAAAAACCTGATGTTAATTGGCAAGGAAACGGTTACCTATTATAACAATTCGCCCGATAAGTTAGAGTACTTATGGCTACAGTTAGATGAAAACCAGCATACGCCTACAGCAGACAATAATTTTTTTGACAGCAATAAATTAAACCAGCCGGGCGACGAAGGCTCTGTAAAAGGTTTGGATGTGAACGAACGCCTAAAAGGATTGGGTGATCAGATTCTGTCTGTTACCGATGAGCTTGGGAAGTCTATTAAATACACCGTAAATCAAACCATGATGCGGATCGATTTGCCAAAAACACTAGCTCCAAATGCCAAAGTAAAGTTTGTTATAAAATGGCAGTATAAAATTGGAAACCGTATGGCTATTGGTGGTCGTGGTGGTTATGAATTTTTTCCGGAGGATGGGAATTATTTATTTACGATGACGCAATGGTATCCGCGCATGTGTGTGTACAGCGATTTTCAGGGTTGGCAAAACAAACAGTTTACAGGGAGAGGAGAGTTTGCATTGGCATTCGGTAACTTTAATGTAAAAATGACTGTTCCCGCCGATCATGTGGTTTGCTCTACAGGCGAGTGCCAAAACTATGCGCAGGTATTAACGCCTGAGCAAGCGGCACGCTGGACAAAAGCAAGTTCTAATTATAGCGATGTAACAGAAATTGTGACGTTGGATGAATGTACCAAAGCAGAAAAAAATAAAGCTACTGCCACTAAAACATGGATTTTTAAAGCAGACAGTGTAAGGGATTTTGCCTGGGGCTCGTCGCGTAAATTTATGTGGGATGCCATGCCAATTAAAGTAGAAGGCAAAAAAATAATGTGCATGAGCTTTTATGGAAAAGAGGCTGCAGGCCTTTACAGAAAGTATTCTACTAAAACAGTAGCTCATACGATTAAAACCTATTCAAAATTTACGATCCCTTATACTTATCCGGTAGCACAAAGTATTGAAGCATCCAATGGTATGGAATACCCAATGATCTGTTTTAATTTTGGAAGAACCGAAAAAGACGGAACCTATTCAGAATCTACTAAATATGGGATGTTGGGAGTTATTATACATGAAGTAGGACATAACTTTTTTCCGATGATCATTAACAGCGATGAGCGCCAATGGAGCTGGCTGGATGAAGGCTTAAATACCTTTACACAATTTTTAACCGAGCAGGAATTTGATAATAATTATCCATCAAATCGTGGCCCGGCTTATAAAATGACAGATTATATGCGTTTGCCAAAAGACCAGTTGGAGCCTATTATGACCAATAGCGAGAATATTAATAATTTTGGAGCCAATGCTTATGGTAAGCCCTGTACAGCTTTAAATATTTTACGTGAAACAGTCATGGGCAGAGAGTTGTTTGATTTTGCCTTTAAACAATATGCTACACGTTGGGCTTTTAAACATCCAACACCGGCAGATTTTTTCAGAACCATGGAAGACGCCAGTGCTGTTGACCTGGATTGGTTTTGGAGAGCATGGTTTTATGATATAGAACCGGTTGATATTTCTATGGATTCAGTAAAAGCTTATACTTTTATTAATAATAAAGTAGTGCCGGTAAAAAATGATACCATTCGTATTTACCCTAAAAACAAAGAATTCCAGAGCATTTCGAAGATAAGAAATAAACAGGAAGGGCTTCAGTTTTTAGTAGATGCCGATACTACACTCCGTGATTTCTATTATCATTACAAGCCGGAAGCTAAAACGGAAATAGAAAAAAAAGCGGTCAATTATTATGAATCTTACGAGCCGCTAAGTGATTCTTCTTTTGCTTCTCTAAAAGGAAAATATGCCTATGAGCTTTATTTTACAAATAAAGGCGGAGCGGTAAGTCCTTTGATCATTCAATGGAATTACAAGGATGGTTCTTCGGATATTGACCGTGTAAATGCTTATGTATGGCGGAAGAATGAAAAAAATGTAGTTAAAACTTATGCCAAGGATAAAGAAGTAGCTTCTATTGTATTGGATCCTTTTAAAGAAACGGCTGATATTGACGAAAAAAATAATACCTGGAATATTAAAGAAACCCCTAACCGTTTTGATGTATTTAAAACAAAAACAGTAGGACGTGGACAAAGCGCAGGTGGTAACCCTATGCAAAAGGCAAAGGCAGGGAAATAGTTGAAATAATGTTAGAAATGAAGTTTAAGCACTATAGTATATTTCTGCTTTTAGTTATCATCAATAACTCATTCGCACAAACAAAGCCTCTTACCAAAGAAGATACTTTGCTGGGAAGTAATACGGCCTATCGTAGTTGGTGGGACGTTAAATACTATGATGTAAGTGTAACACCGGATTATAATACCAAATCTATTTCAGGAAATACTAGTATTACTTACAAAGTAATAGCAGACAGTCTGCCTTTTATGATGCAGCTTGATCTGCAGGAACCATTAGTTGTGGACAGTATATTTTTTGATCAATTTAAGTTTTCAAATTTTCAAAAAGCGGGTAACCGTTATATGCTGCCTTTTGAGAAACAAGAAAAAAATAGCAACCATAAAATCCGTGTTTTTTATCATGGCAAACCCAAAGTAGCAAAAAATGCACCCTGGGATGGTGGTTGGGTATGGAAAAAAGATTCTCTTGGAAATCCCTGGATGAGCGTGGCCTGTCAGGGAGATGGAGCCAGCGTTTGGTTTCCTTGTAAAGATATTCAGGCTGATGAGCCGGATAATGGCGCAAAGTTATCGATCACTGTACCGGATAGTTTAAATGCTATCGGTAACGGGAGGTTGCAATCTATCCTGAAAAATGCTAACGGTTCACATACTTACATTTGGCAGGTTACTAATCCCATTAACAGTTATGATATTATTCCATACATAGGAAAATATAGTTGCTTAAAAGATTCGATAACGGGCGAAAAAGGAATACTATACACCGATTACTGGGTATTGAGTTATCATAAACAGAAGGCCATACAACACTTAAAACCAAACGTTACTAAAACCATTAAATGCTTTGAACATTGGTTTGGACCGTACCCCTTTTACGAAGATTCGTACAAACTTGTAGAAGCACCTTACCTTGGCATGGAACACCAAAGTAATGTAGCCTATGGTAATTATTTTTTGAATGGCTATTTAGGAAGAGATCTTTCGAATACAGGCTGGGGCTTAAAGTGGGATTTTATTGTAGTGCACGAGTCGGGACATGAATGGTTTGGAAATAGCATTACTTCCAGAGATGTGGCTGATAACTGGATCCATGAAGGCTTTACCTCATATGCAGAAGTATTATTTACCGAATGTGAGTTTGGTAAAGAAGCAGGCAATGATTACTGTGTTGGCGTTAGAAAAACAATTGACAATGATATTCCTATAATAGGAAATTACGATGTAAAGAGAGAAGGAAGTGGTGGTGATATGTACAATAAAGGAAGTAATGTGGTGCATATGATCCGACAGATTATAAATAACGACGATAAATTCAGAGAGCTGTTAAGAGACATTAACGCCACTTACTATCATAAACTGGTTTCTACGAAAGAGCTGGAAGGCTTTATCATTGCTAAAACAGGTATTGATTTTACATTTTTATTCGACCAGTATTTACGAACTACTCAAATTCCGCGACTACAATATAAAATAACAAAGGGAAAATTGTCTTATCGCTATAGTAACTGCATACCAAACTTTACAATGCCGCTTAAAATACAGGCGGGTAAAGAATTCTGGATAAAACCTACAACTCAATGGCAGTCATTAGCCATTCCTTCAGCAGTAAAGACTATTTCTATTGACCGGAATTTTTATGTTGACCTGATAAACTAAAAATGTCATTAATTCATGACAGGCGAGTTCATGAGGGTCATGGCTATAACTCCTAATATAATGCACAAAGAGCCGCAAAATATGAAGATCCGCTTATGCTCTTGAGATGGCTTGTAGTTTTTTGACTGATAGGATTCTATCAGGTATGAAATGAAAGTAAGGATCAAATAAAATCCGGATATTGCAGAACACCATAAGATTGCTGATACCAGAAACATGGTTATTAATCTAAGATGAGGTTTAAAGCTTCACACTATCCGCAATGTGATTGTTTTCACACATTAAGGTACGCGAAGGGAATTTACTGTAAAGTAACAAATCATGTGTGGCAAACAAAATACAACGCCCTTGTTTACTAATGTCCAGTAACAATTTCATGATTTCTTCAGAAGTATCCGGGTCTAAGTTTCCTGTAGGCTCATCGGCCAGTATAATTTCCGGATCATTAATTAAAGCACGTGCAATGCTAATCCTTTGTTGTTCACCTCCGGATAACTGAAAAGGCATCACCACCTCTTTACTTTCCAGGCCCACTTTGGACAATACATCTTTTACGCGGTTCTTTATTTTAGCCTCGTCTGTCCAGCCTGTAGCTTTCATGACAAAGCGAAGGTTTTCGTACACATTACGATCACTCAACAATTGGAAATCCTGAAATACAATACCCAGTTTACGACGCAGAAAAGGAATTTCTTTGCGTTTTAGCTGGTGCAATTTAAAGCCTGATACCTCTCCTGTTCCTTTGGTTAAGGTGAGGTCGCCATAAATTGTTTTTAAAAGACTACTCTTGCCACTGCCTGTTTTACCCAGTAAATACACAAATTCCCCTTTATCTAAAGCAAGGTTCAAATTGATAATTACGGGAACATCGCCCTGATAAATGGTTGCGTCTTTAAATTCTATAACAGAGTCCCTGGTCATAATTTTGTGCGCTATAAAAGTAACCATCATTTTGTTAAGGTAAGTTAAAGACTACGCCCATGTTTTAACATGAATGCGTTAATAACTACAAAATCAAGCGGTTATGCGAGTTTTAGAAACAACTATTTTTAAAAGCAGGTTAAAATTGCAGGAATATTTTTTTCGGAAGATCAATTTCTAATTCTATAAAATGGAATTATGTTTTGTGCCGAATGGCTTACTCCTAAAAAATTAACGTAACAAATCAGTAAAATAGAATTATACGCTATAAACACCATGATCATTACCAGGCATTTCATAACTATTGTATTACTAACGTTCTCCGGCCTGTTGTTTTCACAAAAAACGCAGATCATCTTAGATAAAGAAGGTCTTTATAAAACGGGAATTGAATTGTTTGATAAAAAACAATATACGGCTGCTCAAAAAGCATTTACCGATTATATGGCAACCATACCGGGTAATACCCTGTTAAAGGCAGATGCCGAATACTATGCTGCAGCATGCGGTATAGAGCTTTTTCATAAAGACGGAGAATGGCGTATGAAAGAATTTATTGAACTCCATCCTGAAAGCAATAAAATAAAATGGGCCTATTTTTATCTCGGAAAATCAAATTTCAGAAAAAAGAAATATGAAGAAACAATAGAGTATTTGGAGAAAGTAGATATTTATGAATTAAATAAGGAAGACCTTGCTGAACTCTATTTTAAAAGAGGCTACAGTTATTTTTCGGTAAAAAACAATGAAAAAGCAAAACCTGACCTGTACGAAATTAAAGATGTAGACAATAAATATTCGCAACCGGCAAATTATTATTACTCACATATTGCTTATCAGGAAAAAAATTATGAAACGTCTCTACAGGGTTTTACCAGGTTGCTCAATAGCGAAACCTTTGGTACTGTTGTGCCTTATTACATTACCCAGATTTATTTTATACAGCGTAAATACAAAGATGTGATCAAAAATGCGCCTGCTTTGCTGGATGATACTACCCACGTTCAAAAAGAAGGAGAGATCAATCGCATGATTGGCGAATCTTATTTTAATATTAAAGATTACGGAAATGCCTTAACGTATTTCAAAAAATCCTATACAACAGGTGGTAATTTCAACAACCAGGGCAATTATGCATTGGGTTACTGCTATTACCAGATCAAAGATTACAAAAATGCCATTATGCATTTTGAAAAAGCAACCGAAAATAAAGATAGCCTGGCGCAAAATGCCTGGTATCATTTGGCAGATTGCCATATCCAAACAGGTAATAAAACCAAGGCTCGCAACGCTTTTTATGCCGCTTCCAATATGGAGTTTGATCCCGCCATACAGGAAGATGCCTTGTTTAGTTATGCTAAATTATGTTACGAATTATCATTTGCTCCATACAACGATGCCGTTGTTGCGTTTCAAAAATACATTAAAGAGTATCCTAATTCCCCTCATAGGGCAGAGGCATACCAATACCTAGTGAATGTCTATTCAACTACTAAGAACTACACACAGGCTATTGCATCCATAGAAAAAGTGCAGCCTCTAGATCCTATTTTAAAAATAACCTATCAAAAATTAATTTACTTTAAAGGCGTTGAGTTTTTTAATAATATTGAGTTAGACAGTGCGACACGCTACTTTAAAAAATCAATAGCAGTTAATTTCGATAAAACCTATAATGCCCTGTCTTATTACTGGTTGGGCGAAATATCTTATATTAAAAAAGATTATGCTACAGCTGTGGAAACCTGGAAAAACTTCCAGTTAAATGAAGGAGCTTTCAGCTTAAAAGAATACGATCTTTCTAATTATAATATTGGTTATGCTTATTTCCAGCAAAAAACAAAAGGTGATTATGAAAATGCAAACCTGTCGTTCCGTAAATTTTTATTGACCAAAAATACCTACGATGCAAAAAAAGTAGCAGATGCTACCGTAAGAACCGCCGATACGTATTTTATGAATCTGGTATATCCGCAGGCTGCAGACTATTACAATAAAGCCATTGCCTTAAACCAATTGGATGTGGATTACAGCATCTATCAAAAAGCCTTATGTAACGGGCAATTAAATAAACATAACGAGAAGATCAATGATTTGAAGCAGTTAATGGCAAAATATCCTAAATCCAATTACTATACAGCTTCCGTATTCGAAATTGCAGAAACCTATGATAAAGATCTGAAAGATGGCGATAATGCGATTCCTTATTATAAAATGATTCTCGAAAAGTATCCAAATTCGTCTTTTGCTAATTCTTCTTTATCCAGTATAGGCTTGATCTATTATAATAAAAAAGAGGATGAGAAAGCGTTTTCTTATTTTGATCAGATCGTAAAAAAAGATCCTAAAGGCACTGAAGCAGCTGAAGTGCTGCCTATGATTAAAAAGATTTTTGAAGCACAAGGTAAGATAGATGAAATGACCGTTTATTTTGATCAGGTGGGTAATCCTTTAAGTACCACGGAAGTGGAATCATCTTTATATGAAGCCGCTAAAGACGCTAACTTCAATCAGAAAAATTGTGACCTTGCCATGCCAAAATGGGAAAGTTATATTGCTAAATATCCTAATGGTAAAAATATTGCAGAAGCCCATTTTTATTACGCAGAATGTGCTTATAATAAAGATCTGTTTGATAAGGCTCTGCCATCTTACCTCTACATTGCCGAAAAGCCAAGAGGATTGAACTATGAAACCTCTTTATTAAAAGCTACCTATATTTTGTACAAAAATAAATCGTACGAAAAAGCATTACCATTGTATCAAAAATTATCAGAAGATGCCGAAATACCTGCTAATAAACTATCGGGTAGGATAGGGGCTATGCGTAGCGCATTTATTCTAAAGAACTACGAAACGGCATTAGAGTTTGCCATAAAAGTATTGGCTACCGAAAAAATCACACCACAGCAAACAAACGAAGCAAGGTATGATAAGGCAAAATCATTATACGAACTTAACCGTTTAGATGATGCCATGATTGATTTTAAAACTATTTCTAAAACGGCTAAAAATGTAACGGGAGCCGAAGCTTTGTATTGCATCGCTAAAATACAATACATCAAGCAGGATTATTCAGCATTGGAAAAAACAATTACAAACTTAATTGGCTACGATTATTCTAACGACGATTGGAATACGAAAGGCTTATTACTGCTGGCAGATTCTTATTTGGCAAAAGGAGAAGAGTCGGATGCAGAACTCATGCTGCAAACCGTTATAGACGGAAAACGGAAGCAGGAATATATTGATGAAGCTACTGCTAAACTTGAGAAAATAAAAGCAGCGAAAGCTCTGCGTAGCTCTACAACAGCACCATCAAACAGTATGAAGGTAGAGTTTAAAGAACAAAAGGGCGATAAGGATTTGTTTGACCAACTGTATGATGCAAAACAGGATTCTTTAAAACAACAGAATAAGAAACCATAAATAATAAATAAAACGAATCCATACGATCATTAAGAAGAGTATTACATGAGGTATATAAAATTAAATAAGGATACTGCTGCCGTTTTAGATTCCGATAAATATGGTAATTCGGCACTTTACCAAAAACAACGCGACAAGCAAAAAAGCTTTGTTAGAATACTACAATGGCTGTTTGTTATTCTACTAATGCTGGGGTATGTTGTAACGGCATTTTCACAAACCGGTATTAAAGATTATGAAATCATAAACAAAAGTGAGTTTGAGCCTACCATTAAAGATGCTGTGAAACTGGGAGATTTACCTGAAATAAAAGATACCGTAAAGAAAATATCCAACATCAATTATGGCATACAGTCAACACCATTAGTAAGTAAGTACGAAGTTATTCCTATTGACGCAGCTAAAATGCAAAATGAGCCATTATCAAAATTGTACCGTTCATTAATTAAAGCAGGATTTGGAACTTATACGACTCCTTATGCCGAAGTATGGCTTAATAGTTTGCGTACGCGGGATATGGCATATG
>JAZJZF010000001.1:68183-80507 GCA_040389965.1 Bacteroidota bacterium
GTACATTATAAACATTTATCGTCATCATCGCATTTACGTGATGTAGGTTACAGTGGCTTTAATGATAATGAAGTGGAAGTTTTCGGTAAAAAATTCTATAAAAAACATACACTTTTAGGAGAGTTTAATTACAAAAGAAATGTCACTCATTTTTATGGTTATGATACTACAGAAAATAAGCTGACCAAAGATTTCACAAAACAATGTTATCAGTTATTTGAACCTAAACTTACCGTTCAAAGCCATTATACCGATAGTTCTAAGGTAAATCATACCATTAAACTGGGCTATTATAATTTAAGAGATCTTTATAACGTTGCCGAAAACAATGTGAAGCTGAATACCTTATTCAATACCTACGTCAATAAAGAACATTTGTTCACGAATTTTGATGTTGATTTTTATAACCACAAATTGCCTAATGATACGTTTAATGATGTCATTATTAAATTGAATCCTTATTTCGAAGCAAAAGGTAAAAAATGGAAAGCAGATATAGGCCTTTCGGCAGTAATGGATGCGATGGGAACACAAAGTTCTACCAAGTTCTATTTTTACCCACAGTTAAATGCTCAGTACGATGTGTATGAAAGCATTATTATTCCTTATGCAGGTATTAATGGCGGACTACAAAAAAACTCTCTCAGAAGTTTGTCTAACGAAAATCCATTTATAAAGTCAAACATTAATTACAGGAATACAAATACCAAGTTCAATATTTTTGGTGGTTTAAAAGGGAATTTAAGCTCTAATACCAGCTACGATGCCAAAGCCAGTTATAGTATTATTGACAGCATGCACTTTTTTGTGGTAGATTATTCTGATAATACCACTCTGGATAATAAATATTCAGTGATCTATGATAATACCAGTTTATTTAATGTTTCGGGGCAATTGAAATACCAGTACAAAGAAAAAATGCACTTTATTGCCAAAGGAAATTATTATTTATACAACACAAAAAATCTGACTAAAGCTTACCATAAACCTGATTTCGACCTGACGTTTTCTGCTATTTATAATTTAAAAAGTAAGTTCATTATTCGTGGCGATGTATTTGTAATAGGCAACCAGTATGCATTAACCCAGGTTAACAACAATGGAATCTATACTAAGGAGCCAAAACTTTTAAAAGGGATTGTAGATGTTAATCTTAGTGCAGAATACCGTTATACCAAAATGTTATCGTTCTTTGTGAAGTTCAATAACATTGCCAATACACGCTATTACCGTTGGGAAAAATACCCGGGCCAGCGTTTTAACTGCATGATAGGCTTAACTTTTGTGCCGTTTTAATTGCCATGTTTCTGGTTTGAAGTTTTTTGTTGGATGAGTTAATCTGAAACAAAGAACCAGAAACCTTTAAACTGTCTCTTCCTCTTCTTTTAGCGTTGGCGACCTTAATTCCACAGGCTTGTGGGTCTTTCTGAATTTTAAATTGAGCAGCTCTACGGCAAAAGAAAAGGCCATAGCAAAATAGATATAACCTTTAGGGATCTCTACCTTATCAATGTGAATGCCCTCTATTACCAGCAATACAGCAATAAGCACTAAAAATGACAATGCCAGTATTTTAAAGGTAGGATGTTTGTGAATGAATGCTGAAATTTTTGGCGCAAAATAAAACATCACAAACATGCTGATGATAACAGCAATCATCATGATCACAATATTGTTGGCCATACCAATAGCGGTTACAATACCATCAATACTAAATACGGCATCAATCAATACAATCTGGATCATAATAGCGCGGAAAGAATTCCCTTTCTTTTTATCTCTGTTAAGCTCTTCATCAGGGTCTTCACCCTCCAGTTTATTGTGTATCTCGAGCGTTGAATTTACCAGTAAAAACAGGCCTCCCGCAAGCATAATGATATCTTTTAACGCCACTGAATGCCCAAATAATTTAAATAATTCCTGATCGCCTTTTATTAAATATCCTAATAAGAAAAGGAATAACAAACGCATGCCAATACCTGTAATCATCCATAAAAAACCGGCACGTTTTGTTTGCTCTTTTGGTAAACGGTTTAAGACGATCGACACAAAAATGACGTTGTCAATTCCTAATAAAATTTCCATCAGGGTTAATGGAATTAAACTTAAAAGTGCTTCGGTAGAGAAAAGAGTTTGCATCATTTTTTTAATAAAATATGCGTAAAAATACTAAATGTAAATCAAATGAATTTTCCGGTTTAATAAGCCTTTAATTGAGCAAATTTTTAAGTAAATAATACGTGTTTTTAAGTGTATTTTTATTAACAATTGTTAGTAAAATACCTTAAATAAAACGCTGAAAACACTAATAAAATCAGTATATTTAAGGAATAAATCATAAAAAACGAAGAAACTGAATTTATGGAAGAAACGACAGCAACAGACAAGGGAAATTACGGGGCGGATAACATACAGGTATTAGAAGGATTAGAGGCGGTAAGAAAAAGACCCGCCATGTATATCGGGGATATTGGTGTGAAAGGATTACATCACCTGGTATATGAGGTTGTAGATAATTCAATTGATGAGGCTTTAGCAGGTCACTGTGATACAATTGCAGTAACTATACTGGAAAACAACTCTATTAGAGTAAAAGATAACGGACGTGGTATTCCTACCGGAATTCATCCTAAGCTGGGCGTAAGCGCATTAGAGGTTGTAATGACGGTTTTACACGCCGGTGGTAAATTTGATAAAGATTCTTATAAAGTATCCGGTGGTTTACACGGAGTAGGGGTAAGTTGCGTAAATGCCTTATCTGATCCGTTAATCGCAGAAGTTCACGGAGATGGTAAAATTACCATGCAGGAATTCAGAAAAGGGATTCCCCAGTACCCGGCTAAAGTTGTAGGTGATACTACTGAAAGAGGCACGATAGTGACTTTTACGCCCGATTTAAGCATTTTTACTACAGGTGAGTATAATTATGCCACCCTGGCTAACCGTATGCGCGAATTAGCCTTCTTAAATAAAGGTATCACTATTACATTACAGGATCTGAGAGACCTGGATGAAAAAGGAGTAGCACATTCAGAAACGTTCCATAGCGATGGTGGTTTAATGGAGTTTGTTCAGTACATCGACGGCGGTAAAGAAAAGCTGATGGAGGATGTGATCCATATTGAAGGAGAGAAGAACGGTATTCCGGTAGAAGTAGCCATGCTTTATAATAACTCTTATAGTGAAAGTATCCAGAGTTATGTAAATAATATCAATACACACGAAGGAGGAACCCATTTAGCAGGTTTCCGTCGTGGGTTGACACGTACCTTAAAAAGCTATGCCGAAAAGAATGGCTTATTTAAAAATGTGAAATTTGAGATCAGTGGTGATGACTTCCGTGAAGGCTTAACAGCCGTTGTTTCGGTAAAAGTGCAGGAACCGCAGTTTGAAGGCCAAACCAAGACAAAACTAGGGAATAACGAGGTAACAGGTGCTGTAGATCAGGCAATTAGCGAAGCATTGAATAATTACCTGGAAGAGCATCCGAAACAGGCAAAACTAATCGTTGATAAAGTGGTTTTAGCTGCTACCGCCCGTCATGCTGCCCGTAAGGCTCGTGAGATGGTTCAACGTAAATCGGTGATGTCCGGTTCAGGTTTACCGGGTAAACTGGCAGATTGCGCTAATAATGATCCTTTAGCCTGCGAATTATTCCTTGTGGAAGGGGATTCTGCGGGTGGAACAGCTAAGCAAGGCCGTAACCGTGATTTTCAGGCTATTTTGCCTTTAAGAGGTAAGATCCTGAACGTAGAAAAAGCGATGGAATACCAGATTTATGAAAATCAGGAGATCAAAAATATTTTTACTGCTCTGGGAGTTTTCCGTGGAACGAAAGAAGATGACCGCGCCTTGAACATTGAAAAACTGCGTTACCACAAAGTGGTAATTATGTGTGATGCCGATGTGGATGGATCGCATATTACAACTTTAATTTTAACGTTCTTCTTCCGTCACATGAAAGAGTTGATCGAGAAAGGACATGTATATATTGCTGCACCTCCTTTATACCAGGTTAAAAAAGGAAAAGACGCCCGTTATTGCTGGAACGAAGAAGAGAGAGCAGTTGCCATTAAAGAATTAGGAGGTGAGAAATCAGACAGCGTACATGTACAACGTTATAAAGGTTTAGGAGAGATGAATGCCATTCAGTTATGGGAAACAACGTTGGATCCTTCTACAAGGACCTTACGCCAGGTTACGATTGACAGTGCAGCAGAATCTGATCGTGTATTTGCGATGTTAATGGGCGATGAAGTTCCTCCGCGTAGAGAATTCATTGAACAAAACGCAAAATATGCCAAAATTGACGCATAAATGACCAGCGAGTTTATCAAATATTAATTTAAATTTACCGCTATAAAATCAACAATTATTTAAATCTATAACTCTATAATAATTAATTAAAATGACAAAAGTATCAGTAATCGGCGCCGGAAATGTAGGTGCAACCTGTGCAGAGTACATTGCACAAAGAAGAATAGCAAGTGAAGTAGTAATTTTAGATATTAAAGAAAACTTTGCTGAAGGTAAAGCTTTGGATTTAATGCAAACAGCTTCATTAAATGGTTTCAATACACGCATCAGCGGTAGCACAAATGATTATGCTAAAACAGCAGGCAGCGATGTAGTGGTTATTACTTCAGGTATTCCACGTAAACCGGGTATGACTCGTGAAGAGTTAATCGGGATCAACGCAGGTATTGTAAAAACAGTAACTGAAAATGTATTAAAACATTCTCCAAATGCAGTAATCATTATCGTATCTAACCCAATGGATACGATGACTTACTTAGCATTAAAAGGAAGCAAATTACCTAAAAACCGTATCATTGGTATGGGTGGTGCTTTAGACAGTGCTCGTTTTAACTGTTATTTATCACAGGCATTAAATGCTCCGGCAAGTGATGTACAAGGTGTTGTTATTGGCGGACATGGTGATACTACAATGATTCCTTTAACACGTTTAGCTACTTATAATGGTGTACCGGTTTCTCAAACATTAACTCCTGATACGTTGAAAAAAGTAGCTGCTGATACAATGGTTGGTGGTGCTACATTAACAGGTATGCTTGGAACATCTGCATGGTATGCACCGGGAGCAGCGGTTGCAACTATCGTTGACAGCATTTTAAACGATCAGAAAAAATTAATTCCTTGCAGTGTGTTTTTAGAAGGAGAATATGGCCAGACTGATATTTGCATGGGAGTTCCTGTAATTATTGGTAAAAACGGTTGGGAAAAAATAGTTGACTTTAACTTAAACGATGAAGAAAAAGCATTGTTTGCAAAAAGTGCAGATGCTGTAAGAAGCATGAACAGTGTGCTTTCTACAGTTACGGCTTAATATATTAAAAGCTTAACATAAAAAGTGCGGGTTTATTAGCCCGCACTTTTTTATTTTATAGTACCTTTGCTTAAATATCAAACCTATGTTTAAAGTACATGCCTATCAATATTCCGAAAGCATAGATATCAAATCCTTTAAGTCAGATTTTACAGCAGAACTTAAGTATAGTAGTGCCGATGAACTGTTTTATAAATTGGACAAGGAACTGTATGTGTATGTGTTTAAATATGGCGTTATTTGTTTTTTAAACTATGATGCCATTAAAATTGCAGAATTTTTTAAATTAATGACCCAATACACAAAGAATCCGTTTGAAAATAAGCTGTACGAAGAGTTTTTAATTGAAACAGGCAGTAAGCAAAATTCATTCGGCTATAATAAAGTAGAGGTCATTAATTCTGATAGCGAAACGCTTCGGCTTATCATGCTGAATGTCTCGCACAGTGTGGCTTTAGACTTTTATTCGGATCAGAGCGATATTTTGTTAGAAGGCACCAATCACCAGATTCAATACCTTGAAAATAAGGGGAAATTAAATATTTCCGGTAAAAACCTGAGGCAGTATATTGGGAGAACCTTGAATCTGAAGAATAAAATCTCGCAAAATCTCTACATTTTTGATTCTCCTCCCGAAACATGGGAAGATGAACATTTAAATAAAATTGACATTGGGCTGAAAAAAACCTTTGACCTGCAGCTCAGGTACAGAAACATTCTTGAAGATTTACAGATCATCAAAGAAAATTTAGAGCTCTTCAAAGACCTGATGCAATATAAAAAAAGCAACTTATTAGAATGGATCGTTATACTCCTGATCCTGATTGAAGTATTGAACATTATTGTAGATAAGATCATTAAATAATGTATTTAATGCTGAATAATAAGTTTACCTGTTACAGGTTTATTTAAACCTGATACTTTGTAAAAATAGATACCATTTGAAAAATCCTTTGCATCTATCAAATACCCTGGAGTAGTATATTTAAGATCATGCATCGTATAAGTCCTGATCGTTTTTCCGTACAGGTCAGATAGTTCAATAGAAACAGGATGTTCTGTTTGGTCAAAGGTTACAGTGATGTTATCATTGGCAGGATTTGGATAGATTTTAAAATGATCCTCATCAATCAGTTCGCCTGAAACAATATTTGAATACAGGCTTTTTTTGGTATGATCATCTTCCTGTTGATAACGATAATAATAGACGGAACCTTGTTTGGCATTAAAATCATTAAAGCTATAACTCTGTTCTGCCGTACTGTTTTTGCCTGTTACAAAGCCTATCGGTTCAAAGTTTAAACCATCTTCTGATCTTTCTATAATAAAGCCTTTGTTATGATGCTCAGAAAAAGTTAACCACTTTAAACCAATATTATCTGGATTAATATAGGATTGAAGCAAAGATGCTTCTACAGGTAAAACAGAAGTAGTGATGGTAACATCATCCACGGCAATAGAAGGATCTTTGGCGCTGGTACTTACATCATCATTATACCATCTGAAGCCAAGCATTAAGTTGGAAATGTTTTCGCAGCTTACCGGTAACATAGAAGAATATAATGTCCATTTGCCCTGGTGGGAACCGGTGCAAGTAGCATTGTTAGTGCAGCCTGCAGCACAACTTGCAGTACCTGAGCAACAACCTGATTTTGGGACAACTCCTAATGTTGCCCAGGTAATGCCGCCATCTACACTATAAATAATTTCGCCATTATCTAATAAAGCCGTTCCCCAATGAATGTATAAAAATGATAATGTAAGGCCTGTTTGTCCGGTTGTATTGATAGCAGGAGAAATTGCTGAACGATCTGTTTTTACGCAATATAATCCATTCGTTACGCAGGAGGCACAGGGTCCGAAGCCTAGATTTGTGCAGCCTCCGGCATCGTAAGCTGCACCTCCATCTCCAATAGTAGTAGAGCCAACATGCAGTGTAACGTTCCCGCAATTAGCGCCACCTCTGTTACCTACTCCTTTATTGGATTCCTTATCACTCACATACCAGATGTTGGGAGAATCGCCTTCTATGCCTGTATTAAGGTTTGTAAATGTATTGAGTGTCCAGCCATGTCCGGCATTAAAAGAAGTAGTATATACTGTTTGCGAGTTTACAAAACATGGCATACTACAAAAAACGAAAAGTTTAAACGAGCCATGTAATGTTTTCATTTTACCGGGGTTTAATCTATATCAAATATAGTATAAAAAACGAGACTACAAAATGAAAAGTCCGGGTATTATTGGAAAGGTATTGCTTGCCAATTAGGATTGAAAAACAAATGCAAGCCTTATGTAGCCTGCATTTGCAAAATAGAGGAGTGTACGATTTATTATTTTTTTAAGAGTTCAGCTGTTTCTACAAGCTTAATAAATTCGGCACGGTAACCTTCATCGTCATTTCCTTTCGCGCTTTTTGCGATTTTCATAATGGATTTAAAATCCGAGTCCCCTTTGAATTTAGAATCGCGTAATAGCATCCCAAATTCAGCAACAGCAACAGCAAATTTGCAGTTTTCGGAAGTGGCATCGAAAGCTGTCTTTTTATCAGCAACAATATGAGCCATTAGTTTAGATGTACTTTCTTTGGGTTCTTTATATCTGAATTTAATGGTCATTACCTCGTTGCTCGAAGATTCGGGAACAGCCTTTGTTTCCTGATATTTCAGAGCATCAGTGGAGGCAACTAATTCTGAAGAACCGGCAGGAATAATTTCGTAAATAGCAGTTACGGTATGTCCTGAGCCTAATTCTCCTGCATCTTTTTTATCGTCATTAAAATCTTCTTTATTCAACATGCGATTTTCGTATCCAACCAAGCGGTAGGCTTTTACTTTGGCAGGATTAAACTCAATTTGTAGTTTTACGTCTTTGGCAATGGTTAATAACGTTCCGCCCATTTCTTTTACCAATACTTTTTTAGCTTCTAAAAGATTATCGATGTAAGCATAATTTCCATTTCCTTTATCTGCCAGTTGCTCCATTTTAGAATCCTGGTAATTGCCTGTTCCAAAGCCAAGCACACTTAAAAACACGCCGTCTTCTCTTTCTTTTTCAATAAGGCGGGTCAATTCGCCATCACTGCTAATGCCTACGTTAAAATCGCCATCAGTAGCTAAAATAATACGGTTGTTTCCTTTTGCAATAAAGTTTTCTTTGGCGGTTTTATAAGCCAGCATAATTCCTTCGCCTCCCGCTGTTGATCCACCTGACTGTAATTTCTCCATGGCTTCATAAATTCTTTCTTTGTACTCGCCCGATGTAGGAGGCAATACAACACCCGCAGCGCCGGCATATACAACAATGCTTACTTTATCCTGCGGGCGCATTTGCTCCACCAATAAATGTAAACCTGATTTTAATAATGGTAATTTATCTTCGTCGCTCATAGAGCCCGAAACATCAATAAGGAAGGTTAAGTTGTTGGCCGGTAAATTATCCAGTTTTATTTCTTTACCCTGTAAGCCAATATGAATAAGGCTGTGTTTGTTATTCCACGGGCATTCGGTGTATTCAGTTGTAATAGAAAAAGGATCGCCCTCTTTTGGTTGCGGATAATTATAGCTAAAATAATTGATCATTTCTTCTACTCTTACAGCATCGGGCTGCGGTAATTGTCCCTGAGTAAGGAAACGACGCACATTGCTGTAAGACGCTTTGTCAACATCGATACTAAATGTAGAAAGCGGATCATGTTTTGAATCTTTAAACTCATTATCGTAAATTCTGCTGTAACCTTCTCTGTCATAATCATAAGCATTTGCTTTTCCTGAATAGGTATCTCCTTTTTCTTTTGATTTTTTGTAATGCCGGCCTCCGGCAGGTGCTTTACTATATTCCTGTACCGAAATATTATTATAGGAAATGGATTCCATTTGAACCATAGGAATTTTTTCTGTAATGGTTACTTCAGACAAACGCACTAAATGTCCGGATAGTTGAATGTCGGGGACAACTGTTTTATTTTGCGTAACAGAAATACCCGTTATCGTCTTAGGGGTATAGCCTACATAAGAAGCTATTATTTTATAGTTGCCGTGAGTTAAATTTTTGAAAGAGTATTCCCCGTTCATATCGGTTGTAGCTGATGCTTTATTGACATTGTCTTTAAATAACAGGATGCTGGCAAATGGAATGACTCCCGAATTTGTAGAGTCTATAACCTTGCCGGAGATGGTAGACGTAGCAACAAGCGGTGTTTTTTTGGTTTGCTGAGCAAGCCCTGACAAGCTCAGTAACAGTAATGCGAAGAATGAAAATTTGAACATGGCTATGGATTTTAAAGATTAATAACTGGCTAACATCATTAAGACGCAACTTATTATCTTATTCCATAAATTTTTTAAAGATTTTATTTTGTGGCAGAATGAATCATCTTCATATAGCTGTCATCATTGCCTGCACGGAACTTGATCCAGATATTGGTATGCTTGCGAATCCTGCATTCCATCGCACAAAAGAAGGGAAGATCATTTACGGATGCTGATTCGATGCGTTTGGGCTGCATAGATACAGCATTACCGGTAGTTTGTACTATAGGTTTGTTTACATTATCAAGAAAAAACGTATTTGAAAATAATAACAATTTATTTACTTTAAATACGGGGGAATCTGTAACGGGCATATTTATTTGAGCATGAAGCATTGCAGATATGCTTAACAAAGCTAAAACGGTAGAGTATGTCAATTGTTTTTTGATACAGAAAGGTAGTGAAAATTTTGGCGAATCATTTCCGGCAACAGTTAAAAAAACTATTTTAAAATGTAATGTGTCAAATAATGTTGCTGTAGTTCGTTACTCTGTGGGGGCTACTGTTCCATTTACAGGAGAGGCAGTTTTTTTCTTAGTACTGAATAGGAATTTAAACCCAAACTGAAACACCATATTATTGCCTCTGTTAAAGGTTTGACTTACAAAGCCCGACCTTAGCGCTGTACGTTTAATAGCAGGAATTAAAGAATTACTGTACCTGAAATTGAAACAGATATTATTGGTGAAATTATAATCAATACCCGCCAAAAGGCTTATATCATTTGAATTGTAATACTCTGCCGTATTGTTTAGCTGATAATTTGTGCCTCCTATCACCGTTCTCTGGATCATTTTACCATAAGAAGCTCCTAACTCTACATCGACTTTATTGACCCTTTTCCCTTTCCAGTTAAAATAAATTTGTTGCCTGAATAACACAGGAATTTCCACATAACCCAAAGCAATTTTATAATATCCGTTGTTAAGAGAATCGGGAGGTTGCATGCTTCCTTTTTGTATGTAATTAATTTCAAATTGAAAGAGTGTTCTTTTAGCGATCCTGAAATTAGCTACACCACCCACTGTAACTCCCAATTTATGAAATCCTCTGCGGTTGGGTAATACATTTGCCCCATTGATCTCGCTTACTACAAGCCCTCCCGAAACACCGGCATTAAAGCTTTGTGCAAACGAATGACTGTTTAGCAGGAATAAAATAACAGGAAATACTAAGCGGAAAATTTGTTTCATGTGCAGATATGAGTGTTTTTAATTGCCATATGCTATGTATCCTAATTTGCGATTATACATTTAGGCGCATGGCTATTTCATAACAATAGTAACGACTAATTCCCTGAAAAAGTATTTTAGTATGGATCAAAAAATTAAGCAAGCATGCCTTTTAATTTTTCGAGCGTATAATCAATTTCTTCTTTGGTAGAATATTTGCAAAATGAAAAACGAACAGAAGCACGTGTCTGGTCTGCCCCAATACCTCTTAATACATGCGAACCCTGATTGCTTCCACTGCTACAGGCACTTCCACCACTAGCCATAATACCAGCAATATCAAGGTTAAACAACATCATTTCAGCATCAGGATGGGCAGGAAAGCAGCAGTTTAAAACTGTATAAAGGCTGTTGTCATTTCCGGTTTCTCCATTAAAACTGATACCCGGAATCGTTTTTTCCAGTTGGGTTTTCATGTAATTTTTTAAACCCTGTATGTGCGCAATGTGCTGATCCATTTCGCTGTAGCAAATGTCTAATGCTTTTGCTAAACCAACAATACCCTGAGTGTTTTCGGTACCTCCACGCATATTACGTTCCTGAGCACCGCCATAAATCATGGGCTGTATTTTAATGTTATGATTCACATATAAAAAACCAACACCTTTTGGGCCATGGAATTTGTGTGCTGCGCAGGTAATAAAATGCACTTTTATTTTTTGAAGATCCATTGGGTAATGTCCCATGGTTTGTACAGTATCGCTATGAAAAATGGCATCGTATTTTGCACAGATCTCACCAACTTTTTCAAGAGGTAACAGAGTGCCAATTTCGTTATTAGCGTGCATTAAGGATACTAAGCTTCTTTCGTTGTTTTTTAATAATTCTTCGAGGTGATTCAGATCAACATTTCCTTTTGCATCAACATTTACCCAACTCAGTTTTATTTTACCTTGTTTTTCCAGTTCATGTAAGGTTGTTTCTACCGCGTGGTGCTCAATTTTACTGGTAATGGCGTGCTTAATCCCTAATGAATGAATACTTTGATTGATGGCCATATTATCGGCTTCTGTACCACCCGATGTGAAAAATATTTCGGCCGGGCTTACATTCAATAATTTAGATACGGTTTTACGGGCAACTTCAATAGCAGAACGTGTTTTTCTACCAAAAGCATGTATGGAAGATGGGTTTCCGTATTCTTCTTTCATGTAAGGCAGCATGGCTTCAAATACTTGATCATCTAATCGGGTAGTTGCGGCGTTATCTAAGTAAACTTTCATGTTGTATAGATTTGAGAATTGAGATAATAGACATGAGATTTATTTATCTCACATCTCTTGTCTCATATCTAATTTTTTATAATTTCTTTAATGTCTTCAATAATTTTTTTAGCTAAGGCATCGGCAGTGCTAATGCTTTCGCTTTCGCTGTATATCCTGATAATAGGTTCTGTGTTTGATTTACGCAGATGAACCCATTCCTTATCAAATTC
>JAZJZF010000001.1:80517-97849 GCA_040389965.1 Bacteroidota bacterium
AGCGATATCGTTGTTAAAAAACGTAAAATTGCCAATATCATAATAAAATATATAATTAGTATAATATTATATCTTATTTATCAAATTCAATTTTTACACCATCCACAACATTTACCGGCTGTTTGGCATATTTTTCCTTTACGCTTAACAATACCTTATCAACATTTATCTCAGGAGTTAGTTCAATTTTGTTCTTCGAAATATGGTAATTCGGATACGATTTACGGAGCATAGAGGTGGTTTTACCATATTTTGCCAGGTGGGTCAGGAATATGGCAACACCCACCAAAGCATCTCTACCATAGTGCAATTCCGGTAATATCACTCCTCCGTTTCCTTCGCCGCCAATAATAGCATTGGTTTCTTTCATCATGGTTACTACGTTTACTTCGCCAACGGCAGAAGCAGAGTAGGTGCCTCCGGCTTTTTCGGTAACATCGCGTAAAGCACGGGTTGATGATAAGTTGGAAACGGTATTCCCGCTTTTATGATGTTGTAAAACGGCATCAGCAACGGCAACCAGGGTGTATTCTTCTCCAAACATTTCTCCGTCTTCGCATACTAATGCCAGGCGGTCAACATCAGGATCTACGCTAATACCTACATGGGCTTTGTTTTTTACAACGGCTTCCGACAGGTCTCTTAAATGCTCCGGTAATGGTTCCGGATTATGAGCAAAATGCCCTGTAGGTTCACAGTGGATTTTATGAATGGTTTTTACGCCCAAAGCTTCCAGTAATTGAGGAATAACAATGCCTCCACTTGAATTAACGGCATCTACCACCACCGAGAAATTAGCTTTTTTAATGGTTTCAATGTCTACATAGGGCAGGGCCAGTACTTTTTGAATGTGAATATTGGTGAGGTCCTGCCTTTCGGTATAGGATCCCAGCGCAGTTACATCGCTGTAATTAAAGTCTTCTTTGTCAGCCAGTTCAAGAATATATTTACCTTCTTTATCCGAAATAAACTCCCCTTTTTCGTTCAATAGTTTAAGCGCATTCCATTGTTTTGGGTTATGGCTGGCCGTTAAAATAATGCCGCCCTGCGCGTTTAGCTCGGTAACAGCCACTTCAACAGTTGGTGTTGTACTTAAACCAAGGTCAATAATATTGATGCCAAGGCCTGTGAGAGTTCCGCAAACGATATTGTTTACCATTTGTCCTGATAAGCGGGCATCGCGGCCTATGATAATGGTTGGTTTTTCTTTCGAGTTTTCGAGGATCCAGGTGCCATATGCCGAAGCAAATTTAACAATATCCAAAGGGCTCAGGCCATCGCCCGGTTTGCCTCCGATAGTTCCTCTTATTCCTGAAATGCTTTTTATTAAAGTCACGTGTTTTATAGTTTAATCCTGCAAATATACCATTAGCGACTACATCTAAAGCAATTTTTTTTCTACAATATAGGACTTTTATTGTTAAAAAAAGATAGCCATAAATTGCATTTAAACCTTAAATTTGTACTTATTAAAGATTAAGGAATTTGTATGAGCGAATTTGACGGTGAGGGCTTAAGTAATCAGGATTTTGAGAAGAGTTTAAAACGATTTGAAGAAATGCTTTCCAGCGGTGTCCACCAGTTTTTTGATGCGGACGAGTTAGAGGAAATCATTGATTATTATATGCAATGGTTTAACCTTGAGTTGGCTAAAAAAGCACTTGATTTTGCCATGGAACATTATCCTTATTCGAGCTCCTTAAAAATAAAACTGGCTCAGTATTTATCTTCCCAACATAATACCCGCGAAGCTCTTAATATCTTAAATGACGTGGAAATGGTTGAAAGTAATAATAGTGAACTTTATATGACCAGAGGTTACATATACAGCCAGATTGGTTTAAGTGAGCAGGCTATCGAAAATTATAAAAAAGCCCTGCCTCTGTCGGAATATAAAGATGAGGTATATGTTGCCATTGGAATAGAATTTTTAAATGATGATAAGGCGGAAGACGCTTTGTATTATTTAAAAAAGGCCATCAAAATAAACTCAGATAATGATGTTGCTTTAAATGAATTATCGCTATGCTTTGAAATGACAGGCAAAAGTGAGGAGGCTATTTCTTTTTACGAAAATTACATTGAAGAAAAACCTTATAATCATTTTGCATGGTTTAATTTAGGAATAAGCTATAATCGGTTAGGCTTGTATGAAAAAGCCATCGATGCGTATGATTACGCGATTGCTATTAAAGATAATTTTTCATCAGCCTATTTTAATAAAGCAAATTCTTTAGCTCAGTTAGACAGGTATGACGATGCGATTGAAGTATATAAAGAAACGTTTAAGCATGAAGAGCCTGATGCCAGCACCTATTATTACATTGGCGAATGCTACGAAAATTTAACGAAATATGAAGAAGCCCTTGTAAATTATAACAGGGCTATAAAGCTGGATCCTGCTCATGCTGATGCATGGCTTGGTGTAGGTATTGTTTTGGATTATCAAAACAGAATTACGGAAAGTATCCACTATATTAAAAAGGCTATTGAGATAAATCCGAATGTAGCCGAGTATTGGTATGTGTTTGGAGAAATACAACATAAGCTGGGCTTTTTAGAAGAAGCGGCATCTGCTTATCAACGTGTGATTGAGCTTGGCTATGCCGAGTTTGATATTTATATTGATTACGCCAAACTTTTATACGAAGGAGGCTATTACAAAGATTGTGAAAAGACCCTGGCCGAAGGCATTCAGAAATTTCCGGAATCGCCCGAGTTATTTTACCGTATGAGCGGCCTGCAAATGGAGCTTGGAAAAAAACAGGAAGGCATGGTGTTTTTAGAAAACGCACTGGAACTTAATTACGAAAAACACACCGAATTATTAGAGTATTTACCAGTATTGGCGCACGATTTAAGTGTTATGCAGCTCATACAGTCATTTAAGAACAAACCACTTTAGAAAGATAATTATGCCAAATTATAATGTAACCTTATCGCATTTGCCTGAACGAACAGAAAGACCACGTGAAAGTGGTTTAACCATGGTAATGGATAAAGGAATAAGCTTAAAACATGCTGAAGAGTTTGTAGACAGCTACGCCGATTATGTAGATTTTATGAAACTCGGTTTTGGTACATCAGTGATGTCGAAGCATGTTAAAGAAAAAATAAAGATCTACCAGAATGCCGGCATTAAAACCTATTTGGGAGGTACATTATTTGAGGCATTTATTGCCCGCGGTAAATTTGATGAGTACCAAAAATTTATTGATGCTTACGGATTAGATACTGCTGAGGTTTCTGACGGGAGTATTAATATGGACCATGACAGTAAATGTGAATTTATAAGTAAGCTTTCGAAAAACTTTACGGTTCTTTCTGAAGTAGGTTCAAAAGAAGAAGGAATTATTATACATCCTGCAAAATGGGTAAGTATGATGAAAGCAGAACTGGAAGCCGGCTCTTTTAAAGTAATTGCCGAAGCAAGAGAAAGCGGTACCGTAGGTATTTTTCATAAGAACGGAAGTACCCATTCGATGCTCATTACCAGAATTACCAATAAAATAAAACCAACCGATATTATATGGGAAACACCTCAAAAAGCACAGCAGGTGTACTTTATCAATTTATTTGGTGCCAATGTAAATGTTGGTAATATTAGCGTTGATGATGTTATTCCTTTAGAAACGCTGAGGTTAGGCTTACGTGGTGATACCTTCTTTAATTATTTACCTGAAGAGACAAAAGATAAGCTATTCTAATCTAAACCAATTACTACTACGCACGGATATACAAATCTGATTTTGCAAAAATCGTCACGCACAAATTAGTATATTCGTAGTCTGTAAACTTTAAACCCTATGAAAGAAATTACTGCAACAGAATTAAAGCACTTAATGGATGAAAACAAAGATTTTCAATTAATTGATGTGCGTGAACAATACGAGTTCGATGAAGTCAATATAAACGGCGACCTTATCCCAATGGGCGAGGTAATGGACAATATTGATAAGATTGACAAAAATAAGCAGGTGGTGGTACATTGCCGTAGTGGTAAACGTAGCGCAACAGTTATTAGCGCTTTGGAAAGCCAGCATGGTTTTACAAATCTGTATAACCTCAAAGGTGGTATACTAGCTTATATTGACGAGGTAGGACTTTAATTATTTATTATTTGGAGTTTCTGGTTTTATGTTGGCAATAACAACCTGAAACTTTTAACTTGTAACAAGAAACAGAACATGATTGAATTATTTAAGCACATTTTACATCTGGATTTCGACTGGCTGTTTACAAATTACGGAACAGCTATTTACGTTGTTTTATTTTTAGTAATCTTCATAGAAACAGGCTTAGTGGCTATGCCTTTTTTACCGGGCGATTCATTATTGTTTACTGCAGGGTTATTTGCAAGAACAGGTCATTTAAATATGTCGTACTTATTGATCCTTTTATTTGTTGCGGCAGTGTTAGGCGATAATTGTAATTATTGGATTGGCAGGAAAGTTGGGATTAGGATTTTTGATATTAAGCTTAAGGGTAAAGCTTTGGTGAAAAGAGAGTATCTGGATAAAACGCATGAGTTCTTTGAAAAATACGGAACCAAGGCTATTATAATGGCTCGTTTTGTACCGTTTATAAGAACCTTTGCACCATTTGCAGCCGGTATAGGAGAAATGAATTACAAAAAGTTCTTAAGTTTTGACATATTAGGCGGTGCTTTATGGATAGGCGGTTTAACCACTGCAGGTTATTTATTGGGCGAAGTTGAAATTATCAGAAAACATATTGATTTGGTTTGCCTTGGTATTATTGGTATTTCTGTTCTACCGGTTATCATTACAATCATTAAAAGTAAAATGAGCAAAACTACTTAGTAACGCTACATTACATTTATAAAAAAGGAGCAATAGTATTGTTCCTTTTTTTATTCCCTGTATTTTGTGTTGTATCAGAACCGCCGTAAAAGGTGTTTTTTGCACACAATAAATTTCATTTTTAAATAGATATGTTTATACATTTGCTTAGATGCCCCTTTTAAAAAACATATATAGTATAGTGTTTTTAGCAATGACCTGTATTGCTACATCACAAACTCTAAAGTTTGAGCAGTTTACTACTAAAGACGGCTTACTTTCTGATGAGGTGTACAATTTACACCAGGATAAGAAAGGCTATATCTGGCTTTTTACGAATTATGGAGCCATGAAATATAACGGTAAAACGTTTGAACCTGTGCTTAAAAACCTCCCATTTAAAGAATCATTTATTTATTCTTTTTATGAAAATGAAAAAGGACAGAAGTGGGCCGCAAATTCTAATGGGAATATATTTGAAATAATAAATGACAGCGCGTTTATTGTTAAAGGTACGGAAGGATCATCTGATAAACTAAGGAAAAACGTAGCGGAAATCAATCAGTTATATGTAGATGATAGTCTTAACATATATGCTTGTTCAAAAAAATATTTTTTTAAATTTAATAAAGATAAAGGCTACTTTCCTACACTGCTTAATACCAATCCTTTTAAAGATTCTATATTTCATCTTGTTATTGAGATTAATAAAAATACGGTACTGTCAGGATTCAATTCTATAGCAAGGGATTCTTTAGATGTTTTCAAATCTGATTCTGTATACAAAATCAAAATTACCTCCGGTGCTCAAAAGGGTGTTTATAATTTTAGTTTGGGAGAAAACAGAGCTTGTCTGGCTTTAAAATTCAAGCATTTTGGTGAAAGAATATATTTTTGTGCGTGTTCTAAAATATATTATATAGAAAACAACCGTATTTATAATGATATAGATGTGAATTCATTTATCCAGTTCTATTCAAAAGATAATAGAAATCATTTATGGGTGGGTTGTTATAACGGCGGATTATTCGAATTCGATGAAAACCATAAACAGATTAATCATTACATGGGAAACAAAACAGTTAACTGTGTATTGTTTGATTCTCAAAATGGTATCTGGATATCGACTACAGGTTTTGGACTTTTTCATTGTAATCGTATGGATGAGCTATACTTTAGTGAAGATCAGGATTTAGGGAAGTCTATCAGTTTATTAAAAATAGCAGACGATAAACTTTTTATAGGAAATTCCCAGGGTGATATTTTTCTATTGGAGGATAATGGTTTAATTAAGAGGACTAGTAATCACAAATTAAAGGAATCACTGGATATAATAAAGTTTAATAGTTTTTATATTATTGCGTCCAGGTATGGGATATATAAGATTTATGAATCGGATCACTCATACGAGCAACTTTCTTCGGATAAACATAATGATAACTTTCACGCCTATGGTATTAGAATGAAAGGGGAGGATACATTGATTTGTTTTGGTAGGCGTACTGTGATAATTCTCCGGGACTGTAAATTTCAAAAGATCATTTCATCCGATTTTAAACTGAATTTTCTTGAAGTAAGAGGTAATCAGGTTTTTTTATGTACAGATGATGGGATTTATGAATTGCAAGACGGGAAGCTGATACAACCATTTTATTTATCGCCTACTAAAAACTGTATGATAACAAGAGCTTATATCGACAGTTATCATAATTGCTGGTTTGGAACCAGAGGGTGTGGTTTATTTAAATTGTCGACTGATAATAAATTATTTCATTATACAACAGAATCAGGATTGCCGAGTACTATTGTAAATAGTATAAGCGAAGTTCCAAAGAAAGGAATGTTGTTAAGTACCAATAAAGGATTGTTTTATAATTTTTTTAACTTTTCTAACTCTGGGTTTTCAAAATGGGAATTGATATATCCACACGATGTATTTAATGCTGTGGAATATAAAGGAAAAATATATGCCTCAACCAAAAATGGGTTGGTAATATTTGATTCAGAGATTATTGCAAAGACGCCAAAACTCTATTTTAACATAGTATCTGTATCAATAAATTCAAAGTTGTATAAAGTTTTTCAGCTCAATGAACTTAAACACAATGAAAATAATCTGGTATTTGAGTTCGATATTATTTTGTTCTCTTCTATTGTTCCCGATATGAAATATAAACTTATGGGGCCTGTAACATATTCAGATGTAACAACTGAACAGAAAATTGCCTTTCAGAACTTGCCACCAGGATCTTATAAGCTAATAGTAGAGCCTAATACAGATGATGGCAACAAATATAAAAAGGTAATTGACTTTAATATTATTCCGGCTTTTTGGCAAACAAACTGGTTTTTTATACTATCCGTATTATGTATTGTTGTGTTTATTATTTACGGAGTATGGCTGGTTTTCAGGTATTATAAAAATAAAGAACTCAAAAGAAACGAAGCTGAAAAAATAATTGCAGAGTATCGTTTAATAGCACTTAAAGCCCAGATCAATCCACATTTTATGTCTAATTGTATTGCGGCTATTCAACACTTGATATTAAAAAATAAAGTGGATGAGGCAAACGAATATCTTGCCAAATTTAGTTTTCTGGTGCGGCAAGTATTGAATTTTTCAACTAAATCGTTTGTGACCTTAAAAGAAGAATTGGAAATTATTGACCTTTACATTAAACTTGAAAAATTACGGTTTGAGAAAATTAATTTCGATCTCAAAATTGACCCATCTGTTAATAGAGATACTACGTTTATTCCGCCTTTATTATTGCAGCCTATTATTGAAAATGCCATCTGGCATGGCCTGTTGCCCTTAGAGAATACGAAAAATGCGGTGCTTACATTAAGTATTAAACTTAAAGGAGATGTACTTAAAATTATCATTGAGGATAATGGGATCGGTAGAAAATTTATAAAGGAAGGCATCAGTAATTCTAAAGAATCGCAAGGGATAGCGATTACCAAGCAACGCATCGAGAATTTAAAATATATTGTTAATTACGATGTAGCTTCTTTAATCTACGAAGATCTGGTTGATGATAAGCATAACCCAATAGGTACACGTGTGATCATATCTTTACCAACTAATTTACACTCATAATATGATAAATATTATAAACGCTATTATAATAGATGATGAAGGGTTTAATAGAGAGCTCATCCGTGATTTTGTTTTAAAATTAAATTCTGCATATCATATTATTGGGGAAGCTGACAATATTATATCAGGTTATGAAATAATCAGACAATTAAAGCCCGACTTAATTTTTCTGGACATAAAAATGCCTAATGGAAATGGATTTGAATTGCTCGAGAAATTTGAATCTTACGACTTTGAAGTTGTATTTGTAACCGGATTTGATGAGTATGCGATCAAAGCATTTGAGTTTAACGCTCTGGATTATGTATTAAAACCAATAGATCAAACTAAATTTAGTCAAACACTTCATAACGTTAAGGCTCGTTTCGATAATAAATTATCTAACGTAAATAATCTTAAAAACATTATTAAATCTTATAACAGGCAGGAATCTATTATTACAAAAATCCCTATTCATTATAAGCATGAGGTTATTTTATTAAATATTGATGAATTGATTTATATTGAAGCAGAAGAAGGTTATACGGTTTTTATGACAATGCTTAATGAGCGTTATACCAGTTCCAGAAAATTAAATGAATTTGAGTTTATTGTTAATACACATATTAGCTTTGTGCAAATTAATAAAGGGGTTTATATCAATCTTAAATTCATTAAAAGCTACTCGAAAGGCGAAATCTGTATTATAAAGATGATAGATGATACTGCCTTTGAAGTTTCCAGAAGAAAGAAGACTGAAATATTGGCTATTTTAGACAGAAAATAAACTCTATTTATTTGATGGAAGAAGAGTAACATGAGAGGAAACCTTTTGTGGTAATCGTTCTCATGACTTTGCTAAAACCGGTGGGAAGATGCTGCTATTTTACAAGATTTTAACTAATGTATTGTAATTAGCAAATCCTACGTATTTATAGCTTAATCCTTTTTGGGCTACAAATTCCTGAAAGGCTTTAAATTCGCCAATTTCCCAGCCTCTGTAACCGAAATATTCGTCAAATAAAATGTAGGTAGTGTTATCTATTTTATCACCCAATGTGTCAAAAATATATTTGGTTGATTCGTAAGTGTCGCAATCTACGTGAAGAAACCGTATTTTCTGGTGTTTTCCCTCATTTAAAAATACAGGTAGTGTTTTATTGAACCAACCTTTGTAAAGAGAAACATTTGTATTTACTTTAGGCAAAATGCCATTTAAATTAAATGACCCTTTTGGCATTGCCCAGCCTTTCCAATCTTCCTGCAACCCTTCAAAGCTGTCGAAACCATGAAACGTTACTGAAGGGATTTTTGAACTGAATAAATTAATGGACTTGCCTTTAAATACGCCAAACTCCAAATAATACCTGTCTGTAATAAGTTCTTCTTTTAAAAGTGTAATGGCATAGTTTCTCAGGTCGTCCTGCTTAAAAAACATCATAGCTTCCTGCATGTTTTTCTCAGCATAATCACAAGATCTTTTTACGGCATTATCAATCAGTCTTTCCGGAACAGAAGGAATATTTTTCTTTAAATCGCCAAAAATATGATTAGCAGTACCTTTTAAAAATTGCTTTATTTTTTGTCTCATTTTTAAATGTATTTTTACAAGCATTAATTTTAAGATCGTTCTTTAATAAAAAGTTCTATTTTTTCGGAGATTGTATCTACACTGTATCTCCCCTTAATAAAGGTTCTTATGTGTTGAGCCCTGGCATTAAGATAAGATTTATCATCAATAAATTTTAAAAGCGCATTGGCCAGTGTTTGCGGAGTAGTGTACCTGTCTATGATCTTTTCCATAGCACTGTCAAAATAAATATACTCCGGAAATAAATTAGGCACACCATATTTTACCATTTCGCCAACGGAGCCCGAAGCTTTTGTTTTGCCATAAATTTCTTTATAAACCCTGAATACGGTTGTTTCAAGGGTTGGAGTAATTAACAAATGACTGCCAAACATTAATTCATTAAACTTTGCTTGTTCTACAAAGCCTGTAAACGAAATAACCGACAGGTTTTTGGAAGACAGTTTTGTAAATTCATCAATAACCCATTGACCATATTTACCTACAGGCTTGCCCAACAAAACTACTTCTATGGGTTGCTTGATGGTATCCTTAATTAATTTTAGAGCCTCAATTACGGGAGCGTAATCTTTCTTACGTTCATCTATAATACCCGGAATGCAAATGCGAATGGTCTCTTTTATGTCGAAAGGTTTAAATTCACCATTAAATACAGAACCCGGAATGGTAGGGAATATTTTTGATTTACTGGCAATGTGATTTTCAATCACATAATTTTTTACATTTTCGTCTGCAAAGCAATAATAATCCATCTTGCGGACAACTTTCGGTAAATAATAAAAATCCAGTTCTCCTATGAACTCTCTTACTATATAAGAGGCTCCTTTAAACAGATTAAAAAAAGTAGGAATAATGTACCAGTGTTTTAAAGGTTGCAAATACGTATGTGCGTTATGGATCCGTAAAATTGTTTTTCCTTTAAAGCTTAAGTTATTGTATGTTTTGTAGTGAGAGGCAATGGTATTGTAATAGATCCAATCGGCAGTATTGATGGCCTGATAATGCTCTTTAAAAAAGGCGGCAGGTTTTTGATCATCCGGTTTTACAACCCATTTATAACGCGCGGCGTAAGGTTGATTCTTAAACGTGTTATGAATTTTTTGTGTGGTGTAAAGTGTAATATCGTGCGATGACCGCTCAAATACTTTGCAGAAACTATCCAGATCTAACAGGTGGTATTCCAGTTCAATAAAAGAAATAACCATGTGCGTAATTAGTTAGTTTTTTTCTTTAATAAAATACAGGTTAAATGGTGTTTTTTATCTGCAGTTGTTGGTTTTAACGGATAAATGGATTCTCCCATAGTCCATAATTCACCGGTAAACGCTTCATAATATTCCTGATTTACGATTTCCGCATTATTATCATTTAGCCAGTGGTTAACTTCTGCGCGTGAATATACCTGGCCTATAAATGCGTGGTCTTTTCCATAGCCTGCATTAGGATGACGGTACACATCTTCTACATACACATTTTCGTTATAAGGAAAGGTCAGTATAATATGGCCACCCGGATTTAGTAAGCTAAACATCCCTTTCAGGGCCGCACGATTCTCTTTAATATGCTCCAATACACTAATGCATGTAATCATATCAAATTTTTCATCTAAAGTCGGTTTAGTAATGTCCAGTTTCGTAATAGGAACGTGGCGGTTACTCATCCCGTTTGTCCAGTAATTATCAGTATAATCGCTGGCCGTCATTCTTATGCCGCAATAGTTTACTACATGCGGAAAAGCTGCTCCACCGGTACCAACATCCAGCATGGTTTTCGGGTAAAATTGGGCAATGTATCTAAATGCAAATGCAAACTCCACAGGGCGTTCGTTCATACGCTTAAGCGGATATTTTTGCTCGCGATGAAAAATGGGTTTGACAAAGAACACAACTATGCGTTCGTATAAGCTAAATAGAGATAAGACTAGTTTCTTCATTTGAAATATAAAGCTTTAAATATACAAATTATTGCTTTCTGTCGGCGGTTATTTTGGCGTTTACTTCGGTAAGGTAGCCATTCTGCACTTTGGCCTGTGGGACAAAAATAAAATTGTGTACATATTTCCGGCTTTTTTCGAAGTGGGAAGCGTCCTGCAGCGATTTTGGATCTACATTTAATTCAGTGAGTTGATAGGCATTACTGTCAAAATAAAGGCATGCATACCCGATATGTTTTAGCTCGTTAATGATGACAGAAATATCCTGCTGATGATGGCGTTGTTCGATCTCAATAATTAACACCGGCATGTAAGTTTTAAAGGTGTGCATTGCGCCTTTTATGACTTCGTATTCATGGCCTTCCACATCAATTTTAATAGTACCAATTTGCGAAACGTTTTTTTCTTTCACGAAATTATCCAGTGTATCTGTTTGCACATCAATGGTTCTAAAGCCTTGTTCATTGGCCTCTACAAAGGATGTATTTAAAGTGCCGCGGGTTAGCAGATGTGTATGATTTATTTTAGGAATCTTGAATTGCGTGTTTGATGTTTTATTGGATAAGGCTACAGAGCTTATATTAGCCTTTGGAAATAAGGTTTTTAAACGGCTGTTAAGTTCCGGAATAGGCTCAAACCCATAGATCTGCGATTGTGGAATATGTTTGCCGGCAATTAAAATAAAGGAACCGATATTGCTGCCAATATCAAAGAAAACAGATTCTTTAGTTAAGAAATAAGGGAGTAAAAGCATTTCGTATTCTACTTTGTTCTCATCATAATTTTTCCATGATAAATTTACGTAGTGCCCCAAATATCTGTTTTTATAGGCTTCAGGGTTATTCTTAATAAGCCAGCTTTGCAATACTGCTGATATGTTTGATTTTATGGCTTTAAGCATGTTTCAGTAATTTCTTTTTTACAAATCCGTTGTAAAATGGTTTTATTTCATTCCTATAAAAGAAAGCTGTCACTACTAAAATTAGTCCGCCAATCATAGGATTGTAATAGAGTACCTGGTTATCTTTTACAATTAACTGAAAGCCAAATACAACACTACATAAGGCTATCGGCAAAATAATTTGCTTAATGATATTAATAGGTAAATGGATTAAGCGATTACTTTCGATGTACACAAATAAGATCTGGAAAGGCTTGGAAGCTATGTAGGCAATAATGATACCGTTTAAACCCATAAAATAAATGAGTGTATAGGTAATTAATAACTGTACCATAGTAGCAAAAACAAAACTTTTGGCTACTAGGTCGGTTCGTTTGTAATAGAACAAAGGCGCGATATAAATGTAGTAGAGTACTTTAAAAACCTGGCCAACAGCCAGTATCGCAAGAAAAGCCAATGATTTATGGAAAAATATCTTTTTAATGAAAATGGTTACTGCAAAAGGAACAGTCACTAAAGTGAATACAATTGCCATGATAATAACAATTAAATACCCGCTGGCGTATTTATTAAGATGCTCTTTTAGGTAAGCAGGAGTAGCATTTTCTTTGATCAGGGCGTAAATTTTTGGATAAACTGCATTGTTCATGCCTCCAAAAATAATTTCGATGCCGAGTGTACATTTAATGCCAAAATCGAAAAGACCAACCAACTCGGTATTGAGCATTTTGTCAATAAACAACCTATCGGCATTATTAAAGATCCAGTTAAGGACGCAAAACAGGAGTAAGGGGAGGCAAAATTTCCGAATCTCTTTTAAAAATGCTTTATCGGACTTACAGCCATATTGATTATTTAAATAAACAAGAGACATCAAAAATATAATAATCCCTGAAACCAGCCGGCCTATTAAAGGGCCCATAATGCTATCGCCACACCAGTATAAAGCGGTAATGGATATAGCCAGTGTTGTCACAAAATTTACTACGTTGGCTATGAGATACCGCAGAGATTGCTCTGTATAGATCAATTGATTACAATACAATTTAAAATAAGCGTTGAAAAAAGAAGTTAAAACGGTAAAACACATAAAAGGATAAAACTGCATGGGTTCTGCGTCCTTAAATGCTACCTTAAAAATAAAGGGGCCTGCAACTAATAATGCTGCAATTCCAATTCCGGCAAATAATAAGCTGTAATAATTAATAGCCCCTATTTTTCGTTTTAGCAGGGTAGTGTCATGTTTTGCTTCAATAATCACAGGCCCTACAAAACTTTCGAGGCAAAAAATAAAAACGCTTTGAAATAATAATGAAAATACCAGATGCAAAGTGAGGTAACCGTAAGTTTTTTCACTTAAAATGTCACCTGTATAAAAAGGCAATAAAATAAAACCCGACAGCATAGGCAAAGCACCTACTACCGAGTAAACAATGGATGACTTGAAAAATTTCTTAGAAATCATACCCGCTAAAGGTAATAAGAATAGGGGAATAAATTGGATATTTTATACCGCTTTGAGGTATTAACAACAGTATAAATACTATCTTTAAATCCTGTAAAATGGCAACAAAAAAAGTATTAATCATTACCTATTACTGGCCTCCAACAGGTGGGGCAGGGGTACAGCGCTGGCTAAAATTCAGTAAATATTTCCGGAATTTCGATTGGGAACCTGTTATTTATACGCCTTCTAACCCTGATTTTCCAATTAATGACGAAACACTTTTAAAGGATATTCCCGAAAACACAACGGTATTAAGAACTGCCATTACAGAACCCTATGATCTATACCGTAAGATCATGGGTAAGAAAAAAACGGAAACGGTTAACCAGGGGTTTTTATCGGAAGGAAAAGAAAATAAATTACTTCAATCGTTAATGATTTGGGTAAGGGGTAATTTTTTTATACCCGATGCCCGTAAATTCTGGATTAAGCCATCCATTGCCTATTTATCAGACTATATTCAAAAAAATAAAATTGATGCGATTATTAGTACAGGCCCGCCACATAGCATGCATTTAATTGCATTGGGTTTAAAATTAAAACATAATATTCCGTGGATAGCTGATTTTAGGGATCCATGGACGCAAATTGATTTTTATGATCAGCTAAAACTAACGGGGATGGCTGACAGGAAGCACAAGAAGCTTGAGAAAAGTGTATTAACCAATGCCAGTAAAGTAGTAACCGTAAGTAAAAGTTGGGGAAAAGACCTTGAAAAGCTGGGTAACAGGGTGGTGAATGTGATTACGAATGGCTTTGATGCAGATGACTTTCCGGCTGGTGATGATAAAGAATTATTGCCCGGCTTTTTAATGCACCATATTGGCGCGCTTAATAAAGACAGGAACCCGCATGTACTATGGAAAGTACTGGGCGACCTTTGTAAGCAGCATGAGGGATTTAAAAATGACCTTAAATTAAAATTTACCGGTAAAACCGATGCTGCCGTTTTTGAAAGCTTAAAGTCGAATGGCATTTTTGAAAATGCGGAAAAGACAGACTACATGCCGCATTCGGAGGTTGTTAAATTATTATTAAAGTCGCCCATTTTATTATTACCTTTAAATGATACACCTAACGTTTCGGGTATTGTACCCGGCAAACTCTTCGAATACCTTGCCGCAAAACGCCCTATCTTTTCAATCGGCGATATTAAAGGAGACACCGCTTCCATTATTGAAGAGGCCAACGCAGGTACTATGGTAAGCTTTAAAGATTACGAAGGAACAAAAGCATCTGTATGGTGGCTATATCAAAAATATAAAACCAATCAGCTGGTTATAAACTCATCGTCGATCGATAAATATTCAAGAAAGAGCTGTGCAGCAGACTACACAACTCTTTTAAATGAAATTACAGCTTAAAAGTTTTCATCTGCCCATTCTTTATTCAACATTGCTCCGGCCATTGTTCCTTCTGAAACTGCTTTAGATACTGATCTGAACATTACTGTACAATCTCCGGCGGCATATATGCCGGGAACTGTTGTTTTTTGAAAAGTATCAACGAGTATATAACCCTGTTCGGTTAATGTGCAACCTAATTGTTCGGGAATATCACAATGTTGTTTTAGTGCAGGCCTTGCATACATTGCTTTTAAAGGATGTTTGGAGTCATCAGTAAACACTATATGTGTCATGTATCCGTTGACGTGTTCAAATTGTTTTACCTCTTTTTCTACAATGTTGATTTTTTTTGAGTGGAGTTTTTCTGTTTGTTCGGCTGTTAATGTAGAGACTCCATTTGTAAATACGGTAAGATCCTGTGTCCAGTTACTGATAAATTTGGCCATTTCAAATGCCATGTCACCATTCATTAAAAGTCCGGTAGCCTCACCTTTCACTTCGTAGCCATGGCAATAGGGACAGTGGATGATTGAAATGCCCCAGCATTCTTTGAAACCTTCTGTTTCGGGTAACAGATCTTTTACGCCCGTAGCAAATATCAGTTTTTTAGCATGATATGTTTTCCCTGCTTCCGTTTCAATATCAAAGCCCTGAGTCGTTTTCACAGCTTTTGTTGCTTTGTCTTCGATAAATGTAACGGTATCGTATTTTAAAACCTGCTCCTTTGCTTTTTTAGAAATAGCAGCAGGTGTTTCTCCGTCATGGGTTATAAAATTATGTGAGTGCGGAGTTTGCTTATTGCATGGTTGGCCGCTATCAATAATTAATACATTTTTGAGTGAGCGCCCCAGGGCCATTGCTGCAGAAAGGCCCGCGTAACTGCCACCGATAATAATAATGTCATATTTGTTAGAGTTTGTCATAGGTTAATTAGTATTAAGTTTTGTATTGAATGGTATGGTTAATTTAAAGCTGATGTTTCTTCCCATGCTATATATGCCTGATCGGCCTGTACCGTTGTTTGGGTAGTTGTCAAAATATTTAAGTCTGCTCATATTCGATTGGTAGGCAACATCTGTGAGGTTAGTACAAAATACACCAATCGTACATAAGGTAGTTCCTTTTTTGTTGCAAACGTCTGTTCCAAGACCTGCGTCAAATAAGGTATAGCCGGGTGTTTTGGTTTCTGTATTCTCTGCTAGAAAAGCTCTGTTTTGAGCTGCATAATATTGCATTCCTACTTTAACATAAATATGATAAAAGCAACTTACATTTTTTCTGAACTCAGCACGTAACTCAGAGTTTGTATGAATTGGCGGAATAAATGGTAAGTATTTATTACTATCGTTTAGTACAGCCCCGTTTCCTCCTTTGTTAACGGCATATACCATTGATATGGAGTTTTCGAAATGAAGCCAGTCGAGTGGGTGCGGGTGAATATCAATGTGTGCTTCGCCGCCAAACAACTGAGCTTTTGTTTGTGTGAATTTGTAAACGGGGTAGGAGTTACCTGCTTCGCTGTATAAAGAATCGCCACCCATAAGGCTTTGAAGTTTTTGATTAAAAATATAATTATCGATGGTATTATGAAATATTTCTCCGCTTAAAGAAATATGATGGCTGTCGAAAAACAGACCTATATCTTCCTGCAAATTAAATTCAGGTTTTAAATTTGCGTCTCCCAGTTGTTCAAAACCGGTTCCGGGATGTACACCTTTTGCTGAAATTTCGGAAATGTTTGGCGCTCTGTACCCGCGAGCCACATTGGCTTTTATTAATAATTTGTCTGTAATGTTGTATGTAATACCAAAACTGCCAGAGAAGCCATTGAATGTATGATTGTATTTGTCAAATTGTTTGGTAGCACCTGTTGTATCTGTTACTTTCATATCAAAACCTGTTGCAGGATTTGTTCCTGTATACAATTCACTGTTTTTAAACGAGCGTGTATCATAACGTGCACCGGTAGCGAAATCAAACTTCCCGATCTCTTTTTTAACATAAACAAAAGGAGCAAAATCGAACAATGTATAGTTAGGGATTACAAATTCGGTTCCATGATCGGTATTGTTGACCTGATACATACCGTTAATACCTATGGTTGATTCCCAGCCACTTTTTTCAGGCAAATAAAATTTCAGATCGTAAGTTGCGGTGTTTAATTTTAAAT
>JAZJZF010000001.1:97859-105574 GCA_040389965.1 Bacteroidota bacterium
CGCGGCGAATGCTTTGCTGGTAGCCAAGTTTTAAGGCCAGTTTACTTTGCCCTAAAATGAACTGATTGATAGATGAAAGGCGGTAATGCTGTACGCGCTGATGCACCGGATCAATCTTATATGAGTTCAGTTCGCTATTAGTGACAATGGGACGTAGTGTATCTTCCTCTGTAATTTGTTTCGTGAATTTCCGTGTAAGTGAGTCGCGACTCCCATCAGGAATTTCCTGGAGGTTATCGAAGACGCTCATATTTAAATGCGAGTAACCCCATTTTCGGTTCACACCTAAATACGCATTAAAATCTGTTTCTTTAAAACCGGTATTATAAACACGGCCATCATATTTGTTCTGATAATTGGTTGCTTCTTTCCGTGTAGCTCTCAGGCCAAATACCACGCTCTTTATATTTCCTGCAATGTTTGCCGAACCGGCATACAACCCATTATTACTTTGGTAATTGGTTTGTATACTTCCTTTTAAAGTACCTTCGGGTGTTGTGTTGGCAGGTAATAAATTCACTACACCTGCAAGCGCGTCGGAGCCATAGATTAAGCTCGCGGGTCCTTTAATCACTTCTATTCTGTCAATTAAAAACTGATCAATCTCAATTCCATGTTCATCTCCCCATTGTTGTCCTTCCTGTCTTACTCCATCAAACAACGTTAACACCCGGTTATATCCAAGGCCGCGTATATAAGGCTTTGAAACATTAGGACCTGTACTTAAAACATTCACACCCGGTACTTTAATCAATGCATCTATCACATTTGTGGCCGTATTTTGTTGTAAATATTTTTGATCAACAGAAACCATCGGGACCGGACTTCGTTTTATTTCTGTGGCTTTGGAAACACCTGTTACCACCACTTCATTGGCTTCGATGTGAGATTGTTCCATAGCAATGTTTACAGGTAGAGCCTGCGACAAATCAATGGTTTTAATAACGGTTTGGTAGCCTATTAACCTTACCTGTAAGAGTGCTTTAATGGATGGCAGATTATGAATTTCGAAAGACCCGTCGCTATTTGAAACGCTTGAACTTTTAAGATCGGGGAAATACAAAATTGCTCCCGGTAGGGGCTCATTGGTTTCTTTATCTTTTATAATTCCTTTTAAGGTTGTTTGTGCCTGCAAGCTTGCAGATATATAGAGTGCTATAAAGCAAATGATTGTTTTGACTGACATAAAAAAATAGTTTTTATGAAGCTTATTTTACCTTCCTGCTAAAATTTCAGTTACCGATTCAATTTTAAAATTGAATGCATACAACAAATACGTAACGAAAATGTATAAAGTAAAATTATTTTACCGGATCATAACCGCTTCCTCCCCAGGGATGACAACGTAAAATACGTTTCAATGCCATCCAGCTACCTTTAAATGCGCCGTATTTGTTAATTGCATCAATGCCATATTGTGAGCATGATGGTGTATAACGGCACGATGGCTTTAAAAGCGGAGAAATGCTGTATTGATAAAAGCGAATGATCGCAAGCGGTATAAACTTCAATAGTTTGTTTTTAAAATTAATGACTTGTTTAATTTACCTCGATAAATTAAGCCATTGGAGGGCCCCGCAAGGGCGAGTTGTTATATTGAAGTGGGGTAGGAGCTTCCTGTTTATAGAAAAAAGACTGTTGTCTGTGTTCTTTTATGGGAAGAAAATTTAAGATGAATTTGAATACAGTATAGTAAACCGGAGTATCAAATTTTTCGAAATTACAATCTTTGGTATTTTGATCGTCGTTAAACGAAAAGCCCGATGTCACTGAGTTTAGGGCATCATGGGTGTGTCCTAATAAATTATGGATATATACTTTAGGAACTGCTGCAAATAATACAACCGCTAAAAGTGTACACGAAAGAAATATTTTAAATTTTGCTTTCAACACTACAAATATAAATCTTTTTTTATAAACCGAATACTATTTACCTGCTTTTAGAATTGGAAAGCTTTAAATCTCCCCAATTCAAAGGGATACAGCCAGGTAATTTTACGTGATGTTTTTTTGCCGGGGCAAATTTTAACTATAAGTTTACAGGGTAACGTAAAACGTTTGTAATTCTTTAACTTTTATTTCTCAACGTGTTTTTTAAAGTTGTTGAGAATAGCCTGCCATCCTCCTTTTTGCATTTCTATAGGATTTTGCGTTTCCAGTTCAAAATGAGAAGTGATAAGCGTGTCGTTACCACTTTTTGAAAAAATAACCTCTACTTTTCTGTTGTCACCCAAAGTATAAGCAATTAATTCATGAGGTTTTATGCCGGTATAAATTCCTCCAAAATCGAAACCAAAGCTCCCGTCTTTAGCTTCCATTCTCGACAAAAATTTTCCGCCAACGCGTAAATCATTTTCCGCTTTTGTTGTATGCCAGTCGTCTGATGCATTGTTCCATTGCATAATGTGCTCAGGCTCTGTCCAGAATTTCCATACTTTTTCAATGTTTGCGTGGATGGTTGCTTCTATCGTGATGACTGTTTTTTCTGATTTCATAGTATTTTTGCTTGAAAGAGTGTATTCTTTTAATAAAAGGTTATAGTACTTAAAACTCTATATCGAGATCATATTTAGCCAGCAAACCTGCAATACCTGTATGCGAAAATTTTGCTTTTTTAACTTTATTGATTTCCGGGTCGAGCATATAATGTCGCGCGGTACGAAAGTCTGCTTTTTCTAAAATGGTATTTACAAACGTCGCATTAAGCAGGTCACAGTCTTTAAATGCAGCACCCGAAAGATCCACATCTTCAAACTGAACATCTTTAAGAGAGCAATTGATAAAGGAAGCTTTCTTCATTTTCTTTTTAAAGAAAGAAGAATAATCCAGCTGGCAATTGCGGAATGCCACGTCGAATAAAAAATCGTTACAATGGCTGAAATTAATACCCATAACTTTACAATTACTAAAGCTTACCGTTTTTAAGCCGGTATTATTCAGCAGGGTTACTGAAAAATTACAGTCTTTAAAAGTGCAGTCAATAAAATTACAATCGGTAAAATTGGTTTTCGAAAAATTACAGTTTGTGAAATTGCAGTTACTGTATTCCTGCTTAAAGATTTTTTCTTCGGATAGTTCGATTTTATCGAACGTTTTATGTTCGTAAGGCCCCTGGGTCATAGCATTGGTTTAATAATGAAGCACAAAGATCAAAAAATAAAGAATAATAGAGTAGTAATAATGTCAACAATTAACGTAAACCACAATACATTAGTTGTAAAACGGTCGAGTCCGTCGTTAAAGAAAAAGGAAATAAAGGTGAGCATCAGTATTGCAAAATAGAGGTAGAAAGTACTGTCAATGCTATATTTCCAGTTCCATCCGGGATTGGTAAAATAAATAGGCTTGCCAAAAAAGTTTCGCTCAACGTGTATGCTGTCGTTCACGTTTAAAACAGGAATAGCAAAATCAGTAAAGTTTGAAGAATACGATTCGACATTTGTTTGCAGAAATAACGTTGTGAGATCATAAGTGCCATGTCCTGATACCGTTTTTATGGATTCGACATGACTTGAAAGTATTTTTTCTTTTTTTGACCTGGTTGTTTTATTAAAAAACACAGCAACTAGTACAAAAAGTGCAATAAAAAGTAATCGTATTGCCCATGCACTCCTAAAAAAAGCACTTTTGCGATAAAGCTTATTGTATAGCTTTCGTCGCCTTGCTACCAGCGCGTTCTTTTTATCTGCCAGGTTTAGCAGTCTGGTTCGTTCTTCGTTGGTTAGCTTCGGTTTTCTCATGGTATGAATTATGCAACAGCTTGCCTGTCGAGATCGCTATATGGGTAGTGACCTGCTTCTTTTAATTTTTTAATGAGCTCTTTGGTGCCGGATGCCCTGGCATATTCCATTTCACTTCTATATACCTGAAGGCATAGCAATAAATGGTGCTTGCTATCACCAATCATAAATTCTTTATTGTCCGGGTTATATAAATCAAATACGAGGCAGGTATTTTCTTCGCCTTGTTTATTTGGTACTTCGCAGGTTTCGTTAGGGTTTAATACGGCCTGACGCGAATAGAAACCTATCTTTGTAAAGATACCGCAGATTTTTCTTTCTATAAGATTAAAAGCGGTTTGCTCTCCTTCTATATCTGTATAAGGCTGTTTTGTAAAAGCAACCAGTTCATAAGTGCCTAGCCTGTTAGGTAAAGGTCCTTTGCCATCGGGTTCCAATAATTCCATGGTGGCAAAACCGGTTCCTTTTATATGGTTTGGAAAGTAATACATATCTACCGCACCGCCTATAGAAAACGGAATAATGGCATGGCCTACCATATGATGCATTGTTCCAAGAATGGCTTCAAGCCCTTTCAGTTTTAAATCGTAATCTTTTTGAAATGCTTCATCATTATGTTCCTGAGATGATGGTCCAGGTTTTTGATCTTTTGCTCCGAAAAGCTTTTTAAAAAAACTCATAGTATTAATAGCTGATATACGAAGATAACAGTTTATTCGTATAATGGAAATTTAGCAATACACCCATAAAAATCACGCTTTATAGGCATATTATCGTGAAAAATCGAGGCCGGTTTGTCTGGTTATCGAAGATTAATAAAACGGAGTCATCTATAAATTGCTTCAAAACATCTATTATGCAGTAATTGTTTTTTTGATTTCGTCACTTTTAAAGCCCGGTAAAGGCCAATAAAAGAAATATGTTTCGGAAAATAACAGCTTGCTTGTTAGCAGGGTTAACAATATTAAGTTATAAAGGATTTACGCAAAAACAGTACAGTTTTAATTCTCCCGGCAGCCAATGTTATTTTCAATATGTTTGCTTTACTCAACAGCAAAATTACTCTAATGCAAAAAGGCCTTTTATTATCATATTAGGGAATCCGGGTCAACAGGCTATGGATATTTATGAGGCCGATCAGCTTAAAAATATTCCCCAATTTTATAATTATATGTTTGTATATGTGCCTAACAGAGGAGGTACAAGCGTTCAGAAAACCCAATGCCTTGAGGCTATTGCAAGTCTGGTAACATTTAATTATTCGAACGGACGACAAAACTTATTCCTGAATATTAACGATCCTACCATCTCAAACGAAGATCTTAAGGCGAATGATTTTTCAACTGTATTTCAACATATGAGGTTAAGTGACCCGGCAAGTACAACTGATACAATCCCTGGTAACGACAGCCTACAATTGCAGAATACCATTGCAAGTGCTTTTAAGGAGACTATCGTTGTAGATGAAACGGAAAGGGTGGATGAAGAAGAAAGCACCAATACACCTGTAGTTGCGGAAAAAATTCAGAAAACGTATTTTGGACCTGCCCTGGCATTTAATTTTACATTATCGGGTATTGTAAGAGATAAACAAAGCGGCGAAGCTTTGCCTTTTGCTACGGTTCAGATAAAGGGAACAACAACGGCGGTTAATACGAATATGGATGGTTATTTTACATTTCTTAAAGTACCAACAGATACCACTACGCTTATTGTCCAGTATGTGGGGTATGAAAAAACAGAAGTGTACTTAACCCCTCAGCTGCCTAAAAAGAATTTACAGGTACAATTATCGCTAGCAGTAAGTGCTTTAAAAGAAGTGGTTGTTACTGCCGAAAAAGAAGATGTGGTATTGATTAGCAGAACGGATGCCAATACTATTAAAATGACCCCTAAAAAGCTGGAACAGCTGCCAAATCTGGGCGAAAAAGATGTCATGAGGTCATTTCAGTTAATGCCGGGAGTGAGTGCTTCCAACGAATCTTCTTCCGGTTTATATGTGAGAGGGGGGACACCTGATCAGAATTTAATTTTATACGATGGATTTACAATTTATCACGTGGATCATCTCTACGGATTTTTTAGTGCGTTTAATGCTAATGCTTTGAAAGATGTTCAGCTCTATAAAGGAAGCTTTGAATCGCGTTTTGGCGGAAGACTTTCCAGTGTTACCGAAATTACAGGGAAAGATGGGAATCAGAAAAAATTTAATATTGGAGGCGATTTAAGTTTACTGAGTGCAAATGCCTATGTGGAAGTTCCGGTTGGCAAAAAATTCTCGTCGGTTATTGCCTATAGAAGATCCTATCAGGGGCCTGTTTACAATAAATTGTTTGATAAATTTAATTCATCTACCAGTACGCTTTCTTCCAATGGGAATAATGGTGGGGGCACCGGAGGCGGCCGACGGGGATCATCCCAACAAACGCAGCCTACTTCTTATTTTTATGACCTGAACGGAAAATTTACGTACCGTCCTACCGATAAAGATATTATTTCTTTAAGTATTTATAATGGCTCCGATAAACTGGATAATAGTTCAGGATCTACCGGTGGTGGATCGAGGGGTGGCTTTAGCATTACTGATCTTACTAAATATGGTAACATAGGAGGCAGCTTAAAATGGTCGCGTAAATGGTCGCCACGCTTTTATGGAAATACTATTTTGAGTTATTCGAACTATTATAGCGATAGAGACAGGTCACAATCCTTAACACGCACTAATAGCGCCGGAGAACAGACTACCATTAAAAGTGGGATCATTGAAAACAATAACTTAAAAGATTATTCTTTTAAATCTGATTATCAGTGGGATATTTTTAACTGGAGTCAGATTCAATTTGGGGTTTTTGGAACTGATTTCGATATCAAATACAATTATGCGCAAAACGATACGGTTACCATTTTAAATAAAAATAATCAGGGATTGTTATATGGTGGTTATCTGCAAACGAAACTAAAATTCTTTAATGAAAAATTACAGATTCTTCCCGGATTAAGGGCTAGCTATTTTGATGTCACAAAAGCAACGTACTACGAACCAAGAGCATCCATTGTTTACAATGTAACACGCCTTATTTCTTTAAAAGCGGGCACGGGCAAGTATTACCAGTTTGCTAACCGTGTAACCCGCGAAGATATTTTATCGGGAAGCAGGGATTTCTGGATCTTATCTAACGGAAAAAACATTCCGGTTAGCTCTGCCATTCATTATACAGGTGGAGTTTCGGTAGATACCAAAAACTTTTTATTCAGTACAGAAGTGTATTACAAAACGTTAAGTAATCTCACAGAATATTCTTTACGCTTTAATACGAGCCCCGGAGGTGTGACTTATAACGAGAATTTTTTTAACGGAAAAGGCTTTTCGAAAGGGGTAGAATTTTTAATTCAAAAGAAAACGGGAAAATTTAATGGTTGGGTAAGTTATACACTGGCACAGGCACGTAATAATTTTGCTGTGTATTCTACCGATTACTTTCCTGCAAATCAGGATGTAACACACGAATTTAAAATAGTAGCTCTTTATGAGCATAAGCGCTGGGATTTCTCCGCTACCTGGATCTATGCTACAGGAAGGCCATATACGGCTCCATCAGGGGCTTATAGCGTAACCTTACTGGATGGTACCACGCAGGATTTTTTCACGGTTACTTCAAAAAACAGTTTGCGCTTACCTGATTACCATCGTATGGATTTTTCGGTTCACTACAAGTTATTGGTTCAGGGCGATAAAAAGAAAAAAAGAGACATTGGTTATATTGGATTTTCTCTGTTCAATGTTTACAACAGAAAAAATGTATGGTACAAACAGTATAGTATCAGTGACGGGGTTATTACAGAAACCAATGTCAATTACGTAGGGCTTATTCCAAACTTAACCTTATCCTTAAAACTGAGATAAATGGCAAATGCAGCAAAAATAATAACAGGTTTTTTCTTTACAGAATAAATTCTATTGTTGGATTCTTCAGC
>JAZJZF010000002.1:0-4046 GCA_040389965.1 Bacteroidota bacterium
AGCCTTAAACAAAAAGCAGATTTTATAGAAAACGGTTTATTACAGGAAGGTTATGATGGCGTGATTTACGACAACAAGTATGTTGCTTATAAAAAATATAACCCCAGCACCATCGTTACTGAAAAAGAACAAAGCTTTTGGATCAATAACTCCAAAGGAACATGGATAGGAGCCCTTACTCCTTTAAAAAAAGAACCCTTCTTAATAACTGTGAAAACGATTGAATCGATTACCAAAGCCTCTTCGGTAACCTTTATGATTTCGCCCGGAAATCAGTTGGATACTGTTTTATCAAAAACCACAAAAGCGGAAAAGGGATTTGCGGTTATTACCAAAAATTTAAGTGGGAAATATAACCTCGATCGTTTGAAATTTCAATTCAGCGATATAGATATTTTTTAAACCGGAGTTATTTTTTCAACTTCAACAAAAACACTTTAAGTAGTATCTTCAGGTAATACACCTTAAAATCGAGTTTTATAGAATTTAAAAGATAAACCATGCTTTTATTATAAAGTCCCTTGATCATATAGTAGCCTGCTATTTTACTATAGTTAAGCGCTTTTATCTTTTTAAATAAATGTTGCGGAATAAACTTTCCTGCCAGTAATTTATCAATCGTTCTGTTATATTCCAGCGGTCCTATAATATCTAAAATAGAATTTTCTTTACTCACGTTTCTGTCGTGCCGCCTGATAAAATTAAGCACCTTCGGAATAAAAATACTTTTGTGCCTGGCGCATAGCATGGTAATAAGGTCATGTTCTCCTACAAACAAACGCTCATCGAAATGAATGAGTTTATTGTCGATGATGCGTTTACAAAAAAGATTGGTGCCAAATGCCAGGGACAAATTCTTTTCTGTCAGTTCTTTAAAAACATCTACTTCTTTTCCGTGAATGGCTGCTGCTGCGCTTGGCCCAATATTCCCTTCGGTATTAAACAGCTGGCAATCGCTGAAAGAAATATCGCAAGGTTGTTTCTGCATAGCTTCTATATGCAGCTTTATTTTATCTTTATGCCAGAGGTCGTCAGAGTCAATAAAAGCTACAAGGTCTCCTGTGCATTTTGAAACAGATATATTTCTCAACTTACTAATGACACCAACCCGCTCCACGTAAAAATATTTGATACGGGGATCGTTAAAGGCATCAATCGCTCCTTTTACATCTTCTGTTGAACCGTCATCTACTACAATAAATTCATCTACGGGGTACGACTGATCTAATACAGATTGAATGGTCTCTATAAAAAGATCGACCCTGTTATGTAAAATGGCAAGCGCGCTGACACGCATAAAGAAAATTTTTTAGCTTGATTAAAAGTAATAAATTTATACAGACCACAATTCATGAAGTTATTTAACATACTATTTTTAGCTATTAAAGAATCGGAATTTGATTTTTTAAAGTACAGACATAGTATTGATTCCGAAATTTATACGCACACCCGTTTTGAGGTGACCCACCTCAAGCTGGCGGAACGTGGCTTTACTATTCCTAACCATGAAGCAAACGAAGTATTCTTTCCGGGTAAGAACCGTTTTTTTTACGTTCCGCTTAAATTGATACTGTATGTGCGTAGACAAAAACATGACCTCATCATGGTACATGGTTTTACCTTTCCTTTTCAAACATGGATGCTTCGGATGTTTATACCCAAAAGCACCAGAATCGTTATACAGCATCATGCAGAAAAGCCTTTTAAACATCCCGTTAAACGCTGGTTTCAAAAGATGGCCTATTCAGGGGCAGATGCTTATTTATTTGCTTCAAAGGAATTGGCTCTCCCCTACTTCGCTAACCATATTATTAAAGATCAGAAAAAGGTGTACGAAGTGATGGAAGGTTCTACATTGTTTCGTCCTCAACATAAAACGAAAGCAAAAAAAAGATTAGGGATAACAAATGACACGCTGTTTTTGTGGGTGGGAAGACTTGATCAAAACAAAGATCCTTTAACGGTTTTAAAAGGCTTTCTTAAATTCAAAGAAGCAGGAAATACCTTTCAATTAGTGATGATCTATGGTAGTACTGAGCTGGAAGCGGAGATTAAAAAATACATTCATGAAAATCAGTTACAAAACGAGGTTACATTAGTAGGAATAATTCCACATACAGAACTGGAAAACTGGTATAATGCAGCCGATTATTTTGTGGCTGCTTCGCATTACGAAGGCAGTGGCATTGCATTATGCGAAGCCATGTCCTGTGGCTGTATTCCAATAGTAACAGGCATTTCCTCTTTTTTGAAAATGACCGATAACGGGAATTTTGGTTTTTTATTCGAGCCCGGAAATTCTGATCAGCTATTTGAAAAACTAATATTAGCTACTCAAACCGATCAAACAGAAATGAGCGAAAAGATCATTGCTCATTTTAATAAAGAATTGTCGTTAAGCGCTATTGGGTCTAAAATAGAGGCTATTGCCAATTCACTCCTGCAAAAGTAAGTTCACAATACGTTGCGCCGAACGATCCATGGTATTAAATACAACCCTGTTTGCAGTTGATTCATTCTCCGCCAGAGCATGTAGCAGTTGCTCTTTCAATTTTACAGGATCTGTTTCTATTATTAAATTTTGAGTTGGCGTATGCGACAAAGGACAGGTGCTTATAACTTTGCAGCCACTGTATAAGGCTTCCATTAACACGGTTGAGTTTCCCTCGTAACTGGATGTATGTAAAAACACCTTGCTTTGATTCATCAATGCCAGCGTTTCCGAATGTGATTTTGGGCCTAACAAGATAACATTCTCCTGAAGTCCTAATGTGGTGATCAGGGTTTGTAATACTTCCTGCTCTTCGCCACCACCGGCAATCTGAGCCTTTATGGCGGGAATGCTTTTCTTTATTTCATGAATCAGTTCAATAAATAAACGGTAATTCTTGAGCGGAATTAAAGACCCCGCCCCAAAAACAGTAATAGGCCTTTCCTGTGTATTCAATACAGGAAATACGGATTCTCTGATGCCATTTTCAATCACATGAAGTGGCATAAGGTTATGATTTTTAAAAAATTCGTCTTTTAAAAAATCGCTCATAGCCATGAGTTGCTGCGGTTTGGGCTTAATCCGCGAAACATATTTATTGGAAATTTTAGCATCCTGGCCTATGATCCAGATCATATGTTTTAAGCGATTCTTTTTAGCAATTTTATCTGCGATTAAAGCACATTCTGTGATCCATAAACTCACTAAACCAATGACATGATGTGTTTTAATGATTTTCTGCAAAGCTCTATAAGCCCTGATCCACAAGACTAAACGAAATAATTTAGAACGGTTTTTCCCGCCAAGGGCAATCACGTCAATGCCATTCCATTGGTATTCTTTTGGAGTGAAAGGATACTGAAACGAAACAATCATTAAACGGTATTGCGGAAATGTATCTTTTATAGAAAGCGCGAACTGCTGAAAAGCAGGCAGGCAGCTCGTATCCTGTTCATCTTTCGGAAAGCCCGGTGTTACAACTATTAATACAGGCTTCCTCAAAACAACAACTCTTTAATTTAAAACAAGCTTATCATTATTAATGGCCCCAATTACTTTGCCGTTTAATGTTTGCCCTATAAACGGTGTGTTTTTAGATTTGGAAACCAGGTCTTTTTCTGATAAAATACTTTTATCATTTAAGCTAAATAAGGTCAGGTTTGCTTTTTGATCTTCTTTAATCACAAGGGTTTCAAGGCCTAAGATCATTCGTGGATTTTCGGCAAGGCATTCACTTATTTTTTCAGGTGTAATTTTCGATACTCCCGTTACAAGGCAATTAAAGGCCGTTTGCAAAGCCACAATTCCATTATCGGCCAAATCAAATTCAAGATCCTTGCTTTCAATATCCTGGGGATTATGATCACTTACAACCACATCTATAATCCCATTCTCTAATGCTCTTTTTAAGGCGTTTACATCTTCTTTAGCCCTTAACGGAGGATTTACCTTATAGTTTGTATCAAAGCCTTCCAACTCTGTTTCATCCAATAACAAATTATGCGCTGCAACACCGCAGGTAACACTTAAACCGTTAGCTTTTGCTTTTTTGATC
>JAZJZF010000002.1:4056-49277 GCA_040389965.1 Bacteroidota bacterium
ACTTCCTTTGGTACTTATGGTCGGGAAATGAATTTTGCCTCCTGTGTATTCCAGGATCTGCAAATTGCGCTGTATCATTAATTCTTCTGCCAAACCCGGGATTCCTTTTAGTCCTAGTTTTGTAGAAACCGCACCTTCATTCATTAATCCACCATGCGAAATAGTTTTATCATCAGCATGTGTAATGATAAAGCTATTAATGTTTTGGGCATACTGCAAGGCTCTTAAGATCAATCCGGCATCTTTAACCGGCTTTTTATAATCGCTGAAAGCAACAGCACCGGCCAGTTGCATGTCATACATTTCCGAAAGGTCTTTTCCTTCCTGATTATAGCTAATCGTTCCAACAGGAAAAACATCCGTTAAATTATCTTTGGCACGGTTTACCACATACTCTATCTGGGCTTTATTATGCAAAGGCGGGTTTGTGCCACTCATCACGCACACGCCGGTAAATCCCGATTTTGCCGCTGTTTTTAAGCCGTTCTCAAGCGTTTCTTTATACTCGTTTCCGGGATCACAAAAATTTACCTGCATATCGAGCCAGCCTAAAGAAACATACAAGCCTTCCGCCTCTACTGTTTTGTAGCTCTTTTCAGGACTGATAGATTTTTTAATTTGGGTAATAATCCCTTTTTCAATTAAAATATCTACCGCCTTACCATGGTATGGACTTGCAGCATTTACAACAGTGGCTTGTTTTATGAGTATATTCATCTTTGTCTTATTTTTTCCGCAGATTTCGCAAATACGCGCGGATCTGTTTAATCTCTTTTAATATGCGCAAATCAACGACATTTGCGGGATTTAATTACTTCAATAATCTTATAATTAAAATTTCAGCAGCTAAAAATATCAAGGCTAAAATTAAACATAATTTCCATAATTTTTTCCCGTCGTTTACTTCCTGTAAAGTAGCCGATAACTTTTTCTCGTCCGGTTCAATAATGCTTATGTTTTTTAACCCCGTTCCATCCAATTGTTTCTGAAGCCCGTCTTTATCATAAAAGTTCATATCCGATTCTCTGCGGTCGTAATTAAATGCCAGGCCTTTTAATACGGTTTCACCATCCACTACCTTATAATGCCCCGCTTGTGTAATCTGATTTTGAGTAAACAAATTAACCGCATTGTTTACCAGCCGGTGTTCAGGAATGACATCGGTTGTTTTAGCCGTATTAATCACATGCAAAGGCTTATCCGAAAAATTAGAAGAATTTGCCAATACAATGGCTTCGTTGGTAGCCGTTTTATAATACGCAGGTTCCGGTTTTAAACTTAAGACAGCCATCTTCACAAGACTTGGAACAAACAAGGCATGTTTTACAAAATTAGACGACAATTCATCGGAAGCTACTGCAAACAGATAGATTTTACCGTTGCCGGTAGTATACTGTGCTAAAAACGGCATGCCGTTCTGCAGCATAATTATATTTTGAGCGCCGTTCCTGTTGCTTTGAGCAAACTGATAATGCTCGTACACCTTAGGCAGATCCATACGTTGATCCAACTTTTCAAATACACCTTCGTACAAGCCCTGTTCAAAATTAATAGCCTGTGTTTTAGTATTAATGGTATCTGCAAGGGTAATTGCAGGCAATTGCAAATTTTGAAAAGCAGTATTATAAGATGGCAGATCGGCTTTGCGTGCCGGAAAAATTACCAGGCTGCCGCCGGCGTTCACAAATTTTTGAAGTTCGGATGTAAGTCCTGTGGTAATTGTACTTAGTTCATTAAGTACAATGATATTTAATTTAGAGAACAGCCCATAATCAATAGATGTTTCAGCATTTTCAGTATACACAAACAAACTGTCGTTCTGCATCAACGATCTGAAATTGCCGGCAGTCCGGCTCTCCTTGCCATTAATAACAAGGGCATTGATAACGGTTTGAGCATTGAAGCTAAAAAAGAATTCGTCATCATAAGTAATAGGATAATCTTCAATTTTTAAGATCCCTTTATTAATTCCTTTTTCTTTTACCGTAAACGAAATGCTCACATCCTTTTTACCTCCTGCCCCTGCATTAAAGGAGTTAAGCGCTACCTGTTTATCATTTATAAATAATTTAAGACTTCCGTTCTCAATGTCTTTATCGCTTTTATTAATAATAGTAGCATGAATAATTTGTTGCGTTCCAAACTGTTGAACCGGTGTTTCAAACCAAACACTATCAATGTATACATTGTTAACTTCCGACGATACAATCGGAATTAAATTAATGACAATACCTGTATCTATTCCCGCTTTCGAAATAAGAGAGGTATTCTTCTGAAAATCGCTTAACAAAAATAAGCGCCTGTTCTTTGAACCATTATTTTGTAAAAAGTCCTGCTGGCGCTTAATCACATCGTTTATGTTTTTTGTAGCCGATGAGATTTTTACTTCATTTAATTGCTCTATAAATTCTTCTTTGCTTAAAAAGCGTTGGTGACGGCCTTCGAAATCGTTGGTTAACAACTGAAACTTATCGCTGGCATTAAATGAATTGACAATTTCTGTGGCAGCGTTTTTAGCATTTTCAAGCAGAGTTCCTTGTTTATTGGTACTTTCCATGCTAAAGGAATTGTCAACATATATGCTGATGGCTTTTTCGCCCTGTGTGCTTTTGGCCTTACCGGGAATAAAAGGCTGTGCAAAAGCAAGTACCAGACAGGTAATGGCTAAGATACGTGCCGTTAAAATAAGCCATTCTTTTAATTTGGATTTGCTGTCGCTTTCCTGCTTAAGTTCTTTTAAAAACTGAACGTTGGTAAAGTAAACTTTTTTGTATTTACGGAAATTGAAAAGATGAATGATAATTGGAATTGCTATGGCAGCCAGTCCGATTAAAAATGTAGGAAACAAAAAATTCATCAAACGTAAAAATAAGAAAATCTTCCGTTTTATTGACGATTAAATATTTCCTTGACATTAAAAGATTAGATTACTGTTTCTGCCCGGCAACTATAGAATTCCCTTCTGTCATATTTATTGCCATTTCTTTGATAACAATTTTACTGGAATAATCTCCAAATCCTTCCACTCTGATCCACCCAAAATATTTTGACTCCAGATAAACCCCAATATAGATATCGCCTGAAACACTAAAGTAAAATTCCCGCCCATCGTTACTATACAAATAATTGCTTTTGTATTTATATATGCCAGTTGAAGAATCAATTACCAATCCTTTGCTAAGTGAACTAATTTGCGGAGGATTGGATGAGAATTTGATGCTACATTCTTTACTTAGAATATCATCGGTGTCAATTAAAACCTTAGTAAAGTGGCTTGTACATGGCCCACTATTAGGAGATCCCGTGTATGGGCATAAATATGTCGTTAATGAAAATTTAAAGTCATTCACATTATCCAGGTTCATGTCAAACAAGCGTGTAATAGTCATATCTTGGCCTGTTAGGTTTTCAAGCGTATCATCTTTCATATCTGTGTATATGATACGGTCGGGAAGCCTGGTTTCATGTTTCTTTTTTTTACAAGACCATAAAATCGATCCCAAACACAGAACTAAAAAGAATTTACACATATTTAATTGTTATTGTAGTTGCCAAATATACTATTCCAATTATATATATTTATCACATATCTTAATAAGTAATAACACAAAATTTCCTTTTACCCCCCTAATTTTTCACTAAAAATTAAAAATTTATCACTTATTTCCTTGCACCCCCCCTTTTTTTGACATATTTTTGTCAAAAATTAGCAAATTTCATTACCAACCCCTATAAAATCTTCCAAAAAATGACAACAAGACGAATTTTAGCCCTTCAAGACGTTGTAAAACGTGTGCCTGTTGAGTTTAATAAAACCGACAAACAGGTATCTACCTATTATGGTTCAAATGTGTTTGGTTTAGATGCCATGCGCGAATTCCTTTCTGAAGAAGCCTTTAACAGCATTCAGAACTCCATGCACCAGGGAACTATTGTAGAGCGTAAAATGGCAGATCAGGTAGCTTCTTGCATGAAAGCCTGGGCACAAAGCAAAGGCGTCACTCATTTTACACACTGGTTTCAGCCTTTATCGGGAGCTACTGCCGAAAAACACGATGGTTTTTTTGAGCCTATCGAAGGGGGCAGAGCCATTGAGCGTTTCAGCGGTAACGCGTTGGTACAACAAGAGCCCGATGCGTCTTCTTTCCCTAACGGAGGAATCCGTAACACCTTTGAAGCCCGCGGTTATACTGCCTGGGACCCAACTTCTCCGGCATTTATCTGGGGAGAGACCTTATGTATCCCTACCATTTTTATCTCATACACCGGTGAATCGTTAGATTTTAAAACGCCTTTATTAAAATCGTTACATGCTTTAGATAAGGCTGCTACCGATGTTTGCCAATACTTTGATAAAAACGTAACCAAAGTGGTTGCTACTTTAGGCTGGGAACAGGAATACTTTTTAGTGGATTCTGCTTTATATAATATCCGTTACGATCTTCAGCAAACAGGCCGTACCTTATTTGGGCACTCTCCTGCTAAAGGCCAGCAATTAGAAGATCATTACTGGGGCTCTATTCCTGAAAGAGTTTCGGCTTATATGCGTGATTTTGAATACGAGTCTCATTTATTAGGCATTCCCGTTCGTACGCGCCATAACGAGGTAGCTCCTGCTCAGTTTGAGTGTGCACCTGTGTTTGAAGAAACCAATTTAGCAGTTGACCACAATTTATTATTAATGGATGTGATGGAAAAAGTAGCCATTCGCCATAATTTCCGTGTGCTGATGCATGAAAAACCTTATGCAGGCGTTAACGGAAGCGGTAAACACAATAACTGGAGTTTAGCCACCAACACCGGTAAAAATTTATTATCACCGGGTAAAACCCCCAAAACAAACTTACAGTTCTTAACCTTTTTCGTAAACACCGTTAAAGCAGTATACGAACACGCTGATTTATTGCGTGCTTCGATTGCCTCTGCCAATAATGACCACCGCCTTGGTGCTAACGAAGCACCTCCTGCAATTATGTCGGTATTTTTGGGAGAACAATTATCGAAAGTACTCGACGAGCTGGAGAAATCAGTTCATAACGGTAAAATGAGTCCGGAAGAAAAAACGGCTTTAAAAATGAACATCGGTCGTATTCCTGATATTTTATTGGATAACACAGACCGTAACAGAACTTCGCCTTTTGCTTTCACAGGAAATAAATTCGAGTTCAGAGCAGTTGGTTCTTCGGCTAATTGCGGCGGACCAATGACCGTATTAAACGCCATCATGGCTGAACAGCTGGTAACTTTCAAAAAAGATGTGGATGCCTTAATGAATAAAAAAGTAGAAAAAGACGAGGCTATTTTCCAGACCTTAAAAAAATACATTATTGAAAGTAAAAAGATCCGTTTCGAAGGAAACGGCTACGGCGACGCCTGGAAAGCGGAAGCCAAGAAACGTGGCTTAAATAATATTTCTACTACACCGGGCGCTTTGGAAGCAATGATTTCTAAAAAATCGCTGGCAATGTACGAATCACAAGGCATTTTAAACCACCGCGAACAGGAAGCCCGTTACGAGATCAGCCTGGAAACCTACACTAAAAAGATCCAGATCGAGTCGCGCATTATTGCCGATATGGTAAACAACCAGATCATTCCTGCAGCACTTAATTACCAAAAAAATCTGGTAGACAGTGTACGTGGCATGAAAGACATTATGACCCCTGCCGAATTTAAAATCGTTGCTAAAAGCCAGCTAGAGCTTATTAAAGAGATCTCTGAGCGTGTAACTTTAATTAAAACAGAAGCAGACCTGATGACGGAAGAACGTAAAAAAGCAAACAATTTAGATAGTGCTAAAAAACAGGCTCACGCGTATTGCGAGAAAGTAAAACCTTACTTCGAATCGATGCGTTATAACGTTGATAAACTTGAAAACATTGTGGATGACAGCACCTGGCCATTGCCTAAATACAGAGAGATGTTGTATTTGAGATAGTATTTCTCTTCCTTTCATTTATGCAAAACCCCGTTAGGATTTAGCGGGGTTTTGCCGTTTTCATAATCTGTTAAATTGTAGCCTAAAAATTGCTTGCGAGGTTTAGCATTCCCATTTAATGATGAATTATTACTATTAATTAGACGGATTTGGTTAAAAAGTGGTTTAAAATTTTTGATTTTTTAAAAAAATACATAAATTAGCGACTTACAAAGTTTAAATCACTATGAAGAACTTAAAAAAATTAGCACTAACTACTACCGCCGTTATTGCGTTAGCATTTTCGGTAAGCGCGCAGAAGAACTTTTTAAAAGACGCCGAACTTGCTTATAACAATCATCAATATTTTAACGCCATCGAGCTTTATAAACAAGCTTACGTGAAAGAGAAGAAAGCGGCAGTTAAAACAAAGATCTTGTTTAAAACAGGAAGTTCTTACCAGGAAATAAATGACTTAAAAGGTGCTGAAACCTATTATAATAAAGCCATTAAAGCTAAATACCCGGATCCTATCGTGTATTTAAAACTAGCAGATGCTTTAAAAGCACAGTCTAAATACGAAGAAGCTATTGTTGAATACAATAACTATAAAAAAGAAATGCCTTCTGATCCTCGTGCTGATGCCGGCGTAAAATCCTGCGAATTGGCAAAACAGTGGAAAGATGCTAAAAACACGCCTGAAACACGTATCAAAGTAGAAAACATGGCTTTGATCAATTCTAAGGAAGCTGATTTTAGTCCTGCTTATGCCGATAAAAAATTCAATACTTTAATTTTCACTTCTACACGTCAAGGCGCTACAGGTGGTATTGATATTACAAACGGTCAAAACCACTCTGATTTATATGAAACTAAATTAGACAAAAACGGAAAATGGAGTACTCCTGTTATTTTAGCAACTACTATTGCTTCTAAAATGAACGAAGGTGGTGCATACGTTTCTAAAAAAGGGGATATGATGTTTATGACACGTTGCCCTGAGCAAAAAAATGAAAATTTGAAATGCCAAATCTATATGTGCAAAAAACAAGGTCCGTCATGGGCTGCACCTGAGTTATTACCATTCAATATCGATTCTTTCCCATTCCGTCACCCGGCATTATCTGCAGATGGTAACACCTTATATTTCGATGCTAAATTACCCGGTGGTTACGGTGGAACTGATATCTGGTACAGCTCTTTCGATAAAAAAGGGAAAACATGGGGACAACCTGTAAACGTTGGTCCTAGCATTAATACAGCAGGTGCTGAAGGTTTCCCTTTCATTTCTGATGATGATAAAACATTATACTTTTCATCAAACACGCATTTAGGTATGGGTGGTTTGGATATTTTTAAAGCTGAAAAAGATGCAAGCGGTAAATTTACCAAAGCCCCTGAAAATCTTAAATTCCCAATGAACTCTGCCGGTGATGATTTCGGAATTGTGTTTGAAGGTAAAAAAGTAAAAGGGTATTTCTCCTCAAACCGCGAAGGTGGTAAAGGTGGAGATGATCTTTGGTCATTTGTATTACCTCCTTTAGTATTTAACTTAAGCGGAACTGTTGTAAGTACTGAAAATAATGAGCCGGTACAAAACGCGTTGATTCACTTAAAAGGTTCAAGCGGAGATATGTTTGAATTTAAAACCGGTGCTGATGGAAAATACAACTTCAAACTAAAAGAAAATACTTCTTATGAAGTAACTGTTGCTACTGATAAAAACACTGTTTCTCAAAGCTTTAAATTAGGTTTCTTAGCTAATAAAGACTTAGGTAAATTAAGTAGTGTAGGCGAAAATGAATCGAAAGATTTTATTAAAGATTTTGCGTTAACTCCGGTTAAAGCTGAGATCCGTTTCCCTGCTGTATTATACGCCTTAGGTAAAGCTGAATTATTGATCGATCCAACAGGAGCTGATAAAGCAAATGATACTCACAAACCTTTAAACTCTAAGGATTCCCTGGATTTCTTATACCAAACTTTAGTTGATAACCCTACTATCGTGATTGAGTTACAATCTCACACAGATAGCCGTGGTTCTGACGCTGCCAACCAAAAATTATCTGAAGCCCGTGCTAAAACCTGTGTTGATTACTTAATTAACGAAAAGAAAATTCCTGCTGCCCGTTTAATGTACAAAGGCTGGGGTGAGAAAAAACTATTGGTTAAAGATGACGTGATTGCTAAAGCAAAAACAAAAGAAGAAAAAGATGCTTTACATCAGAAAAACCGTCGTACAGTATTCCGTATTGTAAACTGGGATTACCAGGATCCTAATGCTCCTAAATCTGATAAACCTATTTACAAACCACAGGTATCAGGTGAAGAAAATTCGGAATCTATTGAAGATACTGAAACAAAATAAATTTATAAGCCTCTTTGAAAAGCCCTTTCCTCACCGGAAGGGCTTTTTTGTTTTCATCAATTTATGTTAATTGGTAAGAGAATGTATGAGTAAATAATGTAATTTTGTATTACTAAAAACAGAAACCGTGCGCGATATTATTTGGACAGTCATACTTGTTTGGTTAGTATGGAAAATATATGAAGCATTTAAAGGTGTATCTAAAATGCAGACACAACGTGTCAACAACCAACAAAATCAATATACACAACGTAACCAACGTAAAGAAGGCGAAGTACGGGTAGAATCTACTAATACATCGCACAAGCCACATTTTAAAGCAGGCGATGGAGAATACGTAGATTATGAAGAAGTAAAATAATGAAACTACTCAAAGGGTTGATGATCTGTTTGCTTGGTATGGCTCCCGGTGTCATTTCTGCGCAGGAAAATCCTGTCATCCCTCCAGTTCAACCCTTAAATAACCAGTCGGCTCCAAAAGATTTTGAAACCTTTAAAGACCGGGTATATATTGGCGGAAGCGCTAGCGGGTGGCTTGGCAGTACTACTTACCTTAGCCTTTCTCCTTTAGTGGGTGTAAGCATCAACAAAAAGTTTTCGGTAGGTGCAGGTGGTACTTATAACTATTACAGCGAAAGCTACGCCGGTCGAAAATATACGTCTACCGTATATGGCAGTAACCTGTTTGGGCGTTACATGATCACAGAAAGTTTCTTTGCGCAGGTACAATGGGACAGACTAAGTGTTCCTGATTTTAACTCTCCTATTTTAAATGAAAGAACCTGGGTTCATAATTTATTAATTGGTGGCGGCTATAGACAAATGTTTACTGAACGAGCCAGCTTTGTTGCCATGATCTTTTATAATGCAAATCAAACGCCTTTATCGCCTTACACAAACCCCATTGTGCAAATAGGTTTTAATGTGAATCTTTAAGCCTATTCCCAAAGAGTCCACTTTGTAGGATTGTATTCATACTGTTTGAGTTTAAACCGGCGAATAGTGTAAGCCGTATTCTTTTCTTTCCAGATAAAGGTATTTAAAGCCATTTGCTTCCTGGCCCACACAGGGTTATCCGCACCTACAAAATATTCGAGGTAAGCGGTTTGTATGGCTTTTGTACTATCGTAATAATCGGCAAGCTGCATTGTTTTAAAAAACACGGCATCTTTATCTTTCTCTGCAACAGACATGCACAGGCGTTCTTTATCAATATTTGTTTTTTGAACAGTTGAATAAGAAATTTCTGCCAGTACAAACTGCCCGAGTTTAAAATCGGTTTTGATTAAAGGCAAATTAAGATTGAAGGGAAACTCATCGTCTTCTTTTTTAATTTCAAAATACATACTGTCATCCTTAAAAGAAAGTTGTTTGTTACCGTTGATGTAGATATTGATGTCGCTGTTCATCAGTGGGATCTCTTTCAACAGGGAAGCATCGCTGTAATGGCTGTCGTATTTGGAAAACACCAGCGTGTTCCTGAAATAATCTTCACGATGAAATACCATAAACGGAAAATATTCTTTTACCAGGGCAATGTCATCTACTCCTACCCCGCCCAACACTATAAAGGGCTGTTTCAGGTTCTTTAAATAGGTTCTCAGTAAATATGGCTTTTGTAGTATGCTGCTGTCTCTTAGAGAAAGGTAATTTAAAACGGTATGGTATTTCTTTTCATAGAGATACACAAAAAAATCTTCGGTTTTAAAAATGGAAGTAACGTTGTCTTTACCATATTGTTTTTGAAAGTCGAGGGTTGTTTTTACCTGCGATTCAAAATCCTGGAGATGTACCCTTGTGAATATTTGTTTTTTATAAACAGATTCGAAACAGAGTAAGCCTATAAAGATGATGGTAATACCCTGCACCTGTTTTTTGCTTAAAAATTCCACAAAGGAACTCAGTAAGATAATGAGGCAAAGCCCACAAAACAATAATCCTGAATACTGGAGTACAGGGCTTTTAAAGACAGAGTACAGATGGATCACCAGATAGTTCCCTGTAAAGATCCAGAACAGGAAAGTTTGCTTTTTGGAGATGGGTCTTAATTTCAATACCGAGGCTACCATCAGCAGAAGCAGAATCGCAACAATGAGTTTGGCTCCTATGCCACAACCAAAGAGTGCTTTTATGAAATAATAGATCTCTGTATTCCTGGGAGCTGTTAGCCAGCCACCAGCAGAAGCCCCTAACCCACCAATGGAAAACTGGTAAAGCGTAACAGACAGGTGTGGCAAGTAAAGCAGAACGGCCGCCGCAGAGCTTATCACAAACCATTTTAAGCGCCCCTTAGGAATATAGTACAATGCCAACAAAACCACAGAAAAAGCGAACAGGCAGTTCATATGATGGTTATAGGCACATAATACGCATGAGAGAGAAAAGAGGACATAATGTTTTGTGGAAACCTGATCTGAAAACAGAATTTTAAATACGGCATGAAGCAGCAGGAGAGAAAACAGCACACCTGTGACGTACATGCGGGCGTAGGAGCTGTAAAGCACAAAGATAAAAGATAAGGACACCACCGTAGTGGCAATTAAGGCCACCTTATTGCTGAAGAATTCTTTGCAAAAGCGGTAGATGATATAACTATTGAGTATCCCACACAGCAGGAAGGGTAATTTAACAGCTATTTCGTTATAGCCAACCACTTTCACCCAATAGAATACAAAAAGTTGTATGAGAGCAGGATGGACGTCACCCACTGTCACACCATAGTTAAGTGCATCGGAAAAACTATAGTAGAATGTGCGGCTCAGGACACTTAGCTCATCGTGACTAAACTGATATTGGTTAAGAGGTAAGAGCCGGAAGACAATCCCTAAAACAAGGATCAGCAGGATTAACCAGTGTTCTTTACTATTTTTAAGAATAGTCATATATTTTTACCGCTAATTTAAAAATAATTATCATTTTTGCAGTCCCTGCCTACTATTATTGGTAAGCAGAGATTTACTCTCGTGTTTGTTCCGGTTGTTACCGGAAAGTATAACAGGCACATTTGGTTTGCCCAGGTGTTGGAATGGTATACAAGTACGCTTGAGGTGCGTATGCCGTAAGGTGTAGGGGTTCGAGTCCCCTTCTGGGTACATCGAGGGAAAGCATCTCAAATATGGGATGCTTTCTTTTTTGACCTTCTTTAGACTCCTTGGTATTCAAACAAAGTAACTCAACACTTTCTTCTAATTTAGCGGTTCGACATTTTTTATTTTCGAAAATTAGTTTTTCAGGGAAAACCGAACCAATTATTTGCTGTTTAGTTTCAATATCCGCTACATTATAGCAATACTCTATATTTGAGTAAAACCACCAATGGCTTAATTTATAATTCCAAGGTTATTAAACAGGAATAAATCTAGGGGCGTTATACTGAAAATGCTTATAAAATAAGCTATTACTAGCTGATAATAAATTTTTTTACATCATAAAGTAGCCATATTAAGTTAGTTATAGCAGTTATAACCTTTGGGGTAATATCATGAAACGTTCAGAATTACGGGATAGTACTTTCATTGAATGGGATGGCAGAACCACAGCGGGCGAAGCTTGCAGCTCAGGAGTTTATTTCTATGTGTTACGGTACACAGATGCCAAAGGAGATAACCAAAAAAGAACGGTATATTACTTTAATAAAGTAAATTCTTGGTATATTTAATATGCTGAACCCATAAAAATTATGTACAAAATTTTATTCGGGCTTCTTACTCTATTTTTAAAGAATGAAATTACTTTTTAAAATATTTATCTTTTTTCTGTTTTTTCTTTTTGCTTGTAACGGAAAAGTAAAACAACATCAAATTTCATTTGCCCCAAAAGTTACTGAAGCCAAAGGCTACATTGTACCCAAAGATAGCGAAAGCGAACCAAAAACAATTCCTGCCGGAATACCAATTACAGTAAAAACAGGCCAACCAAAAGTAAACCCAACAAATTTAAATATCCACATTGCAGGGCAACCAAAAATTATTAGCGCAGGATTACCAAAAATTAATACCCCAGGCATCGATACTTTTTTATTACCAAAAACAATACCTGCAATTAGAAAAACCAAGCCTACAGGTACCCCCGAAATTATAATTGCCAAAGATGCTGCGGCTAAAGATATTAATCCTGCTAACTTTTCTTTTTACAAAACTCTTCAAGGTTTAAAACACAACAGCATTCGTTGTATGTTGCAGGACAAAACCGAAAACCTTTGGTTCGGCACTTATGGTGGGGGGGTATGCCGTTACGACGGAAAATCTTTTACCAATTATACCGAGAAGGAAGGATTAAATAATAATGTTGTTAACGCAATTTTAGAGGATAAAACCGGAAACCTATGGTTTGGTACTTATGGCGGGGGCGTTTGCTGTTATGATGGAAAAACCTTTAGCAATTATACCGAGAAAGAAGGTTTGAGCAATAATTTTGTTAATGCAATTTTAGAAGATAAAAACAAAAATCTCTGGTTCGGCACTTATGGTGGGGGGGTATGCCGTTACGATGGAAAATCTTTTACCATTTTTACTGAGAAAGAAGGCCTGAGCAATAATGTTGTTAACGCAATTTTAGAGGATAAAACCGGAAACCTATGGTTTGGTACTTATGGCGGGGGCGTTTGCTGTTATGATGGAAAAACCTTTAGCAATTATACCGAGAAAGAAGGTTTGAGCAATAATTTTGTTAATGCAATTTTAGAAGATAAAAACAAAAATCTCTGGTTCTGCACGAATGGAGGTGTCTGTCGTTATGACGGAAAATCTTTTACCAATTTTACTGAGAAAGAAGGCCTGAGCAATAATATTGTTTTCTCAATCTTAGAAGATAAAACGGGAAACCTATGGTTTGGCACGAATGGCGGTATTTGTCGCTACGACGGGAAAACCTTTAGCAATTATACTGAGAAAGAAGGTATGAGTAATAATGTTGTTTTCTCAATTTTAGAAGATAAAACGGGAAACCTTTGGTTCGGTACAAATGGCGGAGGGGTCTGCCGTTATGGAAAAAACTTTAGCAGTTTTACAGAGAAAGAAGGCCTAAGCAATAATATTGTTAACACAATTTTAGAAGATAAAACCGGAAATATTTGGTTTGGCACTTATGGCGGGGGTGTTTGTTGTTATAATGGAAAAACCTTTACCAATTATACAGAGAAAGAAGGCCTGAGTAATAATCAAGTTTTCTCAATTTTAGAAGATAAAACCGGAAACCTTTGGTTCGGAACGAATGGCGGAGGGGTGTCCTGTTATAATGGAAAAACCTTTAGCAATTATACAGAGAAAGAAGGCTTGAGTAATAATCAAGTTTTCTCAATTTTAGAAGATAAAACCGGAAATATTTGGTTTGGCACGTATGGCGGGGGTGTTTGTTGTTATAATGGAAAAACCTTTACCAAATTTACAAAGAAAGAAGGGCTCAGTAATAATCTTGTTACTACAATTATAGAAGATAAAACCGGAAACCTTTGGTTCGGAACGAATGGCGGGGGAGTGTCCTGTTACAATGGGAAAACCTTTACCAATTATACAGAGAAAGAAGGCTTGAGCAATAATGTCGTTTATTCAATTTTAGAAGATAAAACCGGAAACCTTTGGTTCGGCACAAATGGCGGCGTATGTTGCTACGACGGAAAAACCTTTACCAAATTTACTGAGAAAGAAGGGCTGTCAAATAATGCAGTACTAAATATGATACAGGATGCAGAAGGAAATATTTGGTTTGGTACACGGAAAGGATTGAGTGAAATTAAACGGCTACAGCTAATAAAATTTGCTGAAAAAAATGAGAATTTCGATCCCATAAAACAGGTGTTTTTTTATAACTATGGCTATAACGATGGCTTTTTAGGTTTAAACTGCCGGCGTAATTCTGTTTTGCAGGATAGTAAAGGTAAAATATGGTGGGGCGCTGATGTACTTACCTGTTATGACCCTAAAGCAACTATTACAGATACAGCCGCCCCAATGGTTAATCTAACAAGCGTAGAATTATTTGGCGAAAAAATTGCTTGGGCAAATTTAAATGCTGTATATATAGACAGTTCGGCTAAGGAGATTATTAGAGGCAAAATAAATGATACCCTGCTTTCCAACGGAATTTTATTGAAAAATATAAAATTCGATGGCTTAACCAAGTGGTACAACTTACCTGAGCATTTAAGTTTACCATACAATAATAACAACGTTACTTTTAATTTTATTGGCGTACACATGCAAAGTCGTAACCATATTAAATACCAATATAAATTAGAGGGTATGGACTCTGATTGGAGTTCAATTACTGATAGAACAGAAGCACCATATGGAAATTTACCAAGTGGTGATTATATTTTTAAAATAAAAGCCATGAATCAAAGCGGTAATTGGAGTGAACCCTTTGAATACAAATTCGAAGTGCGCGCACCGTGGTGGCAAACATGGTGGTTCCGCACATTAGTTGCAATATTAATAATTATTGGAGCCTATTTTTTTTACTATTGGCGAACCGCGTCACTTAGAAGAGATAAGGAAATATTAGAGCAAACAGTTGAAGAAAGGACAGCTGAGGTTGTTGAACAAAAACATTTAATAGAAGAAAAGCACAAAGAAATTACAGATAGCATAAATTACGCTGAACGGATACAGCGGGCATTATTAGCCAGCAAAAAATTATTGGATGAAAACCTAAGGGATTATTTTATTTTATTTAAACCTAAGGATGTTGTAAGCGGAGATTTTTACTGGGCTACAAAATTAAACAATGACCATTTTGTTTTAGTAACAGCTGATAGCACGGGTCATGGTGTGCCGGGCGCCATTATGAGTATTGTAAACATCGCCAGTCTAAAAGAAGCAGCTATGCAGGGAATAACCAGTCCGGATTTATTCCTAAACGAAACAAGAAGATTAGTTATCGAAAATTTAAAAAATGATGGAAGCGCAGAAGGTGGCAAAGATGGCATGGATGGAAGTTTCCTGAGTTTTGATTTTAAAAATAATATTCTAAATTGTGCGACAGCTAATAATCCTATTTGGGTTATCCGGGCTTCGATAGGTTCAGCTCCCGCAGAATTAATTGAAATAGAAGCAGATCATTTTCCTATTGGCAAGCACGATAGAGATAAAACTCCTTTTACCTTACACACATTAAATCTGCAAAAAGGGGATGTTGTTTATACATTAACTGATGGCTTCCCCGACCAGTTTGGTGGAGTGAAAGGCAAAAAATTTATGAGCAAAAAACTTAAGATATTATTGAGTAACAATGCTCATTTACCAATGGAAGAGCAAAAAACATTATTAGAAACAACCTTTACAACTTGGGTTGGTAATTTAAAACAAGTAGACGATGTAACATTAATTGGGATTAGGGTTTAATTGACGTTAACCGTTTTATAATACATGTGCATATAAGTCCCAAATCCGAGCAAGATTCCTTGTGTCTTTGAGAATATCGTTCATATTTGGTCTGGAAGGGGGGTACATGAACAGAATCCCTTGGTAAATGGTTATTTATCAAGGGTTTTTTGTTCGACCGATTCTTATCAAAAACGCAAAACAGTTTGCTTCCAATTAGTTACGTGTTCGAGTTTGTCAGCTGAGCATAAAAAACTAAAGTTTAATTTCAGGAGTTTTTGCTTCTTTCTTTTGCGTTTTTAAGAAGACATCGTAATCTAATTTTGCCAACATGTACAGAAAATCCCTTACTTGAGAAACCTCTTCATCCGTGTAAATTGAGCCATCACTTTGTAGAATTTTTTTGCATTTCCTTAAACTAATTTTTTCTATTTCCATACTATAATTGTACAAAATTAAGTTGAGGGATTTTAAACCTTTGACTAGACGAAACACCAATTGATTTATTTTTCAGACCTAACCGCTTTAAAACTGACAAACAAGTTAATCAATTTAATAATAAGTTGTATAACTTAAATATAAGTTATAGATTTGTTGCGTAATCTTTAAAAACTACAATCATGGTTAATTTAATTTTTAATTATCTCCTTAAGAGTTCTCTTTGTTTGATTCTCTTTATGGTAACGTACAAAATACTTATTGCTAACAGGACGAATTTCTCATGGATGAGATTTTATCTTTTAGTTAGTATGGCTCTTAGTTTAATTTTACCAGTAATTATCATTCCGATTGAGTGGTCAGCCAAATTAATTCCAACCCATTCATTTCCAAATACGTTTTTAATGCAGACTACACATACAGCGACCACAGTTGTAAATAACAATCCAAATTTAAATCAAGCTAATTCAGGTATTTCTATACTCGAAATGATTCTATTCATTGCTTTTATAGTTTATGTAATTGGAATTATTTATAAATCCTATCACTTTGTCATGAATTTGATAGAAATGAGTGGTTTTATTAAAAAAAGCTTTAAAGTAAAAGAAGAAAATTATTGGATCGTTTGCCTTAAAAGCGAAATACCAGCCTTCTCTTTTTTTAATTATATTTTTATTAATAACACGTATAAAAATCTTTCCTCTAATGAACTAGATATTATAAAGAAACATGAAATGGTGCACGTAAAACAATACCACACACTTGATATTTTATTTGTTGAACTTGTTGGTATAATATTTTGGTTCAACCCAATAGTAAACTATTTAAAGCGATCTCTTAAAGAAATTCACGAATATATAGTTGATGAAAGAATTGCCGGGCATGGCGAAAATAAAAAGGCATACGCACAATTATTATTAACCTTAGCTTCTGACACTAAAGCATTTGATCTTGCAACAAGTTTTACAGGCGAACACATTAAACGCAGAATTCAAATGCTGGCAAGGCCAAGGACTTCGCCAAAATACAAGATTATATATGTTGTTCTTGTTCCACTCATTGCCATGTTGCTATTATCATTCTCTTATTTAAAAACACCTAAGGCGAATTCCAAAGTTGCCCTTATTAAGTTGGAGTTAAAAAAATACTGTGGCGTGTACTCTCCATCAAAAAAAGCAAGTAACTTCGGACTTAAGCCAATTGAAATAACACTTAAGAACAATATGCTATTTGCTAATGGAACTGATGCTTTACATTTCGAATCAGACAGCATATTCTCTTACACTGATGATGGTGCCAGAAGTATTCAATTCGATCTGGATAATAAAAAAGAAGTTACAGGTTGTGCTTTATTAAAGTTTGAAACAAGGGGGCATTCAAATTATATAATTTTAAAGGGCGAATATTTGAAAAACAAACAGGCAAAATAAAAGAGATAAATCATGGATGAATTAACAAAAGCAGAGGAACGTATTATGCTGATATTCTGGAAACTTCAAAAAGCGTTTGTAAAAGATGTTTTGGCTGAGATAACTGACAAACCAAAACCACCATACAATACCATTTCATCTGTAGCAAGAATTCTTGCAAGTAAAGGGTATTTAAAATATAACACATACGGAAAAACATACGAATATTATCCAGCGATTTCTCAAGCGGATTATCGGAAAATTAAAGTAAAAAAAATGCTATCCGGTTATTTTAGCGACTCCCCTGCTTCTCTTCTGTCTTTTATGGTAAACGAAGACAAGCTAAGTAAAAAGGAGATAGAAAAAATGAAAGAAATAATAAAACAGATAAAGTAATCTTGGCCTGTGCGTAAAGAAATTTAATCCTCTTTTAACAGGTGACCATACAAGTCCCAAATCCGTGCAAGATCCCTTATATCTTTGTATTTTTTAATTGATTCAGAAGATGAGGCCTTACAGGTGCAAATTGAATTGTATGATGTGCAGGGAAGGTTAATGACAAAAAAAGTAGTAGAACATACAGAAGAGGCTCATAAGCTGGAATTGACTACCTTTGCAGAAGGAGTTTACTTTTACAGGGTAAGTGCCGGTGCCGGGTATTTAAAAACAGGTAAAATTGTAGTCATTAAATAACATGCCAACCAGAGTTTATATCCTATTATCTGTGCTTTGCCTGTTGTTACAAACAGGCAAAGCACAGATATATTTTAGTAACCGCTATGATAATTTTAATAATGGTGATATTAATACGGGTATCACTTTTTTTGAAAATGAATATTTAACTTATGGCTGCGCTGCAAACACACATAGTTTTTATTCCCTAAATCTTGGTTTAACCAATTTAACAGGAGTGCGAACAGTAAACAAGACCTATAATTATTATTCAAATCGCTTAGTACCTCACAATGGAAAGGCTTTACGATATGCTAATCACGAATTTTCTATTGCCGGAACCCGTTTTTATGCATCAGATACGAGCCTGGTTTTTTTATGGAGGTTTGATGCTAATTTAGACAGTATTAAATACCAGGAATATGGCTACCTCAATAAAACCAATCAGGTGTTTGGTATCATAAGAGGTGCAGGAAATGCTATTTATCTGACAGGAAGCGTAGACAGTTTATATAAGAATGCTGATATTCTATTAATCAAAACGGACACTTTAGGAAATGAGCTTTGGAAAAAGAAAATAGGTTTATCCACATGGGATGAAACAGCCCTTTCGATTGATACCTTAAACGGAAAGTTAATTATTTCAGGTAATCAAATGCCTCATGCATCTTCCTCAACCAGTGGTTTTGTAATGTATTTAGATACTGCAGGAAATACCATCTGGCAAAAAACAGTGATCACTAATGGTGGTTATGGCGGCTGTGTAGCAAAAAAATTGAAAGACGGAAACGTGCTTATATACAGCCGCATTAAAAAATACAGTATAGGCAGTGTTGATTATTATAAATTACAGGTAGAGAAAATTGATGCCGCTAATACGACCATTTGGTTAAAGGAATATTATCCTTTGGGCGGTTCAAATCCTTATGCTATGATCGAGAACAATGATGGCAATATGGTGATTTGTGGCCAAAGAGGATATACTAACAATACTGTAAGCGGTACAGTTTATGAAATTAACCAAAACGGCGATAGTTTATTTTACCGTGAATACCGTATCCTGCCTAACAGTCAGAATTATTTCAGGGATGTGATCCAGGCGCCCGATAAGGGCTATTGTTTTTCAGGTTTTGTAAGTCCTCTCAATGGCGATGGTGGCACACAGGACATCTGGTTATTGAAAGTGGATAGTAATTTTTGTGAAAGCGCGGGTATTTGCACAACAGGTATTTACGACAGGGAAATGGGATCAGGGAGTGTAAGTGTCTATCCAAATCCTGCAAATAGTGAAGTCTATTTTGAGTTCGAGGAGCAGCCATCAAAACCTCTATGGATAGAACTAAGCAATACACGGGGAAGTAGTGTATACACGGCAATCATCCAAAACACCCATGAGCCTTACCGCTTAAATTTGAGTAACTTTGCAGAAGGGGTTTACTTTTACAGGCTAAGTGCCGGTGCCGGTTATTTAAAAACAGGTAAAATAGTTGTGATTAAATAATTCAGACAAAAATGATAAAGAAAAAATACATTTTATTTTTATTTGTTATCAGTTCAATGCGCCTACTTGCGCAAAACTGGTCAGCGTTTAATCCTTCTTACAGGTATAACTATTCGTTGGAAAATGAAGGCTATACGACGGCGGTTGTTTTTGCAGATAGTACCTTAACGTCAGGGTCAGACCAGGTATTTAGCCTTAACCGCATTGTGCTTAAGTGCGACGTTCAAAACTCTTTCATGCAAGCGGAAGGTTGTACCGACACTTCTTATTGGCTTGCCAATCAACCGCAGTTTTTACAAAGACGAATAGTCTATTCGGGGCAGGACTATCGTTTAAGTGATACAAGCAATTATATCATCAAACACCTTGAGCCTATTGGTAGTCCATGGGTATTTAATGCAACTTATTCTATTACGGCACAGGTACAGAGCAAAATACAAAAAAACATTTTCGGCACAGTGGATTCAGTGAAGATCATTCTTTTGAGTACAGCTGATACGATTCTTTTATCCAAACAATTTGGCATTATTAAATATCCTGCAAAGTTCGGATTAAGTTCGTACTATAAACTCAGAGGTATTGAGAATAAAGCGAGTTACGATGTGAATGCCTTGTATGGAGAAAAGGTGCCGAATTATTATGACTTTTTTAAATTGAAACCAGGAGTAAAACTCTATTACTCTATGCAAAACATGTACAATGATGGTTGTGAAGGTTCTTTATACGGAATTTATACGGTTTTAAATTCATCCTTAACCGGAACTGTTGTAGCAAATACAATGCGTGAGCAATTTATAGGGTGCAAATCTTTTAGTGCATGTAACACGTATCCAAATCCTCATTGTCAAAATTTTTTTGGAGGACCAAATCCGGGCACCCCTTACTATAATCTTAGCGCTTTGCAAACCAGCACAATTCAGTCCAATTCTACGGATCCATATGCTACAAGTAATACAGCGTATAATACCGGGTACAATAACGAATTGAAAAGTCTGGGTTTTGGAGTTTATTTTGTAATGAAATTTGGCATGACAGATAATCTGCACTTTTATAAATCTTATGGAGCTTCCTGTCTTTCCAAACATATCAGAAGTAATCCTCTCAACGAAGGTACTTATGAAGGTATTAGATTAATGCCCACTAATACAACCAATTTATATTTATCTGATGTACCTATATCCTATAATGCGGCAGGTGGAACATACATAACAGATTATGGAATGGTAAGTAATTATAATTTAGTATTTGAAAGCATGTATCTTTATTGCACCTCGCTAATCATTGATGGAAATGATTCTTTGGGAGGCACTAGCGCCCTTACAATGAGTATAAATGATGCCATAAAACAGGATCAGTTAACCAGAGTATATCCTAACCCAGCCAGGTACGATTTGACGGTACTTGTTCCCTATGAAGCACAAACTCATGGTTATTTGATATTGACTGATGCCCTGGGAAATAGTTTAAAAGCCATAAAAATAAACGGAGAAGAAAGCCTGAAACTTAATATTGAAAATCTGTCTTCGGGGATTTATTTTTTAAAGATCGAATCGGACAAGTACAGACGGACTTTTAAAATTGTGAAAGACTAGGTATGAAGAGGATTGTTTTATACTTCTTTATCTCGATGCTGTATATAACGGCAAATGCCCAAAACTGGTCGGTGTTTAATCCTTCTTACAGATATAACTATTCGCTCGAAAATGAAGGATATACGACGGCCTTTTTAATTTTCATAAGCACCGGTTGTATTATTTGTCTTTATTTTCACTAATCAGTTTAAACATATTTTTATTGAATGAAGGCAGGTTTTTTTCCAAAGCCGAAAAAAATTCAATGTCCGCATTTTCAACATTGGCCAAAGCAACGTGTAAAACCTTTTCGCCTGTTTGTGTTAATCTTACAATTTTAGCTCTTGTATCAGTTGTGTGTTCGTGTCGGCTAATAAATTTTTTTACTTCCAAAGTCCTCAGTACTTTCGATACCATCATTCTGTCAGCGTTACCCTGATTGGCAATGTCTATCTGCGTTACATCCGTTTTAGTTTTAGAAAGCCACGCCAGGGCTGCCAATAGAACAAATTGTGTTTGCGTAAGATCCAAAGGGTCTAACACTTTTTTCTGATTTCGTTGCCAAATTAAATTGAGTTGCCCCAGCAAATATCCCGGACTTTCTTCCGGGCTTTTAAATTTGAAATTAATCGTGTTCTGCATATTCTTTTCAGGCATTTTTAACGAAATTAATATAAATTATTTACTGAATTTCCGGCCAATTTATTTTGACTCTAAAAATGTCAATTTATATCCGTCAAGGTCTTTTACGTGAAAAGCTCTGCCGAAAGGTGTGTCGATAATCGGCCCCGCAGTAGTTATTCCATTCGCAATGAATTTTTCTTTCAGTCCGTCCACATTTTCCGCCACAGCAAACCAAATCGCTACACCAACTCCTAACTCTTTTCCCTCGATTGGTTCAAGAGGTGTACGAATAGCAAAACTCGCTTGCCCTTGATTGTATTTAAAAATGCAGGCCTGTGGGTTAGTGTCGCCGATTTCAAATCCTAATTTTTTTGTATAGAAGTCTTTTGATGCTTCCAAATTTATCACTTGTAGTGATGCAAATGTCAGTTGTTTCATTTTACGAAAATTAATTGTTGTCGCAAATATAATATATACGACAACAATATTCAAATAAATTAGTAATTTTACATCAAAATAGATTCTACTTCTGGTGAAAAAGGGGCTTTTGGGCATCAAACAATGGCCGTATAAGTCCTAAATGTGGGTATAAGCTCATGTTTTTTTTAATTTTTGCTATATTTATGCAGTAATGATTGCCGGGATAGTTGCTTTTACAGGTCATCGTTATTAAAAACGATATTCATTATTATTCACTTAAAATAAACTTTCAAATAAAAAACATGAAAAATAAATATACCAAAACAAAAATTTTAGTGCTTGTAATGTGCATCTTTCAAGCCTGTTTAAGTTATGCGCAAATTAATAATACTAAAAAACTATTAATTGGTAAATGGACAACTACAAAAGTAGAGGGTTCTCCTGAAGTCCAAAAAGAGTATAACGATTGGAAACAAAAAATTAATACTACGACAGACGAAAATGAAAAAGCAATGTTAAAAACGAATATTGAAGGGTACGAATCTGTATTAGAAGCCTTTAACGGGATGTGTACCGAATTTAAACAAGATGGCTCGTGCACAGTTGAGGTTCCCAATTTTAGTTCTACAGAACCTAAATCGGTTATAAAAGGTAAATGGCAATTATCAGCTGATAATAAAATAATAACTGTTACAACGAAGGACAAAAAACCCGAATATGAAATAGGAACTTTAAATGAAAAAGAGTTTACATATAAAGTTGGCAAAGGACCAGGAATGAGAACATTTCATTTGAAGAAAATATAATAGGAGTAGAAAGGGAGCGAAAATTACTCCTTTTTTCTTTTTTAAATCTTTTATGTCCCTCGTCTATATTTGATAAACGAAGAGTTACTATTTAACACGGATTCCCTTCGATAAGGCACCGTCATGATTACAACAAAAATACTTCAAGCCAGGGTTAACAGGTTCGTTAACGAAAAAATCCTTAATACTACTAACAGTTGTCAAAATACAACTATAAATAGTGAAATAACAACAGTAAGTAGCTGACTTTATTTGCATTATGGCGACAGGGCAAAATACCTTTGCAGCATCAACATTTAAAAAATAATACGATGCTAAATTCAAAATCAATTGGCAATAAAATTGCCGAAGCAAGAAAGAAAATTAATCTTTCACAAGCAGAACTTGCTCAGCAAGTATCAATCAGTTCTCAGGCAGTTGGAAAATGGGAGCGCGGCGAATCTATGCCGGATATTATGACATTAAACCGACTGGCAGAAATTTTTGGAGTTACCCTTAACTATTTCTCTGATAGTTTTCAGGCCGAGGAAACAGCAATGCCAATTAACGACAGGCTTAGTAAGCCAACAGAAGAAATTCCAGAAACTAAATCCAGAAAAAAATTTGACTGGAACTGGGATATGTCAAAAGGAAACTGGGTTGACGCTGACTTTTCGGGTTTAAAGAATTTAAAAGAAAAATTTAGTTCTTCGAATATGAAGAACTGCACGTTTAGGAATTCTGATTTGTCGGGACTTATTCTTGGAAACAATAATATTGAAATGTGTGATTTTTCATCTTCAGACATGAGAGACAGTAAAATTCAATCCTCCAATTTATCAAATAATCAATTTAACAATTGCTCATTTATAGATTCAGAATTTTCGAAAAATAATATTGGAAAATGTGACTTCTCTGATGCGAATTTTTCCGGTACAGAGATGATTAATGGGTGTTTCGAGGACAATATTGTTCATAATGCAGTTTGGAAATTTACATCATTTAAAAATACAGGCATTAGTGCTGTTATTTTTGAAGGGACTTTTGAGGACTGTCATTTTGAGAACTGTAGCTTTTATAATGTTACGTTTCAAAATGCAACCATTGTAAACACCTTTTTTAAGTATAACGAGAAATTTAAACGCGTAAAGTTTATTGACTGTAAAGTGGACAAAATTACCTATGCTTTTTTGAAAAACAACCAGGCAAATTTGACAGGGGTAACATTATTGGAGTAACAAGAATAAAAACAGTGCGGTAGCAGCATGGTGCGGAATCCAAGCACATAAACGTTTGCTGTCGTTGCCAAAACTATACTCAAAAAAACAGGAAATTAATTCCGAACTTGGGAGTTTATATCCTATTCAAAGATATTGTTCATATTTGGTATGGAAGTGATACATAAAAAAAGGGAGCGATTTCTGCTCCCTTTTTCAATACTTTATCTTGCACATTTACCAAACGAAAACAGACTTATTTCTTTTTCCTTTTGGGTTTTTCAACATCAGGCCCTACGATACTATGATATATTTCGTCGAACTCTTTTCCCTTATGTTGTAGCCATAAAGCAGAAAATTTCATTTCCACGCTCTTCAACAACTGAATGCTAAGCTCCTTATCATCTTCATTTAAATCATGCATCAGCATTGTTGCATTCTTTATTATGCGCTCATAACATTCTATAGAAACCTTTTCGCCTTTAGGAGTTAGTTCCAATCGTTTCGAACGTTTGTCATCCTTATCATCGTATTCTTTTATCAAGCCTCTTTTTATCATCCGCGCTAACATATCGGTTCCGCTCGAAAGCTCAAAAAGGTTGGCATAAATTACCTCTGTTTTCTTCGGATTTTTTTCCTGCTTTATAGTAACTAATACGCCAAACTCTTCTATTTGATTAAGTTCGGTTCCTTTTAGTGCAGCATTCGCATACCACATATTTAGCTTACTGATCCTGCCTATAATTTTCATCAATAAGGCATCGGTTTTTTTAGGTACTACACCGCCAACCAGCGGGCCTTTTTCTTTTACCTCGCGTTGAGACGCAAGATAATGTCTGCAAAAATCCTCCAGGTTTCCGGAAGGATGCTTTTCCTCAAATTTTGCCCATTCAGTAATAACTGTAACTGCCTTATTCATACGGATTTAATTCGCTTACGGAGTAAATATACAAAAAATACTTCGTTTTCTTAAATATTATATCGTAAACGAAGTATATTTGTCAAATAAATATCGTTAACGAAGTATAAATTTAAACCACCATTATGAAAAAAAATAAAACACTTTACCGGATTGCTAAAGGATTCATAAGCTTCTTTATGCTCTTTAGCGCTTACTATTCTTATTCTCATGCGCAAGATTTAAGAGCACTTGGATTCCCCGACTATTTTAGAATTGAACTGGTTACAGCTAAAATAATCGGAGGCATTCTCCTGCTAATTCCACAAACGCCACTAAGGGTTAAAGAATGGATTTATGCAGGCTTTGGCATCGCTATGATTTCGGCATTAATCGCACATATATGCTGCCACGATATGATATCAAAAATAATGTTTGTCGCCATCGACTTCTTATTAATCGCAACCTGCATTCGCTATGTATCAAAACAAGATAAAACAGAAAGTAATAATGTAATTAAAAAAGAAAATCATGGATAAAACTATTTACAACATCGCATTAGTGGTACATATCATTGGAATCACAATTATGGCGGGAGCCACGCTTATTGATTTCGTAACATTCCAGCGTTTTTGGAAAATCCTACCCTCCAACAAAGCATCCTGTTTAGTGCTTGCCGATTTTCTATACCGCCTTCAACGCTTTTTAGGAATTGGAATGCTCATCATCATATCGTCCGGTATTGGCATGATGGTTTTTCTTCACCAGGTGTGGGGTCAGCAGATCTGGTTTCGGGTCAAGTTCGGGATTCTCATTTTGATTATTATCAATGGGCTTGCAATAAGACGGCGATTGGGAAATAAATTAAAAAAACTTTTAGCAGATGAAACAAGGCTTGATAATACACTCGCGCTTTCCAAACTAAAAGGGAATATTACCCTTGGTCATATCTTTCAAATACTGTTTTTTGTAGTAATCTATATTCTTAGTGTTTTTAAATTCAATTAATCAATACCATGAAAAATCATATCTTATTTAGTATCGCTTCAGTCGTATGTTTTATAGCGGCCTGTTCATCGCCTGAATCTAAATCACCGCCTCAACAAACACCATCTGTTTCTATGGAAACAGTTGATAATGGCAAACAACTATTTGAAGAAAAATGTATGGCATGTCACGGCGCTGATGGCACAGCCGGCATTGCTAACGCAGCCAACCTTCTAACAAGCAAGCTGGATACTGCATCCGTTTTGCAAATTATCACACATGGTAAAAATGCTATGGCCGCTTTTAAAGATCAGTTGGGTACAGGTGAAATAGAACAGGTTGCAAATTACGTATTCACTCTAAGAAAATAATGAACCGGATTCGTTTCATATTAAACATACCCCTGGAAATGCATATTTGTATGCTTCGTCTGTTAATTAAATTATCAAAAAATAAATCTCAAATTATATGAAAACAGTAAACACATTGAATATCGCTGTATTAGGTGCTAATGGTGGTATAGGAAGGCAAACTGTGGAAATTGCTCTGAAGGCAGGTCATCATGTAACAGCTATACTTCGCACACCGGCTAATCTTGATCTCAAACATCCAAATCTTCAAATTGTAAAAGGTGATGTTATGAACCCGGAAACTCTGGAAAAGCACCTGGCCAATAAAGATGCCGTTATCTCTGCTATAGGTCAAACGTCCTTCAAATCAACAATACTTTATTCTCAGGGCAATAAAAACATGATCGATGTGATGAAAAAAATGGGTACCACACGCGCATTTTTTATATCGGCTTCCGGGCTCGATGTAAATCCTACTCATTCATTTATTGTCCGATTCGCTACTAAATACATTTTACAAAAACTATTAAAAAACATGTATGCCGATCTTGAGGTGATGGAAAGTATGATTAAAAAAAGTGATATCAACTGGACAATCATGCGCCCTCCCAAGTTAACCGATAAGCCGGTAACAGGTAACTATAGAATAGCTCTAGATAAGATGCTAAACAATGGGCTGTCCATTTCACGCGCCGACGTGGGGCACTTCATGATAAACAACATAGATAATGAAAGTATCTTTAAAAAAACAGTTGAAATTGCTTATTAGAAAGACTCTATAGTGTATCGAGTAAATTCTAATGTGTTATCTTTGAAAATGCAACACCAAGAATTTGAATCTCCTGAAGAACTACGGGATACCATAAAGTGTTTTTGGCACAACAGAAGAGAATCCGGGGAATTACAATCGAGTTTTGAGGTAGTACCCGATGGCTACGCTGAAATTATTTTTTATTTCGGAAGCACCTTAAGTATTTCTTCCAATGGAAGTTTGCAACCATTGCCATCACCGTTTATGATCGGGCTACTCAATCAGCCTGCTGTTTTTTACACAAAAAATCGTTTAGATATTATTGGTATCAGGTGTTTTCCCTGGACCGTGTTTGATTTGCTTGGACTCCCCTCCGGTAAAGACGGAGTACGCCTGTTTGAACATCCTATCGCTCAACTTCAATCTACATTGCATACATTGATTGATGCCGGTAGGATAGATGAAGCACTTGCGCAGGTAAAACAATATTTCCTGAGTGCACGGATAGGTATTGCTACTGACAGTATGTTATTCAAAGCGGGTGTTGCTATGAGCAAGGCAAACGGCACCATGCCGGTAAGCCGGGTAGCAAAGGCAGCGCATGCAACGGTTCGTACACTGGAAAGAAAGTTTAAGCAATCTTCGGGCTATACTATTAAAGACGTGTCTAGCCTAATGCGCTTTGAGCAGGTACGTAATCAATTATGGCTCGATCCCGATTCGAATCTTGCCGGCTTAGCCCATGAGTTAGGTTATACTGATCAGTCCCACCTAAGCAGGGAATTTAAACGTTACAGCGGCACTACGCCAGCGGCATTTGCAAGAAAAACGAAGAAAGGAAAACAGAATATCAGCAACAATTTTGTCGCATTTATACAAGCCTAAGCCGGGAGCATTCCTGAATTTTGTGTCGTAATTAAACAATACACAATCATGTTACTGACACATAAAAAAGTAGCCATCATCGGTGCGGGACCGGTTGGTTTAACGATGGCAACATTACTACAGCAAAACGGAATAGATGTAAGCGTTTACGAAAGAGACAAAGACGCACAAACAAGAATTTGGGGAGGTACGCTTGACCTGCATAAAGGTTCAGGGCAGGAAGCAATGAAAAAAGCAGGATTGCTGGAAAGTTATTTTGCTATAGCGAAACCCATGGGAAGAACCGTGGTTGATGAACATGGCAAGGTGTTGTTCCGTAAAAATACTAACCCAGAAGAGCGATATGACACTCCTGAGATAAACAGAACCGATTTAAGAAAACTATTGCTTGACAGTTTAGCAAGTGATACGGTTGTTTGGGACAGAAAATTTACGGGACTCGAAAACCATAATGGAAAATGGCTTTTGCATTTTGAAAATGAAGAGAATGTAACGGCAGATTTTATAATTGGAGCTAATGGAGGAATGTCTAAGGCCCGAAAATATGTTACGGATACAGAAGTGCAATATACCGGAACGTTTATTATACAGGGCGAAGTATTTCAACCGGAACTAAAATGCAAGGAGTTCTTTCAACTGTGCGGCAATAACATACTTATGACCGCATGTAACGGTATTAATCTTGTTGCAAACCCCGATAATAATGGCGCATTGACCTACAACGTCACTTTTAGAAAGCCTGAAGAATGGGTTCATGAAAATAAATTAAACTTTGAAAATACAGACAGCATTGTTGCGTTCCTTTCAACTATGTTCTCTCATTGGCATGAGTGTTATACACAATTATTCCGATCAACCTCTTTCTTTGTTGGATTGCCGGCGAGAAAAATATCCCTTGATAAACCCTGGACAACTCATCGCTCTATACCTATAACATTGATTGGAGATGCTGCACATGTAATGCCGCCCTTTGCCGGTAAGGGTGCAAATACCGGACTGATGGATGCCTTAATTTTATCTGATAATCTGACTAACGGAAAATTTGAAACCATAGAAGCCGCCATCAACGATTATGAACAACACATGTTTGTTTACGCAAAAGAAGCACAAGAGGAAACAAGTACAAACGAAATAGACATGCATCAACCCCACTTTTCTTTCCAAAAAAGATTCAGCAAGTAAGCTACACGATAGTTTACTTAATAGAATATTATTATCAATAAGCTCTTTAAAACAGAACAAAACATTCACCTTTCAGAATCTACCGTTTACCGCCACCGGCTTACAGCGTGCCGAATAGCCTTTGAATACCAGCATCTGTCTATTTAAATTTGCCGCATCAGACATTCAATTACATGACACATCCATTCTCATCCACACTTAGAAATCCTAGCCTGGCCGTTGAAGCAGTAGGTTTGATCAAACACTTTGGCGACAATAAAGCCGTAGATGGCGTGAACATTCGTATTGAAGCCGGGCGCATCTATGGCGTACTTGGTCCCAACGGCGCCGGTAAAACCACTACTATTAATATGCTCTCCACATTACTGAAACCCGATAGCGGTCATGCCAGTATATTTGGCTACGACACCGTGCGTGAAGCCCATATGGTAAGACAACTGATTGGCCTCACAGGCCAGTATGCTTCGGTAGATGAAAAAATATCTGGCTACGAAAATCTCTTCCTCTTCTCCCGGTTACTGGGCCTCAGCAGACAAGACGCGAAGAAAAAATCTGAAGAATTACTTTTATCCTTTGGATTGATGGAAGCGGCAAAACGACCACTATCCAAATTTTCCGGAGGTATGCGTCGTCGTCTCGATCTTGCAGCCAGCCTCATTGCACAGCCTCCGCTCATATTTCTCGATGAGCCAACGACAGGGCTCGATCCGCGAACACGCCTGCAAATGTGGGATACTATTCGTCAGCTGGTTGCTTCCGGTTCTACCGTATTACTAACAACACAGTACCTTGACGAAGCCGATCAACTCGCCGATCGAATTGCGGTGATTGACAGAGGTCAGGTAATTGCCGAAGGCACGCCTTCCGAACTAAAAGCATCTGTAGGTATTGCCGCGCTTGAACTTCAATTGCGTTCGGCTGATCAGTCGCAAATAGCACACGATGTTATCCGACAAGTATTGGAAGTTGAATGCCATGTCTCGGCAGAAGGCAGGGTAACGGCTCCATTAGCCGATCCCGAGTTAATTACCGATGTATTACTGGCACTTAGAAATCATCACATAGGATTGGTAGAAGTAAGCGTTAAATCGCCTACACTCGATGAAGTATTCATGGCCATTACCGGCAAGGAAAAAGAAAAAACCATTAACGCTTAGTTCACCTCTTATGAAAACAAACGAAACTCCTTTTCTGACGCTCAACAAAAGACCAACTGTAGCGCAAACCATTCAACAATCGCTAACAATGGCTTACCGCGGACTGCTAAAAGTCCGATATACTCCCGAGCAATTAGTGGATGTAACGGTACAACCCATTTTATTTACACTCATGTTCACTTATATTTTCGGTGGCGCCATTTCCGGTAATGTTCAAAATTACCTTCCTATCATCATCCCCGGCATCCTTGCTCAATCTATTCTAACAGGCGCTGTTACAATTGGGGTACAGTTGCGCGAAGACATGGACAAGGGTGTGTTCGACCGATTCAGATCTTTGCCTATTGCCCGTATTGCACCACTCGCAGGAGCCTTATTAGCCGATACGATCCGTTATACCCTTGTTACTGTTCTTACCTTTACTATGGGCTACATTATGGGCTACCGCCCTATGGCCGGCATACAAGGCATATTACTTGTAAGCGTGCTGGTAATTTGTTTCGCCTGGTGCATTAGCTGGATCTTTGCACTTGCAGGCGTAATCGGGCGAAGCGCATCTACTGTTCAGGGTATTTCTATGATGATACTTTTTCCATTGACCTTCCTGTCTAATGCCTTTGTACCCACAGATACACTGCCAGCGGCACTTAAAGTATTTGTACAATTTAATCCGGTATCGCATTTGGTTACTGCTATTCGCGAACTCCTGAATCAGAATACAATTGGCACTGACTTTTGGCTTACCATTGCAGGAGGCCTTGTAATCCTGATTATATTTATCCCCTTAACCGTGAGGGCTTATATGCGGAAAGCCTGATTATACGTTAGTTTTGGCAGTTTCACACAACTACGATGATAACAGACAAAGCTATTCAAATAACTATCTTTGCATAGTGAATTAAAAAACAATACGTGAAAAAACAACATCTATTCCGGTAACCCTATGGCGGACGAGTTCACCGAAGGGGTTGCCATTTTTTGTTTTACGAATGTGTATCTTTATTCATGTTATCAATTAAGTAATTATAATATCTGAAAATGAAAGACAGCGACCTAAAACGAATTTCGAGATTAACCGCAATCCTTACACAGCTGCAAACAAAACGACTATTGACCGGGCCTGAACTGGCAAAGAAATTTAGCGTAAGCGTTAGAACCATTTATAGAGATCTAAAAATACTGGAGCAAGCAGGAGTCCCAATATCTACGGAAGAAGGCAAAGGATATTCACTGATGGAGGGATATAAAATTCCTCCCATCATGTTTACCGAAAACGAAGCAAATGCCTTAATTACAGCAGGCCAATTGGTGCTGAAAAACAGAGATAGTTCTCTTATCAAAGAATATACAGAAGCCATCCAAAAAGTAAAAGCAGTATTGTTGTATTCAACAAAGGAAAAGGTTGAGCTATTATCAAAAAGGATTGCTGTGAGTCCTGCCATACCGGAAACAAGCACAAGTAACTCATTAACTTTAATTCAAAATGCTTTAACAGACTTTAAAGTTTTGAATATCATGTATCATTCGGAACATAAAAACGAAAAAACAGAACGAAACATAGAACCTTTCGCCCTGTATTACAGCCTGCAAGAGAGTTGGACCCTTATTGCATATTGCAGACTAAGAAAGGATTACAGAATGTTTCGCCTGGATCGAATTTTAAAAATTCAACAAAGTGACTTAAGTTTCAAACCTCACAAACTCACGCTCAAGGAATATTTAACCGAAAAAGAAAAAAAATTCAATACCCCTGACACACTCTTGTCATAATGCCCCGATACTTTTACGGTGTAATCTTAAAAAACCGAAAAATGAATCTAGTATCAATTCGCATTATTACCGCCAATATCAGCGGTTTAGTCAAATTTTATGAGCAAGTAACCGGGATGCCTGTAGTACAGTATACTCCCGATTTTGCCGAACTAAAAACCCAATCCGCAACTCTGGCAATTGGTAGTACCAATACCTTACAATTTTTTGGCGGAGAAGGAATTGCACAAGCTGCTCAAAACCATTCCGCTATCATCGAATTTAGAGTAGATGATGTAGAAGAGGACTACAAAAGATTAACCGCTCTTCTTCAAAGTTGCATTGTTCAAAAACCCACTACAATGCCATGGGGTAATAAATCTCTTTTATTTCGCGACCCGGATGGCAACCTCGTAAACTTGTTTACGCCTGTTACACCCGAAGCAAGATTAAAGTTCGACGGTAAAGCTTAACAAATCAAATACGCATTACCTTTAGGAGACACATTGCAAAAATAGGTAGATTAGTCCGGCCAGGAAGTAGTATCTTTCAATGATACACGGCCGGACTTTTCAATGAAATTTGAGAAGTCCATAATGTTTCACCTTGTATTTATTGTTTTATTAACTGTATGTCAAAATGGAGTTTTATCTCTTCGTTATTTAATTTTCTTAATTCAAATATCTTAATAAAACGCTTATGTTCTACGCCTTATGGCACAGATTCCCATTCCATAGTACGGAATGGTTTCAAACAGATACCCGTCTGATGGCATAGCATTTGCGTGAATTATAGCGGAATTACAATTAGTTATAGTGTTCCATTTTATTTACTCATAAACTCAGGTATATGGCATTTCCAGGAAAAGATAATATGGAAGATGGCAATCTTACTTCCGGAAAAAACAGAAGTTGTTGGTTTGATAAAAATAGTTCAACACATCAATTTACAACGCTGCAGGAAAATACAGAAACAGATGTTGTCATTATAGGTGGCGGCCTGGCAGGGCTTACAAGTGCTTATTGCCTTGCTACTACAGGTAAAAAAGTGGTTGTAGTAGAAGATGGTTATATAGGAAGTGGCGAAACAGGAAGAACAACTGCACAAATTGTTACCGCGCTGGATGACCGGTATTTTAATATGGAAACCATTTTTGGGAAGGAAAATACTGCACTCATAGCTGAAAGTCATCGACGGGCTATCGATTTTATTGAAGAGGTAGTGAACAAAGAAAACATCCATTGCAGTTTTGAAAAAGTAAACGGCTACTTATTTCTTCATCCATCTGATCATGAAGAAAGCCTTCAAAAGGAATTAGAGGCTATGCATAGATGTGGGATGAAAGCCGAATTGCTGAATGAAACGCCGGGTATGCCAACCGAAAAAAAATCGATTCTCTTTCCTGAACAGGCCCAATTTCAGCCAATAAATTATTTACTGGGTTTATGCAAAGCCATCGAAAAAAAGGGTGGCCGCATATTTATTAAAACCCATGCTTCAAAAATTGATCATACAGGAATTACAAGTGATCATGGATTTACCATAAAAGCAAAACATATTGTAGTAGCAACCAATGCCCCTGTGAATGATACTTACGCCATGATGCTCAAGCAATGGGCTTACAGAAGCTATGTGATAGGAGCTTTGATAAAAAAAGATACGCTTCCAAAAGCTATGTGGTGGGATACCGGCGACCAGAATACAAGCGGAAGCGCACCTTATCATTATGTGAGATTAAACAACTATTCTGACGATTATGATCTATTGATTTGTGGTGGCGAAGATCATATTGTAGGGCAATCAGATATACCGGAAGAAGATCGATATGCCCGTTTGGAAAAATGGACACGGGAAAGATTTCCAATTGAAAAGATCATTCATAGCTGGTCGGGAGAAACTTTAGTTCCCATGGATTCCATCGCCTTTATAGGAAGAAACAGATTTGACAAAAACAATGTATATATTATTACAGGCGATGCAGGAATTGGTATGACCTACTGCACCATTGGCGGAATGTTGGTTACCGATTTAATAAATGAAAAACCAAATAAATGGGAACATATTTATAAGCCATCGCGTTTTACTTTAAAAGCAAGCGAACCCTTTTTTAAAATGCTTAAAAGTGATTTGATAGAAGTTTTAAAAAAATGGTTTTATTCCGATATAGCTGATATTAATTCGGTTAAAGCGGATGAAGCAAAAATAGTAGAATTAGACGGCAAGAAATGCGGCGCTTACCGCGATGCATCAGGAAAATTGTTTTTAGTATCTGCCGAATGCACACATTTAAAATGTATGGTAAGCTGGAACAATAGTGAAAAGAGCTGGGATTGCCCTTGCCATGGCAGTCGTTTTACCTATACAGGAAAGGTTATTAACGGCCCCGCTAATAATGATCTGGCGTCTTTTTCGGAGTAAACATTAAAAAAGCCTTCACAAAAAATCGTGAAGGCTTTTAAAATTAACTTGTTAGCTTAGGATTAATTCCAGCCGCCACCCAATGCCCTATATATATTAACTCTGGCATTAAATTGTTGCATCTTGATTTCCACTAAATCAAATTTCGATTCTAAGGCATCACGCTGGGTTAACAATACTTCCATATAATCTGCCCTGGCCGATTTAAAGAGACCGGTAGAGATTTCGATTGACTGGGTAAGTGCTTCCACTTGTTTTGCTTTTAGATCGTAACTTTTTTTAAGGTTACTGATATTAGACAATTGATTCACCACTTCGATGTGTGCTCTTAAAATAGAACGCTCGTAATTATACACTGCTTGTACCTGTTTTGAATTAGCAGAATAATACGTTGCTTTTATCGCATTACGATTGATCAATGGTGCTACTAAATCTCCGGCAAGAGAAAACAACAACGATTGTGGTGTCTTAATTAAATAGGCCGGATTAAATGCTCCGAAACCCATACCGGCCGTAATCATTAAGGATGGATAAAAATTAGCTTTCGCCGATTTTACATCAAACTTAGTTGCTGTCAGTTCTTTCTCAGCTTGCTTAATATCCGGGCGGTTGCTTAACAACTGCGAAGGAATACCCGATTGTATTGTATCTATTGACAAATCAATGAAGTTTTTCGAATTCCTTGCCACCGGCTGAGGAAAACGCCCTACCAGAAAATTAATTCTGTTTTCGGTTTCTATGATTTGCTGTTCAATATAATACTGATGGCTTTGGTTTTTAAGTACCTCTGCTTCAAATTTACGTACTGCCAGTTCTGTAACCTTCGCCGCTTGTTTTTCCAGTTTTACAATCTCTAAAGCATTCTGTTGAATCGCGATGTTTGCCTTCAGAATTTCCAACTGATTATCCAATGCAATTAATTCGTAATAAGAATTAGCAATTTCTGAAATCAGGTTCGTTACCATAAAATTCTTACCTTCTATGGTAGACAGGTACCTGTAGATAGCTGACTTTTTAGAGTTGCGCAGTCTTTTCCAAATATCTATCTCCCAGGACACATTAACGCCCACCAAATAATTTGGTAATGGATCAGGAAATTTTTTACCGGGCATGATCTCATTCGCATCATCGCTTGCTCCTTGGCTAGTGTAGCGGCCAACCTTTTCAACGCCTGCTCCTGCTCCTACTCCAAGGTTAGGTAAGTAAGCCCCTTTGCGGGCCCTTACTTCGTTTTTGGCAATATTAATTTCCTGCAGCATGATATTCAGTTCCTGATTATTTTTCAGAGCATCATCAATCAGCGTAGACAAATTTGGATCGGTAAAGAAATCCTTCCATTTTGTTTTCGCGATATTAACGCTGTCTTTTGAACTGTTAAAGCTCTCAGGAACTTTTTTGTTTTCTGTTTTATGAACCACCTGAGATGGCCCTACACATGCTGTATACACCAGGGATACACAAGCGATCCCCAGGTAAATATATATTTTATTTTTCCTCATGGTCATGTCCTTCGCTTTCTGGGGTTTGTGGAAAATTATCTATTTGATGAACCAACTCTTCAGTTAAAGAACTGTCTTCTTCATTTTTAATCATCTTGCGTCCTTTAGCTAAAGAACCAAAAATGTAGTACAATCCCGGAACGATGATGACACCAAAAACGGTTCCGAAAAACATACCACCGAGTGCAGAAGATCCAATGGTACGGTTACCAATAGCACCGGCGCCGTGTGCAAAAACCAATGGCACCAAGCCGGCAATAAAGGCAAAGGATGTCATTAAGATTGGACGGAAACGCACTTTGGCACCCTCGATCGCTGCCTCTAAAACGGTTGCTCCCTGCCGTTGCTTTTGCACGGCAAACTCCACAATCAATACGGCATTCTTACCAAGTAAACCAACGAGCATTACCAATCCCACCTGGGCATAAATATCATTTGCCAAACCGAGTCCCTTAATTAACAGGAATGATCCAAACACCCCTGCCGGTAAAGAGAATATAACCGATAAAGGAATAATAAAACTTTCGTATTGTGCTGCTAAAACGAAATACACAAATATTAATACGATAATGAAAATATAAATGGCTTCATTTCCACGGCGGGTTTCATCATACGAAAGCGCAGCCCAGTCAATATCAAAGCCATGTGGTAAGGTTTTGGCAGCCACTTCCTGAACGGCTTTAATGGCCTCCCCACTACTATAACCTTTAGCAGGCCCACCCCTGATAGCAGCGGTGTTGTACATGTTGTAACGGTTAATCTCATTAGCTCCCTGTTTCTTGGTCATCTTCATGAAAGCTGAAAAAGGAACCATTTCATCACGGTCGTTTTTTACGTAGAGATTCATGATGTCTGTTGGAAGCCTTCTGTATTCAGGAGCTGCCTGAACAAACACTTTAAAGAATCGTTGGTATTTAATGAAACCAAGCTCATAAGTACTACCTACAAAAATAGAGAGCGTGTTCATGGCATTACCTATCGTTACTCCTTTTTGCATGGCTGCCTGGTTATCGAACTCAATTTCGTATTGAGGATAATTGGCACTAAAGAATGTAAACAAACCGGTGATCTCTTTCCGTTTTCTCATTTCGTTCATGAAATCGGTGGTTACTTTTTCAAGCTGTTTATAATCACCGCTATTGGTTTTATCCAACAACTGTAAGGCAAAACCACCCGCAGCTCCGAAGCCCGGTACAGCCGGTGGATCGAAGAACTCGATAGTAGCACCCGGAATAGATTTTGCTTTTTCTTCCAGCTCTATAATAATTTCGCTTACCGTATGCTTTCTCTCCGACCAGGGTTTTAAGTTAATCAAACAGGTACCTGCATTCGATCCCCTTCCTTCTGTTAATACCTCGTAACCTGCAATAGAAGAAACTGATTTTACACCTTCTACCTCATTAATAACAGTTACCAGTTTATCAGATAAGTCATTGGTTCTTTCGAGAGTTGAACCCGGAGGTGTTTGAATGATGGCATATAACATTCCCTGATCCTCGCTTGGAATAAAGCCTGAAGGTAAACTGTTACTGATAAAAACGATACCCAAAGCAAACACAACGAACATGGCTACTGTTACCAGTCTTCGGTGTGCAATCAATTTTAACAACCACACATATTTTCCGGTAAGCTTTTCAAAGCCTCTGTTGAAACTGTCGAGGAAACGGTTTAATATATGTTTCTTTCTTGGTTGCCCGTGATTGTTTTTCAAAATCATGGCACACAACACCGGTGTTACAGTTAAGGCTACAATAGCAGAAAGCACAATAGAAGAAGCCATGGTAATAGAGAACTGTCTGTAGAAAGTACCTACAGGGCCACTCATAAACGATACCGGAACAAATACGGATACCATTAATAAAGTGATCGCAATAACGGCTCCACTAATCTCGCCAATTACTTTTCTAACGGCATTGTAAGGGGAGAGGTGTTCCTCTTCCATCTTGGCATGCACGGCCTCGACGACGACGATGGCATCATCCACCACAATACCAATTGCTAACACGAGTGCAAATAAGGTAACCATGTTGATCGTTAGTCCAAACAATTGCATAAAGAAAAATGCTCCTATTAAAGAGATAGGTACTGCCAGTGTCGGGATAAGCGTTGAACGCCAGTCACCAAGGAAAATAAATACAACCAAGGCTACCAGGATAAAGGCATCTCTCAGGGTGTCAACCACATTTTCAATAGAGGCATCAAGGAAGTTGGAAACGTCGTAACTTACTTCATAATCCATTCCGGGAGGAAATGATTTTTTTAAATCTTCCAGTTTCTCCTTTACTTTTTCGATTACTTCGCTGGCATTACTTCCGTAAGTTTGCTTTAATACCAAAGCCGCAGAAGGATGCCCGTTCATGCTGGAATAAATATCATAGTATTCACTTCCTAAAGAAACAGTTGCTACATCTTTCAAGCGCAGGTTTTCTCCATTGGAGTTAGATCTGATGATGATGTTATCATATTGTTTGGGATCATTAAATCGATCGGCATAGGTTAATACATACTCTAATGCTTCCGCTTGTTTACTATCACCCCTACCGATACGACCTGCTTTACCAATGATACTTTGATCAGCGATTGCTTCCATCACTTCATCGGGAGAAACTTTGTAGGCACGCATACGATCAGGATTTAACCAAACACGCATAGCATACTGACGGCTACCTAAGATCCTTACCTGGCCAATACCGTTGATACGCTGTAATTCAGGTACCATGTTTACACCGGCATAGTTGAAGAGAAATTTCATGTTGGCATTTTTATCTTTACTGTAAAGATTCACATACATCAACATACTTGGAATTACGGGAGTAATAATTACCCCTTCGCGTTGTACTAATATAGGAAGCCTGTTGGTTACCTGCTGAACACGGTTAGATACCTGTACCAATGCCTGATTAATATCTGTACCCGGATTAAATACTACCTGGATATTAGCTTCACCCGCACTGGTAGCATCGGAGGTCATGTATCTCATACCCCAGGCACCGTTAATCGACTGTTCTAAAGGAATAATTACCGACTCGGCCAGTGACTTAGCACTTGCTCCGGGGTAAGAGGCGCTCACCATCACCACCGGAGGTGCAACCTCAGGGAATTGTGATGTAGGCAATGTTTTTATAGCCAGTCCGCCAATGAATAGAATAACAAGCGATATTACTATGGCGAGTACTGGTCTTTGAATGAATTTACTGAACATGTTCTTTTTTTTAAATCGTTAATTATTCAACGTATACTCTTAATTTCGGAAGAACCGTTTTTGGATCTTCGTAGGTGTATTCGATCTTATCGCCATCTTTTACTTTACGGATACCTTCCAGCATAATTCTTTCATTTTCAGTTACACCACTTTTAATGATATACAGATCCGGCATTTCAGAAGCTATCACAACTTCTTTTGAGTGAACTATATTATTTTTATCTACTACAAACACATATTTCTTTTCTAAAATTTCATACGTTGCTTTCTGAGGAATAATGATGGCACCTTTTAATGGAATGCTCATTTGTATATTACCTGTTTCGCCATGTCTTAACAAGGCTTTAGGATTAGGGAATGTAGCCCTGAAGGCAATGTTTCCCGTTTCATTATTAAAATCCGCTTCAATCGTTTTAACCTCTCCCGGGTAATCAAACAACTGGCCATTTGCCATAAGGAGATTTACTTTAAGCAGGTTTTCCTCAGTAGCATGTTGTTTATAATTTAAGTATTCCGCTTCCGGAACATTAAAGTAAACCCACATATCGCTATTGTCTGATAGAGTAGTCAGCAAATCGCCTTCGTTTACCAAACTTCCTAACCTTACCTGGAAATGATCCATAATTCCATCAAAAGGAGCTTTAATCTCTGTAAATAACAGATGCGTTTGAGCCAGAGACTGTTCGGCTTTGGCTTTATCTAATTTGGCTTTGGCTAAGGCCAGCTCATTAGGAGACACCACATTTTTATCGGATAACTGCTTTGTGTTTTGATATTCAATTTCAGCAAAATTGGCTTCAGCCTGTGCTTTTTGTAATTCGGCCTGATACATGGTAGGCATAATCTGGAACATCATCTGACCTTGTTTCACGGATTGCCCTTCATCCACAAAAATTTTCTGCAGATAACCTTTTTCCAAAGCTCTCATCTCAATATGTTGTATGGCATGAATCTGACACACATAATTTCTATTAATGAGCGTGTCTTTTTTCAAAGGACTGGTAACCAAGAATTTGGTTTCTTCTTCTTTTTCTTCTTTGTGTGAATTACAGCTTGTGTTGAACAGCAAGGCAAGTAAGCTTATGAGGACAGGAATTTTTTTCATAATGATTTTACTCTTTAAAACTATACGATTTTGTTATTTTGTGAGGAGATGCCATCTGCATCATCCCTCGGTAATTCTATTTTTGGTAATGAAAACTTCGATCAGATTCCGTTCTACACCTTTTTGATCCGAGCTGCTGTAACTGAGAAGTCATTTGCAACCTTATTTCAACTACCCGATTCGGTTTAACGTTTTAGTGTTTTAACCAGGCATTACAGAGCATAGGCTACTGTAGCTAAGCAAATTCATAAAACACAATGAATGGCCTAGGTAGCTGGGGAACGGAAACTCCCCCTGATCAAATCCTTAAAATGGAGAGTGCCAGATACTTTTTAGGATAAATGTCGCATTTAATTAAATCGAATGAAGGAGTTGATTTAGGAATGAAAACAATGCGATGTAAAAAGGAATAGAAAATAGATAGAATAACAGGAGAATTAGCCTTTATAAGGTCTTCTTTATCATTCGCATTTTCTTCGTAAACATCTACAGAAGTATATTCTTCGGGGCTTGATGCAACAACCGGATCTATGTTCTGTCTTCTTTTTTCGATGCCTTTAGAAAAATGCGAGGATGCAAATTTATTAGCCTGAGTACTTTTAAGTGGAGATGCAAGGCAACCATTCATAAACAAAAGCCTGAATACAAATGCCAGAAAAATAATGATGGTTGTATTTATTTTAATCCCGGAGGAGGTACGCATCTCTGTATTTAAATTTGAGGACAAAAGTATACATTGTTTTGTTATTCCTAGTACATTTTTGTTAAAAATTAACATTAAATATAGGGCAATATCACACAGAAATAACCAATAATGGATACAAATGAGGGATTTTTAGTCATTAGGCCCGGTTTGACACTTTTGGACTAAAATCCGGACTAATAACCACACGTTAAAATTAATAAACCGGATTATTTGATAACAAAATGGTTATTTTACTTGAAAACTAAACCAATGGACTCTTTTTTTCCTTTTGCATTTTATGTGTTTTATAAGCTTCTTGCTCTAATTCCATTAATTCTTATTTTAATTTCAATCATTAAACTGCATAGAAAAGAGAAAAGTACAGCCACCTACTTAATGCTAGCCGGTAATATAGGCTTACTATCAAAAATAACCGTCATCGATAGCCTGTCAGATTATCTTATCAGGTTTAGTCATACTATAAACGTACAAAGCATTAGTAGTATCTATTCCGTTCTTAATATACTTACACTTATTTTTTCCATACTCTTTGCATCGGGCTTTTTAATGTTTATTAATGGCTGGTTAAAAAAACAATCCTAATATAAAACCATAAGTAACCTGTTGTTCTATACCTGAATCATTACTTATAAAAAAACCTTACCCACCGGCCGGCAGATAAGGTTTTCATATTATAGTGCTAAAATTTATTTAGGCATTAATACAGTGTTTACAACATGTATCACACCATTACTTTGATTCACATCTTTAATTGTAACCATCGACATGCCACCTTTTTCGTCTGTTAACATAAGGTTACTGCCTTTTATAGTAGCTGTTAACATACCACCTGCAACTGTTTTTAATTCTGCTTTACCATTCCCTTTTTTAATCATTTCGGCAATATCAGAAGCATTTAATTTTCCTGAAACAACATGGTAAGTTAAAATTCCTGTTAACAGGGTTTTGTTTTCGGGTTTAACTAAAGTTTCTACAGTACCTTTTGGTAATTTGTCAAATGCCTCATTGGTTGGAGCAAATACGGTGAATGGCCCTGCACCCTGTAAGGTTTCAACTAAACCGGCGGCTTTAACAGCAGCTACTAAAGTTGTATGGTCTTTAGAGTTTACGGCGTTTTCAATAATGTTCTTTGAAGGATACATTGCTGCTCCACCAACCATTACTGTTTTTTCTTTTGAATCCATTTTTTGTTGTGCAACTGCACCCTGGGCTAATAACGTCACACACGCTAATAAAGCCATTTTTGTAATCATTTTCATAGTAGTTGTTTTTATATAATTTCTATCATATACGGTAAGTTCTGATACACGGATTTAAATAATTAAAAAAATATTGTTTCACTACTTTATTAAATTAAAAAACCCGTTACAATAAATTGTAACGGGTTTAGGTATATAATACAATGCTATTAGTATTGTAGTACTCCATTTACAAGACTTTTCCATTGCGGATTAGGAGATCCTACTAACGAAAAAGCATCTGTTATTTTTTCTTTGATTTTATCAAACAAAGGCATGCCATTAGTGCTTGTTACAATTTTTGTTCTTTCAACCTCTACAGCACTTACTGTGCAGCCTGAACGTGTTACTAAAAATGTACAGGTTACTCCTTCCAGATTGGTTTCATTTGTTAAAAATGGGTCTGTAATTTGCACAACATTAAAACCAAAATCTTCAGTATCTCTCAATAAATTTTTTTCGTGTATAAAATCTTCTACTTTATACCATATGTATTTATTTTCTCCATTTGAAGGTGCATGAAGTCTTACTTTAATTAAATTTCCAATTTGTGGAACGGAAGAATCCAATAAATTCCCCATATCATCCGTCAATTGAAATTCGGCCGGAGATTTTCCACAAAGTAATTCCCAGTTATTAATATCGTTCAACCGTTTTTTAGCATTTTCAAATAACACAAATGCTTCATGTCTTGAAACAGCTTCTATCTTCTTCTCTACATCTCTGTACTTTACGTTTTTATAACGCTTTTCCATCATATCGTTTACTCTGTATTCTGCTACCATTTTCTTAAATTTTAAAAGGTTTGCTGTTTAACATATTTCAAGTTTAATACCAATAAAATCCGTTTAACGTTTTTTATCAATCCGTCTCTTATCCACTATCGTAAATAACGAATATGTGGCATCAAAGTTTATATATAATGGAAAAAAGGAAAATGGATACTATAAAATCAAAAGTTTTATGTAATCCCTGTTTAATTGCAAAACAGATTAGTTTTTTCCCTGTTAATTTGACAGGAATAGTAAATTTTGCATTAAAAAGATTTGATTCGGCAAAAAAACGTCTCCCCTCTTTTCTTTTAAGGGATAACCCTAATAACTATAACATTACACTAGTTTAGATTTTTTTACGTTTAAATTATTTGCCACTTTATCTGACTTTACCATTTTCAACTTATCTTTTTTTTCTTTGAGAATTCGTATTTCCGCACTTTCTTCCCTGGCTATATCTTTTTTATCGGCTATAAATTTCCGCTGCTGAAGTTCATATCCATTTCCTTCACACAAAATATGCACTTTTAAGTTTTCAATACAAATGGCTTCATCATCATCTGCATAAGCAATATTGGTATGATCCACATTTCTACCGTCGATAATAATAACCATTCCTGAACCGATGCAATACGCTTCATTTCCTTTTTTGATAATGAGTGCTGTGTTTTCACTAATGCCTATTCCTACGCAGCCAGGGTTCATTACTATAGCTTGTGCCAAACGCCCAAACCTCCCACGGCTGGTAAAATGCGTATCGATGATACAACCATCTAAAAAACCAAGACCCGAACTTACCTTTACATTTTTCTTCAAAAGTGTTTCGTGGTTTTCTGCTTCATACAACATCAGTTCTGTTGCAGCCATAGCTCCTGCACTTGTACCGGCAACAATAAAATCGGGATCATTAAAATACTTGTCTTTTACAGCTTCTAATATATCTGTATTACCAAGTATAGTAGATAACCGGAACTGATCGCCGCCACTAAACAACACCGCATGGGCCGCTTTTATTCTTTTTATAAAAATAGGATTATGTGAGTCGGGATGATTACCAATACTCATAAAACCAACTTTTTTAAACCCGATCTTATTGAATGCTTTTTTGTAGATCTTATTAACTTCGATAGGTTCTGATGATGCTGTAGTAATAATTTCGATTCCCCCTCTTTGCTTTGAAGAAGGAATTAATTGATTTAAAATTTCAAGTCGTTTGATCTGCTTCGACGTGATATTTTGACTATTTATAATTTCATCGCCTTTGTCTTCAGCACCTCCAATTGTAATAAGTTTTCCTTTAGGCGTTTTACAAATCATAAAAATTATTTTAAAAGAGTGTGGTGCAAGGGCGTCATCAATTATAAGCAGGATCTGCCTGGTTTTTTTCGCCTTTGACTTAAACAGTTATGCTATAACTAACAGAGCTATTTACTCCTGCTCCAAAATTGCATTGATTAAATCAATCTGCGCATGGTATGGATTTCTGATTTCATCTTCAAATAATTGCATCAACTCCGATTTTTCCGAATCTTTTATCGAACCTGTATTTTCTTCTTTTGATATAGAAAAATTTGTTTTCATAGCACATTACATTTAGTGATACTGTTTAATAGTCAATTTATATGCCGAAGAAATTTACACCATAAACTTCCGAAGCTCAGATTCGATACGTTTACAGCTAATTAACATAGGCTTATCTGCTACAAATATGGTAATCACTGAATCTTCAAGAGTATAACGTCCTTCTATATTTCCTAAAGCTGTTGGCACAACAAAAGTCCCCAGCGTAACATCTCCTGTAAATTCTCCTTTGGCATGTATAATACCTTCTCTTGCACGCTCAATAAGGCTTTCTGCAGTGTCAGAAAATTCTATAGAAAAATTACACCGAGCCATAGGTTTTATTTTTTGTTAATCGTTTTAGTGTCATTTCCGGGTACGAAAAAGAAAAGGAGAGTAAAAACATTACCCCTAAAAAGGGTTTTAAAAATTTGAGAAAGTTTCATGAGCATATTGTTTTACTACACTCATCCACAAATTTCTATGCCATAGCTACAAACCATGCAATAGCATATTGAGG
>JAZJZF010000003.1:0-55146 GCA_040389965.1 Bacteroidota bacterium
CCAGTTTTTCCTGAAAGGCGTGTAATTCTGTTGGACAAACAAATGTGAAATCTTTTGGGTAAAAGAAAAACACAACGTGTTTTTTTCCGATGTATTGATCTAATGAGAAATTGTCTACTATTTCTTCTCCGTTTATTACTGCTGCCGCTTTAAACGACGGCGCTTTTTTTCCTACTAATGGCATATAATTAAATTTTAGATGTTTATAAATTTGGGTGCAAAATTATCATTTACTTTGATTTATACCAAGTTACAACACCCGTAAAATGATAAAGTTTGTAAAGTTTATACTATTTGAGAATTAAATTCCCTTTAAAATTCAAAATCTCTTAATTTTGTTACGCAAAACTAAAAAAACTAAACCCATGGCCATTACTGTAGGACAACCAGCCCCGGACTTCAAATTATTTAACACCGAAAAAAAAGAAATTTCTTTAGCAGATTTTAAAGGAAAAAATTTAGTGATCCTGTTTTTTCCCCTTGCATTTACAGGTGTTTGTACAGCTGAACTATGCAGTGTAAGAGACAACTACAATGTATATACCTCTTTAAACGCTGAAGTTGTAGGTATTTCTATCGATTCGTTATTCAGCCTCGAAAGATTTAAAAAAGAACAAAACTATAACTTCAACCTATTATCCGACTTTAATAAAACAACTGCTAAAGCCTATGATTCCTTATACGAAACCTTTGGTTTTGGCATGTTAGGTGTTACTAAACGCTCTGCTTTTGTGATTGACAAAAACGGCATTATTCAATACGCCGAGATCCTTGAAGATGCAGGTAAACAGCCTGATTTTGACAAGATCAAAGCTACTTTAGAAAAGATTTAAACCGTTATTGCGAACCGACGATAGGAGCTGAAACAATCTCATGTAAAGTGAGATTGCTTCACTACACTCCGTTTCGCTCGCAATGACGAAACATAGTATGCTAAAATCCTATTTCGATAAACATTTAATTGAGGCAGGCTGCGATGAAGCCGGACGTGGCTGTCTGGCGGGTCCTGTTTATGCCGCTTCTGTTATTTTACCAAAAAACTATAAAAATAAATGGTTGGATGATAGTAAAAAACTAAGTGATAAAGATCGTTATGAGTTACGCCCCGAAATAGAAGAAAAGGCTCTAACCTGGGCTGTTGGCGTGGTAGATAATGTAGAAATTGATGAAATTAACATCCTAAAGGCCTCCTTTTTGGCCATGCACAGGGCCATTGACCAATTAAAACAAAAGCCCGAATTACTCTTAATTGATGGAAATCGCTTTACCCCTTACAAAAAAATATCCCATCAATGCATTATTAAAGGCGATGCCAAATTTTTGAGCATTGCAGCTGCCAGTATTTTAGCCAAAACATACCGCGATGATTTTATGAAAGAAGCAGCGCTTCAATACCCTCACTATGGCTGGGAGCGCAACATGGGCTACCCTACCAAACTTCATAGAGAAGCCATTCGGAATCATAGTACAACACCTTTGCACCGCATGACCTTTCAACTGTTGCCTGCACAGCTGGAACTAGAAATTGAATAAGAGTATCTAGTAAATTTCCTTAAATCATACGTTGAACATTATTTTTTTACGTTCTTTGTTCTATAAATGAATGTCATGGAATTTATCAGCGAAGACCTCAGCAACTATTGCGCAACACATACCAGCAACGAATCCGAAGTTCTTAAAAAGCTTAACCGCGAAACGCATTTAAAAGTCGTGTCGCCACGTATGCTCAGTGGGCATTTACAGGGGCGTTTTTTAAGTTTTATTTCCAAACTAAAACAACCGAAATTAATTGTTGAAATTGGCACCTACACCGGTTATTCGGCCTTATGTCTTGCTGAAGGACTTGCAGAAAACGGAAAACTCATTAGCATTGATGTCAATGAAGAAACCTCAGCCTTTGCCAAATCTTTTATTCAGCAAACAGATTATGCAAATAAAATAGAACTGGTAATTGCAGACGCCAAAGAATACATCAAAACCATTACAGATCCTATCGACCTTATTTTTATTGATGCTGACAAAAAAAACTACCTCAACTATTACCATTTAGCCATTGAAAAATTAAGCTCCGGTGGACTGATCATTGGCGACAATGTATTATGGAGCGGAAAAATTACCATGCCTGAAAGTGCCATGGATAGGGAAACACTGGCCTTGCATGAGTTCAATAAATTTGTACAGCAGGATGCAAGAGTAGAAAATATATTGTTGCCGGTAAGAGATGGGTTAATGGTGGTAAGGAAAAAGTAAAATCGTTTCCCGCGGATCGCACAGATAACGCAGAATAAAAACAGTATCTTTAATACATAAAAAATCAACGTTCATCGGCGAAATCAGCGGGACATAAAAACAAACACATGAAAAAACTAAACGTGATTGTAACCGGTGCTACCGGTATGGTAGGTGAAGGAGTATTGTTCGAATGCATGGAAAACCCACAGGTAGAAAACATCCTGATTATTGTACGAAAGCCTTCCGGTGTATCGCATCCAAAAGTAAAGGAGATCATCCACAAAGATTTTTCGAATATAGAACCGATTAAAGAACAGGTAAAAAATTATGATGCTTGTTTTTTCTGCCTCGGAGTGTCATCCATTGGCATGAAAGAAGATGAGTACACGAAACTTACCTATACCCTCACACTGGGCTTTGCCAAAACACTCAGCGAAGTAAGTCCACAGGCAACTTTTTGTTACGTATCGGGTGCTGGTACCGATAGCACTGAAAAAGGCAAAAGCATGTGGGCCCGTGTAAAAGGCAAAACAGAAAACGACCTGGCTAAACTTCCTTTTAAAGCAACTTATAATTTCCGCCCCGGAATGATGAAACCAAGCAAAGGACAACAACATGTTTTATCTGCCTATAAATATATGGGCTGGTTATACCCTATCATAAAAGGTCTCTTTGCTAATTCAGCCTGTACCATACAGGAAGTAGGCCGCGCCATGATCAACGTTACCTTATCCGGATATACCAAGCAAGCTATTGAAGTAAGTGATATTCTAACCCTCGCGAAAAAACAAGTATAATTCTTAGTGTGGTTTATCATAAGTCAATTCATGAACGAGTTTTTTATACTGCGGAAATAGAGTAAAAAGCTCTACTCTGTCAGCCAATAAAAAATCTTCAAAATCAAATCCCGGAGCAACGGTGCATCCCACCAAAGAAAATCCGCCGGCTACTTCGCAGCGCGACCCAAACCAGCTTCCTGCCTGAACTATGCACTGAAATGTTTCGCCTTTTTCTAAATCCCTTCCAAGCTTATGAATAATTAATGTTCCATCCACAGTTATTTCATAAATATGCAAGCTATCTCCTTCATAAAAATGCCAAAGCTCATCGGAAGCAATTTTATGTAAAGCGCTGAATTGCCCATACTTCAATAAGAAATAAATAGCTGTTGAGGCATTCCTGTCTCCTTTAAAATTATTTGAAAGGTGCTTCTGAGCAAGAGTCATCCCTGATCGGTAAGTCTCTCTGAATGCCCCACCTTCCACATGGCTGGTCAATTGAAGTTTTTCGATGTAGTAATCTGCATTTTTCATGATCCTGAATTTTACATCCATAAATAGTCGAACGAAAGTAGGATTTATATTGCTTGCTTCATCCCGCTTATCCTGCATTTGTACTGCTTCTCAAAAAAAGCCTGCAAAATGCCCTATTTATTAAAACTCATTAACAAAATCTATCCGTTTTTACAGTAATTCTGTATCTTTAGGCCTTTAATTTTCACCGTTTTTACCTGAAATATACACCATATGGCAACTATAAAATACTCCGAACAATTAGCAGATGTTGAAGCAGCAAAAAATTTAGGATTACTTCCCGAAGAATTTGACAGAATCAAAGAAATTTTAGGCCGCACACCAAATTTTACGGAAGTTTCCATTTTCTCTGTTATGTGGAGCGAGCACTGCTCCTACAAAAACTCTATTACCTGGTTAAAGACTTTACCTAAAGACGGCCCGCATATGCTTGCCAAAGCAGGTGAAGAAAATGCCGGTTTAGTGGATATTGGAGATGGCTTAGGCTGTTGCTTTAAAATAGAATCTCATAACCACCCAAGCGCTTTAGAACCTTATCAGGGAGCTGCAACAGGTGTTGGCGGTATTAACCGCGATATTTTTACAATGGGTGCACGCCCTATTGCACAACTAAACTCCTTACGTTTTGGAGATATCAGTTCTCAAAAAACGCAGTGGTTGCTTAAAGGCGTTGTAAAAGGCATTGGCGATTACGGTAATGCTTTTGGTATTCCTACAGTTGGTGGCGAAGTGTTTTTTGACGAATGCTATAACGTAAACCCTCTGGTAAATGCTATGAGCGTAGGTATTGTGAAAGAAGGAGAAACAGTAAGTGCTACTTCTTACGGCGTTGGAAACCCGGTATTTATTGTGGGCTCATCAACCGGTAAAGATGGTATTGCAGGTGCTGCCTTTGCCAGTAAAGACTTAACCGAAGATTCTGCTAAAGATTTACCGTCTGTACAGGTAGGCGATCCTTTCCAGGAAAAATTATTACTGGAAGCAACTTTAGAAGTTATTAAAACAGGTGCTGTTATTGGTATGCAGGATATGGGTGCAGCAGGTATTACCTGTTCAACATCCGAAATGAGCGCTAAAGGCGAACACGGCATGAACATTTGGTTACATAAAGTACCTACACGCCAGGCAGGTATGCACCCTTTCGAAATACTATTATCCGAATCACAGGAACGTATGTTAGTGGTGGTTGAAAAAGGCAAAGAAGCATTAGTACAGGCGGTGTTTGACAAATGGGATTTGAACTGCGCTCAAATTGGAGAAGTTACTGCAGGCGACCGTTTAAAATATTATATGAATGAAGAGTTGGTGGCTGATGTGCCTGCCGGAGTATTAGTATTAGGCGGTGGTGCACCAATTTACAAACGCGAATACAAAGAACCTGCTTACTTTGCAGAATCAAAAAAATTCAATATTGCTTCTGTTATAGAGCCTAACGATTTGAAGCCTGTCATGCAGTTTTTAGCAAAACTTCCAAATCTGGCCAGCAAACGTTGGATCTATAATCAATACGACAGCATGGTAGGCGGCATTAATATGAGCACCAACAAGCCAAGCGATGCCGCTATCGTTAATGTAAAAGGAACTAAAAAAGCATTGGCTATGACGGTTGATTGCAATGCACGCTACGTAAATGCCGATCCTGAAGTAGGTTGTGCCATTGCTGTGAGCGAAGCCGCCCGTAACATTGTATGCTCAGGCGGTGCTCCAAGCGCAGTAACTAATTGTTTAAATTTTGGAAATCCATACAACCCTGAAGTGTACTGGCAATTTGTTGGTTCTATTAAAGGGATGAGCAGTGCCTGCTTAAAATTTAAAACACCTGTAACCGGTGGTAACGTTAGTTTTTACAATCAGTCGAGTTACGAAGGACCTGTATTCCCTACTCCAACTATTGGTATGATTGGGATCCTGGAAGATAAAACATTACAAACAACTCTCGATTTTAAAAACGAAGGCGACGTGATTTATTTAATCGGCGAAAGTAAAAATGATATTTCTTCTTCCGAATATGTATACAATTTCCATAAAGTAAAAAATACGCCTGCGCCATTCTTCGACCTGGAAACAGAATTTAATGTGCAAGCAGTTGTAAGCAGCATTATAAAAAACAAACTCATTAACTCTGCACATGATGTGAGTGATGGTGGCTTGTTTATGAATTTACTGGAAAGTGCTATGGTAAATAATTTAGGATTCGAAATCAGCGCCGATGCCGCTATTCGTAAGGATTCCTTTTTATTTGGAGAAGCACAAAGCCGTGTGGTAGTAAGTCTTTCAGCAAGCAATGCAGCTGCATTAGAAGCGGAACTGAAAAAACAATCTGTTGCTTTTAGTAAACTCGGAACTGTAAAAGGAACTTCGGTTGTAGTTGACGGAACTAATTATGGCTCTGTAAGCGAATACAAACATTCTTTCGATACAAGTATCGAAGGCTATTTGAATTAACTTTTTTTAATTGTCCCTTTATCATATTTAATCGGGTAACTGTATATCTTGCCGCGGTGTAACCTATTGTTATCTTTTTTTTGGGTAAACAAAAGCAATTATTTTTTATAGAATATAAATACTACAATTTATGAGGCTGGAAGAAGAGTTAAGGACTGAGAAATTTAAAACAGAGCAGCAACGTGCGTTGCTGAGTATTATGTTTACATCCAACTGGATTGGAGAAAAAACAAACGATTGCTTTAAGCAATATGGCATTTCTGAAGAACAGTTTAATGTGCTAAGGATCTTAAAAGGCCAGCATGGTAAACCTGCGAACCTATCTACTGTGCAGGAACGTATGATCCACCGCATGAGCAATGCTACCCGCCTGGTAGAAAAATTAAAAATTAAAGGCTACGTTAACCGTGTTCCTTGTGAAGATAACAGGCGAAAAGTAGAAATTACCATTACACACAAGGGCCTGGGGCTATTAGAGGAAATTAACCCCAAATTAGCACAGATTGAACTCGACCTGTTTACTAAACTGACAGACAGCGAAACCAAGGAAATTGGTATTTTACTGGATAAATTAAGGGATTAAACGCTGGTATTTAGCTTGAATGATATGATTAAGTTAAATATTCCTAATAACATTTGTATATACAATAGTTGTTGTTACATTTGTTATACAATTTAATACTTACAATTATGGCAAAAAGTGTTTTTCACTCAGCAGATACAAGAGGGCACGCTAACCACGGCTGGTTAGACGCCCATCATTCATTTAGTTTTGCAGGTTATCAGGATAGAAACCGCATGAGTTTTGGTGTGTTACGCGTTTTAAACGACGATAAAATAGCAGGCGGAATGGGATTTGGTTCCCACCCGCACGATAATATGGAAATTATTACGATTCCACTCGAAGGCCAGTTATTACACAAAGATAATATGGGTAATAATGGTGAAGTTATTTTACCGGGCGATGTACAGGTTATGAGCGCCGGAACTGGCGTAGTACACAGCGAATACAATAATGGCAAAACAGATTTGAAATTATTGCAGATCTGGTTATTTCCCAACAAACAAAATGTGAGTCCACGCTACGGACAGGTATCGTTAAATGTAGCAGACAGGGTAAATAAATTTCAGCAAATTTTATCGCCCAACGAAAACGACGAAGGCGTATGGATTCACCAGGATGCATGGTTCTTTTTAGGAAAATTTGATAAAAACAAAAGGGAAACCTATACCATCAAAAGACCGGGTAATGGCGTTTATGCTTTTGTAATTAGCGGTAGCGCTACTATTAACGGACAAGCCTTAAATACAAGGGATGCTTATGGCATCTGGGAAACAGATAAATTTGATATTACTATCAACGATGATAATACCGAGATTTTATTAATGGATGTCCCTATGGAATTGCCATTTTAATTCTGAATTCATCGGGTTTGAAATTACCATGTGTGCTGTCGCATACATGGTAATTTATTCAAAATCTCAGTAATTAATTTTACATTAGTTGAAAATATATTTCGGCTATGAAATTTTTCTGCTACCTGTTTCTTTTTAGTTTCACTTCTGCACTCCTACGGTCACAAACCAATCAGGAACTTTCGGTTTCTTTAATTCAGAAAATGCAACGCGCCCAGTACGACAGCTGCCGGGTAATGTTTGATTCCAGTGTAAGCAACGAGATCAATCCCGAAATGCTGAGAAAAATCTGGGAGGGTATTCCCCGTTACCTGGGAGAATTTCAGTCTTACAGCGATATCCGTACACAACAAAAAGACTCTCTTGAAATTGTGAGTGTTCGTTGTGCCTTTGTAAAAACCAAACTCGATCTTCAACTCTCCTATAATGCTGCACATAAAATTGTGGGGATCTTTTTTGTACCTCCTAAAAACACGACTGCCTATAACTATCCTGAGTATTATAACTCCAGTAAGTTTTACGAATCGAAAGTCACTTTAAAATCAGGAGACTATAATTTGCCGGCAGCCATCTGTATTCCCAATAATGTAAAAAATCCTCCGGTAGTTGTGTTAGTGGCAGGCTCCGGGCCAAATGATAAAGATGAAACCATAGGCCCCAATAAAATATTGAAAGATATTGCCGTTGGATTAGCCTCTAGTGGTATTGCCAGCATAAGGTACGATAAGCGAACATTGACCTATAAAAATGAAATGGCTACAACCATTAACAAGGTTGGAATTAACGAAGAGGTTATTGAAGATGCTGTAAACGCAGCTAAGCTGATGAAAAAAAATCCTGTTACAAAAGATTCCAAGCTGTTTATCATTGGCCATAGCTTAGGCGCTATGTGTACTCCTTTAATTGCAACTAAATGTAAACCAAGCGGAATTATATTACTTGCCGGAAACGCAAGACCTTTGGAAGACCTGATATTGGAACAATATGCCTATTTACTTTCGGTAGATACCCTGCAGCAAGAACAGAAAAAATTTATGGATGACCTGAGAGCCGATTTAAAAATGGTAAAAGATCCGAAGCTTTTAAAAACAGCTAAACCGGAGCAACTTCCTTTGGATTTACCTTCCTTCTATTGGCAATCCCTCAGTAAATACAAACAGGTAGAAGTCGCTAAAAAATTAAAGCAACCTATTCTTGTATTACAAGGTGAGAGAGACTACCAGGTAACCATGAGGGATTATGCCTTATGGAAAGAACAGCTGGGCGCCGATCCAAAAAACAACTTCATTTCTTATCCCGGCTTAAACCATTTGTTTATGAAAGGCGAAGGAAAATCGCTCCCCGCCGAATATGAGAAACAGGGTAATATGGACGGAAAAGTAATTACGGATATGATTGATTGGATAAAAGCACATTAAAATAATGTACAGCTACTTGAAGATAGCCGGTACATGCCTCATCTTAAGTTTAAGCGCTTGTTCTAAATTCTACACCCGACACTATACACGGGGTATCTATTACGACCTTTCTCATCATCACGCTAAGGTTCTTTCATCTCAGAACACAGCCTTATCTTCTGCTATTTTTGACAGTCCGGATACACTTACGAAAAAAATTGCTCCAACAACTTTAATTTCCAAAAAAACGGTATCGCAATACGATAAACCTTTCCAGCGCTCTCAACGCATAAAGTCTGAGACGCCTATAACATCTATCAAAGAAGTTTTTGTAAACAAGCATCCCCTATCCAGACCTTTGCCACATCCAAAAAAGAGTGCCAAAAATGGTTCTTCCGATTCGGTTATAGGAACCGCCTTGTTATATATCCTGGCACTGATACTGGCGGTTTGCATTATTGCCCTGGCTATTTATTTTTTTCCGGCTGTTGTTATTCCTGCGGGCATTACATCTACGTTTATGACCCTTGTTGTGATTGCCGCAGTAGTTATTATTTTGTTATTTATATACTTCATATATACCCTTATTCAGCTATTGAAAGAGCTGTTCAAACCGAAGAAAGTGGTAGAAGACGATTTCTAAGCCCAATTTAGCCCTCTAACATCCTTTTTCTAAAAAATTTCAGTTTCCCTGTAACTTTTCTGTAAGGGGTGGCGTCCTATGTATAAAATCTGCAGAAATCAAAAACAGCATTAAATACATTATATATAACAATATGAAAACACTATTATTAACATCGTTCCTTGTGCTTAGCGGCTTAGCCCTGAATGCGCAAATTTCACAAACAAGGGAAACCAAGCCCTTTACCAAAATGGAAGTGTCGGGAGCAGCCAGTGTGGAATTTACACAGAGCGATTCGGCTTCTATAAAAGTAGTAGCTAACGAGTCGGAAATTAATAACGTTTATACTTCTATAGAAGATGGGATATTAACCATTAGAGGAAAAGGAAGTTTTAGAAATGGGTATAAAGTGTATGTAAAAGGGAATCATCTTAACCAGATCACTACCAGTGGAGCATCAAGAGTTACAATTACCAACACCCTTGAAACAGACAGTTTATCGATTGATGCTACAGGTGCCAGCGATGTACGTGCCAGCGTTAAAACAAGAGTAACAGATGTAACAGTAAGTGGGGCCTCGGGTGTTAACCTCGATGGTTCTACCGAAATACTGGGAGGCACTGTAAGTGGGGCATCTATCTTAAAAGCCTATAAACTAAACGCCAATTCTACCAATGTTACAGTATCAGGTGCTTCATCGGCAAAAGTATATGCCGCGCAAAAAATAAATGCCAACGCCACCGGTTCCAGTATGATCAAATTTAAAGGCGACCCTAAAGATGTCAGTGCAGAAGCTTCCAGTTCTTCGAGCATTGCAAAAGTGGTAGATGACGAGGCTTCTAAAAGAACGGATGGTAAAAAAGATTCAACCACCATTAATTTTAAGAAAAGAAAACTGATAATCATTAATAAAGATGGGATAAATATACGTGGCAGCGAAGATGATGATTTCCATAACTGGGCAGGCTTTGGAATAGGCGTAAACGGCTGGACATCGGGCGGAAGTTTTAACTTACCAAAAAGCCAGGAGTACATGGCTTTAGACTATGGCAAATCATTGAACTTCCAGCTAAATCCTTTTGAAAAAGACATTCATATCTATAAAAAATATATAAACCTGGTGATTGGTTTAGGTTTCGAATGGAGCCAGTATCAATTCAGCAACCGTACAACCTTAAATCCTGACAGTAGCTTTACCTATGGTACTATTGATTCGAGCGGTATATATAACTATAAAAAGAACCGTTTTAAATCGGCCTTTGTGAACATACCTGTTTTACTGGAGTTTAATTCCAGCAAAAATGCAGACAAGGCATTTCACGTAGCGGTTGGTGTTATTGGCGGCTACCGACTGGGATCACGCACACGCCAGGTACTGGAGTTGGAAGGCCAGGACATAAAATTGATTAGAAAAGACAGTTATAATATGAATCCATTTCGTATAAATGCCCACGCCAGCATAGGCTACAGCAACTTTACACTTTATGCTGATTATGCATTAACCGGTTTGTTTGAACATGGTAAAGGTCCTGAATTATACCCTTTTACGTTTGGTGTAAAATTAATTTCCTTTTAACATAGGCCTGTTTTTTGTACGAGCACTCAAAACAATTACCTTTTCAAACAATTAAAACCCTTCTGATTTATAGCAGAAGGGTTTTTTATTTACCACTATAGATGTAATTGTAACCACTTATTAGATAAAACCTACCACTTATTAGTTAGGTGTTTTAAACGGAAAACTAGGTTGTAACTTTACACTACGTTCTTTATCATAGGTTTTGTTTAGTTTAAACCAAAATGAAAAAGCTGCTACACTTTAACGGGGATGGGTGTAGCAGCTTTTTTTATGTCAAAAAATTCATAAACTATTCAACCCCTTCAGGGTTGCAGTCCACAGATTTCTCTCTTTCAAGAGAGTTCTGTTTACGGCTAGATCTTATGTATGTTCAACCCCTTCGGGGTTGTAAACAAAAAGTATTATCCCGCCTGTTTATCGGTAGACAGATTCCGATTATATTTTACAACTACTAAATGGATTTATATCTCTTAAATCCTTTTTGCCTTTTCTAAACTAATTTATGCTTTACCAGGTATTCTGCAATTTGAATAGCATTGGTAGCAGCGCCTTTACGCAAATTATCAGATACGATCCACATATTTAAGGTTTTGGGTTGCGTTTCATCACGGCGGATCCTACCCACAAATACCTCATCTCTGTCATGTGCAGTCATAGGCATAGGATACAACTGCTGAGAAATATCGTCCTGCAAAATAATTCCTTTTGTAGTTCGCATCATTTCAAAAATATCTGTTACCTCAAATTCGTTTTCAAATTCAATGTTCACACTTTCGCTGTGACCGCCCATTACAGGAATACGCACTGTTGTAGCCGTTAAACGAATCGAATCGTCGCCCATAATTTTTTTAGTTTCGTTTACCATTTTTATTTCTTCCTTGGTATACCCGTTCTCAGTAAACACATCAATTTGTGGAATGACATTCAAATCAATTTTATACTTGTAAGCCATTTCACCGGTAATGCCCGAGCGCTCGTTCATTAACTGATCTACCGCTTTAACGCCGGTGCCTGTTACAGACTGGTATGTAGAAACTACCACTCTTTTTATTTTATATTTTTTGTGTAAAGGATTTAAAGCCACTACCATTTGTATGGTAGAGCAATTAGGGTTGGCAATAATTTTATCGCTTGCTTTTAATTCGTGTGCGTTAATTTCGGGCACTACTAATTTCTTTGTAGGGTCCATACGCCATGCCGACGAATTATCAATAACAGTTGCGCCTGCTTCGGCAAATTTCGGAGCCCATTCTAAAGACGTTGTTCCGCCTGCAGAAAACAATGCTATTTGCGGTTTAGCGTCGATAGCGGCTTGCATGGAATGCACCTTATACGGTTTTCCATCATACACAATGAGTTTTCCTGCCGATTTTTCTGAAGCTACAGGAATTAATTCTGTAACCGGAAAATGCCGCTCCGCTAAAATTTCTAACATTTTTGTGCCCACCAAACCGGTTGCGCCAACTACTGCAATTTTCATATTAATTATTTGTTTATGGTCTTTTAAAGTTTATTCGTATGCAAATAAATATATTTTAGTTACAGCTTACATAAAACCATCATCCATAAGGTGCCTTATTTTACTGCTATTTATATACACATCAAAGGTGTTAAATTATTTGCAATGAAAAAAATTACCTAACTTGGATTTTTATAAAATTTATGAAGATAAATCGTATTCTTTCCGTACTGATTCTCCTTTCCCTATTTATAAAGACACACGCACAGATTACGGATGATTTCACCGATGGTGATTTTACCTCTAATCCAACCTGGACGCTAAATACTTCAGGCGATTTTACGGTTGTAGCTTCACAGCTGAAGTCTGCTAACACAACAAGCAATTCGGCTTTTTATATAAGTACGGCCAGTTCCCTGGCAAATAACTGCCAGTGGGAGTTTTATGTAAATCTGCAATTTAATACTTCGGGTACCAATTATGTGGATGTTTACCTTACAAGCGATGTTACAAACCTCCTATCCACCAGTATTAATGGCTATTTTGTACGAATAGGAAATACACTGGACGAGATCTGTTTGTATAAGCGATCGGGAACATTGGGGACAGCGGTTAAAATTATTGACGGAGCAGATGGTATTACCAACCTATCGAACAATACCCTTAAAATTAAGGTCGTAAGAAATTCCTCCAATGTGTTTTCACTTGAAAGGGATATAACAGGAACGGGCAATAATTATGTGAGTGAAGGAACAACCACTGATGCTACTTTTACTACATCCAATTCCTTTGGCTTTTACATCACACAATCTACTGCTTCTTTTACTCAAAAACATGTATTCGATGACATTGTAGTTGGCCCCGTTATATTAGACCTTACTGCACCTATACTCGTAAGTGCCACACCGACTTCTTCTACAAGTGTAGACGTTCTGTTCAATGAAAATGTAGATATAGCAAGCTCTCAAACAGCACCAAATTATACTCTAAACCCGGGTATAGGAACAGCAGCAACAGCAAGTAGAGACGCCGGCAATTTTAAACTGGTGCATTTATCCTTAAGTACTCCATTAGTATCGGGAAATACATATACCCTTAGTGTTAATGCCGTGCAGGATGTAGCGGGAAATGCCATTTCTACGTCTACTACAACATTTAACTATATGGTTTATGGTACTCCGGCTTTTAAAGACCTTGTTATTAACGAAATTTATGCTGATCCTTCTCCTCTTGTTAATTTAACGGCTACAGAATTTGTAGAGATCTATAACAGAAGTACCAATCCGTTTAACCTCAATGGACTTAAACTTACCGATAATGGCTCTATCGCCACCTTGCCAAATTACATTATGCTTCCGAACGCTTATGTTATTATTTGTCCTATAACAGATACAGCACAGTTTACGGCATTAGGCTATATGAATAAGCTTGGCGTCAATGCATTCCCCTCTCTGAATAATGCTTCCGATAACATTTATCTTAAAACGGCTTCCAATGCTGTGATAGATAGTGTAAACTACCAGGATAGCTGGTATGGCGATGCCATAAAAAAGGACGGAGGTTATACGCTTGAGCAAATAAATCCAAACCAGGGGGCTAACTGTTCGCAGGCTAATAACTGGCTAGGATCAACCGATGTTGATGGAGGAACTCCCGGGTTTATAAACTCTGTCTATTCGATAGCAGCCGATGTAACCGGACCAAAAGTAAGCTTGGTAACCGTTATAGATTCTTTACACATTTCTGTTTGCTTTAATGATGTTATTGCAACTGCTCAGTTAAATACCCCGGCAAATTATATGGTAAGTAATGGCATTGGTATACCCACACTTGCAGTAGCTATAAACGGAAATTTCTGTGTGGATTTATCATTGGCATCCAAATTAGTAAATGCCACAAATTATACTGTAACCTTAAATGGCATAACGGATTGCAACGGCAATGTGATAAGCCCTAATACCGGGACTTTTTCTTACTATAAACACAAGCCTTATGATGTGGTTATGAATGAGCTGATGCCTGATCCCGATCCTGCAATTAATTTACCATTAGAAGAATATGTTGAATTAAAGAATCGCACCGCTTATACGATCAACTTAAAAGACTGGAGTTTTTCAACGCCAACGGTTTCTAAAAAATTACCTGCTATCCATATTAAACCCGATAGTTTTATTGTGTTGACCGGAACAGGCAATGCCCTTGCTTTTAGTGCTTTTGGCATAACCGCTTACGAAGTAACCAGCCTCCCGTCTTTACCAAACGGGGGCACCACCCTTACCTTAAGGGATAGCAATCATGTGGTAATTCATTCTATCAGTTATACATCAGACTGGTATAATAATGCCAATAAATCGGACGGTGGGTGGAGCATGGAGCAGGTAGATGCCAACAACCCCTGTGGCGGGCAAAGCAACTGGAAAGCCAGCAGTAATGCCAATGGCGGCACTCCGGGTAAAAAAAATTCAGTAGCTGCTGCTAATGCAGATAATCAGGTTCCGGAACTGGAGCGCATTGTAGTAATGGATGCTGATACGATTTTACTTCTTTTTTCAGAGCCATTGGATAGCAGCAGCCTTGCCGGCTCTATGGTATATACTTTCGATAATGGACTAGGTCAACCAAGCTCTGTAATGCCTATAGGCACTGATTACCGCAAAGTGAAACTAAAATTATCGACTGCCATACAACAAGGCATTATCTATCATTGTACACTCTCAGATGGCATCAGAGATTGTGCAGGAAATGTGATTGCCCCTGGTAACGCTATACCATTTGCTTTGCCGGAAGCTCCTCTGCCAAACGACATTATTATTAACGAAGTACTCAGCGAACCCGGAACAGGTGGTGTTGATTATGTAGAACTTTATAATAAGAGTGGTAAAACCGTTGATTTAAAAGATCTGCAGATAGGGTCGCTGGATACACTGACCAACACTTTAAAAGATCTGGAGAATATTTCGGAAGAAGGGTATTTGCTATTTCCTGAAACTTATATTGTACTAAGTGAAAACGGCACTGTTGTAAAAGCAAATTACCAAACCATTAATCCCAAAGGATTTTTAGATATGCCTGATTTGCCTACTCTAAATAGTGATGCAGATGTTGTTACGCTGAGTGATAAAGCAGGCCTGATCATTGACAATTTTATTTATAACAGCAAAATGCATTTTCCTTTATTGATAAGTACTAAAGGGGTTTCATTAGAACGTATTGATTTTAACCGACCAACAAATGATAAAACAAACTGGAACAGTGCTTCCGAAAGAGTTGGCTTTGGTACTCCGGCCTATCTGAATTCACAATACATGCAAGCCGATGGCGGAAACGGGGTAAACATTTCCAATCCTTTGTTTTCGCCCGATAATGATGGCTATAACGATGTCCTAAATATTACCTACAAGCTGGATGAACCCGGAAAAGCTGCCAACGTGTATATATACGACAGTAAAGGCAGGCAGGTACGTTACCTGATCCGCAACGAGCAACTGATGCAGGATGGCACCTTTAGCTGGAATGGTATAAACGACGATAACGAAAAAGCCGCTATCGGCATTTACGTGGTATACGTTGAACTGTTTAATTTTTCGGGCAAAGTAAACAAATACAAATTGAGCTGTACCCTGGCAGGTAAATTATAAATCCATGCTCAGCGATTTTATTTCACTTATATACCCGCGTAACTGTGCCGCCTGCGGAGATTCACTGTTTAAGCACGAAGACGGGATTTGTAATTATTGCTACCTTAATTTACCTAAAACCAATTTTCATTCGGCGTCTGTTAATCCCGTCAAAAATTTATTTTACGGCCGGGTCGATCTTGAAGTGGTGAGTAGCTTTTATATATTTCATAAAAAGGGAAGCATTCAAAAAATACTGCACGCTATTAAATACAAGGGCAATAAAGAGTTGGCGGTATTGGTTGGAAAATGGTATGCGCAGGATCTTGCAGCCCATTCACACATCATGGCATCGGCCTGTGTTATTCCTGTTCCTCTGCATCCCTTAAAATACAGACAGCGTGGCTATAACCAAAGTGAAGAATTTGCCAAAGGACTCGCACAGGAATTACATATTCCTTTAAATACAAGTGTTTTAAAACGATCGGAATTTACGACATCTCAAACACGCAAAAATAAATTTGAGCGCTGGCAAAATGTAGAAGACACCTTTGAAATAGATCCTGCTTATGACGATCTTAAGCATAAATATGTGATCCTGGTAGATGATGTGATTACAACAGGCGCTACGATTGAAGCCTGTTGCCAGGCATTAAAGCAAATAGAAGGGATTAAAATACATGTATTGAGTATTGCTTACGCGGATAAATAGTAAGATGGAAATTACATGGCTTCGCTTACCACTTCTTTTACAGCATCGGGTAGTAAGCGTTTTAACAACGCTTCTATTCCTGCTTTTAAGGTCATGGTGCTACTTGGGCAACCGCTACAGGCACCGCGCATTTGCACAGTTACCACACCGTCTTTCAAATCTTTAAAGGTAATTAAGCCTCCATCGTTTTCTACTGCCGGGCGAATATACTGATCCAACACTTCAATGATTTTAGCTTCTACTTCATCTTTTGGGGCAACGTGTTGTGTGCTTACTGTTTTTGTTTCTGTAAACGTATTGTCAATCGCTACTTCCTGTTGAGGCAGGGCCGTAATGATAAGGTTACCGGCATTGAGGTAATCGGTTAAAAACACCCGTAATTCAAGGCTGATATCGTCCCAGTCAACCGCATCTGTTTTGGTAATGGTAATATAATTTGCCGCAATAAAAATTGTTTTCACAAAAGGAAACTGAAATAATTTAGCGGCAATAGGAGCGGTTTGCGTTTCGCTGCTATTTTTATATTCGGCACTGGCGCCTTTTTCTTTAATTAAAACTTTATTGGTTACATATTTCATGGAAGCCGGATTTGGTGTGGCTTCAATGTAGATGGTATAAGGAATAGTAGCTTCCATTTTTTGTGGGATTAAATAATGAGCAAAGATACGGAATGATTCGTTTAGGATAATAAACAATTAGTTTTGTTTATAGTTCAAATTAACTATAAATTAGCCCTTTCGTTGCCCACAAGGGTTTGTATCATGCAGCAAAAAGTAGATGTTTTAATTATAGGGAGTGGTATTGCCGGCCTTAGTTACGCACTTAAAGTTGCGGATAATAGCAATGTGTGGATAGTTACCAAGAGTAACGAAGACGAATCGAACACCAAGTACGCACAAGGCGGTATTGCTGCTGTATGGGAGGAAGGTGACAGCCTTGAAAAACACATTGAAGATACCCTCATTGCCGGAGCCAACCTTTGTGACCTTGAAACCGTGAAAATTGTTGTTACAGAAGGCCCTCAACGGGTAAAGGAATTGATTGAACTGGGAGTCCATTTTGATAAAACACAGCAGGGAACTTATGACCTGGCTAAAGAAGGCGGGCACTCCGAACACCGCATCCTGCATCACAAAGATATTACCGGTTACGAAATAGAACGCGCCCTGATTGCGCAGATCCGCAGGCATAAAAACATTACGGTTCTCGATCATCATTATGCTATTGATATTATTACCCAGCACCATTTAGGGCAGGTAGTAACCTCGCATACCGAAGATATTAAATGCTTTGGCGCCTATATTTTAAATACCAAAACCCAGAAAATTGACACCATCCTTGCTAAAGTTACGGCAATGGCTACAGGTGGTGTAGGCCATGTGTATGCCAATACTACCAATCCCACTATTGCCACCGGCGATGGCATTGCCATGGTTTACAGGGCAAAAGGCAGGGTTAAGGATATGGAATTTGTACAGTTTCATCCTACATCCTTATACAACCCGGGCGAATACCCGAGTTTTTTAATTACAGAAGCCATTCGCGGCTTTGGTGCTGTTTTAAAAACAATGGATGGTAAAGAATTTATGCATAAATATGACGATCGCCTATCGCTGGCGCCGCGTGATATTGTTGCCCGTGCCATTGACAACGAATTGAAAACACGCGGGGAAGATTTTGTATACCTCGATTGCCGCCATATTGAACGTAAAGCCTTTATTGAACATTTTCCTAATATTTACAACAAATGCATGGGGTTGGGCATTGATCCCTTTGTGAAATTAATTCCGGTAGTGCCTGCTATGCATTATTTATGCGGTGGTATCTTAGTAGATAAACAAGCCCGATCAAGCATCGGAAACTTATTAGCCATTGGCGAATGCGCCTGCACAGGCCTGCACGGGGCAAACCGTTTGGCAAGTAATTCGTTACTGGAAGCCGTTGTATTTGCACACCGTGCTGCAGAAACCACTAATAGTATGCTTTCAGGGATTACGTTTGAAGAACATGTTCCTAACTGGAACGCCGAAGGGACAGAGCATGCAGAGGAAATGGTCCTCATTACCCAATCGCAACGTGAAGTACAGCAGATCATGAGTAATTATGTAGGCATTGTAAGATCCGAACTCCGTTTAAAAAGGGCATTCGACAGACTCGAGATCCTTTATAAAGAAAACGAGAGTTTGTATGAAGAAACGACGGTAACACAAAAGCTGGGCGAACTCCGTAATTTGATCTGCATCGGGTATTTAATTATTAAACATGCTATAAGACGTAAAGAGTCTGTTGGCTTGCATTATATGGTAAACTACAATAAGCAGCCGGGGAAATAATTTTTTTACTCAAATTTTCGTGTAATAAAATATTTTATTACATTTGTAGCCCCAAATGGTAGATGTAGCTCAGTTGGTTAGAGCATCGGTTTGTGGTACCGAGGGTCGAGGGTTCGAGCCCCTTCATTTACCCTTCTTAAAGACTGTCTGAAAAGGCGGTCTTTTTTTGTTTGTAATTGTTTTATCTTTGATAAGAATAGTTATTGAGTCTCCTCTTATGCGTCTACTTCTAATTGCCCTTTTTGTTTTATGTGTTTCTGTTTTTTCATTCGGAACTACACAGCAGTCTACACTAGACTCGCTCTTCGAAAAAATAAAAACTACCGAAGGGATCAATAAAGCAAAAAATTATAACCTTGCTTCGGCCATACTCAAACTTAGTAAACCCGACACCGCATTAATACTGGCAAGACAAGCCTTAGAAATAGGCTATCAGTTTAAAGACGAGCTTACCAATGCAGAAGCGCTTGGTAATATTGCAGAATGTTTTAATTACCAATCGCAATTTGATAGTTCAGTCACTTACTATCTAAAAGCCCTTAATCTTTCGGAGAAGTTTAACAACACCAAAAAAATGGCCAGTTATAATAATGGCCTCGGGATTATATTTTATCAGCTGGGCGATTATGAAAAATCGATCTCTTATCTTAAAAAAGCGGCCGATATAAAATACAAGGATGGCGATATGCTTTATTACACTACCATTAATTGTAACATCGCAGCCATTTTACAAAGGCGGGAAAAGTTTGATGAGGCCATTGCGATTCTCCTGGATTCCGAAAAAAAATTAAAAAACTTTGATAAAATAGAAATCCTTGCCAACATTTATAATTCCTTGGGAAGTGCATACCAGCTGGGTAAGAAAAATCTGGATTCGGCCGAATATTACTATGCAAAAAATATTGCCCTTATTTCCAAACCCGAGCACGAAGCGTTTAGGTTAGCCGCTTATTTAAATATTGGCCAATTATACATTGAGAGTAAACAATACGACAAGGCCGAGTTTAACCTCATGAAAGCCCTCGATCTGAGCATTTCTCTTTCCAGAAAAAACGAACGGATACATGCTTATGAGAACCTTAGTAATTTATACGAAGCAAAAAATGATTATAAAAATGCCTTGTACTACAAAAACCTGCAAACTACCCTGCGTGATTCTTTATTTAATGTAGACAGAGAAAAACTGATACAGGACCTCGAAAATAAATACCAACTGGAGAAAAAGGATCTTCAGATCAGTGGGCAGGAATTAACCATCCAAAAAGAAAAAAACAAAAAGACTGTTATTGTTTTTCTGGCATTAATTGTTGCATTACTATTAACAGGTGTTGCATTCTATTTTTGGTTCAAAAAACGCTCAAAAGAAAATCTAGAAAAAACAAAGTCGCGCTTGTTTCAAAATATTGCCCATGAGGTACGAACCCCGCTTACTCTCATTAATGGCCCTTTATCTGTCTTAAAGCAAGAATTACAAAACGATAGCAACAAAGCGCAATTCGACCTTATTGAAAAAAATTCGGAAAAGCTTGTGCTCCTGCTTGATGAACTATTAGTAGCTTCTAAACTGGAAAGGGAAGATTTTAAAGTTCATTATCTGGTGGGCGACGTCGTACTATTTACTAAAAATTTAACGGATAATTTTTATCCCGAAGCCGAAAAAAATAAAGTTAGTCTGCACTTTATTTGTAACAAAGAAACTTACCCCGTGGCTTTTCCGGCTAATGCATACGAGAAAATAGTCAATAACCTCGTTTCTAATGCTATTAAATACAATAAGCCGGAAGGTTCTGTTACCGTGCATCTTCAAATTACAGGCAATAGCTTAACGCTTGAAGTAAAAGATAACGGCATTGGTATGAGTAAAGTCGAAAAAGAAAACATATTTACACGTTTTTATCGTGCCGAAACACAAAAGAACAAACCCGGCTTTGGTGTAGGAATGGCTGTGGTAAAAGAACTGACCGATCTTTTGAAAGGAACGATAGAAATACAAAGTGAAACCGGCAAGGGAACAACTGTATTGGTAAACATCACCTTACAGGAAAATACCGAAGATGCAACAACAGTTAACACAATTGAAACAACAGACAACGATTTTGTATTGATTGCAGAAGACGATGATGGCATTTATGATTTCATCCATTCTATTCTTTCAAAAGAAGCCATTCAAACCATAAGAGCTAAAAATGGCAGTGAAGGCGCTACTTTAGCCATAGAACACCTTCCAACACTGGTTATTACCGATGTGATGATGCCTGTGGAAGACGGCATTAGCATGACAAAAACGCTTAAAACAAATGAATTGACACGTCATATTCCTGTGTTGATGCTAAGTGCTAAAACATCTGTAGAGAGCCGCCTGGAGGGCGTGAACGCCGGTGCAGACATGTACCTGAGTAAACCGTTTAATCCTGAAGAGCTGGTTGCATTGGTTAAGAATAGCATTCAGACTCAGATTTATAACCGCGAAAAATATGCGGTTCAACTGGAAGAGCCTGCGAAGTCCTATAAAGAAAGGGTTGCAGGTACTGATGAATATTTGAAAAAAATTGTGGAGACTGTAGAGGAGCATATTCTCGAAACGGATTTTTCGGTAAATGAACTGGCAAGTGTCATGTGTATTAGCCGTAGTCAGCTTCACAGAAAAATAACCTCTCTCACTAATTTATCTACCACGCATTTTATCCGCATTATCCGTTTAGAAAAAGCAAAAGATCTATTGCTCACCAATTCAGGCAACATCACCGAAATAGCCTACAGTTGCGGGTTTAACAGCCAGTCGTATTTTTCGAAAAGCTTTGCCGAGCACTTTGGGAAGCCACCAAGTGACTTTATAAAATAAAAATTTCTTTTCCGTTTTTCTGCTAATTGCTGTTCCAATCATTTTGGAACAGGAGTGCATGCATTTGCAACAGGAGTAAACTCCTTTTTTTGATTGATGAAATAATTTTGTCACGACAAATAATATTAATTAAAAACCAAAAAACAATGAAAACAAATTTCAAAACCATTTTCACAGTAGTAGTATTAAGCGCAACGGTAACTTTAGGTTCATGTAAAAAAATACATAGCTGTAAATGCGAAACAAAATTATCGGGCGGAGGCTTTTCTTCCTCTACAGAAACAACAGAAGCTTACAGTGAAAAAATGAAAGAAAAACAAGCTACATCGGCTTGTGCTAACACACAGGAGATTTTAGAGAAACAGGTGAAAGACCAACAAAACGGAAGTGGTTTAAGTGTTTCAGTAGATTGCGGATTGAAATAAGCCTCTGTAATATCCGGCTTATGTTTTTTTAAAAGTTTTACTTATACATATAGCCGGGTATTGCTGTCACAAACCCCGTTAGTCTTAAAACTTTCGGGGTTTGTTTTTTAACCACATTTAATAGAACCTCTTCAACTCATCAGTTTTAAAAGGCCACTCCGGTGTATTAATATCTTCTGTGGCTGCGTCAAGTTCATACCAGGGAGATATAGCCGTTTTATTTTTATTGATAAGAATATGGATATCCTGCGCAGGCATATAGCTTTGCGCAATCATAAATAGTTGCTTGTTTGTTTTAGGATTTACTGCCTTGTCAATAACAATAACGGCATGACCCGGAGAACCGCCGCGAATAAGCACATCTCCTATCTGCATATCTGAAAACGGAACGGATATTAACTCCTTGCTTAATGAAGCTGTTCCTGCGTAGGTAAACACCATATTCATATATTCCCTGAACGATTCGTAGGATGTACTTTCTTTAGTGGTTTTAACCCAGCTAACGGTATTCCCTTTTACATGAATTCTGTTTCCTGCCCTCCATTTAGAGTAATCAGCTTTGAAGCCATTGGTAAAATTAAAATGCAGGGCGCTGTATTGTTTTACTTTAAAGAGGTATTCTGCCCTTAAGCGCATCACAGCATCTGCACATTGCTGTAAGTCTTTACTACCAACATCTACATTTAAAACGGCCGCAGCTACTTTATTAGGTTTTTCTTCGCCATCATAATAATGTACTAAAGTACCATTTGGTTTTAAGGGAATATTTTGCAGGTATTCTCCAAAAGAACCGCTTACTGATACGATTCTTGTAAAACCCGCAGGAACCAAAAACCGTGTAGAAACAGTAGTGCCTGAAGGGTTTAAAAGTATAATGGTTTGCTTCCGAAAAGCCGCTATACATATCAAGCCAATAACAGCCGCTAAGCTTATTATTTTTAACCAGGTTGATTTCATATGAAGGTATTGTTGCTTTTTTATTGCCATTACTTGTTTCGGGATGGTATAGCTATGTTATCTGCACTTGTGTCATAACATACCGTGATGGCTATTTTATAACGATGGCTTTAGAAATAAAGATCGTCTGTTTTTAAGCGAAGGTAACGGGTTACAGAAAGGGCGGCACTCAAGCCCGAAATTAAAATTCCTAATAATACTATGCATGCAAATAAAACGGCCAGTAAATTAGGGTCTTGTAATTGCAACAGATCAGGGATATAACGGGTACTCAATATTAAAAAACCTGCCAGTAAAAAACCTGCTACAAGGCCTGCAATAATGCCCTGGCGAATGCCTTTAAAAATAAACGGTTTACGTATAAAGCCCTGCGTAGCGCCTACAAGGTACATGGTTCTTATAAGGAAACGTTTCGAATAAATGGATAAACGGATGGTATTATTAATTAAGGCAATAGCAACTACTAATAACAGCCCACTGAATATTAAAATATACATGCCTATTACTTTAGCGTTTTGATTTACCTGTTTGATCATGTCCTTATGGTAGATCACTTCTTTCACGAAATGTTTTTGCATGATCTGTTTTTCAAAACCTGATAAGCTATCAATATTAGCATAATCGGAATTTAATTTCACATCCAGCGACGATAACAAAGGATTATAACCCAAAAACCCTATAAAATCTTCTCCAAGGTCTTTTTTTAGTTTTTGAGCGGCCTGATCTTTACTGATATAATCTACCTGTTTACAATAAATGGAAGAACTTAATTCCTGCTTTAAAATATCCAGTTCGGCTTGTGTAGTAGTATCTTTCAGCACTACCTGAAACCCTATATTTTCTTTAATATGATTGGATAATTTATTGGCGTTTACAACTACAAGGCCCAATAAGCCAAGCATAAATAGTACCAGCGCCAAACTAATAACCACGGTTACCGATGATGTCCTTAATTTTTGAGAAGTCGTTCTGTTTGACACGTTGCTAAATTTATCCGCACTAAAGTAAGCCGAATATAAAAACGGTTCATCTGCCTGAACAAGTAATAATTAACAGTACAGTGTTTGTACGTGGTTTATTTAAAGATGTCTTTTACCAGGTTTCCGGCATTATTTAATAAACTATCTGCGTTTAAAAGGCTTTCAGACTGGTTCAGGGCCTTGTTTATTTTACCCGGCATGGCAATTACTTCTTTGGTATTTGCATTGTTTTTAAGTTGTTTTGCCATGTCTGATTTCGTAGAAAGCTCATACAGGTAAGAAAAGGCAATCCGCGACAACGAAAACGTATCAAAATATTTATTGAACTTTTTACCATTCTTATCTTTTATGAATGCGCGAAGTTCTTCCACCGTTTCTTTGTCATGGTCGTTATAATTCTGCATTTTTTCCATTTTAACCAGAAAATTCTCCGCTTTTTCGGGTTTACTGTTACGAATGCATAAATAGGCCGATAAAAAACATAACTCTTTATTTTGTACCGAAGATTTATCAAAATCATCTACAAAATGGTCAAAATCTTCATTGGCTTCTTTTTCCCTGTCGCTCTTTTGTCTCGCATATCCGCGAAGTGCATAGCCCATACTTCTCATTTCATAGAACCGCTTTCCCGGATCAGTCCCAGGTACACTATCCATATAGCTGGTAGCATCCAATATCTCCTCTTTATGAGCAGTGATATAATCAATGTATTCCGTTGAACTTTTTTCGGATGTATAATGCCACTCTTTTTGCTCACACACCAGTGCTTTTAATAAAGAGGCAAATACGTGCTGGTCGGGTTTAGAGATTTCATCCACATTAATTTGCGATGCTTCATATACATAAATATCGGCCGGTGCTGCAGGTAATACAAACCAGATACAACCTAATAAAAAATGCTCGGTGCTATTATTATAGGAGCCAAACACCGCTTTTTCAATAGAGGCCGCCATGTTCGACGAGCCTGACATACCCTGCTCGATCATGGCTATTTTATTATAAATCGTAGGAAGCTCATCCTCATTAATAGCATTGATTTCTTTTTTTAATTCATACAAGCCTTTTACCTTTTGGTACATGTCATACACACCTGCTATGCCCTGTGGTACAGAATCTTTCACAATAAAGGAAGAAATAGCCGATAAGGTTTCTTTACCTGTTTCGCTGATCTTGAGGTTTTTCGCAGACTCATCATCATAATTGACACGCAAAGCAATTTTAACGCCCTTATAAGGAACCAGTAATTTTGAATCGTCAAAAAATTCTTTCATTTCTTTTTTTTCACGCTCAATAGGATCTTCGTGCTTTGAACATGAAAACATAAACAGGGCGGCAAGTGCCGTTAATAAAAGGAGTTTCATAGTTTTATAAATTATTGTGTTACAATAACAGATCAGGGCGACGCAATTTTGTTCTGTCTAAAGCCTGTTGGTGCCTCCAGTCGTCAATTTTCTTTTCGTGGCCGCTTAATAATATGTCGGGTACCTTCCATCCGTTATAATCGGCGGGCCGGGTATAAACAGGTGGAGACAATAAATTATCCTGGAATGAATCGGATAATGCGGATGTTTCATCGTTTAAAACTCCGGGCAATAACCGGATAATAGCATCACACATCACAGCCGCCGGCAATTCACCTCCACTCAATACATAATCGCCGATCGAAATTTCTTTTGTAATAAAATGCTCGCGGATGCGTTCATCAATACCTTTATAATGTCCGCATAAGACCATAATATTTTTTAGGGTCGAAAAATGGTTACAGGTTGTTTGTTTCAGAGTTTCTCCATCGGGCGTCATATAAATGATCTCATCATACACCCTTTTAGCTTTCAATTCGTTAATGCAATTGGCAATTGGTTCTATCATCATCACCATTCCTGCTCCACCGCCAAAAGCATAGTCATCTGTTTTTTTATGCGGTTCTATCCCATAATCTCTAAGGTTTACCACATTTACCGATACGAGGTTTTTTTGCACGGCACGCTTCAGGATACTATGTCCGAAAGGGCTTTCCAGTAAAGGCGGGTGAACGGTAATGATGTCGATATGCATAGAAAGAAAATATCACTAAAATTAAAAATAATTTACAAATAAATGTAAAGTCTTTTTGCCTCTTATCGCTTATATTTGTTTATATAAATTACACTGTTTAAATCATAATCTTTTAACTGAAATATCTATGAAACAAACTTTTTTATTGTTAGCATTATTTACGGGTCTGTCTTTATTCTCACAAAAAGATAAAAAGCCCGAGGAAAAAGTAAAAGTAATTTATAAAGATGCCACTGTAGAAACAGATGATTATAAAGTATACATCGAAGATGCTGTAGCAGTTGCGACACAATCGAAGTTTAAAATGAAAGTGTTCAATAAAACCAATGATTATTTATTGGTAAAGCCAACCGAGATTGTATTTATGGCGGAAGGAAAAACACTTAACAGTAAAGACCGTACTTTTGTTGTAGCACCTAATGATGAGGCTTATCTTGTGATTGACTATAAAGACAATAATTTACAAGTTGATAAATACAGCCTTGATATAAAAGGCATTTACAAAGCATCGGCCGGCGGAAAAATTGATGAAACACCCAACTTTCAGCTGCCTCCTTCTAAAAATGATTTTACTACCGGAAGCTTTACCTGCACTCTAAAAAAGAGCGATTCAAAAACCGACAAAAGCGTTGCACGTTTCGAATGTGCTTATAACGGAGACGGTGTGGGCGTTATTAACCCTTACAAAGCTGTAGCGGTTATGCCAAACGGTGCAGATAATGCCAATTCTAAAAAAAATAAAGCAATGGTGTTAGAAAAAGGTGTTGTGGAAGATTTTACAATGGTATTTATGGAAGTAAAAGATGCCGGTGACATGCAGAAAAAACCCATAAACATTAAATGGAACGAAACGTTCCGTGAATCGAAGCTTATCTTATTAAAGGGCGTTAAAATAGATCTTGAAAAAGATTCTCCAAAAGTTGAAGAGAAAAAATAAAGTCTTATTTCGTTAATCTGCCCCAAACCCCTAAAGGTAAGTTAATACCGCTTTTGGCATTTAAGTATAATTCACCAATACTTAAGTCTGATTTATGTTTTGTGGCAAAAGGCTGCAACAGGTTTTGAGGTACTAATGCCGAAAAGCCCAATGAATAAGCATTTAAGATCAACAGGTGCTTTTCAGGATCTAAAATCTGCAAAACGCTGTCAATCATTTCGAGGATATTATCTTCCAGTTTCCATTTCTCACCATTAGGCCCATGGCCAAAAGCAGGTGGATCCAGGATAATGCCCTGGTATAAATTTCCGCGGCGTTGTTCTTTTTTTGTGAATTTTAAAGCATCATCAATCATCCAGCGAATATTATCCAGGTTGGATTTTTGCATGTTTTCATTGGCCCAGTTCACTACCTGTTTTATACTGTCCACATGCGTTACATCAGCTCCTGCAGCTCTTGCAGCAAGGCTTGCGCCACCGGTATAGGCAAACAGATTTAAGAATTTTGGTTTTTCCAAAGGCTGTAAAAAATTATAAATCACATCCCAGTTGCAGGCCTGCTCAGGAAAAATACCAACATGTTTAAAAGACGTTAAACCCAAACGAAATGTAATATCACTGTTTTCTTTCGAATGATCACTTTTTAAAGAATAGCTGATCTGCCACTGTTCCGGCATTTTCTTCAGCATTTTCCATTCTCCGCTCGAACTGCTTTTAGGAATGAATTTTACATGCGCCTGCTTTTCCCATTCGCTGGAAGAATATATTTTTTTCCATACAGCCTGTGGCTCCGGACGAATGGTAATAAATTTACCAAAGCGTTCCAGTTTTTCAAAATCGCCACAATCCAGTAATTCGTAGTCTTGCCAATGAGTTGGTGTAAGTAATTGCATGCTGTGAAATTAAGAATTAAGACGCAGGAATTAAGAAATATGACAGGAATTAGTAAAAAGGCTGTTGTTAATAAAAGACCATGTGTTTACACGTTTGTTGAGCATTAATTTATCTATTTTTAGATACTTATCAAACCATTCATGCAAACAAACCGTTCAGCATTTATCACATTAATTTCGGTGTTCTTTTTTTGGGGCTTCGTAGCTGCCAGTAACGACATTTTAATTCCTGTATTTAAAGAAAAATTAAACCTGGAGCAATGGCAGAGCCAGATGATCTCCTTTGCATTTTATCTTGCCTATACGATTGGTTCTATCATTTACGTAGTGGTTTCCAAACTCAACGGCAGCGATATTTTAAACCGACTGGGTTATAAAAACGGTATTGCCCTTGGTTTGTTTATTTCAGCTTGCGGAACCTTATTATTTTATCCGGCAGCTGAACTGGTTTCGTTTCCATTAATGATTTCGGGCTTGTTTATTGTAGCTCTTGGGTTTTCACTACAACAAACCGCAGCCAACCCATTGGCCATTGTTATTGGTAGCCCGTCAACAGGTTCCCAACGCTTAAGCCTGGCGGGAGGAATTAATAATGTTGGTACTACCATTGGCCCCTTAATTATAAGCTTTGCTATATTTGGATCGGTAAAAGGGCATAAAAATTTAGACGATCTTTCGGCAGTAAAAATTCCTTACCTGATTTTAGGTGCTGCATTTTTAATTGTAGCAGTGATTTTTAAATTTTCTTCGTTACCAAATAAAATAGTTACACAGGAAAGCCCGGGCGATACTGCTAAAGATGATACCAGTAGTGTTTTTAAATATCCCCAACTATGGATGGGAATGATTGCCATTTTTTTATATGTAGGCGTTGAAGTAGCTACCGCCTCTAATTTACCCGATTATATGAAACAACATCTTAATATTGCTACAGGAGAGGCTGCGCCATATGTGTCATTGTTTTGGGCAAGCTTAATGATTGGCCGTTGGGCAAGTTCTGTAGGTGTTTTTGAGATACATTCCATTTTAAAACATGTTCTTCGCATTGCCGTTCCTTACCTGGCATTTGGAGTATTTTTGCTGGCCAATTATATTGCCGGAAATAATCTGGAACCGTTTTACCCGTACTCCTATGTTATTTTGATCATGATTGCAGGAGACTATTTAAGCAAAGGAAATCCGGCACGTCAGCTATTAATTTATTCTGTTTGTGGCATCACAGCTTTAATTATTGGCATGTCTACTAACGGTTTGATAAGTGTATATGCCTTTATAAGTGTAGGTTTATTTTGTTCTACATTATGGCCTTGTATTTACACACTTGCTATTGCAGGTTTAGGTAAAAAAACAAATCAGGGTTCAAGCTATTTAATTATGATGATCATGGGCGGAGGCTTTATCAGTCTGTTACAAGGCTGGCTTGCAGGACCCGATATTATTGGCATTAAAGCAAGCTATAGTGTTGGCGTGTGCTGTTTTATATACCTGGCTTTTTATGGCTACAGATCAAAAATTATCCTCAAAAAACAAGGAATAGATTTCGATAAAAAGAGTTCTGTTTCGCATTAAATTTAAAAAACTAATTAATTACCACTACAATGATTGTAACAATAAATGTAAAACTGGTTAACTCCAAATTTAACCAGGCATATGCCGATAAAGAGAACGAAGGCGACGAAACAGAAGACAATATCAAATATTTGTGGGAAGATGAATTTGAGGTGCAAGGAGATGTTACCAATTTTAAAGTGGTAAATAATACAAGCTATCTCTTAAAAGGACTTTACCCCAATGATGATGAATTTTGCTTTGAGATTCCGGACATGACGGTATTGGAATGCACTATGGACGACGGTTCTACGACTTTATTACCTTTTTCGAAAAAAGCCATTAGCAAAACGGAAAGAACAGATACAAAAAACGGCATGACCTTTTTTGTGCAGTTAAAAAGTATCCGCGATGTGGTAAATCCTATGACAGGCGTTTACATTATAAAAGACGATTATCCTGAAGAGCTATTGAAATTATATAACGACGAGGAGGAATAACTATAAATTTTGTGCTATGAAATATAAATTGCATTTCTTGTTTTTACAATTGATTTGTCTTGTGGGCTATTCGCAAACCACAAATTATTCTACTTATGTAAATCCTTTTATTGGAACAGGGGGCGCCGGCCATGCATTTCCGGGAGCAGTACTGCCCTTTGGCATGGTACAGTTAAGCCCTGATACCCGAATCGATGGGAGTTGGGAAGGCTGCGGCGGTTACCATCATTCCGATTCTGTTATTTATGGTTTTTCACATACACATTTAAGCGGAACAGGCGTGAGTGATTATGGCGACATTTTAATTATGCCCGTTACAAGTGAAGTTAACTTGTCTAAAAAAAGCTATGCTTCAAAATTTTCGCATACCAAAGAAACTGCCTCTGCAGGTTATTATTCTGTACAGCTCGATGGCCCTCAGGTTAAAGCTGAGTTAACTTCTACTACGCGGGTTGGTATTCATCGTTATACGTTCCCAAAAACAGCAAGCGGAAGTATTGTCTTAGATCTTTTGCACCGCGATAAAACACTTGGCTCAAACCTTAAAGTGCTTGACAGTGTTACCGTTATTGGATACCGCATTAGCGAAGCCTGGGCAAGAGAGCAACATGTTTACTTTATGATAAAATTCAGTAAACCATTCAAAAATAAAGGGGTAACCATTATAAAAGACAAGAACAAACCTGCAAAGGAAAATGCATCTGAAATTGTAGATGGCAGCATCTTTCAATTTGATTTAAGTGATGGTAAGCCTCTGATGATTAAAGTAGGTATTTCTCAGACAGATGTCGAAGGGGCAGGTAAAAACCTCAATACAGAAGCGCCTCACTGGGATTTTGATCTTTACAAAACAGAAGCTCAAAAGGCATGGGATAAACAACTTTCTAAAATTGAAGTAAGCACCGCAGATAAAGAAAAACTCACTTTATTTTATACAGCCTTATACCACACCATGACGCATCCTTCTGTTGCATCTGATGTCGACGGAAGATACAGGGGTCGTGATCAAAAAATTCACCAGGCTAACGGTTTCACACCTTATACCGTGTTTTCTTTATGGGATACATTTCGCGGCCTGCACCCTTTAATGAGTATCATAGAAAAGAAACGTACTACTGATTTTATTAATACGTTTCTGCATCAATATGACGAAAGCAAACGTTTACCTGTTTGGGAGCTATCTGCCAATGAAACGGATTGTATGATAGGCTTTCATAGCGTATCGGTTATTGCCGATGCTTTTTCAAAAAACATTGGTGGCTTTGATACCACTGTTATTTATGAAGCCATGAAAGCTGCTTCTAATTATAATGGCTTTAGTATTCCTACATTTAACTCAAACTACTACCTGCAGGTTGACGACGAATCGGAAAGTGTATCCAAAACCCTTGAATACGCTTATGATAACTGGTGTATAGGCGAAGTGGCAAAACGTTTAAATAAAAAAGACGATTACCTTCTTTTCTCAAAAAGAGCGCAAGCATACAAAAACGTGTATGATAAAAAAACTGGCTTTATGCGCCCGAGAAAAAATGGGAATTGGATTTCTCCTTTTGAACCAAGAGAAGTAAGCAACCATTATACGGAAGCAAATGCCTGGCAGTATACTTTTTTTGTACCACAGGATATTGACGGATTAATGTCTTTAATGGGTGGCGATAAAGCCATGGAAAAAAAACTGGACGTATTATTTACAACCAGTTCGAAAACCACAGGCCGTGAACAGCCTGATATTACAGGCCTTATAGGGCAATACGCTCATGGTAACGAACCAAGTCATCATATGGCTTACTTATATAACTACGTAGGTAAGCCTTACAAAACCCAGGAAAAAATTTATAAGATCCTTACTGAGTTTTATAAAAATGCACCGGACGGATTAATAGGAAATGAAGATTGCGGGCAAATGAGTGCCTGGTATGTTTTAAGTTCTATCGGCTTTTATCAGGTGTGTCCGGGCTTTCCGGAATATAGCATTGGTATGCCTTTGTTTGATAAAGTGGTAATTCATACCGACAGCACACATGCTTTTACCATTTCAAAACAGAATCCTACCACACAGTTTCAATATATTAAATCGTTTAACCTCAATGGGAAAGAGCAAAAGCGCATGGTTATTTCTCACAACGATTTAGTAAGCAATGGAAAGATCGAATTTATCATGCAGGATAAGCCCGATACTCTTCTTGGTAAAGCGTTCTTTTTGAGACCACACACACGCATTAATGCCGGAAATTTAGTAGCGTCTCCGGTTATCAATACAGCATCTGCCATGTTCAGCAATACTATTTCTGCCAGCATGGATCCTGTAGCAGCCCAAACCAAAATTTATTATACCCTTAACGGGCAAAGGCCCACCAAAAAATCAAAACTGTATAGCGGCAATTTCGTATGCGATACCAGTCTTACCATTAAAGCAATTGCTTATAACGGTAGCGACAGCAGCTCCGTTACTACCCGGAATATTTATGAAAGGCCTAACTACTGGAAAATTACAATCTTAAGTAAATACACCGACCAGTATTCTGCCGGAGGCGACGTAGGCCTTATTGACGGACAAAGAGGCACTACAAACTGGCGGAGCGGCGAGTGGCAGGGTTATCAGTCGCAGGATTTTGAATGCATTATTGATCTCGGAAAATCAAAACCTATTGAGTTCATTACCTCCGGTTACCTGCAGGATACACGCGCCTGGATTATTTTCCCTAAAAGAGTAGAATACTTTGTTTCTGAAGATGGCAAAAACTTTAAGCCTTTTGGCAGCCTTGAAAATGGGATCGCTGCAGACGACTATTCCGTACAGGTAAGATCTTATAGCGCAAACAGTGCAACAAAAATGAATGCCCGATATGTAAAAATAAAGGCCATTAATTTTGGCAAGCTTCCTCAATGGCATCTAGGAAATGGCGGGGACGCCTATATTTTTATTGATGAGATTGAGGTAAAGTAAATACCTGTTCATTCAGGTCACGAATTTCTTATCTTTGTACTCTCTAACGTTTTGTCTCATGTCAAAAATCCTAACCCTATTTGCATTTTTCATTGCTACTCTTGCTTTTTCTCAACCCAAACAAGGCTTGTGGCGAGGTGTACTTTTACTGAACAAAGATAAAGGCCTGGAACTCCCTTTTAATTTCGATCTTAAACTCTTAAACAAAACGGTGGAGCTAACTATTTACAATGCACAGGAAAGGATTACAATTACTGAGACAAGCCTCTCAAAAGATTCGCTGAATTTTAAAATGCCTGTATTTGATACCGAATTCAGAACAAAACTAACAGGCGATACTTTACTGACAGGCATTTGGCTCAACCATACTAAAAAAGAAAATAATACCATTCCTTTTACCGCTAAGTCCGGAAAAGCCAATCGTTTTATATTTGCGCCTGAAAAACCGCATTCGTTTTATGACGGTAAATGGGAAGTGAGCTTTAGCGTAAATACTCCCGATAGCAGTAAAGCCATTGGGATATTTAAACACCGCATAGGCACAACGGTTGTGGAAGGAACTTTTTTAACGGAAACAGGCGATTACCGCTATTTAGAAGGTACCGAGTACAATGGTAAACTTTATCTTTCCTGCTTCGATGGTTCACACGCCTTTTTATTTACGGCCGAAAACAACGGAACAGATATTATAAACGGCGTTTTTTATTCGGGAAGTACCTGGAGCGAGCCATGGGCAGGGAAGCGTAACGAACATTTTGAATTACGCGATGCCGAAAAACTAACCTGGCTTAAAGACCCCAATGAGATTATAGATTTTTCATTTAAAAATAGTAATGACCAAACCGTTAGTTTAAGCGATTCGAAATTTAAAAACAAAGTTGTTATTATTCAGATCATGGGAAGCTGGTGTCCCAACTGTATGGACGAAACAGCTTACCTGGCAAAGCTTTACAAAAAATATACACAAAAAGGAATTGCACGTTTCGACAGTATTACTGAAAAACATAACCGCCATATTATAGAGGTCATAGGTCTTGCTTATGAGCGTACCAACGATCCGGAAAAGGCAAAAAATAATATTCTGCGATTAAAGAACCGCTTTGGTGTAGAGTACGAAATCCTTATCACAGGCTTAACTGGTAAAGACAAAGCTTCACAAAGTCTGCCTTTTTTAAATGGTATTATGGCTTTTCCAACGACGCTTATTTTAGACAAAAATCATAAAGTAAAATCGGTATATACCGGTTTTAATGGCCCCGCAACAGGAAAAGCATACGAAACGTATACCATTAAAACAGAAAATCTGATCCATGAATTGATCAACAAAAAAGAATAATTTTTTTAAGAATGTATCGGAATAACGTGGAAACACTTGCCGGGGGAAGAGTCAAATTGTCTAAGTGTTACGTCATTGCGAGCAATAGCGAAGCAATCTGCTATTATATGAGATTGCTTCGTCGTTCCTCCTCGCAATGACGAGCACGCGTCAGTTCGCCAAAACGTATGTCGAGAGTCGAGAACCAGGGAACCCACATTATCCCAATACATCATCCATTAAATAACAACTCCTTTAATTGTCAGTACTTTTGGTAGTTCTTCCGCATTTGTTTTTACAGTTACTGTTTTTCTGAAACTGCCTTTTGCCGCTGCATTATAAGTAGCCGAAATTTTTGTAGTCTCTCCCGGTAATATAGGCGTTTTAGCATAGTTTGTAGTTGTGCAGCCACAGCCTGCCTGTACACTTTCAATAATAACAGGAGTATTTCCTGTATTTTTAAATTCAAAATCTATAGAGGCCGGTTTACCTTGCGGTATTTCTCCAAGGTCGAGTTCCTCGCTGGTCCATTTAATAGCTGTTCCGGTAGCTGCAACTGTAGTTGCTTTAGCATTACGGATAACAGACGTTGAGTTAAAAGACATTAGGCCGATAGCCAGTGCCACAACAGATAGTTTTAATAGTTTCATGATTTCAGGTTTTAAGATGAGTATGATATTGAATGATTGTTCGTCTTGCAAGTACAGAACATCACAAAGGTAAATCGTAAACAAAAACAGCCCTGTTAAGCATATTCAAATAATTGTTAATGACTTGTTAATGTTCACTTCTCTGAGCTTATTTTTCGCTAATATTATAGTACACAAGTCTTATCCTTGAAAATAAATAAATTAAATATTGTCATTGTTCTCGGCCTGACAGCCATCGCAGGGATTTTAGCAGTGCAGCTGCTTTGGACAAAACAAGCCTTTAATGTAGAGGAAAAAAAATTCAGTCAGAAAGCACATATAGCTCTGCTACATGTGGTTAACAAACTATATGAGTACAGCCACAACGAATATCCTCTTAAAAATCCTATTAATAAAGTTTCTAACGATTATTATGTGGTAAATGTAAATAACGATTTTGATGCGAGTGTTCTCGAGTATTGCCTCCGTACAGAATTTGAAAAATCGAATTTAATCACAGACTTCGAATATGCCATTTACAAATGCGAAAGTGACGAAATGGTTTACGGCAATTACATTTCTTTTACCAATAAAGCCAAGGAAAAACGTTCGGTGTATTTTCCAAAGCAAAAAAACTTAGTGTACTATTTTGCTATCCGTTTTCCTAACGAGAACAATTATCTGTTTAGTTCCTTAAAATTCTGGTTCGTGCTCTCCGCTATACTTATTATCATTCTGGTAATCTACGTCTATTCTATATTTACGATTATACAGCAACGCAAGTATTCAGAACTCCAAAAAGACTTTATTAATAATATGACGCATGAGTTTAAAACGCCCTTATCTTCTATCTTAATAGCCTCCAACTACCTGATCAAACAGGAAAAAATCAGTTCTGATGAAAAGCTTGAAAAATATACAGGCATCATTATTACTCAAAGTAATAAGCTAAATGATCATATCGAAAAAATATTAAATATTGCCAGATCAGATAACGCTCCTTTAGCGCTCGAAAAGAAACCGGTTTCTGTACTGCCTGTGATCAATAACGTTATTGAGAATATTACTTTAAAATATACACAGGTCAGGTTTAATGTGATTTCCGAAAAAGATTATACCATTTCAGCAGACGAATTTCATCTCAATAACATTCTTTATAACCTCATCGATAATTCTATTAAATATTGCGAAGAGGATCCTTTTATAACCATTCGTTTATCAGAGGAAGGTAAATTTCTTAAATTAGAATTTACAGATAATGGCATTGGAATCCCTGTCAAAAAACTGCCCTATATATTCGATAAATTTTACCGCATCCCGGGCAACAAAAGCAATGAAGTTAACGGTTTCGGGATAGGACTCTACTATGTCAAAAAAATAAGCGACCTGCACCACTGGAAAGTGAGTGCTACTAATAATACAAGTAAAGGAATCACGATTACCTTATTAATCCCACAATAGACATGAAGCCATATAAAATACTTTATGCGGAAGATGATAAAACACTGGCTTATTTAACTAAGGATAACCTGGAACAGCATCATTATGAAGTTGCGCATTGCAACGATGGGAGAGAATGCCTGCAGCTCTTTAAAAAAGAACCATTCGACATTTGTATTTTTGATATTATGCTTCCTAAAATGGATGGCTTTGAATTAGCCGTAGAAATCAGAAAATTAAATGCCGAAATCCCTATTCTTTTTCTTTCGGCCAAAACATTGAAAGAAGATAAGATCAAAGGCTTACAATTAGGTGCCGACGATTATCTGGTAAAGCCTTTCAGCATTGAAGAACTTGTTTTAAAAGTCGAGATTTTTTTAATGCGTTCTAAAAAAAATGTGATCCGGGAGGCTCTCATTTATGAGATCGGCAATTATAAATTTAATGCCGAAAATTATGTATTATACAACTCAACAGAAAATATAAGCCTCACACAAAGAGAATCAGAATTGCTCAAACTGTTTTTAGATAATAAAAACAAAGTGCTCAAGCGCGAGCAAATTCTGAGCAAGCTCTGGGGTAACGACGATTACTTTATGGGTCGAAGCCTGGATGTATTTATTTCCCGGCTAAGAAAACTCCTTGCTTCCGAAAGCCACATTAACATTGAGAATGTGCATGGTGTCGGTTTTAAGTTTAAAACCAAAGATTGAAGCTAATCGTAAATTCTAATAAAACAAATTATTATAAGGAAAGCGTTTTATGTGGATCTTCTTTACAACTTCATATATTGTTTTTCTAAATTCTTCGATATTGTCTTTTCCTTTGGCACTTATAAAAAGTGATTTATGATCCAGTGTACTCATCCAGGTTTTTTTAAGTTCGTCCAACGACAAATTCTCTCTGGTCATGGGTGTGAGGTCATCTTCATCCTTTTTCACATACTTAAACGCGTCAATTTTATTGAATACCAAAATCGTTTCTTTATCCCCCGCTCCAATATCTATTAAGGTTTGTCTTACCACAGCAATATGATCTTCGAAATTGGGATGAGAAATATCCACTACATGCAACAACACATCCGCCTCGCGAAGCTCATCCAGTGTAGATTTAAAGCTTTCTACCAATTGTGTAGGGAGTTTACGTATAAACCCAACCGTATCACTTAAAAGAAAAAATAAATTATCGATGGTTACTTTTCTAACTGTTGTATCAAGCGTTGCAAATAATTTATTCTCCGCAAACACTTCACTTTTACTGATCATGTTCATGATGGTTGATTTCCCAACATTGGTATAACCCACCAGAGCCACACGTACAAACTCCCCACGATTTTTACGCTGCGTGGCCATTTGCTTATCAATAATTTTAAGATCTTCTTTCAACTGCGCAATTCTGTCGCGGGCAATACGTCTGTCAGTTTCAATTTCTTTCTCCCCAGCACCACCACGTGTTCCTGTGCCACCACGCTGTCTCTCCAAGTGAGTCCACATACCTGTAAGACGCGGTAATAAATACTGGTATTGCGCCAGCTGAACCTGCGTTTTGGCATGAGCCGTTTGTGCACGTTGCGAAAATATTTCTAAAATGAGGGTGGTACGATCAAGGATTTTTCTTCCTAATTCTTTTTCAAGATTTCGTTGCTGAGAGGGAGATAATTCATCATCGAAAATAACCACTTCAATATTATTTTCTTTGACAAATGTTTTTACATCATTTAATTTCCCTTTGCCTATAAAGGTAGCCTTATCGGGCCTCTCGAGTTTTTGTGTAAATACTTTTTTTGTTTCTACGCCATAGGTTTGAGCGAGGAAAGCAAGTTCATCCAAATATTCAAAAGCAAGCGTTTCATTTTGTTGTTTATTAATAACACCAATTAAAACGGCCTGCGCAATATGTACTTCTGTAGTTTTAGCTGTGGGTTTCATTCATTATAAATCAGGCACAAAAGTACTAATTTTTAGTCCTGATCGCTAAAATGCCACTCACTAAATAAAGATAAACCTACTGCCTGGCCGTATGCAGCAAAGATACATGGCCAACCACGTTTTGCGAACGCCGTTTTAGTTCCCCGTTTTTGGCTTTAAACTCAATCTTATAAACGTATACGCCTTCTTTGCAGAGTGCACCTTTGTACGTACCGTTCCAGCCTTCGTTAAAACTTCCAGACTCAAATATTTTTGCTCCCCAACGGTCAAATATCATCATTTTATAATCGTACAGATCAATTCCTGCAGGCGAAAACACATCATTGAGTGTATTCCCATCCGGAGTAAAGGCATTAGGAATATATAAGGTAGAGATCTCATTTACTTTTAAAGGAATCCTGATACTATCTACGCAATTAAAAATAGTGGTTACCACAAGCTTTACCTGATAAACACCCGTATCGGCATAGCTATGCTGCGCATTGGTTTGGGCAATAGCTACAGAGCCATCATTAAAATCCCAGAACGCATCATCAAAACCTGTGGATGTATTTTGAAAGCTTACCTCAGGATTTAAAATATTAATATCTGAACCCGGCGTATAGTAAAAGCCCGCTTTTGGTTTTGGATGGACTAAAATATAATTAGGCTGTATGAAAGTGGCTACACAGCCGCTATCTGTTGTTGCCGTCAAGCTTACACTAAATGTACCCGGAAAGTTATACGTATAACCCGGCGAAGCAGCATTAGAGGTTTCTCCCGTGCCAAAATTCCAAAGCCATGTAGTGATTGATGGTGTAGCGGCAGAAAGGTTTGTAAAGCTTACAGGCAAAGGCTGGCAGCCTTCAACCGGGCCTCCCGTAAAATTAACCCCCGGTAAAGGATTTACATTCACATAAATGGTATCTGAATGCGCTTTACAATTATTGTTATCTACAATATCGATCCAATACCGTGTAGGGACTAAGGGCGTTGCCGGCAGTGTAAGCGAATTTGTGACGATCCCTGTATTTATAGCACCTGTACTCCACCCGATGTTATAAGGTTTTATACCTCCCGAAAAACCGGAAGTCAGATTGATCGTATTGTTTTTACAAATAGAATAATCATCCGCTGTAACAGCTGCTATCAATCGTAAAGGCTGATCTACGGTTATCGTATTGATGGTGTCTCTGCAACCCATTATATCGCTGCCTATAATGGTATAGGTTCCTGCAGCTAATGTATTTATAACGGTGTTAGTATTTGCTGTTCCATTTAAAGAATAAGTAGGCGTTCCGTATCCCACATTGGATGTAAATGTGATGACACCATTGCTTTCTCCAAAACACACAACGCTATCCACATCTACCAACTGTAAATTCAGTTGTTTATAATCTCCTAACGAAAAAACACCATAATTGGAATTCCCCGTAATGGTTTGGTTATTGGTTGTACTGTTGTTTGTGCTTGCCAGGTGCGTCCAGCCTGCATTATAATACCAGGCCTGCAGATCGTTTTCTACAATAGCATTAGTGCTTCCTGCTGTGGGATCCCATTCGCTTTCTATGTAGGTAAATTGTTTATTGGCAACAGGGTTGGTATTGTAGTTACTGGTATTAATAACCCAAAAGCGATCCAGCATTTTAGGAGCATGTTCGGTATGGCAATTATTATTGAGGTCATTTACACCGGTTGGCAATGGCCTGTTATTGATTGCCGGAGTAGCATTTGTAGGGTATGTGGAAGCGCTGATAGCTCCTGTGGTTGATTGTACTCCGGGGCTGGTAATATTAAGCGTAAGCGGAATATAATTAGCAGCCAACGACCCGAAAGGAAATGTATAAACTCCCGAACCGGTATTGCCTATATTCCATTGAATGATCCCATAGCCCGGAAAAGGTGCTGTTTCGCTGATAATATAACCACTCGTTCTTGTAATAGCTCCTGTTGCAGGATTTGTAACAAATAAGGTATTACTATTCAGGTCTAACGGTCTGCTTCCTAATGCTAACACGCCAGTTGCACCACTTACAAAGGTATTGACATTAAGTGTTTTTACCCCGCTGCCCAATAAATTTAAATTATTGAAACGCGTTGGCTGGCTTCCCTGTATCATTTGATTTGGCCCTACCATTTCTGCAGTACCGGTAGTTGCTACTAATGCACCTGAGGTAGAGTTATTAGTCCAGTTTCCTGAAAAAGAAATTAGTCCCGAGTTACTGATGAGTCCTACGTTTGCACCGGCATTTGTATTTACCACCTCGCCCTGTACGGCAATTAACGCCCCCGGTTGAACAGTAACAGCACTACCGTTATTATAGAATTCGTTTTGCGCGTAACTCTCTTGTAACCCGCTTGCCAGGAACAGAACAGATAACCACACGATAATATACTTCCTTAATTTTTCCATTGATATACTCCTTTCAATTTGCTCTTTTATAATGTCTACTTTACCCTTATGATCCAAACCACGCTCATATTTGTAGGGCGGGTTTCTGTTCCGGTATTAGCATTTGTAGTAAATGTGTGCGTGTGATTTCCATCAGCAGTAATAACATGTGTATGATCCAGCTGATCAATCGTTGTAAGAAAATTTCCTACTGTTGCCAGGCCATCCCAGGGGATACCGCCGCCACCCGCAGGGGTATTAATCAGTTGACCTGTATTAGCTGCATCCATTTTATCGGTTCCAAAATTATCGTCCCATGGCACAACGCGTCCGTTTGTGGAGTTCACACTTCCTGTGCTGCCTCCATGATTATGAGTTCCGTTTGCAGCTGTTGTTCCGGTATGCGTATGTGTTCCTACATCTTCTGTTTGCATCGTTCCACTAACAGAAGACCCTCTTAAAAATTTTCCTGTGGCGTTTAACGAAGGCATAGTTTGCCCATTATAGGGCGATTCGGCATCGGCAAGTACCTGACCGTTACACTCTACCCAACCCCACGGCAGCGTAGGTGTTGCCGTCATACTTTTATGAAAGGCTTCAATAGCCCCAATAGGATCTCCGCCAACTTCCTGCCAGCGTGTGCCGTTATAGCTCATTAAAATATTTGCGGTTACGTCATAAAGTAATAAGCCTGTTGCAGGTGCCGCTATGGCCAGGCGTTGCGCCGTGGTCATACTTGGGAACATAACCCCCTGTGTTGTAGAAACAATTTGCAAAATAGCGGAGGCTGTAGGTGCCGGCGTTCCTATTCCTACCTGGCCTGTTGTTAGCACGCGCATTTTTTCGGTATTATTTGTTTTAATAACCATATCCTGCGCATCGGTGGTTCCTAAAAAATTAGTACCTGCCGTTGTACCGGCATTACCTAATAATTGCCAGGCATTACCTGAAGAAGGCATTAATACAACATCTCCGTTTACATCTACCGAAAGGGCTTTTCCGTTAGTAGCAACAGTGGGCGAAGCAGAAGTTAAATTTGTAAAACGTAAACCTGAACTATTAGCTGTTGCCGAAGTGATCTCTACACGGTTATTAGGCGAGGTAGTACCAACTCCCAGTCTTCCTGTCGAATCCAATAACATTTGGGGGCTGGGCGACCCGTCTCCATTGAATATAAGCCCTTTGTCAAAATTGGGGTGCGACCAGATCCTGGCTTTTGCGGTTCCATTTCCGTTTTTAAATAAAAAATCGCCCGGATCTCTTGATCCTGCAGGGGCAGAAATCACCAACTGGCCAAAACCGCCAATGTCAAGCGCTTCTGATGGAGTGGTTGTACCTATTCCAATATTTCCGGTACTCAAAATACGGGCGCGTTCAACGTTATTTGTTTTAAACACCACATTATTGGCATTGGTTGTTCCCAAAAAATTAGCTGCCGTAATGTTTGAATTTCCTGTTATTTCCCAGTTTAAAGTGGATGGCGTAACCAAACTGTCATAAATTCTTCCGTTTGGTGTAGAGAACAGGCTGCGTACACCGGGACCTATATACACTAAGGTGTCGCTCCTGATAGTACCTGCTACGTGTAACTTCGACAAAGGACTATTTGTTCCAATACCAACATTTTGAGAAAATGTATTGAATACACTTAATGCAAAGAGCAAAATCAAACTGTTTTTCATAAGCTATTTTTAAATTTTATTACAAACCATACACGTTCCTCTTAAGAGGAACATTATTTTTTCTCCAATAATTCTGTTAATGCTTTTTCCAGTTTCTGAATGCGCTCTTCCTGCGACTGAATAACCTGTTGTTGTTCCTGTACAGCTTTTGTAAGCATAACCGACAGCCTTGCATAATCAACAGACCACAATTCTTTTGATTCATTTTTAGGCTTGCTAACCAGTTCAGGAAATACATCATATACATCCTGTGCAATAAAACCAAAATCGCTGATTGGCGTGTCGCTGTAATTAACCACAATGTTTCCCCCGGCATCAATACTTGAACTGTGTTTTTGATAAGTGCTCGGCTGCAATTTCATGATTTTAGCCAGAATGTTACTCTCAAATGCTTTCACCTCTGTTTTTAATCTTTTGTCAGACGTAAAATAATTTGTTCCTGAAATAGTCAAATTTCCCAAACCATTTAAAGTCATTAAAGAATTTTCGACACTACTTCCCGCAACAAAATTAAAATTGCGCCAGTTAAATCCTCTGTCGGTTGCAGTCAATGCAGCACCACCATTACCGGGATCTGTATTATTCCAGAAATCCACATTGCTCGTACCTGCTATCCTGTTCATTCCTAAAACCAAAGCGCCTACCCCACCGATCCAACTTCTATCGGGTGCTGCAGGAATAATATTTGGATCACTGTTATAATTTCCGAAGGAAGAATATCCTCCCATCACTGCTAATTTAATATTGGTGACATCGGGAGAAGTAGCTGCACCGCCACTCTGAGAATTATAAAATTGATTTCCGATCCTCATATTGCCCGTACCGTTTACAACTACTTTTGTAGCTCCGTTGGATACTACATTCATTAGGCTGGTCGCATAGCTTCCGAGGCTGATATTATCTTTTTGTACAAAGTAAACCCCTGTGTTTCCATAAGAAGCGTCAATGCCTCCTATAAAACCGGCATCGCTGTTTGCCACTCCGTTAAAATCTCTGGTAGCATATAGTGCTGCATTGGTATTGGATGTTATTTCCAGTTTTTTGGTAGGCGCCGGTACACTGATTCCCACATTTCCGTTTGGTAATAAAGTAGCAACTGTTTTGGGTGTAAAACCGGTTCCGTTATACTGCAGGAATTTAAAATTCAGAGGCTCATTTCCATCGTCGCCCCAATAAATAAGCGATGCCGCATCATTAGTCGTTGCCAGGTTCCCATCCATATCTTCTGTAGCCACGCCTATAAAGTCTGTATTATCTTCCACCGAAATACCGGTAAGTTTTGTAAAGGGATTTAATGCTGCAAAGTTACCATCGAAACGCTCCATAACGGTTAGCTTCGATAACGGTGCCGTATGTGCGATCCCAACGTTACCATTAGTGGCAAGCGTGCGCACACGTTCAAGATTATTGGTTTTAAAAACGAGATCCTGTGCATCTGTTGTTCCTAGAAAATTAGTACCTGCCGTTGTTCCTGCATTCCCTAATAATTGCCAGGCATTAGCCGAAGAAGGCATTAATACAACATCTCCGTTTACATCTACCGAAAGGGCTTTCCCATTGGTAGCAACTGTGGGCGATGCTGATGTTAAATTCGTAAAACGTAAACCTGAAGTATTAGCTAATGCTGATGTAATCTCTAGTTTGTTTCCCGGTGCAATGGTATTGATCCCCACATTACCGCCTTTATCCTGTAATACTAAAGCAGAATACCCTGTGTTTTCCAAAGATGCTTTTGGAGCGCCTCCCGTACCATAAGCCTGTATTGCACAGTGGCCAAGAGCCTCCACATGCAAATGCGATAAGCTGTTGCCATCATAAATTTTTATGCCGTTATCTGTCCAGGGTTGAAATATATCTGAAATAACAGTCGCCGAAGAGTAACCTACATTAAAACTCGATTGTGGATATACACCATCATTCGCCAGTATGTTACCGTTAACATGTAATCTTTCTAAAGGCGTTGCTGTATTTATCCCAAAATTACCTGCCGATAAAATACGGGCACGTTCAAGATTATTGGTTTTAAAAATAACATCATTGGCATTGGTTGTTCCTAAAAAATTAGCAGCTGTAATATTTGAATTACCGGCTATTTGCCAGTTTAAAGCAGAAGGCGCAACAAGACTATCGTAAATTCTTCCGTTCGGGGTAGAGAAAAGACTACGCACACCGGGACCTACATAAACTAAAGTGTCGCTCCTGATCGTTCCGGCTACATGAAGCTTTGATAAAGGAGCATTAGTTCCTATTCCAACGTTTTGTGCTTTTAAAAAAGACGATGCAAATAATAATGCAATTGTTAAAATTGCAACAGAAAATAAAGGTCTAATCATTTTAGTAGTGGTTTTGTTAACTATTTAAAATTACGAAAATTCCGCACAGTTCCTAATAACAATGAGTAAAATTAGGCCATGAATGAGTATAAATAGTTACCGCAAAATTATTTCCCCTTTAAATCTGATTCGATATAGGAGGCTACAGCATTGATCTGTTCAGGGCTTAGAACATCTTTATAAGAGGCCATTGTATTCTTTCCGTTTGTTACCATATCCACAATTCCGGCATGGTTCATTTGCGTCACAGATAAGTCTTTTGCGCCGTTCATGCCCAATTTACCATTACTTCCATGGCAAAGGGTACATTTATCTTCAAAAATTTCTTTACCACTCACTACAGCGATTTTAACGCCCGCTTTTGCGTCTTTTGCTTTATGCCCTAAGCCAAAAGCAACAACAATCAGGAAGAACGATAAAGTAGCCAGTATTTTATTTTTCTTTTTATACCCAATAACCGCTAAAGGAATAGATAAAAACACAATAACGATCTTGATAATTAAAAGTGTGGGGATAGCAGGTAGTTGTATCATTAAATAAATTCCAGTAGCTAAAAACCCAAAGCTTACAATCATTTCTACGATCCGCGTTTTCTTTTTAAATTTCTCAAGCAAATCATCTTTATCGCTCAGCAATAAAATTGTTTTTATCATGTAAATTAAAGTGAAGAGTACTACAAATAAGTAGTGGCTGTGTAACATGCCTGTTGCCATGGAATTAAGTTTAAAAACCAATTCAAAATTAACAATTTTGTCCGGAATTAAAAGCCCGGAGCATATTTTTATAACTGAGGTATAATGTTATATTTGTTACTCTTAAATTATATTATGCGTAAAATAGCACTCATTTTTTTCGCAGTGATTTTCTTTCCGGTTATCACTTTTGCACAAACGACTTTCCCTGTTAACGGGGCTCCTAATAACCTGCACTCCTTATATGCTTTTACCAACTGCACCTTACATGTAGATGCCGAAACAGCAATTACAAATGCAACCTTGTTGTTTAAAGATGGTAAGATTATTAGCGCAGCCGCAAAATCAGCAGTGCCTTCCGAAGCTATAACCGTTGATTTAAAAGGCAAACACATTTATCCTGCCTTTATTGATCTTTACAGCGATTATGGAATGCCTGAACAAAAAAGGGCTGAACAAAACGATGCACCAAAAAAAGGTGCCTACGGCTGGAATCAGGCCATTAAAAGCGATGCAGACGCTTACAAATTATTTTTACATAACCAGCAAAAAGCAGACGAGCTGAGAAAACTTGGCTTTGCATCGGTACTCACTCACAATAAAGATGGTATTGTAAGAGGTAGTGGCACACTCGTTAATTTAACCAATACTAAAGAAAACGAAAGTATTATTACCGACCGCGCTGCAGCCTTTTATTCTTTTAATAAAGGCAGTTCTCCACAAGACTATCCCTCTTCATTGATGGGTGCTATAGCCTTATTGCGACAAACCTATTATGATGCAGAATGGTATAAAACCAATACGGGGAAAACAGAATACAATATTAACCTGGATGGCTTCAATAAATTACAGGAACTTATTTCTGTATTTGAAGGAAACGACAAATACAACGACTTAAGAGCCAAAACAATTGGAGATGAATTTAAGGTAAAATACATCATCAAAGGTGGAGGCAACGAATACCAACGTCTTTATGATATTCAGAACACCAATGCAAAATATATTATTCCTTTGAATTTTCCGGAAGCAATGGATGTGGAAGATCCTTTCGATACAGAACAAATAACACTGACCGATTTAAAACACTGGGAAATGGCTCCCGCTAATTTAGCCATGATGGAAAAAAACAATATTGATTTTTGCATCACAACTGCCGACCTTAAATTTAAAAACGAGTTTTTAAAGAACCTTCGTAAAGCTGTAAAATATGGCCTTTCAGAAAAAACGGCTCTCAAAGCATTAACGGTTAACCCTGCTACCTTTATCAATGCACAGGGCAAAATAGGAAGTTTAAAGCCGGGTATGTTTGCTAACTTCTTTATCTCATCCAAATCCATCTTTGAAGAAGATGCTGTTATTTATGAAACCTGGAGTAACGGTTTGCGTTATTACTACGAAGACCTTAACGCCTTGCAGGTAGAAGGAAATTATCAGTTAACCATTGGTAATGCAAACTACAAAATGACCTTAAGCAAAGACAAACCAAACAATGTAACCATAACACTGGCCGATAGCCTTAAAGCAAAAGGAAGTTATAACATTACCAACAACCTTATTACCTTAACGTATCCTTACGATTCAGTCTCTACTGTGCGCCTATCGGGTAATTACAACGAAACAGAACATTCTTTTTACGGACGGGCTCAATACCCTGATGGCAATTGGGCAGGTTTCAAATTATCTTTTACAAATAATACAGACACCGCAGCCAAAAAAACGGATCCCGTTAAACAACCCGAATATGGCAAAGTATATTATCCGTTTGTTGCTTATGGCGAACCTTTACCGGAAAGCGAGGGTTTTATAAAAGATGCCTGGGGGAAATTCAAGGCCCGTTATAATGCTGTTTTAATTAAAGATGCAACTGTTTGGACCAACGAAAGCGATTCTGTTTTAAAGGAATACGATGTTTACATAACCGACGGAAAAATTGTAAGAATAGCTCCCAACATTGATGTTCCTGCCACTGCTTTTGCTAAAATTATTAACGGGAAAGGAATGCATTTAACACCGGGTATTATTGATGAGCATTCGCACATTGCCTTGTTCAGCGTTAATGAAGGTGCCGAAGCCAGCAGTGCCGAAGTAAGAATGGGCGATGTGGTAAATGTGGAAGATATTAATGTTTACAGACAACTGGCAGGAGGTGTTACTACCGCCCAATTATTACATGGCTCAGCCAATCCTATTGGAGGGCAAAGTTGCTTAATAAAACTACGCTGGGGCAAAGGACCCGAAGAATTTAAATACGAGAACGCTGATAAGTTCATCAAATTTGCATTGGGCGAAAACGTAAAACATTCTAACGGTAATAATCCTGAAACACAACGCTTCCCACAAACACGTATGGGCGTTGAACAATGTTACTACGATTTTTTTAAGCGTGCAGCAGCTTATAAAAAAGCAAGCACAAGCCTTGCAGGTTCAAACGAAAAAATGACCACGCCACGCAAAGACCTTGAACTGGATGCACTGGCAGAGATCCTCGATAATAAACGGTTTATTACCTGCCACAGTTATGTACAAAGCGAATTGAATATGCTTATGCATGTAGCAGATAGCATGAAGTTTAAAATAAACACCTTTACACACATTTTAGAAGGTTATAAAGTAGCCGATAAAATGAAAGCACACAACATCAATGCTTCTACCTTTGCCGATTGGTGGGCTTATAAACTCGAGGTAATGGATGCCATTCCTTATAATGCAACGTTAATGACCAAGGTAGGAATCAATACTGCTATCAATTCGGATGATGCAGAGATGGGAAGACGTTTAAACCAGGAAGCTGCAAAAAGTATTAAGTATGGCGGCCTGAGCGAAACAGAAGCTTTGAAATTAGTGACTTTGAATCCTGCAAAAATGCTGCACATCGATGATAAAGTGGGAAGCATTAAAGTAGGAAAAAGTGCCGACCTCGTTTTATGGACAGATAATCCTTTAAGCATTTATGCCAAAGTAGATAAAACCATTATTGACGGTCAATTGTATTTTGACAGTGAAGAAGACGCGAAACTCCGCGATAACATTAAGAAAGAACGTGCCCGTATTATTGGTAAACTCATTATTGAAAAAAACAAAGGAGCCCGTGTTATTAAAGCGCAACCTAAAAAACCAAAACAGTTTCATTGTGATACCGAAGACAGTGGTTTGGAATATATGGCCAAGTAAAATTTGATTTTAGAACACAGATTATGAGGATTAGAAGGATCTGCGCTGATAAATAGATCCGTGCAAATCTGTGTTATCGGTTCTATCCGTGTTCCATTTAAGGCTAATAAAAATTAAAGCTTACCGCCAGATCTCTTTGTCCGCTTTGGCTGTGACAGCTTATGCAGGTAGCAGTAGGTTCTTTGGTAGTGCTAAAAGCAACAGTACCATCGGCATTAATTTCTGCCCATAGCCATGAGCCCTTTCTTTTAAACATCAAAGCATACTGACCGTTACTCTGAATATCTTTTACGATCATAGAGCCGTCGGGAAATTTTTTAGTTGTCGGTAATTTTCCATTGTCGGTTAAAGCCGCCGCCGCTATTTTATTGAATCGTAATTTAAACGCGCCATGTGGCCCATGAACTCCAGAATAAACCATAGAAGGATCATTTTTATAATAGACAAATGCCGAAACATTTTTGCAGCTGTCGTATAGAGCCAGGTCATTAAACGCCACATCAGGATTAACTCCTTTATCTTTCGAGCAGGAATACATAATACAACACACTGCAATAATCAAAAATGAACTTATCGCGATGCTGTTTTTCATGTGTAGATAGTATTGTTTTTTTAAGGTCATTACTTGTCCCGAACTTGTTTCTGGATGGTATAGCCCTATTATCCTTATTAGTGTTTATGCTGTGGCCAATAGGGCTATTTCATTTAAGAAATTTTAGTAGAGATCAAATACTTTGAAAGGTAAGTTTCTTTTAAAGGACGCTTCCAGTTACCTGTTAAATCGGTAGATTGAGAGATGGTATTATCAAACACCAAAGTGTTTTCGTTGATAGTTCTGTTTTGTAACAGGTTCGCTATTTCCGATTGTTTTACAACAACAACTTCTTCATTCCTTTCATAAGCCACTAATAAGCGGTTTAATAGTTCAACCGAAAAGGCCTGTTCCAGTTCTTTTATCAGGCGCACCTGTTTATCAATGCTGCAACCACTGGCATTATAATTAGCTTCGTTTACTTTAAAAATTAATAAACGGTTTTTGTACAGCTCAAAAGAAGCGTCGAGGCTTACCTCGTGGGCTGTCCAGGTGCTTACAAAATTGTGGCAACGGTTTTTTAATTCCGTTAACTGATCTTCCGTTAAAAGTTTGCTGATGGTATAGATCCAGATGCGTTCGTTCATAATATTAAAGGTAATGTAATATGAGGAAATTTAAAAATGATTTTTACCCGCAACGATTTGTGTTGCTTTTAACAGTAAACAACCATAAATATTAAATGTTTAAGTTTGCAATTCCCTCTTTGAAGGAGGAATAGAAGATTAAATAAACTTACACTTCCTGCTGGCAAAGGCGCACATCCGCAGTAAAATTAAGCCATGCTTAAAACGCGATATATTGGTGCTTCCGTAAGTACGTTCCCTGTAACGAATAGGAACTTCTACAATTTTTAAATTCAGTTTATGCGCACCAAACAACAGGTCAAAATCACCGAATGGATCAAACTCCCCAAAATATTTCCTGTTTTTAGTCAGCTTAATATAATCTTCCCTGAACATCACTTTGGTTCCGCAAAGCGTATCTTTAAAACGCTGCTCCAGCAACCATGTAAAAGCCCAACTGAAAAAATGATTTCCCAGATAATTTAAAAAACGCATCGCTTCCTTATCCATAGGATACACCAGGCGGGTCCCGTTTATAAAATCGCCTTTGCTCCCGGCAATGGCATCATAAAATTTAGGAATGTCTTCCGGTGGAACCGTTAAATCCGCATCCAGAATCATTAAAATATCGCCTGTGGCAATTTTGTATCCCTCACGCACAGCATCTGCTTTACCCTTTCCTTTTTGTTGCCCGATTTTAATATCGTGTGTGGCTGCGTATTTTTTCTGGATCTCCTGAATCTTTTGCCAGGTATCATCCGTACTATTCCCTTCAATAAAAATAATTTCTACATGTTTCCCAAATTTTGGCAAACGCGTAATGGCATTTTCTATATTACCGCTTTCGTTACGTGCCGGTATTACAACTGTAGTAGAATATTTTGTTTTGTAATCTTCCTCTTTGCTCGATGGCAAAGGCTTTGCAAACGAATAGGTATTTAAGCTAAAGAATCTGAAAAAAGGAAACTTTGCTAAAAATAAATTAAAAAACTCTGAAAGAAGCGGAATATAAAATGGAAAAATAAAACGTTTGCTATTGCGGTACACATCAAAGCCTGAAACAAATAACAGATTATTGACGTCTTTTGAGTTTAGCCAGTTTTGCGTAGGTGTTTTGGTTTTCAGGCCAATGATTTCAGCAAACTTTAACGCCGGCTCCCATAACGAATTATAATACTGCACAATAATTTTTGTATTGGCATGCGACACTTTTTTTGCCTGTTCAAACACCGCCTGTATATCTTCTACAATGCCAATAACATTGCTAATGATGATATAATCGTAAGTCTGCGAAAGGTTAATTTCATTAGCATCCATTACTAAAAACTCTATGTTTTTATCTTTGTACTTCTCCTTTGCCCAGGCTATCTGCTCTTCACTAAAATCAATCCCTGTTTTTTTGCTTCCTGCAATTCCGGCCAGTAAATCACCGCTTCCGCAGCCTATTTCAAGTACCGAACTGTCTTCATGCGAAAAATAATTACAGTAATTGGTAATCTCTTTCCAATAGTAATTGGATATTCCACGCCCCTTTCGTTTCGACGCCAGTTTATTGAAATATTCTTTTATGTTTTGCAAAACTATTTTTTTAGAGGTTGTAAAGATATTAATTTCTCAATGATAGCAAAGTACAATAAAATGGGCGTCCAAGGCACTTTCTTTACTTCAAAAGCCACTTCAATTCATTCATAATCATGGCTGTTGCGCCCCACAACACTTTTTCTTTAATATCAAAATAAGGTGTACTCAGCTTCAGTCCCGGCACAGGCTCCACAATTGTCTGCTTCACGGTTTCCGGCAATATCAGCTCCGACAGAGGCCATTCAATAAGCTGCTGCACTTCCCGTTCACTCTTTGTAAAATGAGGTTTTGCAGTTAAATATCCTACAAAAGGATGCACTACAAATTTACTTACCGGAATATATACAGGAGTCAATTCCCCTATAATTTCAGGGATTGCATCACTCCCTGTCTCTTCAAAAAATTCGCGTAAAGCCGTAGCTTTCAGATCAGTATCGCCCGGATCGGCTTTTCCGCCTGGCAAGGCTATTTGCCCGCTATGAACCCCATTATAGGTAACACGTTCAATTAACAATATGATGGGTTCATTCAATTCATTTGGGTAAGTAACCACCATTACTGCACTTGGCCTGTATACGAGGGCGTCAGGGGTGTTTTCAAAGATTTTTTCGCGCTTTACATGCGCCATTTCAAACTGGGCATCCATGCCCGGAAGCGGTTGCCGCAGTTTTATTTTTAAATTCTTTATAAATTCCTCGAACATTGCCCTCACTTAATTGTCTTACCGTAAAGATATATTATATGCGGTTTTATTCTATTAAAAAGAAACAACATTTACCGATTTCTTTAAAAGAGGCCTGGGCGTTTTTTTCATCGCCAAACAACCTCCAGAAAATTACGCCGGCACGTATGAATTTTACGGTTACTTCCGACAAAAAAGAGGGAGAAAACATGCATATAGGACAAATCATAACTTACACGCTTACCCCTGTTTTAGGGATCCGCGTGAAATGGATGACAGAGATTACGCATATAAAAGAAGGACATTATTTTATTGATGAGCAGCGTTTTGGACCTTATAAACTCTGGCACCACAAACACACTTTTGTAGAAACCCCAAACGGTGTTGATATGTATGATGACGTAAATTATGTACTGCCACTGGGCTTTTTAGGAACGATCGCCCATAGCCTTTTTGTAAAAAAACAACTTGAACACGTATTTATTTACAGAACTAAAGTCACAGAAGAACTCTTTGGGAAATAATCGATAGACAATACTACTTCCGCAGCTTAATCTCTGCGTTTTGGGCGGAACCAGCGGGCTTAAAAGCATACATTTTTATAAAATAACTCTTAAAAAGGATTAAATCCTTAAATTTGCGGGCAAATGGAAACAATTAAAGTAAATACGATTGAAGAAGCGATTGCTGATATTAAAGCAGGGAAAGTAATTATTGTAGTAGATGATGAAGACCGCGAGAACGAAGGAGACTTTTTAACTGCCGCACGCAACGTCACTCCCGAAGTTATTAATTTTATGGCTACTCACGGCCGCGGCTTAATTTGCGCTGCAGTAACCGAAGAGCGGGCAAAAGAATTAAAGCTTGAGTTGATGGTATCTTCTAATACGGCTCTGCATGAAACCGCATTTACCGTTTCTGTTGATTTATTAGGACATGGTTGTACAACAGGTATTTCTACATCCGACAGGGCAAAAACTGTAAAAGCACTGATTGACCCCGAAATGAAAGCGGCTGATTTTGGCAGACCGGGACATATATTTCCATTAATTGCAAAAAGCGGTGGCGTATTACGCCGTACCGGACATACAGAAGCTACTATTGATTTTGCACGCCTGGCAGGATTTGAACCTTGTGGTGCTTTGGTAGAGGTATTAAATGAAGATGGTACCATGGCTCGTTTGCCTGATCTGGTAAAAGTTGCCCAACAATTCGATTTAAAGATCGTAACCATCAAAGACCTGATCTCTTACCGCCTTGCTAAAGAAAGCATTGTTACCAGACAAGTGGAAGTAAATATGCCAACACAATGGGGCGATTTTAAGTTGATTGATTACAAAGTAGATACTAATGGCGAAGAACACCTGGCACTGGTAAAAGGCGAGTGGGATAAAGACGAAGCTGTATTGGTAAGAGTACATTCTTCATGTGTAACAGGCGATATCTTTGGCTCATGCCGTTGCGATTGCGGCCCGCAGTTACATAAAGCTATGGAAATGATTGAGAAAGAAGGCAAAGGTGTTATTGTTTACATGAATCAGGAAGGACGTGGCATTGGCTTATTAAATAAATTAAAAGCTTACAAATTACAGGAACAAGGACGCGATACCGTAGAAGCTAATTTAGAACTTGGCTTTAAAATGGATGAGCGTGACTATGGTGTAGGCGCTCAAATACTTAGAAATCTTGGCGTGAGTAAAATGCGCTTAATGTCTAACAACCCCGTAAAACGGGTGGGTTTAATCGGTTACGGTTTAATAATAACTGAAAATATTCCTATTGTTATTCCGCCAAACCCGCATAACGAAAAGTATATGCAAACCAAAAAAGATAAAATGGGTCATAGCATTTAAGCCTCACTAAATCTGATACGTTTTACGAACCTCTTTGCGGAAATTTTCAGGAGAATAGCCAGTGTTGGCTTTGAAGAACCGGCTAAAATAAGACGGATCATTAAATTTAAGAATATAGGCTATTTCCTTAGCGGTACTGTCTGAGTACAATAATAAACGTTTTGCTTCCAGTATAATGCGCTGGTGAATAAGCTCTCCGGCCGTTTTCCCCGTTATCTTTTTGATACTATCACTTAAATGATTGGGTGTTATGCTCAACAAATCAGCATATTCATTTACCTTATGAAACTCAATAAAGTGCACTTCCAATAATGTATTAAAGCGTTGTATTAATTGCTGTGCCGTTTCATCATTCTTTTTATAATCAGGTGTCTCTATCAGTAAAGCCTTGCATTTGATCAACAGTAAATTAATGTAAGCCGCCAATATAGATTCCTTAAGGGGCGTATCCTGTTTACTTTCATTTTCCATTTGTATTACCAGATTAAATACATCTGCAAATGCTGCAGACGAAGCTTCCAGCACAGGAGAAACCACTTTGTTGAATGCAGGGAAATCGTTGAGGACAACCGTATTGCCACCATTAAGCAACATAAAATCTTTGGTAAAAACTACTAAGTAACCATCCGTGTTTTTAGTACGGCTAAGTGCATGAACCTGACCGGGAGAAACAAAATGAAGGCTTGTAGAATGTACTTCATGCAATTCGAAATCAATCATGTTCTGTCCGCCGCCTTTATCAAACAATAATATCTCGTAGTAATTATGCCGGTGGGCTTCTTCTGTATCAAAGGTTCCGTCAAATGCATTTAGTCTTCTGACCATACAGGAACGTTCGGCGTTTTCTTTCAGCGTATGTACAGGAATTTCTTTCTGCATGATTGGATAGTTTAAACAACACACAGCAATTCTTCGTAAAAAATAATGTGAGCTTAATACAATAACAGGTCTTAAACAATAACATACAAATATAAAAGTCTGTTCACAAAATCACGAATTACTCACTCAATAACCTGCCCTCTACGTTCATTCCATTAGCGTACGAGCATAATATGTCCTGTGGTATTTACCGCTTTCAATCCGTTTTTATAACTCAGCAT
>JAZJZF010000003.1:55156-65416 GCA_040389965.1 Bacteroidota bacterium
TAAAAATAGCTTCTCCCCAACGGTTATAGATTATCATTTTGTATTCACTGATGTTATATGCCTTTATTTCAAACCGGTCGTTTAGCCCGTCATTATTGGGAGTAAAAGAATTAGGAACAAATAAGGTTCCTTCAACCACAGGAATTGGAGGAGACGGAAGGCAATCACTAAGCGTTATAATAATAGTGTCTGAAACGGAACAGGTACCCTGAATTTTTTCCACCCAGTATTTACCGGGTGTTGAAATACCAATGAAAGCAGTTTGTTCGCCGGTACTCCAGTGATAGGCTGATCCGTTTGTACCCGCATTTAAGACTGTATGGTCTCCGTTGCAAAGCGTTCGATCATCCCCAAGATTCAATGTCAGCCCGCCATTAAAGATCTCTACAGTATCACTTACCGAACAGGCACCGTAAAATTTTTCGACCCAATATTTGCCGGGTTGCGAAACAGAAACAGAAGAAGCGGTTTCACCTGTATTCCATAGATAATGAGCGCCGCCCGTGCCGGCAGAAAGGAAGGTGCTGTTACCGGGGCAAATCGTTCGATCGTTTCCAAGATCTAAAAACGGATCTATTTCGTAAACCTCTATCATGTCTATATACATATAAGAAAAAAACAAGGCACTCTGATTTTGAAAACCACCAAAGGTTACAAATTCTTCTCCACCTGTAGCGATATATGTTCCCGTAACCCTTTGCCAGACTCCGGGCACAGCCGGAACAGAACTTTGAACATGTGCTGCCAGGCCCGCTGTTTGAGGATTAACCGTTAAAGCATTTACAGAAAAATAAGCTCCTAAGGAAGATGCAACGGTAAGGTTAAGCCTCGACATATAAAAACTCACACAATAGGTTTTACCCGCTTTCATAGGTGCTGTCATGCGTACCTGGATATATTCGGGATTCTGTCGTTCACAATCCATAGCAACATAATGTGTTCCCTCATAAGCCTGGCTGCTGGCCATCCACGAATTAGGATCCTTAAGATCAGGAGAATTCATGACAGCGTTAAAAGGCCCGGAATAGGGCTTCCACTGGGCCACGCAGGTCATTGTTGCATAAGTTGTCATGTACAGCGAAGTTTCAAAACCGGGGTTAGGAACCAGGTTTTGTGCTTTGGATACCAGACTAAAAAGGCTCAGAAGTAAAAACAAAAGAAAATTTTTCATGATCGTATGATGAATAGTATTTCAAATTTAAGCCATCTAAAAGGGTTAAGAAATGGACAAATCGTGTAATTGATGGTACTTTTTACAGATACCGCTTTTCTTATATTGATCTAAAACAGCTATCTTTGCAGCCCATGACACCAGATTACCGCAGCGGCGAACTTTTACTGATCAATAAACCCTACACCTGGTCGTCGTTTCAGGCGGTTAATAAATTAAAACATGCGCTGAAAAAGCATCCTTCTTTACTGTTGGATGACAAATACGTGCATTTAAAAATTGGTCATGCCGGCACTTTAGATCCTCTGGCAACTGGCCTGCTTATTATCTGTACAGGGAAAAAAACAAAAGAAATTTCTCAGTTTCAGGATCTGCCAAAAGAATACACAGGAACTTTTTTTATAGGTGCTACAACTCCTTGCTACGATAAAGAAAAACCGGTAGACGAAGTATATCCCATTGCCCATATTACAAAAGAGCTGGTATACGAAACTGCTGCATCCTTTGTAGGCAAGCAGGAACAAGTGCCTCCCATGTTCAGCGCAGTAAAGGTAGATGGCAAACGCTTATATAAACTGGCGAGAGTGGGCGAAGAAATTGAGTTAAAACCACGCCCCATTGAAATACTGGAATTTGAGGTAACGTCTTGCGAACTGCCTTTTGTAAATTTCAGAATTGCCTGTACTAAAGGGACCTATATCAGGAGCATTGCCCGCGATTTTGGACTGGCCTTAAACAGCGGCGCTTACCTCGATGCCTTGTGTCGTACTAAAATTGGCCATTTTTCGCTTGAAGATGCTAAAACACCGGAAGAATTTATTAAGGAATATTCATATTAACTAAATCATTCATACGCTTACCTCTGACGTACACATTGTATTTTGGACTTACAAAAACATAATCAAAAAGCTGCCGCTCTTAAAAAAGAGAACAGGATCTTTTTTGACAAACTCAAGCGTACCAAACCAAAACATTTAGATCAGCAATTTCACCAATTACACGAAGCTGTATTCGAAGAAATAGATTGCTTAAGCTGTGCTAACTGCTGTAAAACCACCTCTCCTATTTTTTACAATAGGGATATAGAGCGGCTCGCCAAACACTTTCGTGTAAAGCCGGGAGAGTTTATTGACAAGTATCTGCGTATTGACGAAGATAAAGATTATGTCCTTAAACAGGCACCCTGCCCCTTTTTAGGCACTGATAATTATTGCTCTGTTTATGAAGCAAGACCCAATGCCTGCCGGGAATATCCGCATACAGACCGTAAACGCATGGAACAGATACTGGACCTTACTTATAGAAACACACTGGTTTGCCCTGCAGTGCTGGAAATAACAGAACGGCTAAAGAAGATCGGATAGAATTTTCATATCCCCCTCTCCTTTGGAGAGGGGTTAGGGGTGAGGTTTACTTAGTCCCTGTATGCCCAAAGCCACCCGCACCACGCTGGGTTTCATCAAGTGTATCGGTAAGTGCCCAGGCTATGTGTTCGTGCTTTGCAATAACCATTTGCGCAACACGTTCTCCATCATTAATCATAAACGGAGTGTTTGATAGGTTTACCAGCAATACTTTTATTTCTCCGCGGTAATCGGCATCAATGGTACCCGGCGAATTTAAAACAGTAACTCCGTTTTTAAATGCCAGTCCGCTGCGTGGACGAATCTGAGCTTCATAGCCTTTTTGCAACTCTATAAATAATCCTGTTGGCACCAATGTCCTTTCCAATGGCTTTAACTCTATAGGAGCATCTATATTAGCTCTTAAATCAAGCCCTGCAGAAAGCTCGGTGGCATATTGCGGCAATTCATGTTTCGATTGGTTTACTACTCTTATTGTCATGATGATTATCCCTCCAGGTGTTTTAGTTTTTTTAAATTATCAAATTCCAGTTTATAGAAAATCCAGCCAAATAAAAATAGCAAAGCGTTATTCAAAATCAGTTTCAGAATAATACTTTCCATCCCATTATATAAGAGTGAAATAAAATAGAATCCTAAGGCGAGTGCCGTAAACACAAAAATACTTCGCAGGTTATATTTAATCGGGTAATACTTCTGCCCCAGCACATACGAAACAATCATCATACTACTATACGAAAAGAAAGTTGCCCAGGCGCATGCCATGTAACTATACGTGGGAATAAACATAAAATTAATAATGAGTGTAATCAATGCGCCAAAAACGGTAATATATGCGCCAAACCTGGTTTGCCCGGTTAGCTTATACCAGATAGAAAGATTCCAGTAAACTCCCACACATAAATTAGCCATCAATAAAATAGGTACTACTGCTAAACCTGCTCTGTATTTTTGACTAATGGCGCCCTGTAGCCAGGGCAGATTCATCATCGTTCCTAAAAATAAAAACAGGCAAAATAAAATATAATACTTCATAACCACCGCAGTCAGTTTTTGCGAATTTTTATCTTTGGCATTATTAAAAAAGAAGGGCTCTGCCGCATATTTAAAGGCTTGCGTAAAAATGGCCATCAACATGGCAATCTTGTAACAATTGCTATAAACACCCACGTCATTATCCGCTATATCATCCGGTAACAGGTATTTTAAAATAATCCGGTCAAAGGTCTCGTTAATCATTCCTGCCAAACCTAATACCAGCAAGGGTAAAGCATAGAAAAACATTTTTTTCCAGAGCTCTTTATCAAACACATACTCAAAGCCTCTGAACTCTTTAGACAGCAAAGCAATAGAAACCAGGTTAGCAATGAGTTGTGCTAAAAAGGCATATCCAATGCCGACTTCAGGATTATACAGATGCGCGAAAAAAGAATCATCCCCATGCTCAAAAGCCCTTTTGCAAATAATAAAATAGAACACATTGCCCAATAAATTAACGACCATATTTAAAAACTTGATCACCGCAAAACGCCTGGCACTATTGGTTAATCGTAATCTGGCAAAAGGAATGGCAGTAATAGCATCTGTGGCAATAATCAGCACACACCATATCACAAAATTGCCGTGTCCCGGTTCTTTTATTAAATCCGCAATAGAACCCGAAAACAACATCAGCAATAACGACAAGCTGGCTGTACTTGCCAAAAGAGAGATCAACGCAGTGGAATATACTTTTGCTTTCTCTTCTGATTTATTTACGAAATTAAAGAAAGCCGTTTCCATACCATACGTGAAAATAATATTCATAAAGCTGATGTATCCAAAAAATACAGCATTAGGGGCCAGGGCAGCGGGTTCCTTAAAAATATAAGTGAGTATAAAGGTAAAGAGGTAACTAATAAAACGGGGCAATACATTTCCTAAACCATAAATGACGGTTTGCGAAGCAAGTTTTTTTAATGGATTAGACAAGTTGATGTATGTAAACCGCAAAAATAAAGTTTATTTAGCTTGCGATAAATTGTAGTAACAATAAGATATTAACGTACAAAGGTGCCTAATTATTTGCGAATAAGCCCTTTCTGAAACGAATCCGTTTAATCCTATAACAGTTTTTAACAGCTAAAGCCCTGCAAGAGCCTTATTTACCTGAATGAATAAGCTTTTCGATAAGCTTAGTAGTAGAATATCCCTGCACCAATGGAATGGTAATCACACGGCCTCCTTTAGCCGAAACAATATCATAACCAACAATCTCTTCTGCTTTATAATCATTGCCTTTTACAAGAATATCGGGCTGCACAAATTTTATTAAGTCGTAAGGCGTGTCTTCATCAAACAAAACAATAGCATCAATGCATTCGAGCCCAGCTAAAATGGTAGCCCTTGTTTCTTCATTATTAACAGGTCTTTCGGGCGATTTTCCCTGACGTTTGACAGAAGCATCGGTATTTAATCCAAGCACTAATTTATCGCCAAGATCACGGGCATGACATAAATATTCTACATGGCCACGGTGTAAAATATCGAAACAACCGTTCGTGAAAACGATTTTATACTGCTGTTCATTCCAATCCTTCAAAAGCGTTTGAAGGGATTCTTTAGACACAAATTTTTCAGCTAGTTTTTTATGAAACAACATCTTCTGATTCCGGTTGATTTTTATTGATTAATGGAAGCACAATAAGACTTAAGATTCCCAGTACAACAATCAGGATAAATTGCGACGTCCAGGCCATCCAGGGAAAAGCAACTGCCGAAATTTTATCTACATGATACGTAGAAATTAAAAGCCCGGTTATAATAGCAGGATACGCGCCCAAACCACCGGCAGAAAACGCTACGCCAAAGGTGCCGAATAACAACAATACCAGGCATTCCGATTGTCCTAAATGAGAAGTTCCTGTAAAGGCGAAAAAGCAAAAATATAAACTATAAAAATAAGCTGCCCAGATAGCAAGGCTTAGCGCAATAAACTGAAATTTATGTTCAATATCTTTTACAGAACTTAAGCCCTTTGCAAAACCCTTGATAATAGTACCTAATTTACCGGTAAATAATTTCGCTATTTTTTTTCGGATAATAAAAAGGCCTGCTACAATAAGAACCAACACAGAGATCAGGATAATGAACTGATTAGGATGTGCTGCTATTCCGCTTAGTTTTTTAGTCAAAGGATCAAAAATATATTCTGAAGCAAGGCCGCTCAATTGTGTAAACTGCGCAAACAGAGTCAACACAAAAATAAGCATCAGTAATAATAGATCCACAATACGCTCAGTAATAACTGTTCCCAAAGCAATTTCAAAAGGAACCTTATCGTACTTTGTAACCAGCGTACAACGTGTTATTTCGCCCATCCGCGGTAAGCCGTAATTGGCAAAATAACCTACCAGCACTGCACCTATAGCATTACCAAGTTTTACTGAATGCCCCGCAGGTTTCAATAAATAATTCCACCGGTAAGCCCTTAGTAAATGACTCAACAAGGCAATAAGGATAGAAATGGCGACCCAAAAATAATTGGCAGTTTTAAAAGAGTTAATGATTTTGTCTCTATCTGCCCATACCGAACTTAAAGATAACCACGTTAACAGAATTCCTACACTAAGTAAAACAATAAATTGTATAATGGATTTAGTGCGTTTATTCACGGCTTTACTTTAAAGTGTTGGTTGCTGTATCAGGAAAAACGACCCAGGGTTTAAAGGTTTTAGCCTTTTCAAAATCCATATCGGCATACGAAATAATAATTACTACATCTCCCAAACTTACCTTTTTGGCAGCCGGTCCGTTCAAACAAATAACACCGCTTTTACGTTCACCTTTTATGACATATGTTATAAAACGCTCGCCGTTATTTTTATTTAAAATGTGTACCTGCTCATTTTCTATTAAATTGGCAGCATCCATCAAATCTTCGTCAATCGTTACACTGCCTATATAGTCCAGCTCTGCTTGCGTAACAGTTACACAGTGCAGTTTAGACTTCATTACTTGAATTTGCATCATGGGCACAAATGTACTAAAAAGTAATATAATTTAACCTTTCTGTTTATAGGCTTGTATCCGTGTCAAATTGCTGCACTTTTAATGCTAAATTCAATTCTTTAAGATCTTTTTTACGAATAACCATTGTCTCTGTCCAGGCATCGTGCCAGCCCAAACCCGAAAAACACGAAAATGCTTCAAAAGGAACAATACGGGCATATGAACGACCAAGAATTTGACTAAATGTTGGCTTTTCTCCGTATTCATTTATCACGACCCGACCTAATATTAATTTGCCGGGAGTACTTTGCATAAAGTATTCAAAAAATAAATAATAACCCGGAAACAAAATAACATACGTAAACACGTTTATCAAAAAGTCGCTCCCCGGAGAACCCCATAAATCAGATGTTCCGGTTAAAACACTAAGAGTGCCTAATAGCAATCCAACTAATATGCTAAGGATATAAAAAAATACTCTGTCCAGCATAAAATGCCCGAACCTTGCCCATCCGTCAACTGTAATAACTTCTTTATAACGCGTCAATGTTTTATGCTCAAACTTACTTCCGTCGGCTGCTACACCATCTCCTCTGATTCTGCTTTTCACAGTATAGGTTTCCTTTATTTCAGTAATTTTTGTTTTGGTCATCATCTTCCTTTTAATGCAATATATTTAAATAAATGAATTAAAAAAAATAGTTGTCATAAATGCTCCCCTACAATTTGTTTCCTCTTCTCTGTCTGATTTTATCTCATACTATATTTTGCCACTATTTCTTGCTATAAAAATCCTTTACTACAAATTTCAGAGATGAAAAAGCAATAGTAATCCATAAAAAAAGGGATTTCATCGTTTTACTTTTTTGTAAAAACAGGTCGCCGTTCTGACTTCCAATTAAGCCCTGAAACGTAAAAATTCAGTTCCTTTAAAATATTAAAGCATATTTAAAAAATCCTTGCATACATACCATAAATGTGGTACTTTTGTCTATCGTTTAGATTTAATCTAAATAAGAATAACGCATAAGTAATTAACTATTAAATACTTAAAGAAATGATCACAGTTAGTAATGCGGCAAAAGAACATGCCATACAATTAATAAAAGACGAGAATAAACCCCTTGATACATTTATACGCGTGGGCGTTGATGGTGGTGGTTGCTCAGGCCTGATGTACAATTTAGAATTTGATAATGTGATGAAAGAAGGTGATAAAGAGTTTGAAGATAACGGAGTAAAGGTAGTGGTTGACCGAAAAAGCTTTCTATACCTTGTTGGAACCGAGCTTGATTATACAGGCGGCTTAAATGGCAAAGGCTTCACCTTCAAAAATCCTAACGCTTCGCGTACTTGCGGTTGCGGCGAATCTTTTTCAGTTTAGTTTAAAAGTTACGAAAGTTAAATGGTTATAAATTTGTTTAAACTCAATTGTAACCACTAAGAACTTTCTAAACTTTCTAAACCTTCAACTTTTTAACTACAAAAAATGGCTAACGAAATTTTAGAAGAACATATACAGAACGAATACAAATGGGGCTTTACCACAGATATTGATGCGGATGAAGCTCCCAAAGGACTTAACGAAGACATTATCCGCTTTATTTCCGCTAAAAAAAACGAACCCGAATGGATGCTGGAGTTTCGTTTAAAAGCATTTCGTAACTGGCAAAACATGATTGAACCTGAATGGGCACATGTTTCTTATCAAAAACCAAACTTTCAGGATATTATTTATTATTCAGCGCCCAAGCCAAAAAAAGAACTGGCAAGCCTTGATGAAGTAGATCCCGAATTATTAAAAACATTCGAAAAACTAGGTATCTCCCTTGAAGAGCAAAAACGTTTAAGTGGTGTTCAAAGCAATATTGCTGTAGATGTGGTGTTTGACAGTGTTTCGGTTAAAACAACTTTTAAAGAAACGCTTGCAGAGAAAGGCATTATTTTTTGTTCTTTCAGCGAAGCCGTTCAGGATCACCCCGACCTTGTAAAAAAATACATGGGAATGGCGGTGCCTCCAACAGATAATTTTTATGCTGCTTTAAACTCGGCAGTGTTTACAGATGGTTCGTTCTGTTACATTCCAAAAGGAGTTCGTTCTCCGATGGAATTATCAACTTATTTCCGTATCAATGCCAGTGGTACAGGGCAATTTGAAAGAACATTAATTATTGCCGATGAAGATGCTTATGTATCTTACCTCGAAGGATGTACTGCTCCGCAACGCGATGAAAACCAATTACACGCCGCAGTAGTAGAAATTATCACTCACAAAAATGCGGAAGTAAAATACAGCACCGTACAAAATTGGTATCCCGGCGATAAAAATGGTAAAGGCGGTATTTTTAATTTTGTAACCAAACGTGGTTTATGTTTGGAAGATAATTCAAAAATAAGCTGGACACAGGTGGAAACAGGCTCTGCCGTTACCTGGAAATATCCTTCTGTTATTTTAAAAGGAAACAATTCGGTAGGCGAATTTTATTCGGTTGCCGTAACCAACAATTACCAGCAAGCCGATACAGGAACAAAAATGATCCACATCGGTAAAAACACACGCTCTACCATTATATCAAAAGGAATATCTGCAGGCTTTAGTAATAATAGTTACCGCGGTCTGGTTCAAATTAAAAAAGGAGCAAGTAACGCACGTAATTTTTCACAATGCGATAGCTTGTTAATGGGCGATAAATGTGGGGCACATACTTTTCCATACATCGAAATAAAAGATAAAACAGCCGTTGTAGAACATGAGGCCACAACCAGTAAAATTGGTGAAGACCAACTGTTTTATTGCAAACAACGTGGTATCGATAACGAAAAAGCCATTGGCTTAATTGTGAACGGTTACTGCAAAGAAGTATTAAACAAATTACCTATGGAGTTTGCCGTAGAAGCACAAAAATTGCTGGCAATAAGCCTTGAAGGAAGCGTAGGCTAATTTGCTATTTTAAAATTAATTCCGGTTTGAAACAATTATTGTATAATTCGTCTTTTTTTGTATTACTCTTTATAGCATTAGTAAGTGTTACCTTGGTTTTTTGCGATTGGATGAAACGTGCTCCCAATGAGACTTTTATTAAAATAGACGGCGACGGAAAAGATTATTATTCTTATTTAACCTCCGCATTTATTACAAAAGACCTGGCTCATTTAAAACCCGATAATAATTTTGTGGTTGAAACTCCCACAGGAAATATTAATCTGCACCCGGTTGGTGTAGCAGTTTTACAATTGCCGTTTTTTGGACTGGGCTATGTAGGTGCTCTTTTAAGTCAGCAGCCTTTAGATGGTTATTCACTTCCCTTTCAACTGGCTATTGGTTTTGCCGCTCTGTTTTATGCTATTATAGGATTTTTGTTCATCTACAAAACACTGGTCAATCTTCAATTTCAAAAAAATGTTGTTTTTTGGTCATTGTTCTGCCTGTTTTTTGGGACTACACTTTTACATTATACCATTACGGAGCCTTCGATGTCGCATATATACTCATTTGCGCTTATTTCTGCTTTTATATACTATGCGCAAAAACTTTCTCAGCAGTTTTCATCAAGAGATCTTTATTTGCTCGCAATACTGCTAGGGCTTATCATACTGGTGCGACCTGTCAATGCTATTGTATTGCTCGTTATTCCATTTTTTTACAAATCAGTTTCTGATTTAAAACATCAACTAAAACTATTGGTTACACAGAAAAAACAGTTACTGTTAGCGGTTGTTATTACCTTAGCCATA
>JAZJZF010000004.1:0-1617 GCA_040389965.1 Bacteroidota bacterium
CCACTGGGGATGGTTACAATTAGACAAAAAAGCAGGTGGCATCAAAGGTGTTACTTACCCGATCGTTGCTGATACGACTAAAATAATTTCTATTAATTTCGATACTTTATCAGGAGATTATGATGTGGATGCTGACGGTAATTTAATTGCAACAGGCGAAATGATTGCTTTCCGTGGTTTATTTTTAATTGATAAAGCAGGAGTAGTTCGTCATCAGTTAATTAACGATTTACCATTGGGCCGTAATGTAGAAGAGGCTTTACGTATGGTTGATGCCTTACAGTATTTTGAAGAAAAAGGCGAGGTTTGTCCTGCCAACTGGAGTAAAGGTAAAGAAGGTATGACAGCTGATCATAAAGGTGTAGCAACGTATTTATCAAATAACTAATTCTATAGAATTGTTATTGTTTTGAAAAGAGCGTCCGGAAGGGCGCTTTTTTTGTTTCTTGATGTAGCTCGGAATAAAAGACCGTACCTGAAAATAAAGCGGGATCAGTTTTAATTTTTTGGGCGTGCCTCCACAAAGAGACAGCGGAGTCGTGCTTTTCGCTGCCATCTTTTGCAAAAATAAGGCAAAAGGATGTTCGCTTCAATCACTCACGCGAAGAACCTGAAATAATAAGAAAAACTGAAATTAGAGTTGAACCCGCGTGAAGGATAGAACGGAAATCCTTTTATGAAGCGTAGCGTAATAAAAGATTGAAGTGATAGCCTGACCGCTTCGCGGACACGCCATAATCTTTATTATAAAGAAGTACAATGGATAAATTCAAGTGTAAGGTCTGCTCTTGACATCGAATACAAGCTATTCTTCTTTAAAAGGATTTCTCGGAATCCATTCGGTAGGCTGCAGAAACTGCATAAAGGGTTTTAAAATTAATTTGGAAACCGTGTTTTGGGGTTTGATATAACAAATCAATTCGTGGGCTTTAGCTCCAACGGTTGTTTTTATTTCGGAAGCTGTACGACCCAGATTAATACTGCTTTTTTGTGTAGCAATGGCTTCTTCCACATAGCTGTATAAAATGGTTTGATACAACTCGTATTCTTTGTTGATCTCATAATCAAAGCCTACATAATGCGCTTCAATTTCGTTTGGTAAATAAAATCCGCTGGCAAAAGAAACCATGCGCTCTTCATTAAACCACGCGTCTACATAAAAAAGATCGGCTTCTGCTTTTACAATATCCGAAAAATAATTTTTTGATAAGTGTGCCAGTTTGAACTTAGCCTGCTTAAATACTTTTAGGTATAGGTCATACAGCACATCGCTGTAATTAATAATATCAGAAACGCTTAGTCGTTTTTTAGTTAATGAGCCGCTGGCTTTTAAAATCCCTTTTGCGCGGTTGCGGTATTTTTTTGAAAAATGATTTATATAATCTGTCAGGTTTGTTAAGTGCTGCGGCAGATCAATGATCATGTTAGGCTCTACATTAAAGTGTATGAACTTACGGCAATACCAACAATCTTTATCTCCAAAGCCATCTTCGGCCATTTCGAAAGGCAGACCCAAGGTCTTGACCGGAACCATACCTCGCACCAAGTTTCCCGAAACCAAAATAATTCCAGAACACGCACTTCCTGTGTCAGCCGTGCCATAAGTTGAACTTCCAG
>JAZJZF010000004.1:1627-4270 GCA_040389965.1 Bacteroidota bacterium
TACATTAAAGTGTATGAACTTACGGCAATACCAACAATCTTTATCTCCAAAGCCTTCTTCGTAAAAATCTTTTACCAAAATGGCGGATATTTTCCCACGAAGTTTTTCTTCTCTGGCTACAGCATCAATAACACCTTCCACCAGTTTAAATTTTATTTTTTTGCTGTTTAGATTTAAGTAAAAACCATGCTCGCCACTAACAAAATTATTACCACAGGTTACCAGGCGCATAATGGTTTCATTCTCGCTTTGCTCAATGTATTTTTTGAAAACGGAAGCCCGTTTGCTTTGTAATTCGCTTATCTGGTGGGCAATGAGCTCTCCAAACAGAGAAGCAGAAAAATCATTGATTTGAAAATAAACAACACCTATAGGTTTTTTATGATTGTAAATAATCACATATCTGAACCTGAAATTTTCTGTTTTTTGACGATGAATAATAGATAGATAAGGAAAAGACAAAAAAGTATTCTGCTCTTTAAGGGCACTATCCCAGTCGTCTCTGGGAACTAACTCAATATCTTCAAAGCAGGAGAAAGTATAGTTTCCAAACAGTTTCCGGTGTGGCTTTAATTTATTTTTTAAAATTATTTTGTCGCAGATTGCAAACATTAAATCGTTATTAAAGGAAAAATATCATCGAACACTGTTTCAACACTTTCCTCAATAGATTGTTCAGCAGTGTTGATGCTATACAGCGCTTTATCGGGGTGCTCAAACGGATTGGAGACTCCTGTAAATTCTTTTATTTCGCCCGAACGTGCTTTGGCATAATGGCCTTTTACATCTCTTTTTTCGCATACATCCAAAGGAGTAGAGATATGATATAAAATAAAATGTTGTTCTCCTAAAATATGATCTGCCAGATTTCTTAAAGCATTTGTTGGTGTAATTAAACTACAGATCACTACAATGCCACAGCTTGCCAGTTGCTTTGCCAGCTCGGCGGTGCGACGTATGTTCTCAGTCCGGTCTTCGTTACTAAAACCAAGGTCTTTGTTAAGCCCCTGGCGCAGTACATCGCCATCTAATACTTTGGTTAGAATCCCTTTTTCAAATAATTTTTTTTCGAGGCCGTAAGCAAGGGTTGTTTTTCCTGAGCCGGAGTAACCGGTCATCCAGATAACCAGTCCCCGGTGTGAAAGCATATTCTCTTTATCGGCGGAACTTACCAGTTCAGTCTGATTTGAAAATATGTTACGGGAATCGTTCAAAATAAACAGTATTAAGATTTAAAAATACAATTAATTATCTTAATTTTGGTTGGATAAACCCGTTTTAATTAATATTAACATGGCATACGATTTTAGAAACAGCCCAACGATAGATCAGGTTGGCATAGAAGAGCGGGTGGCCCGTTTCAATACGCGCAGTATTAAGAAAGGGAGTAAGGTTCAGGCACTGAAACTGGCGTTAAATATGATAGATTTAACCACTCTGGAAGGGAAAGATACAGAAGGAAAAGTAAAACAAATGTGCTATAAAGCAATGCATCCGCATGATGCGTTGCCTAATTTGCCAACTACTGCGGCGGTATGTGTTTACCCAACCATGGTAAAAACAGCCAAGGAAGCATTAAAGGGAAGCAAGGTAAAAGTGGCTTCTGTTTCAACCGCTTTTCCGAGTGGGAATTCTACAAGAGAAATAAAAATAGCAGATACTAAATTTGCTTTGGATAACGGAGCCGATGAAATTGATATGGTCATAAGCCGTGGTGAATTTTTGAAAGGCAATTACGATTTTGTGTTTGATGAAATTGCAGCGATTAAAGATTTGACTCATAAATACAACGCCCGCTTAAAAGTTATTTTTGAAACGGGAGAAATCTCTACCCTTGATAATGTGCGTCGAGCCAGCGATATCGCAATTTATGCGGGCGCAGATTTCATTAAAACTTCTACCGGAAAAATTGGTGTAGCTGCAACCATGCCTGTTACTTTGGTCATGTTGGATGCGATCAAAGATTATTATTTCAAAACAGGCATTATGGTGGGTATGAAGCCTGCCGGTGGTATCAGTACAGCAAAAAGCGCTTTACAATATTTGGTAATGCTGCATGAAACATTGGGCAATGCCTGGCTCGATAATAAATGGTTCCGTTTTGGCGCAAGCTCTTTAGCAAATGATCTGATTCTTCAATTAGAGAAAGAAGCGAGAGGTGTTTATTTTAGTAAGGATTATATATCAGTTGATTAATATTTTATGAAGTATTTTATAGCAGGGCTTTCTTTTTTAGTTTTTATTTCGTGTAAGAAGAAAACGCAGGAACCGGATCCTACAGCGGCATCACAGATTAAACCAGGACTTAGTTATAGCTGTAATCTTGAGGAAGTCTTAACTCTTACAAAGAATTCGGGAGGCTATGATACCAGTTTTTCTTTCTCAGGAAGACTATTAAACGTTTATACTTCAAATGCTATAACAGCTAGTCCTTTTACTTCTTCTACTTTCAATGGACATGTTGCTGATGCAAGTAACAATTTTGATGGTACAATTCTTAATTGCCCAAATTATATGCAATTAGCAAATCATTCTACATGGAATGTTATTTCTTCTGAATTTGGTAATTTTCAGTATATAGATACCATAGCACTTCCTAAAGTTAACGGAGCATCGATTACAATACCTGCTACATTTACTGCA
>JAZJZF010000004.1:4280-14005 GCA_040389965.1 Bacteroidota bacterium
TAAGTGTTTCGGGAATACAAAATGACGAAGGGACTTTATCTGTAATTAATATAGGTGGAGAGGGATATTTTGATGATACATATAATCAACTCAGATCATTCCAAACGCGTGGGATCACTAGTATTAATGATACTATATGGAGTCAAAATTTTGACTTTTTACCGGCAAATACAACTTTAACACTTTCTGTTGAAGTTGGAAGAACTGTAAGTACAACAATCAATGGTCATTTTAGTGCAATCATAAAATGGTCGGTTTATAAGAATTTTACTACTACCAAAACAAACTAATAAAATACAGCGTTTAATGGCAAAAAAAGAAATTAAAAAATTAGAATATTTTACCGATTGGGCCTATGCGCCTGCTCCGGAAGCTACCGACCATATCCGTTTACAGAAGCAATACGAGTTATTCATTAACGGAAAATTTGTGAAACCTAATTCCGGAAAATATTTCGATACCATCAATCCGGCAACCGAAGAGAAAATTTCTTCAATCGCTGAAGCAAATGATAAAGACGTAGATATTGCTGTAAAAGCCGCTCGTGGCGCTTATGATAAAACATGGAGCAAAATGCCGGCGAAAGAACGCGCCAAATACATTTACCGTATTGCCCGTTTAATTCAGGAACGTGCCCGTGAATTATCTGTGATAGAAACCATGGATGGTGGAAAATCTATTCGCGAAAGCCGCGACATTGATGTGCCTTTGGCAGCAAACCATTTTTTCTATTATGCAGGTTGGGCCGATAAACTGGAGTATGCGTTCCCTAACCGGAATCCAAAGTCCTTAGGCGTAGCGGGACAAGTGATTCCCTGGAATTTTCCTTTATTGATGGCAGCCTGGAAAATAGCACCTGCTTTAGCTACAGGAAATACCGTAGTTTTAAAACCGGCAGAAACAACTTCTTTAACAGCACTAAAGCTTGCTGAAATTATTCAGGAAAGCGGATTACCGGATGGGGTAGTAAATATCATTACCGGTCATGGCCCTGTGGGTGCGGCTATGGTAAACCATAAAGACATTAACAAAATTGCGTTTACCGGTAGTACCAACGTTGGTAAATGGATTCAGAAAGCTGTTGCAGGAACCGATAAAAAATTAACGCTGGAGCTAGGCGGAAAAGCGGCTAACATTATTTTTGAAGATGCCCCTATCAACCAGGCTGTAGAAGGAATCGTAAATGGTATTTTCTTTAACCAGGGCCATGTGTGCTGTGCCGGTTCCCGTTTATTTGTTCAGGAAAGTGTAGCGGAAGAAGTGATCCGTAAATTGAAAGATCGTTTAGAAACCTTAATTGTAGGTGATCCTTTAGATAAGAATACAGACATTGGCGCGATCAATTCTAAAATGCAATTAAATAAAATCAATGAGTATTTAAAAATAGGTGTGAACGAAGGCGCAGAGATGTATCAAAGTTCCTGCCCCATTCCTAAAAAAGGATTTTTTGTAAGACCAACGTTGTTTTTAAATACCTCACAATCGCACCGCATTTCGCAGGAAGAAATTTTTGGGCCGGTACTGGCTATTCAAACATTTCGCACAGTGGAAGAAGTGATCGAAAAAGCAAATAATATTCCATATGGCTTAAGCGCAGGTGTATGGACAGATAAAGGGTCACGTATTTTTAACATGACCTCTAAGCTGCGTGCAGGCGTAGTTTGGGCTAATACTTACAATAAATTTGATCCTACGTCTCCGTTTGGTGGTTATAAGGAAAGTGGTTTTGGCAGAGAAGGTGGTCTGCATGGTTTGATGCCGTATTTGAAGTTTTAAGAAATAAGTTATTGGTTGTTTGAGCAATTATTCAAACAACAAACAACAAACAACTCAACTCAAACAACATACTAAAATGGACAGAATAGAAGTTTTAAAAACATACAAAATATTTATTGGCGGACAGTTTCCACGTACCGAGAGCGGTCGCTATTATCCTTTAAAATTAAAGAACAACATGACTGTAAACGTTAGTTTATCTTCCCGTAAAGACTTTAGAAATGCAGTGCTTGCCGCTCGTGGAGCTGTGAGTGGTTGGAGTAGTAAGCCGGCATTTAACCGCGGACAAATCCTATACCGCATTGCAGAAATGCTGGAAGGACGAAAAGAGCAGTTTCTGGAAGAGTTGAAACAGTTGGGTTACACAGCCACTAATGCTAAAAAAGAAGTAGAGCAAAGTATTGATCGTTTAGTGTATTATGCCGGTTGGTGCGATAAGTACCAGCAGCTGTTCAGTTCTGTTAACCCTGTAGCGACTTCACATTTTAATTTCTCGGTTCCTGAACCAATGGGCGTTGTAGCTATTATGGCCGATGAATCAACTGCTTTATTAGGATTGGTTTCTGTGGTGGCACCGTGTATTGCTGGTGGAAATACCTGTATTATTTTAGCGTCAGAAAGTAAACCTACCTGTTCTATCACATTTGCCGAAGTAGTTGCAACGAGTGATGTTCCGGGTGGTGTGGTAAATATTGTAACCGGTAACCGTAAAGAATTACATACGCATTTTTCTTCGCATATGGATGTGAATGCGGTGATCAACTGTAATGCAGAAAAAGACTTTAATAAAACTATTGGTGAGAACGCTTCTCTCAATGTGAAACGTACTTTTACCTGGGATAAAAACTGGACCGATGAAAAAGAACAGGGCCCTTATTACATTACCGATTTGCAGGAAATTAAAACAACCTGGCATCCTATTGAAAACATTGGCATTTCAGGGATCAAGTATTAATCCGGATTAATAAAAAAACATGAACAGATCAGAAAAGAGTCCTCTTGTTTCTTTAATGATCGTTGTTGCCTGTCATCTTGTATTACTGTTTATTTTTTATTGCATCCTTTCTTTTTTGGGATTTATCAAAGGCATGCCGGGTAATGATAGCCTGGTGCGGTTTGATGCCGTCTTCTATAAATCTATTGTAGACTCAGGTTATTCCTATGTTCCAGGCACACAGTCCAATGTGGCCTTTTTTCCTTTGTTCCCGGCTATCTGGCACTTTCTGCATACGTCAGCTTTGGGAATCAGTTGCGTGAACCTCTTGCTGATGCTGGCCGGTGTCGTTTTGTTACAAAGAACCTATCACATAAAATCGCCGCAATTACTGGTGTTGCTATCTACACCAAGTTTATTCTTTTGCTATATTCCTTATTCCGAAGCTGTATTCTTTTTAGCATCGGCTATGCTGTTGTACGGATTAGAGAAAAATACCAAAGTGGCCATACTTGCTATCTTCCTGGCCTGCCTTGCAAGATCGGCCTCTACTATTTTTATACCGGCATTGATCTTCACACTCTTCATCACATTTAAGAAAGGGAAGGAGCCAAAGAAACAGTTTTTAAAATATGGCTTGTTGATCGTGTCTTCTTTACTGGCATTGATTACGACTCAGGTAGTACAATATTTGCAAACAGGCCATTTCTTTAAATTCTTTGAAGTTCAAAAACAATGGGGCCGTGATTTTAAAATGCCTACGTTTTACCTCACTACCTGGGATGGCGTACGCCTGATCTGGTTGGATGGGCTGGCCTTTTTTGTGGGTGCATTATGTTTAGTGATCTGTGCAGGCTTGCTAATCCGCAAATTAAAAAATTGGAGTAGAGAGCTGTCTCCGTCTTTTGTTTTTTCGATCACCTATCTCGGAATAGTAACTTTGATCATCCTGTTTTTTTCGTGCGTAGATATCTTTTTAGGAGGCACTTCTATTTTTAGTTTGAACCGCTTTGTATTTGCCACTCCTTACTTTTTTGTGTTCTTAATTTTGTCGGCAAGGTATTTTAAGATCAATGTAAAAAACACCTTGTTTTTTGTGATCATTGCTATTGCTGTCTGGTCGCTTTTTAATGCCAATGGCTATTTGCCGGGGCTAAGCAAATATACCCTGCCGGTATTTAAAACCAAGCTGTATTTTGCTCTTGCCTTCCTCTACAGCCTGGTGTATTTTTTAATGCTCAAGGTAAAGATCCATCAAAATATCTGGTCGGGCCTGTATGTCTTTAACCTGATCATCCAGGTTTATCTGTTCAATTGTTTCTGCAACGATGTATGGGTGGGATAGTTTCACGGAACTGAAGAAAATAAAAAGCACTGGGCATCCTATTAACAATAGCGGAGTTAAGCATTGGTTTTTTAGTACAATGTTTTGGGCGCGTTCGGCGGGAGCCGAACCGGGCTGTCACTGCAATCTTTTTTGTATAACAAAAAAGGATTTCCGTTTGCATCCCTCGCACGGCTGTTCCTAAATTTACTTTTTCTTTCTGAATGATGTTGCGTGAAGGATTGCAGTGAAAATCCTTTTTGCCTGTTTTCTGCAAAAAGATTGTAACGAAAAGCCTGCCGGCGCCCGTTCTTTGTGCCGGCACGCCCAAATACACAAACTCTGATTTTCTTAGTCTCTTTCCGGTATGAAATCTTTGCCTCTTTGCCCGTAAATCCTATCTTTACACCTCGCAAAAGCAGAGAACAATGGAATACAATTTTAAAGAGATCGAAAATAACTGGCAGGCCTATTGGGCAAAACATAAAACCTTTGCGGCCAAAGACGGAGGCGATAAACCCAAATACTATGTACTGGATATGTTCCCTTATCCTTCCGGTGCCGGTTTACATGTTGGCCATCCTTTAGGATACATTGCTTCTGATATTGTGGCGCGTTACAAACGTCATAAAGGCTTTAACGTATTGCACCCTATGGGTTACGATAGCTTTGGCTTGCCGGCAGAGCAGTATGCCATTCAAACCGGACAACATCCAAAAATTACAACTGAACAAAATATTGCGCGTTACCGCGAACAGCTTGATAAAATAGGCTTTTCCTTTGACTGGGACAGGGAAGTAAGAACTTCCGATCCGGAATATTACAAATGGACCCAATGGATTTTTATACAAATTTTTAATTCCTGGTATAATAAAACAACAGATAAAGCAGAAAACATTTCGAGCCTGATTGCAGAATTTGAAACAAATGGGAATGCCAAAGTAAATGCCTGTTCCGAAGAATCTGTCCAGTCTTTTACAGCGGCTCAATGGAAAGCGTTTTCTGAAAAAGAACAATCTGATATTTTAATGGATTATCGTCTGGCTTACTTAGGTGTAGCTTATGTGAACTGGTGCCCGGCATTGGGAACTGTTTTAGCCAACGATGAAATTAAAGATGGTGTGAGTGAGCGTGGCGGACATCCTGTAGAGCGTAAACTCATGAAACAATGGAGTATGCGTATTTCGGCCTATGCACAACGTTTGTTAGATGGATTGGATACATTGGATTGGACAGACAGTTTAAAAGAAGCACAGCGTAACTGGATCGGTCGTTCTGAGGGAACGAGTTTAAAATTCAAAATTCAAAATTCAAAAGAAAGTATAGAGGTCTTTACAACCCGCCCCGACACAGTATTTGGCGTATCTTTTGTGACACTAGCTCCTGAACATGAATTAGTAGCAAGCTTAACAACAACCGAAAACAAAGCAACCGTTGAAGCTTATGTTATACAAGCAAAAAACAGAAGCGAACGCGAACGCCAGGCAGATATTAATAAAATCACCGGCGTGTTTACAGGCTCTTATGTAGAGCATCCGTTTACAGGAAAACAAGTTCCCATCTGGATTGGAGATTATGTATTGGCCGGTTATGGAACAGGAGCTGTCATGGCAGTTCCGGCGCATGATTCGAGAGATTATAGTTTTGCCAAACATTTTGGCTTGCCTGTTTTAGAAGTGGTACAAGCTCCCTCTCCTTCGGAGAGGGCGGGGGGTGAGGTCTACGATGCCAAAGAAGGAAAATTAATTAACTCTGATTTCCTGAACGGACTGGATGTGAAAGATGCTGTAAAAAAAGCCATTGCAGAGATTGAAGCAAAAGGTTTAGGAAAAGGAAAAGTGAATTTCCGTTTGCGTGATGCGGTGTTTGGCCGTCAACGCTATTGGGGAGAACCAATTCCGATTTATTACAAAAATGATATTCCATACGCGCTCAACGAAAATGAATTGCCATTAGTACTACCCGAAGTAGATAAATATTTACCAACCGAAGGCGGCGAACCACCATTGGCGCGTGCTTCATCTTCATGGAAATACGAAGGCAAATATGATTACGAACATAGTACTATGCCTGGTTGGGCTGGCAGCTCCTGGTATTTTTTACGTTACATGGACCCAAAAAACACTACAGCTTTTGTAGGGAAACAGTTAGCAGATTATTGGCAGAATGTTGATCTATACATTGGCGGCAGCGAACACGCTACCGGGCATTTATTGTATGTGCGTTTCTGGACAAAATTCTTAAAAGACCTTGGATATATTGGTGTTGATGAACCTGCGAAGAAGCTGATCAATCAGGGGATGATACAGGGTAGAAGTAATTTCGTGTATAGAGTAATCTTTTCCTTTGGGGCATCTACTCCTAGAGGCACAGATATTACAGGGTCATATGATCTTGCTACTAATTATTTTAATGAACACCCTATTTTTATATCTAAGTCGTTAATGGATTTATATAAAAAAAGAGATCCTATAGCTAAAAGAATCGTTGATAAAAGAATAGATGAATTAAATCAAAAAGCAAAAACTGCAGTTGGCAATTATCCTGGTAGCATGTCTATTCTTGAGCTATTTAGTGAGCTAAATGTTGATGTGAATATAGTAAACAACGACATATTAGATATAGAAGCATTTAAAAGCTGGAGAGCAGATTTCAAAAACGCAGAATTCATTTTAGAAGATGGAAAATACATTTGCGGTGTTGAAGTAGAAAAAATGTCCAAATCAAAATACAATGTCGTTACACCCGATGACATTGCAGAAAAATTCGGGTCTGATACCCTGCGTCTCTACGAAATGTTCTTAGGTCCTTTAGAGCAAAGCAAACCCTGGAATACCAATGGTATCACAGGTGTGCATGGCTTCTTAAAGAAACTTTGGAAGCTTGCTCAGCAAACCATTGAAGCGGATAAAGAACGCTTATTAGCTCCTTCTCCTTCGGAGAAGGCGGGGGATGAGGTTGCCTCTAAAGGCGAACTAAAAACCCTGCATAAAACCATCAAAAAAATCACCGAAGACATTGAACGTTTTTCGTTCAATACCTCTATCAGTAATTTCATGATCTGTGTCAATGAACTAACCGATGCAAAATGCAATAAGAGAGCAATCCTTGAACCTTTATTGATTTGCCTGTCTCCTTATGCGCCCCACATTACGGAGGAACTTTGGAAACAATTAGGCCATATCGAAAGCATCTCCACTGTTGCATTCCCTGAGTTTAATGAAGCGTATTTAGTGGACGATAATGTAAATTATCCTGTATCCTTTAATGGTAAAGTTAAATTTACATTGGAATTAGCGGCGACCTTAACCGTACCGGAAGTAGAAGCTATTGTAAGAGCAAATGAAAACACCCTTAAATTTTTAGATGGCAAAGAGCCTAAAAAAGTGATTGTGGTTCACAAGAAGATTGTGAATATGGTGGTGTAATAGGGTTGTGGCTTAATAGCAAAATGTAAAGCCTGTCAGGTGGAGGATCGAAATATCGAAGTTCTGCGCCTTATTTTACTTTGTCTTTCTCGACTCCGCTCGAAATGACAAAGTTTGTTGTACTGTCAGTTCGAGCGCAGTCGAGAACCTGAAACAATTTTAAACCGTAGTCTATAACAAGGTTTTATTTAAAAAATACCGTATCTTCAGATGTAGATGCAGAAATTTACAATTCATTTTATGGAAATAGTAAATTTATGCGTCTTTAAGCTGAACTTCCGGTTTGAATAGATACAGACTCTATATTATTTGTTGCATAGCTTTTAACCTGGCGGTTAAAGGACAGATCATTTTTTTGAATAATCCATCGAACCACATTGTAGCTTTTAACCCTGCTTTTTCGGCCATTAAACCCGGAAACAATAATTACGCAGCCCGTCAGCTATGCACATCATCGCGCATCTCTAAGGAACAGACGGATATTCTTACAACAGCACAGGTATTCTTACGTAACACAAACATTGGTCTGTCTGCCGATTATGGCCTGGTGAGCCAGAATAAGAGTCTCCTGCAAAAAGGAGGAATAGGATTGTCGTATCATTTGCTGTTTTTTGATGCTATAAGTACAGGTTGGGGAATAGGGGTTTCTTATACTGATCTGCATTCGAGCGCTCCAACATTGCTCAATATGTATGGCGAAAAAAAAGACCTGTATGTACAAAATTCGAAATATGCCGCGCTTAATTTTGGCTGGATGTTTAATTACGAAAACATGATAGGCGGCCTGTCAATACAGCCTAAACAGACGGTGTGGTTTAACTCTGCTCAGAAAACAAGTTTTTATACAACAGCTACGGCCTATTTTAAATACCGTTATGCCTTAACAAGAAACATCAATGCTTCACTCTGGTATACGGGTAATTTTAATACAGTGGATAATTTAATAGCATCCGATTCCGCTACCGTTAGTAAAAAAATTCAATCGCATGCTCTCAATATTCATGTATCAGGTAAAAAAGGCTTGATAGGTGGCATAGGTGGGAGAGTAGCTAATTTTAATTATGCTTCCATGATCTTAAAGGCAGGCTATAATTTCAGGTACATCCAGCTATTATATGGTATTGAGCCTTATTGGCTTCATGCCAAATATTCAACATTAATTCACGAAATAAGTATTACCCTAAAATTTAAATAATTATGCAAAAATTGATCATTAGCTTCTTCCTGCTTTTTTCCTTGAGCGTATCTGCACAGGAAAACAAAATCAATGCTTCTTCTGAAGTTAAAAAAGTAACCGTTTTTTTAACGGGCGCGGAGCTCAACCACGAAGCAAAAATTAAATTAAAGAAAGGAAAAAACGTTGTCACATTTGTTGGTCTGTCGCCGCGTTTGGATGAGCGTAGTATCAACCTCGATCCCGGAACAACAGATATAAATGTGCTCTACATTAATACGCATACCAATTACCTGGACGAGAAAAAAGACAATGAAAAAATTCAGACATTAAAAGACAGTCTCGAGTTTTATAAAGATAAACTGGCTTTATTGCAATTTGAACAAGATGCTTTAAATACTGAAAAAACATTATTGTTTAAAAACCAATCCATTGGTGGGCAAGCAGGCGTGAGCATTGCAGAGGTTGAAAAATCGGCAGACTTTTACAGAAAACGCAGCACAGAAATTAATCAGTTGATCTTTAAGAATAGTAAAGTAAAAGTGAAACTCGAAAAAGAAAGATCTAAATACAAAAAACAATTAGTGGAGTTAGACGCAGAGGTAAACCCGCCAACAAGCGATATTACAGTAACTTTGGTGGCCAATAAAGATATGGAGGCCAATATGGGTTTTAAATATATTATCCCAACAGCAGGCTGGACACCCAAATACGATATTAGAACAGAAGGAACAGGTAATCAGGTGAAACTGGTATACAGAGCCATACTGTTCAATAACTCTGGCCTCGACTGGAAAGATATTAAAATTATTTTGTCAACGGCAAGCCCTGATATTGGCATCAATATTCCGCAACTCAGTAAATGGTACCTTGGAAATGAACAGGAAGCCGAAAAAAATAATTTTGATCAATACCTTCAGGTCGTGCCGGGAGTAGTGGCAACCCAGCAAGATCGGCAATCTACTAAAACCTTAAGTGAAGTAGAGATTGTGAGTGATGAAGAATTTGGCATTAATGTCAGAGGAGGAAGAGCCAACAAACTACAGCAGCAGATTCAGTTCAAAAAAATAGAAGTAGATATGTTGAGTA
>JAZJZF010000005.1:0-1567 GCA_040389965.1 Bacteroidota bacterium
TCGGGGAGAATTAATTCTTGATGATCATTTTCTGATCGGTTTGTTTTCCGTTAATACTAAGTTTAAGCATATAAATACCACTTGCTATATTGTCGGGATAAGACACATGTTTGGTATGAATGCCAAACGTTTCTTTGCTATTAAATAATGTCGCGATTTCTTTCCCCTGTAAATTGTATAAAGAAGCACTAACAATAGATTCGTTAATAATAGCGTATTGGATATTAATTTCATCGGAAGAAGGATTTGGAAAAACGGTTAAAGAACTTGATAAGTCATCAATCGATTGAATACCGGTAGAAGTAGTTCCGCTTGTTGCAGCAGTGAGTATCAAGGATGCAGCTTTCATAGCATCCCCAGATCCGTCGTTACCATTATTGTTCACGGCAAGTCCCGCTACATAAATGGCAGCAGTTCCTGACGCAGGCGCCACCCACTGAAAATCAAATGTTTTTGAAAAAGGAGTCCCTGTCCCTGTAGCAGTAGAGATGTGGGTTGCATTTTTTCTTCCTCCTGAAGTCAACACTTTACTTGAACCCGATACCGCAGTGATAGCACCGGCATTTGTTGCCGCGCTTGTGGTTCCGTTCAATACCTCACAGCCAAATCCAAAATGACTTAAGGTTGAGTGCGAACATGTAATACTAATAGTATATGTCTGACCCGGTACATATTGATTGGCAGAAAAAGAGGGTGTAGATGAAATGCTGGTGGTTCCTGTGGGTGTACCGGCATTGTGACAAGAGTTGCAGTTAGATTCTCCCGGAGATCCTGTTTCGCCTGCTATGCCCGTACTATAGCGAATGATAAAGGCAGATGATACAAAAAGGACACCAATTAATGTAGTAATGATAAGTATATGTTTTTTCATGGGTTTTATATTATGGGTTAAAGATTATTTTTTGAGTGGAACCATTTCAGTGTGAAAGGTTACCTGTATACTTTCAGCAATTTTTTCAACGTAAAGTGAGGGAACTTTAATTTTATGATCAGCTACTCTTACATTGAATTTAGAATCCAGGGTAAGGGTTCCGTCTTTTACAGTAATGGTACCGTCTATCGTTCTTGGTAAGGTTACGCCATGCATATCAAGCTTTCCAACCATGCTCACATTGTGACTGCCATTTTTACTATAATCAATCGTTTCACTTACCTTGCCCGTAAATGTGGCGTAAGGATATTTCTCGCTTTCCACATAATTTTCATTGTAGTGCTCCTGCATAAAAGCCGATTTAAATGTAAAGGCATTTTGAGATGCTTTTATAGCAAAATCACCAGTAGCAGCATTAAATACCGGCTTCGTAACCGTGTTAACAGCATCAATGTTTTCCATTTTCGTTTCGCTGAAAAAAGTAATTTTACAGTTCTCACCGACATAGATCTGTGAATAGATTCTGCTGCCCAACAGCATCAAAAAAAGGATCGTAATTGTTTTCATATTATATGTTTATTCGGTTTGATGTTTTCTTTGTAAGCTGAATACCCTCGAAATATTAAAGCCCAGGCGTATTCCCCAATTGTTCCAGCTGGTATTAGTGTACATAAAATACTGGTCTTCGGTAAGGCC
>JAZJZF010000005.1:1577-63787 GCA_040389965.1 Bacteroidota bacterium
TGTCCTCCGGTTTCCAGGTCATAACCAATTCCGAAGCTGTCGTAATACTTAGTGTTACTGTATTTGTTGATGCGGTGACCATATTCAAGCGTAATAGCCTGGCGTTTCGCAAACTTATAACGGGTAACTATACCGGCAATAAAACAATCATTTTTATCAAACACATCGTCTACTAAATTTACATGCACCATCGCTGCAGTAAGCTGCAGCGAAAAACGGGAACTGAACTTTCTGCCGATCATGATCTGATTACAAAAGGAAAGCCTGTCAGGAATAGTTTGGTATTTATTAATACCGTTAATGTTCACATTTTGTAAAAACGTATGATATATCCCTGAAAATAAGGTAACACTTACCGGCATGCCGCCGCCATTGGTTGTTTGTTTTAGTAAACGGTATTTTAAAAAGGCATCGGCAATTTTTTTGCCGGAGGTTCTTCCTATGCCAACCATTAAGCGGCTTCCATGGCAATATTCCAACGATAAGCGGATATTAGCCCCGCCGTCAATACCCCAGGCATTATAGGCACCACTGTTAAAGTCGCCAAAGCGATGGGAGATCCTGAAGTCAAGACTCCTCCGACCCAAAATCTCAACCGTATGAAAGTTGATCAGCCTTGTTGTTTTAAACGTAGCACTAACGTATTCTTTTTTTGGTTTTTCTTTTACCATGTTTAGCAGGTCTTCCGGACTTTGTGCGGAAACATGCATGCCGAAAAAGATAAGAGAGCATAATATTATTTTTTTCATAATCAGCATTAGTTGTTAGGGGCACCTGCGTTGACCCATTTTTTAATTTTTGTAATGTCACAATCCGAAAGCTTTGCACCGTTTTGCGGCATGGCTTGTGCTGTTCCGTCCTGCGATACACTTCCATACAATGTACCCGATGTAGCATCACCGTTAACGGCAGCATAGGATGTCATGTCATGTCCGGTTCCTGTTCCATTATGGCAACTTTGTGTGCAACCTGAGTTCAGGATTGGAACAATTTGGAGAGAGTAACTCATTATGCCGGAAGTATCGCAAACACTGGATGTATTAGGAAGTACACTCTCGGGATGCAGTTCTTTAAAATGATCATAGTAACAACTGCTGAGCAGTGTCACAAAAAGCAATGATGCTAATGAAAGATGGTTTTTTTTCATATCAGTTATTTTTTGCGCCTTGCCCTATCCATACATAAATGCGTAGAATCTGGCCCTCGTTAAGCTGGTCGTAAGGTGTTTGCGGCATACGGTCCCCTCCTGAACTCTTCAGCGAAGTATACACTTTACTTTTTTCAGGAGAGCCTGCTTCAACTCCACCGCGTAATAAACCCTCGTAAGTGGTTAAATCAAACTTTCTGTTTTCTGTAGTCCCATGGCAACCACTAAAAGCGCAATTAGAACTTATAATAGGCGAAATATCACGACTGTAGCTCACTTCACTCAGGTCATTAAAAGAAGTTTTGTGTTTGCAGGCAGTCAAAAAAACAATTCCTAAAATAAGGCAACATGTATTTTTCATAAGAGAATAATTCAATTCGTAATAGTGGGGGCGAAATTTGACTGCAAAGCTAAATTTGAATCCTGAAGACATTCTGAGCTATTATTTAAAATCCTTATAAATAAGGCTTTCTGTAGTTATTTTGAATTTTGAAACTATCCGTGTTAAATTTAAAATCTTTCATATCCTGATGGATATAATGTCAAGTATTTTTCTGAATTTTAAGCTATGAATATTCTTATTGTTGAGGACGAAGTAAATCTGGCAGAAGAGATCGCAGGATATTTATCAGACTTTAATTACCACTGCCATATCGCGCATCGTTATCTTCAATCTGTTGAGTTGTTGGAGGAAAAAGAATTTGCTGTTATTTTACTTGATTTAAAATTGCCGGATGGAAATGGCATAAATCTGATCCATTATGTTAAGAGGAAGAAAATTTCTTCAGGGATCATTGTTCTTTCTGCCAATGATGAGCTTGATTTGAGGATAAATGCTTTGGATGCCGGCGCAGATGATTTTTTAATAAAGCCTTTTCATTTATCGGAGTTAAATGCAAGAGTGAAAGCGCTTATCCGGCGAAATTTTCATAAAGGAGAAAACTTAATAGAGTATAACGAAATAAAAGTTGATGTTCCTAAATTACTTGTTACCATTCATAATAAGCCGGTAACACTTACCATAAAAGAATACGATCTGTTAGTTTATTTTATAGCTAATTTCGGTAAAGTAATTACCAAAGATGCCATAAGTTATAGCGTCTGGAGTAATCATTCCGATATGGATGTTTCTAATGAGATTATATACACACACATAAAAAACCTTAGAAAAAAACTGGTGGCATCGGGTTGTAACGATTATATACAATCTGTATACGGCATAGGATATAAATTCGATCAATAATAAATTATTTTAATGAAACTCGTTTATAAAAATATTATCATTAACGCCGTTGTATCGGTGTTGATCCTTTTTATCGGAGAATTTTCCCTATACGTGTTTCTAAAGAATAATATCGAAAAAGAAGCCGTTGAACATTTATATCTGGAGCGGTATTTTATGACGAAGCAATTAGAACACGGTGTGGATATTGAATATTTTAAACATAACATAGGAGATGAACTGGAGGTAGACGCTATAGAAGCATTGAAGTATACCGTTCCTGTGCTCGAAGATGTGGAAATGGAAGAACCGGGAGAAGAAGAGCATTTCACGTCTAAAAAAATTGTTTTTGATGTCATGCAAAAAGGAAAAGCCTATAGAGTGTCTATTCTTAAAACCATTGATGAAGACGAGGGCCTTGCCGGAAGCCTTGCTGCTTTAATATTTATATCAGCCATTCTCATGGCTACCATATTGGTTATAATAAATGTATTTGTTTACTATAGGTTGTTTTCACCGCTGTATCAACTAATCCGTGATATTAAAAGGTTTTCGGTACATGCACTTCAAAAGATCACCCCCCCTAAAACAAGTACTAAAGAATTTATGATCTTAAGTGACGAAATAAGCAAAATGTCGGCACAGATTATTTCTGATTATACGTCTATGAAGGAATTTACTGAAAACATGACGCATGAAATGCAGACACCACTCGCTGTGATCAGTACCAAGATAGAACGTTGTATCCAGGATAAAAATCTGACAAACGAGCAGGCTATTTTATTGACAGATGCTGCTAAAGCAGTCAATAAATTATTCAATATCAGTAAAGGACTTACATTACTATGTAAGCTGGATAATAAACAATATACTGCTTTAACAGGTATCGGTATCACGGAATTAGTGAAACAAAGGATAAATTATTTTCTCGATTTTATCGACAACAAGCAACTTACATTAACTGAAAATTACAAAGAAGAAGTATTTATTTCAATGGATGTTTCACTTTCAGAAATCATGATTGATAACCTGTTAAAGAATGCTGTTCAGCATAATATACAAAACGGTAAAATTCTGGTTACACTTGAGAAAAAACGGTTGACTATTGCAAATACGGGAAATATAACAGAAGCACTAAACAACCGTAATTTCGATCGGTTTTATAGCCAGTCACAAAACACATCTTTAGGCCTTGGACTATCTATAGTGAAGAAAATTGCTGACTATTATGGTTTTAAGTTATCCTATCAATATGAAAATGACCTGCATTGTATCGTCATTGATTTTGAGCAATAGTTTCTTCTAAAACAAACTCGTTTGTTGTATGCCACTCAACCCTTCCTTATACACTTTTAAAACTCTTAACCTTGCAGCCGCATGATCTACCATCGGTTGAGGGTAATCTTTAGTGCCAAATTCGGGGATCCATTTTTTAATGTACTTAAATTCAGGATCAAATTTTTTCTGTTGTTCTCCCGGATTAAATACTCTGAAATAAGGAGCCGCATCACAGCCGCTTCCTGCAGCCCACTGCCAGCCACCATTATTGGCGCTTAAATCAAAGTCCAGTAATTTTTCCGCAAAATAAGCCTCTCCCCAGCGCCAGTCGATTAAAAGATCTTTTACCAAAAAACTCGATACGATCATCCGCACACGGTTATGCATAAAACCGGTTTCATTGAGCTCTCGCATTCCTGCATCTACAATAGGGAAACCTGTTTTACCTTCGCACCAGAGTTTAAATTCTTTTTCGTTATTGCGCCACAGCACTCTGTCGTATTGAGGTTTAAAAGAACTTTTAGCAGTATGCGGAAAATGAAATAGGATCATCATATAAAAATCACGCCATATTAATTCATTCAACCAGGTTTCATTAAGTGCTGTCGCCTTTTTTACAAGAGCACGTATACTTACTGTACCAAAACGCAAATGAAGGCTTATGCGCGTGGTTCCGTTAACAGATGGAATATCGCGCTGCTCCTTGTAATGCTTTATAATACTGGTATCAGGCCTAAGATCCGGAACCTTAAAGCTTGTAGCCTCAAACCCTATTTCTTTTAACGAAGGAAGAGCAAAGGCCTTTACTTTCATAAAATGATGAAAATAAGAATGAGTAGGATAAGGCTTCACATAAAAATCGTTCAGCTTTGCTTTCCATTTGTGGCTATAAGGAGTAAAAACAGTATAAGGCTTTCCATCATCTTTGGTAACCTCATTTTTTTCGAAAAGGCATTGGTCTTTATAAGTCTTAAACGCTATGCCCTTACTTTCCAGAAATTTTGCAATGCTACTGTCCCGCTCTATGGCGGAAGGCTCGTAATCATGATTGGTATATACGGCTTCCAGGTCGTATGTCTTTACTAATTCTTTAAAAGCGTTTTCGGGAGTAGAATAAAAAACGACTAACGAAGAATGCTGTTCTTTTAATTGATTGTTAAGATCGCTTACAGCATTATGAATAAACGTGACACGTTTATCTTTTTTATTTTCCAGCTTATTCAGAATAGTCTTATCGAAAATAAAAACGGGCAAAACAGATGTACTGTTTTTTAGGGCATGATACAGGCCTGCATTATCATCTAAACGAAGATCTCTCCTGAACCAAAAAATAGTAGCTTTTTGCATATAACCAGTAACGAATAAGCCCAAATTTAGTTCAAAAAAATCGCGTTTTGTTTCCAATAAGCGTATTTAACAGCTAAAAGAACTAAATTGTATATTTGTGTAGCACACCTATTATTTAGCATCAAATGAATCGCTGTTTTCGCAATACTTTGCTTTTCTTTATTGTATTCATCTGTAAAATAGTTGTATCGCAAAACTGGCAGCCGGTTACGTTAGGAAATAAATACCACTACAGTATTTCCGCTTCTGTAAAATATGCAAGCATTATAGCCGATTCTGTAAATGCATCGACGGTTTACTTAAATCGTATGGTAATACCCTGCGACACTTGCTGGCACATGAGCTTAACAAACTTCCCCTACGATTCTACTTTTTTATGGATAAATCAGGGAGGCTTTTTGCAGGAAAAAATTCAACAACTCCCCGGAAATTCCTTTTATTTTTCGGGATCTAAAAAGCAGGTGTTAAAATTAAACGAACCCCTTAACACTTACTGGCTTTATGATACCGCTGCTTCCATTCAGGCAAAAATAATCAGTACCGGCGTTCAAACTATTTTGGGAGGAACAGATTCTGTAAAAACCATTTTAGTATCCGCAATGGATTCTATCGTTGTTTCAAAAAATCACGGAATCATTCAGTTTCCTTTAAATGATGTACAGCATACGACGTATCGCCTTGTTGGCATTGAAGGTATGGCTGTTGGGTTTCAAATGCCAAAGTTTAGCAACTTTTATAACTTTAATGTAGGAGATGTATTTCAATACCAGAATGTTAATGATAACTATGCTTTTTTTCCACCGCAGTTTAAAAGAGGTGCAGAAAAAAGAACGGTACTTTCCAAAACAGTTTTAAGCAATGGCTTTAAATACACTATGCGAATTATTAAAGTAGATTCGGTTTGGTATGGGAACAGTACTCCTTATCATATTATTTCGGACAGTATAAAAACCATTACCTACAGCGACTCTTCCACTCATTTTACAAACTTATACCCTAAGCAGTTAGTCCATTTCAATAACTACTTTACCTATACGTTTTTAGATACAGTCATTAGTAATGTAGAATGTGAAGTAGCAGCCGATCATAAAGTGATCAAAAAAATGGGAGTGACATGTCCTTACTTTAAAGCCAGCCAGCCGGGCAACCCTTATGGAGTAGCTTATTATAGCCATACCATAAAAAACCTCTATCTGGCTATGAATTCGCATCTGGTATTTGGAAGAGCCGCAAAAGAAGGCTTAGGAATTATTTCAGAGTTATTTAATAATTTCGATATTCTAAGGCAATCCTGTTTATCAGCCTCTATTATAGGGAGAGATACTACAGGTGCGATCCTTGGCGATGAGGCTATTTTGAGTTTAAATCATTATACAGATCATACAAGTATAAGGATATATCCAAATCCTGTAAAAGATTTCCTGACAGTATATGATGAAACTCATTTGGGAAATTTATATTTGTACAATAGTATAGGCGAAATTGTATTTATGTATAAACCTACCACAGTAAGCGAAGAACTAAGCATTCATACAGAAACATTTAAAAATGGAATTTATATTTTAATTTCAGAAAAAGATTATCAAAGACAGTATAAAAAAATAGTGATACAAAAATGACGACACAACAATTTCAACAGCATGTATTAACGGGAATCCCTTCTGAACTTCCTGAAGTAAAACCATACGAAAGCACCATCAATCATGCACCCAAACGTAAGGATAGTTTAAACGCAGAAGAGAAAAAACTGGCTGTTCAAAATGCCCTGCGCTATTTTGAGGCGAAGCACCATGCTACGTTAGCCAAAGAATTTTTCGAAGAATTAAAAACCTACGGTCGCATTTACATGTACCGTTTTCGTCCCGATTATAAATTGTATGCACGTCCTATTTTAGACTACCCTCACAAGTCCTTGCAGGCGGCAGCTATTATGCATATGCTCAGCAATAACCTCGATTATGCAGTAGCACAACACCCGCACGAATTAATTACGTATGGAGGTAATGGTTCTGTGTTTCAAAACTGGGCGCAGTATTTATTAACCATGCAGTACCTGGCTACTATGACAGATGAGCAAACACTCGTATTGTATAGCGGCCACCCGATGGGATTATTTCCTTCACACAAAGACGCGCCACGTGTGGTAGTAACTAATGGGATGATGATCCCCAATTATAGCAAACCCGATGATTGGGAAAAATTTAACGCTCTGGGTGTAACCCAGTACGGGCAAATGACCGCAGGATCCTTTATGTATATTGGCCCGCAAGGGATTGTACATGGTACTACCATTACAGTAATGAATGCGGCGCGTCGTGTAGGTTCTGCCCCCTCTCCTTCGGGGAGGGTTGGGGAGGGGTTGCTCTTTGTAACCTGTGGCCTTGGCGGTATGAGTGGCGCTCAGCCAAAAGCGGCTAAAATTGCCAACCTTGTTTCGGTAACTGCCGAAATAAATCCGAAAGCGGTAAAAACGCGTCATGCCCAGGGTTGGGTCGATGAAGTATTTGATAATTTAGATACCCTGATTCCACGCATTAAAGCCGCACAAACTAATAAAGAAGCTGTTTCATTGGCCTATCAAGGGAATGTAGTAGATCTTTGGGAACGCCTGGTAAAAGAAAACATGTCGGTTGATATTGGCTCTGACCAAACATCGCTGCATAATCCATGGGCAGGCGGGTACTATCCTGCAGGTTTATCTTTAGAAGAAAGCAATGCCATGATGGCTGCTAACCCTGATAAATTTAAAGAGGAAGTTCAGAAAACGTTAGTACGCCACGCCAATGCTGTAAATACGCTGCATGCAAAAGGCATGTATTTTTTCGATTACGGAAATGCTTTTTTACTGGAAGCAGGAAGAGCCGGAGCGGACATTTATAAAACCGAAAACGCTGTCAAAGGGGGCGTTATTGGAGCAACCTTTAAATACAATTCATACGTACAGGATATTTTAGGGCCAATGTGTTTTGACTATGGTTTTGGGCCTTTCCGTTGGGTATGTACAAGTGCAAACGAAAACGATCTGCGCAAAACAGATGAAATAGCTCTGCATGTTCTGGAAGAAATATACAAAACAGCACCGGATGAAATTAAGCAGCAATTGAGCGATAACATTATCTGGATTCGTGATGCCATGAAAAATAATTTGGTAGTTGGCTCTCAGGCACGCATTCTGTATGCCGACAGCGAAGGCCGGGTAAAAATTGCAGAAGCCATTAATAAAGCCATTGCTAATAAAGAAATTACAGCACCCGTTGTTTTAGGAAGAGATCACCATGATGTAAGCGGTACCGATTCGCCATACCGTGAAACATCTAATATTTATGATGGTTCAAAATATACCGCCGATATGGCTGTGCAAAATTTTGTGGGCGATAGCTTCCGTGGAGCGACCTGGATCAGTCTGCATAATGGTGGTGGAGTAGGTTGGGGCGAAGTTATAAACGGAGGCTTTGGATTAGTATTGGATGGCAGTGCAGATGCCGACAGAAGATTAAAATCGATGTTGTTCTGGGATGTGAATAATGGCATTGCGCGCCGTAGCTGGGCACGTAACAAAGAAGCAAACTTTGCGATTAAACGCGAAATGGAACGTACCCCAAATTTAAAAGTGACTTTGCCAAATATGGTAGATGAAGCTATTTTGAAAGATTTATTTTAAATCAAATACACCTTCAGGTATTTAAAGCCTGAAGGTTTTAATATAAAGCAAATGAAAAAGTTACTGCTCCTGCTTCTTGTCATCTTTTGTAAAACTATGTCTGTAGCGCAGCTCAAAGACGTTAAGATTATTATCCCTAAAGAAATAGGATACAGTTATTTTGATTTTGTACAGTTTTTTCCGGATGAAAAATATTTCGCACTATGCGCCAACGCGCTTACCATCTATAACACCGAAACCTCAGAAGTAGTAGACGAGTATGACCTTGGTTACATGTCACGTAATCTTTCAATAAGCCCCGAAGGAAATACAATAATCCTTTCAAATAATAACGAACTCATGGTCTTTAATTTTAAAGATCAAAAACTTACTTTGGTTTCCAAAATCCTTACAGCAGACCTTATTAAAGGTTTGCCAAACAGCGAGTATTATGGTACACTTCCCATTTCTGCAGCCTTTTTTACAGGAAATGCCAATGAGATTTACGTAGGAGTTGGTTCATATACATTGCTATACGATCTTCAAAAAAAATCTGTGATTAGCTCACACGTTTTTCCGGTAACAGATTATATTATGAGTACTTCTTTATATAAAAAGAAGAATGAAGTGCTCATTGCCAAATCATCCGGTACGGTCAACGCCATCTACAAACAATCGCTCGCTAATTTATCCGATGTAAAAGAAGTGATAAACAATACAGGAGCAATTACTAAAACACATAGCCGCGATTCGCTCCTGATCTGTTTCACCGCTACTAATTATTTTATCATGGATCTCGAAAAAGAAAAGATCGTACACGAGGTAAGGATGATGAAATACAATTATAGTTTTTATGATAAAAAAACCTATAAAGAAATTAATAAACGCCCTGCTATTACTGTTCCCGATACGCTTAATTTCTCAAGCGATGAATTTGTGTATGATATTGATTTTTTACCGGGAACAAAACTAGCCGTGTACTCAACTACCAAGGGTTTAAAATTTATTGACCTTGCCACAAAAAAAATAGTGCGATCCTATAAAACCGTGCTATGCAATATTCGTATATCGCCAAGTGGAACGCGCATGGTATCAAACGGGTACTATCCTTACAAAGCTTTGCGCATTAATGATCCCAAAACAATGCAGCTCATTTCCGAGCGCGTAACCTTGGGTAATGCCATTAATTCGGCTGATGTAAGTCCGGGCAAACGCTGGATGTTCACAAACGGAGGGACTTCCGGATTTTTCTGGGATATGAATAATTTTTCGAAATATGCAGAGCTCAAAGATATTTCGGGATCAGATACCTCTTTTATTTATGGCGTTAATTTTTTAAATGATTCCGAAGTAGTAGTCAATTCAGGCAGATCCTTTAATAACCTCAATTTATCTGTATACAACATCCATAAAAAGAAATACACCAAATTCCTTAAAAAGAATGTATATGCTTTTATGTCGGGGTTTTTAAACGGAGAATTTTATTATTCGGATTATAAAACACTGCACATCTTTAATTTAAAAACATTTACAGAAGAAAAATACGAAGGTATGTTTTCCCTTGCTGCTGCAAGCCCTGAGAAGGGAATTAATTTTACGAAAGATCTTGTCTTTATTCCCGACGCTTCAAAATACAAGATCCTTAACCGTAAAACAAAAAAAGTAGAATACGAAAGCGATGCCTGGACAGTTACCTCGCGCGTATTGATTAGCCCCGATAATAAATTTGTGTACACCTCAGGGCAGGTTACTAAAAAACAGAATGTAAACGGTACCGAGTTGGAAATGCCCGTAAATGCGATTGTAAAAATTGATATGGCTAAAAAAGCCGTAGTAGCAGACTATGCCATTACCTATTATCCCTATGATTTTAAACTCAAACAAAACGGAACGGTAATGGGCATCTGGTATTTAAAGCAGGATTATACCGGCAGCACTGAAAAAGAAACCGTATATAGCGAGTACGATAACGAAACGGGAAAAGAATTGTATTCTAAAACCATTGCTAAAACAAACGAAATCATTCCGTTTAGTCTGGCAAGTGAGAACGGAAAATATTTTGTCATGTATAGTCCTTTCGGAACATTTTTTAAGATCTATGATGAGAAAGGAAATGAATTGTTAGACCTGAGCGATATGCGGATTTCCATCCCTAAATGTTTTTTTGTAGAAAGCCTCGATCGCCTTATCATTACAAGTGGTTCGAGCTCACTGGCAACATTTGTCGATCTTAAAAATAAACGCATCATTGGTCAGTTAGCCAATGCAAACAGCGATAATTTTTTCCTGATAACTTCCGAAATGCATTACCTCGGTTCAAAAGAATTTGTAAAGAACATGAGGTTCAAATACCAATCCGAAATGTTTAGCTTCGAACAGTTTGATGCTTACTTAAACCAACCTCATAAAGTATTGCGTGCCTTTGGTTGCTCAGACAGTGTTTTAATTAAGGCTTACGAAACCGCTTATTTAAAACGAATGAGAGTATTGGGATTGAAGCCTGATGCAAAGGTCAATTTCTCGACACTGCCATCCGTGCAAAAAGTACAAATGAACGTGGGAGACAAAGGCATTATTAATTTTTCAATGAGCGCCAACAAAGGACAAGGGAAATTAGTAATGGCCAATATTTATAACAACGGAACACTTATTTTTTCTGAAGCTATTCCTGCAGAACAGAGTGCAAGGTTTGAGAAGAACGTTTCTTTTGAAACGTCCTCGGGCATTAACCGTTTCGAATTTAGTGTAAAAGACGAACAAGGGCTGGAAAGCCCCCGCATTGTGCGTTTGTTTAATAATACAGGAAACGTAAAACCTAATTTATACCTCGTAGTAGTAGCCAGCGAAAATTTTAAAGACAAAGAATTTGATTTGGCCTATGCCGTAAAAGATGCCAACGATTTGGCTAAAACCATGGCCGGCTCCAAATCGTTTAATAAAGTAGAGATCAAAAAACTGTATAACCAATCATTTAGTCCCGACTCGGTAAATAATTTAAAACAGTTTTTTAAAGCAGCGGGGATCAATGATGTAGTGATGGTATTCTTTGCAGGGCATGGTTACCTTGATACAGATTTGAGCTATTATTTCCCTACCTATTATACCGATTTCAGAGATCCGAAAATTAATTCAGTGAGCTACAACAGTTTCGAAAAATTATTTAAAGAAATGAAACCTATTCGTAAGTTGATGTTCATTGATGCCTGTTTTAGTGGGGAAGTAGATGAAGAGATCAATATCGAAAATAAAGAAGGAAACGGTAACAAAACCAATGGACGAAGTGTAAGAATGGCCGGAAGTACCTTTTCACAAAACACAGCCATGGAAATGTCTAAAGCCATTTTCTCTGATCTGCGCCAAAACTCAGGCGTAACAGTTATCTCTTCTGCCGGTGGAACAGAAGAAGCTTTTGAAGGAGAAAAATGGAATAACGGATTATTTACACACTGTTTAATGGACGGAATGGCAAATTATACGGCAGATCAAAACGGCGATAAAAAAATAACCCTGAGCGAATTGCAAAAATTTGTTTCAGAAGAAGTAAACCGTTTATCAGATGGAAAACAAACACCCACCTATCGCGTAGAAAATTCCCTGCTCGATTATGAGTTGTGGTAAACTGTCATTTAAATCCTTTGGTGCATTTTAGTTGTTCGTCATTGCGATCACGCGCCCCGGCGTGAGAAGCAATCTCACCTGTTTTAGTCTTTAGATAGTATATGTCTTTTAGCATATATGAGATTACCTCCTACCTCCTCGTAATGATAAAATTACCAGTCACTGCTACTGCCGCCACCGCCCGAGTCGCCACCACCGCCTCCGCTAAAGCCTGAATCGGATGAAGAATAAGACGAAGAGCTGTCTGAACCGCTACTCCAGTAACTTCCGCCTCCTCCCGACGAATAAGAGCCGCTTGAATATTTAATAGTTATCACAAAAAATAACATAAAGAATAAAAAGATAGAACCAATGCACGGTACGAGTGCCAATATAATTGCTACGACTAATAGAATATTTTTGGTAACAGGCTTACGTTCTTTGTTGGGATTTTTCTTAAAAAGATTATAACAGAAAATAGCCAGCAAAATCAAATTTGGAATATAGCCGTACAGTAAGCCCGTAATATCCGAATTGCTTGAAGTGCCTATATCGTCGGCTGTGTAGGCATTAGCACTGTAATAAATCAGTTTATCAACGCCTTTGTCAATGCCCGTATAAAAATCACTTTGCTTAAAATAAGACCGCATCGTTTCGTCCTGTATTTTTTTAGTTAACAAATCGGGTAATGAACCTTCTAGCCCGTAACCTGTTTGAATCCTGAATTTATGGTCATTTACAAAAACAGCAATAAGCAAACCGTTATCTTTATTTTCTGTGCCGATCTTCCAGTTATGAAAAATTTCCTGCGAATAAGAATCCAGGTCATTTCCGTTTAAAGAAGGGGCAATATAAATAAAGAGTTGGTTAGAGGTTTTAGTTTCAAAATCTTTCAGTTTTGCATCAAGTAGGCTTTGCTGCTCTGTACTTAATACATGCGCCTCATCGGTTACGTAGTTTTCGGGTTTCACCGGATACGATTGAGCCTTTAAAAAGAAAGGCAGCAAGAGAAGAAATAAAAAATGGAGCTTAAACATATAACCGAAGGTATAAATTTTAAATTTAATTTGTCTCCCCTCGAAAATAGTTTCAGGTAGTTTCAACGCGCACATTTAAAAATCTTACATTCGTATAGTTAAAAAATTCATGTATGAAAAAAGTAAGCGCACTTTTAGTCATTGTTTTATTTGCTGCCTGCAGCGAAACAAAGCCAACAGAAACCAAGCCCGATCAGAATATTACCTTTGATGTATATAAGGAAAGGTTTGTTCTTAACCTCTGGGCCTTATATCCCGGTTGGGCTAGTGGCCAGGGCTTCCATAAATATGATAGCATATTAGTTGTTCCCGATGAAACACAACGTAGCAAAGAATTGGCATTTTGTAAAGCAAATCTCGATTCCTTAAAAAACTTTCAATTAAATAATTTATCCGATAATAATAAAACAGATTATCAGATGATAGAAAGCCAGTTGCACGCTACAGAATGGTATACCAATAACTATAAATCATACGAGTGGAATCCTTCCGATTACAATGTGTGTGGTGGTTTTGCCGAAATGCTCGCTAATAATTATGATTCATTAGATACTAGGCTTCAACTTTTTTACCACCGTATGAGAAACATTCCGGCTTATTATGAAGTGGCCAAACAACAAATTAAAAACCCAACACTGGAACACACACAGCTAGCCATAGATCAGAACCTTGGAGGCGCTTCTACCTTTGAGTCGGATTTGAACGATGCTTTAGGCAAATCACATTTAAGCCCCGCGGAAAAAGAAAAAATAAGGACGCGCGCAAAAAAAGCAACGGAAGCCATTAATGGATATGTCACATTTTTAAAAGCATTAAAAAACACCATACCTCGCAGCTTCCGCTTAGGCAAAGAACTGTACGCCAAAAAATTTGAACATGATATACAGTCGGGCTATACGGCAGAAGAAATCTATAAAAAAGCCCTGGAGCATAAGAAAGAACTGCACGTACAAATGTTTAAACTGGCTGATAAACTCTGGGATAAGTACGTAGCGAATCCCGAAGACGTAGCCGTAGGGAAAAGAGGTCATACACCAAGACCGAAAGACTCGCTGGCTCTCATTAAAATGGTGATCGATAAAATTTCTTTAAAACATGTAGCAGCAGATTCTTTTCAAATTGAAATAGAACACCAGATTCCTAAATTGGTCAATTTCATTAAAGAGAAAAACTTAATTTATATTGATCCTTCAAAACCCCTTGTAGTTCGTAAAGAACCGGCCTATATGGCTGGTGTGGCGGGTGCTTCCATTTCATCGCCCGGCCCTTACGATAAAAACGGAAACACCTATTACAATGTGGGAAGCTTTTCGGGTTGGGAAAAGAGCCGTATCGAAAGTTATTTGAGGGAATACAATTACTACATCCTTCAGATTCTGAATATTCACGAAGCCATTCCTGGACATTACACACAACTGGTATATTCAAACCAATCGCCAAGTATCATCAAATCTATTTTTGGCAATGGCGCTATGGTTGAAGGCTGGGCGGTATACACAGAGCGTATGATGCTCGAAAACGGCTACGGAGATAATGCCGATGAAATGTGGCTCATGTATTACAAATGGAATTTACGCAGTACCTGCAATACCATTTTAGATTATGGCGTACACGTCAATAATTTAAGTAAAGAAGAGGCGATTCATTTATTGGTAAACGAAGCCTTCCAGCAACAGGCCGAAGCAGAAGGAAAATGGAAACGGGTATCTGTAACTCAGGTTCAACTCTGCTCTTACTTTACAGGCTTTAAAGAAATTTATGATTTCAGGGAAGAACTTAGAAAGAAAGAAGGAGACAAATTTAACCTCAAACAATTTCACGAAAAATTCCTCAGTTACGGAAGTGCACCGGTAAAGTATATTAAAGAATTAATGCAGCAAGAAGCTGTAAACTCAAAAAAATAAATAAACGGTTCTCGACTCCGCTCGAACCTGACAATACAGGTTGTTTGTCTCTTTGAACGAAGTCGGGAAGTTTTTTAAAACACAGATTCGTATATTTGCACTCGCTTTGTAGTCCTGCTCATATCTCACTTCTAATATCTAAAATAAACATGTTCACAATCGATACCCACACGCACATTATCCCCAAACATATTCCCGATTTTACAAAAAAATTCGGCTACGGTAATTTCATTCAGCTCGATCACCATCAACCCGGCAGGGCATGGATGATGCAGGGCGATAAACGCTTTCGCGAGATTGTAGAAAATTGTTGGGACCCGGAAGTACGGATCAAAGAGATGGCAGAGCACAAAGCCGATATGCAGGTAATCTGCACTATTCCGGTGATGTTTAGCTACGATGTCAAACCAAAGGATTGCCTGGAAATTTCCCGGTTTTTAAATGACGATATTGCGCAAACCGTTAGTCAGTATCCCGATAAATTCATTGGCCTTGCTACAGTGCCCATGCAGGATACGCAGCTGGCTGTTCAGGAATTGGAACGCTGCATGAAGCTTGGTTTTAAAGGTGTTCAGATAGGTAGCAACGTTAACAATATTAATTTGGGTGAACCACAATTTCATGAGTTCTGGGCAGCCTGCGAACGGCTGAATGCTGCTATTTTAGTGCATCCCTGGCAAATGATGGGGCAGGAGCATATGACCAAATACTGGCTGCCATGGCTGGTAGGCATGCCCGCAGAAATCAGCCGGGCCATCTGCTCTATGATCTTTGGCGGCATCTTCGAAAAATACCCCAGGCTTAAAGTGTGCTTTGCACATGGTGGAGGCTCTTTCCTGCCAACCATCAGCCGTATTGAGCATGGCTGGGACTGCCGCCCCGATTTGGTGGCTATCGACAACGAATTTAATCCTAAAAAATACCTCGGTAAATTCTGGGTCGATTCTCACGTATGCGATCATAAAATGCTGCAATACATTATTGATCTGGTAGGTGCTGATAAAGTAGTTCAGGGTTCCGATTATCCATTCCCTTTAGGAGAGGCAGTCCCCGGAACGTTAGTACGTGAAGCACCCTTATCTGATTCAGAAAAAGCAATTATTATGGGAACTGCCGCTAAAGCATGGCTATCTCTCTAAAGTTAAGAGAGATGAGTTATAAGTTATGAGTTTTTGTATTTCACGATTTATATCCCATCTCATAATTCATCATTTATAACTCATCACTAGATATGCATTTCAACGATCATCAATTAAAACTCCTTACAACCGCTGAAGGAAAAACACTTAAAAAAGTATTGATTTACTTCTGGGTCAACAGACTCAATCCCGATGCCCAGATCGATCTTATTGATAATGTAGAGTTGGTGTTTACAGATGATACATCGCTTGTTGTTACCTGCAACGACGATAGCACCGGTATTAATGTACTCAACGATTTTAACTTTGAAGAAGAAAAAGCCGCGCTAAAACAGGAGTTTGGCGCTAAAATCAAAATCATACCCATCGATGCTTCCACTACTAAAATGTGGACAGATGTGGTAGGACAAACCATCGAAGCCATCGAATTAAGCAAAGAAGACGAGCAGTTTTTGAACGATGCCCTCGTTATTAATTTCGGAACAGAAAAACGTTCTATCGGAATTAGCCCTGCTGATGGTTTGATCATCGATTATTGGGAAGATTAAAATCGAAAATCAACAGATTCATCGATTAAATTTTGTCATTAGTTTATGGAATCCAACAATTCATCTTATTGGCACAAAATTTTAATAGGACGCAGGTTTTACCAATAAAAGGCTTAGTTATTTAGAATCGTTATAAATTAGCGTATATGTTAAGAAAAACTAAAAATTACTCGTCACTTATATAACATTCTGCTATTTTTGTGCGGAAATTTTTGTCATTATAGTGTCATTAAACTGCCATAAAACATCCAAAATCAGATATAATTTTATGCATAACCATATGTCTCATTTCTCTTTAAAATCCTTATTTGGCGCGGTTTTCCTGTTTTTTGCTTTCTCCTTCGGATTGAAAGCCCAGGACGGAGCCAAAATCTTTAAGCAAAACTGCGCGGTATGTCATACACTTACCGACCAAAAAATAACAGGCCCCGGTTTAGCCGGTGTTTTTGACCGTGCTCCTAAAGGAGACTGGTTAAAAAACTGGATTCTTGATAACAAAAAGTTAATCAAATCGGGCGATGCTTACGCAAATAAAATTTTCAACGAAAATTCCAAAGCAGACATGACTGTTTTTGCCGGACAGTTGAGCGATAAAGATGTGGAAGCGCTTTTAACTTATATCAAAACCCCCCCTGTTTTAACAACTACAGGGCCAACAACAACTGGTGGTGAGCAAACAGCATCTGTTGAAGAAAAAGGCGGAATCGATCCGTTATACTTATTACTGGCAGGCATCGTTATTATTGCTATCATCATCGGCGCATTACGCAGTGTTCGCCAATCCTTACAAAACACTTACAACCGTAAAGAAGGAAAATCTGAGAATGCTGATATGACCTTTGGTCAGGAAGTAAAACAATGGATCAGCGGTCACCGTCGTTTAGTGGGTGTATTTGTAATCATCATTGGTTTCATTGGTATGAAAGGTTGCTGGAATGCTTGCTTCGATATCGGTGTATACTACGATTGGGAAACTAAAAAAGGATACAAACCTGAACAACCGATTAAATTCTCTCACAAAATTCACGCGGGCGACAACGAAATTGCTTGTCAATATTGCCACAATACGGTTGAAAAATCACGCCACGCAGGTATTCCATCTGTTAACGTGTGTATGAACTGCCATAAAGGTATTAGCAAAACAGCTAACGAAGGTTCTGAGGCACAAATTGCCAAAATCTACAACGCAGCAGGTTTCAACGTTAAAACAGCTCAATACGATGGGCCTCAAAATCCTTTAAAATGGATCAAAGTTCACAACCTGCCAGATCACGTTTACTTTAACCACTCACAACACGTAGTAGTTGGTAAACAAGAATGTGCTACTTGCCACGGTGATGTTAAGAAAATGACGGTTGCCGAACAACAAGCTCCGTTAACCATGAAATGGTGTATTGAGTGTCACCGTAAAACGGAAGTAGCAATGGAAGGAAATCCTTACTACGATAGATTACACAAAGCTTTAAAAGAGAAATACAAAGGACAATACGACGTTAAGTTTACAGTTGATAAAATTGGTGGACTTGAATGTGCTAAATGTCACTATTAATTTTAAGAAACCGGTAATTAGAAATATAACAGATGACTATGTCAAAAAGATACTGGAAAGGATTGCCTGAACTAACAGAAAGTCCTGAATTTAACCAAAGTAAAAATAATGAATTTGCTGAGCCATTACCAATAGGAGATTTCCTTGCCGGTAAAGCCGAAGAAGAAGACAGCAAAGGAACAAGCCGTCGTGACTTCTTAAAAGTAATGGGCTTTTCAACAGCAGCCGTTGCTTTAGCAGCCTGCGAAACCCCCGTAAACAAAGCCATTCCTTACGTTGTAAAACCCGAAGAAATTACTCCGGGTGTTGCCAACTGGTATGCTTCTACATTTTACGATGGACATGATTACGCGTCTGTTTTAGTTAAAACACGCGAAGGCCGTCCAATCCTTGTAAAAGGTAATGACTTATCAAAAGTAACGCATGGTTCTTCAACAGCCCGTACTCAGGCATCCGTATTAAGTTTATATGATGGTGCCCGTTTAAATGGCCCTTTATTAAAGAAAAATCCTACTACCTGGAAAAACGCCGATGATACCGTTGCAAAAGGTATTGCGAGCGGAAATACAGTGATCTTAAGTTCTACTATCATTAGCCCTTCTACAAAGGCAGTGATTAACGAATTTATTACCAAACACCCCGGTACAAAATTAGTAACCTATGATGCCATTTCTTACGCGGCATTATCAAAGGCAAACAAAAATGTATTCGGTAAATCAGTGATCTCTTCTTACGATTTCAGCAAAGCAAAAACTATTGTAGGTGTTGGTTGCGATTTCCTTGGAACATGGTTAAATCCGGTTGAATTTTCAGGACAGTATACTAAAGGACGTAAAGTATCCCGTGAAAATATGGATATGAGTCGTCACTTTCAGTTTGAAGCAAACTTAACCTTAACTGGTGCCAATGCCGATTACCGTTATATGGCTAAGCCATCGGAATATGGTAAAGTATTGATCGCTTTATTTAATGAAGTTGCATCAGGTTCAGGAAACTCATCGGTATCAGCAGATAGCAAATTATCGTTCGCCGAAGCAACAGCAGGTATTAAAAAAGCAGCAAAAGAGTTACTGGCTAGCAAAGGAAAATCTTTAGTAGTATGTGGTTCTAATGATGAGCACTGTCAAACCTTAGTAGCGGGAATCAACAAAATGTTGGATAACTACGGTACTACAGTTGACAACGATAACTATTTCAAATTAAAACAAGCCGACGATAAAGAATTTATTGACCTGGTAGCTGATATGGCTGCAGGAAAAGTAAATACCTTAATCACTTATAACTGTAATCCGGTTTATACAGCTCCTGCTTCTCTTAAATTTGATGCAGCATATAAAAATGTAGGATTAAAAGTGTCTTTTGCCCAGCAATTGGATGAAACGGCTGCTTTGGCAGATGTAGTTTGCCCGGATCATAACTTTTTAGAGTCATGGGGTGATGCAGAACCAAAACGCGGTCACTACTCACTACAACAACCAACGATCAATCCAATCTATTCGGCTCCTCGTCACGAAGGAACGCGTCAGGTGCAGGATTCATTATTAAAATGGTCAGGCATTAAATCTGATTATTTATCGTATTTACAAGGTTTCTGGAATAACCATATTTTCCCTCAACAAGGTAAATACCTCGATTTTGCAACTTTCTGGGCACATACTCTACACGATGGTGTATTAAAAGTATCGGTTTACAAAGATATGCCGATAGCACCTTTACCAATCGACTCTACAGGAAAACCAATTATGGCAGGTGTAGCGTCTATGATAGGCGAAGGAATTGCAACGGATTCGGTACATACGGAGGCTCCAAAAGCAATAGTATCAGCCAAAGCAATGCCGGCAGTTGAAACAGCATATCCTACTGCCGATTACAGTAAAGCCGCATCTATGGCTACTGCAGCAAAAGGAAGTAATTACGAATTGGTTATTTATGAAAAAATAGGTTTAGGAAATGGTAACCAAAGTAACAATCCATGGTTGCAGGAATTACCTGATCCGGTTTCTAAAGTAACCTGGGATAACTACATTACCATGTCTCCTTTGGATGTGGAAAAAGAAGGTTTACACCAAATGTTACGTCAGGATATCGATGGTTCAATTGTTGAATTAACCGTTAATGGCGCAAAAATTAAAGTTCCTGTATATCCTCAACCGGGCCAGGCGCCTGGTACAATTGGTTTAGCCTTAGGTTATGGCCGTACAGCAGATGCGTTAAAAGTAGCTTATAACAGCGAAACAAAAGAATCGGTAGGCGTTAATGCTTTCCCTTTTGTATCGGTGATCAATGATACCTTCCAAAATGTGGTTTACTCTGTATCATTTGCAAAAGCAGAAGGTAAACACCGTTTTTCTGCTACACAAATTCAACACACCATTATGGGTCGTGAAGAACAAATTTTACGTGAAGTTTCTTTAAAAGAATATAAAGACAAACCAAAAGAGGTTTGGAACCCAATGGCAGCATTGCCTGTACATGGTGGTGGTAAAAAACCGGTTGAACAGGTTGATCTATGGGATGCACATCCTCGTATGAACCACAAATGGGGTTTAACGATTGACATGACATCTTGTATTGGCTGTGCAGCTTGTGTTGTATCTTGCCAGGTAGAAAATAATATTGCAGTAGTTGGTAGAGAAGAAGTATCTAAAACGCGTAGCATGGAATGGTTGCGTATCGATCGCTACTACAGCTCTGATGTTACTAAAGAAAGTGCACAGGCAGAAGGTTTAATGGCTACCAAGAAAATGTACATTGATATGGAAAATCCTTCGGCAAACCCGAAAGTTACTTTCCAGCCAATGTTATGTCAGCACTGTAACCACGCTCCTTGCGAAACAGTTTGTCCTGTATTGGCAACTTCTCACAGTACAGAAGGATTAAACATGATGACGTATAACCGTTGTATCGGTACACGTTACTGTGCTAACAACTGTCCTTTCAAAGTACGTCGTTTCAATTGGTTTAACTATAACGGAAATCCTGATTTTGCAACGGTTAACCCGGCACAACAAGATCTTGGTCGTATGGTATTAAACCCGGATGTAGTTGTACGTAGCCGTGGGGTAATGGAAAAATGCTCTATGTGCGTTCAACGTATTCAGGCAGGTAAACTGGTTGCTAAAGCTAACAAAACACCAATCGTTGACGGTTCTATCAAAACAGCTTGTCAGGATGCTTGTCCTACAAACGCCATTATGTTTGGTGATTTAAATGACGAACAATCACAAGTATCTCAATGGCGTACAGATGATAAAAACTTCCTGTTGTTAGAAGAGATCGGTGTTAAACCTACAGTATCTTACCTTGTAAAAGTAAGAAACCAGGATGAAGCCATTCATAATCATGAAGAGCACGCTGCAGGACATAAAGAAGAAAAAGAATCACACAGCGAAGAACACCACTCATAGTCAATAAATAAAAAACTTAATTATAAATTCTGAATTAAAATAATATGCACGCAGAATCACAGATAAGGGAACCTTTGATAATTGGTAAAAAAACTTACCGAGATATTTCAAACGACATCATTGCGCCCATAGAAGGTAAAGCTAACAGAATGTGGTATTTTTTATTTACCATCGCTTCATTGGCATTTATGTGGGGTATCGGATGTTTATCTTACACCATTGGTGTTGGGGTTGGAGCCTGGGGTTCCAATAACGGGGTAGATTGGGCATGGGATATCACTAACTTCGTATGGTGGATTGGTATTGGTCACGCCGGTACATTGATCTCTGCAGTATTATTATTGTTCCGTCAAAAATGGCGTATGGCTATTAACCGTTCAGCGGAAGCAATGACCATCTTTGCGGTATTATGTGCTGCCATCTTCGTAACCTTACATACAGGTCGTCCTTGGTTAGATTACATGTTATTCCCTTTACCAAATCAATTCGGTTCATTATGGCCTAACTTTAACTCACCATTATTATGGGACGTGTTCGCGGTATCTACTTATGCTACCGTATCTATCGTGTTCTGGTACATTGGTTTAATTCCTGATTTTGCAATGATCCGCGATAGGGTAATTAAACCTAAAATGAAAAAAGCATACTCTTTATTAAGCTTTGGTTGGGGTGGAAGCGCTCGTCACTGGAGTCGTTTTGAAGAAGTATCTTTAGTATTAGCAGGTTTATCAACACCATTAGTATTCTCCGTTCACTCCATTGTATCCTTTGACTTTGCCACTTCAGTAGTTCCGGGCTGGCATACAACCATCTTCCCTCCATACTTCGTATCGGGTGCGGTATTCTCAGGTTTCGCGATGGTATTAACCTTAATGATCATTGTTCGTAAGGTGTATAAATTAGAAGCTTACTTAACTGTAAAACATATCGAGTACATGAACATTGTAATTATTGTTACAGGTTCTATCGTAGGGGTAGCTTATTTAACAGAGTTATTCGTAGCATGGTATTCAGGTGTTGAATGGGAACAATATGCCTTCTTAAATAGAGCAACTGGTCCTATGGCTTGGGCATACTGGTGTATGATGACTTGTAATGTTATCTCTCCACAATTGTTCTGGTTCAAAAAATTACGGACTAGTATCGCTTTCACATTCGTATTATCTATTGTAGTAAACATCGGTATGTGGTTCGAGCGTTTCGTAATTATCGTGCCTACATTATGCCGTACTTACTTACCATCAACCTGGAACTCCTATACACCGTCTTTTATTGACGTTGGTATCTTTGTAGGAACCATTGGTATGTTCTTTACCTTATTCTTATTGTACTCTCGTACCTTCCCTGTAATTGCACAGGCCGAATTAAAATCGATCTTAAAAGCATCAGGACAGGAGCATAAAGATTTGGCAGCAAAACATGCACACGAGGATCATCATTAATATTAAGAAAGTTAGAAAGTTAAAAAAGTCAAAAGTTATTACGCACTAATAACTCAACACTAAAAACTAAATTATAGTATGGCAACTAAACAAATTATACATGGCATTTATTCCGACGAAGTTCCTTTGTTGGAAGGATGTAAATCATTACGCGCTTCGGGTATTCGTGTAAAAGAAGTGTACAGCCCTTTTCCTGTTCACGGTATCGATCCTATCATTGGCGTTCCACGCACACGTTTGGCAATCTGCGCATTCATTTACGGTATCACAGGTTTATCATTAGCAACATTAATGATGTGGTATATGATGATCAGCGATTGGCCTAATGATATTGGTGGTAAACCAAACTGGGCATATTATTTTAATATCCCTGCATTTATTCCTATTACGTTTGAAGCAACCGTATTTTGTGCAGCTCACGGTATGGCCTTAACTTACTTATTACGTTGTATGCTTGTACCGGGCGCACGTCCTAAAAATCCGGATCCACGTACAACAGACGATAAATTTATGATCTATTTAGAGTTGAACGATGAGCAATCTAAAAAAGCTGACGAGATCTTACGTTCTACAGGTGCTGAAGAAGTAAACTACAAAGGAACTATTCACATTGAACCCGCTTATTAATTTGACACAACACACAATTGCTTGATATGAAACGAAATTATAAAAACATAACATCTGCATTATTCGGTGTAACAGCTTTAGCATTAATGGTTGGTTTTGCTTCTTGTGGTAAAAAAGATGCAAACAGCCCGGGCGTTGAGTTTATGCCAGACATGTATGTATCCCCTTCTATGGAAGTATATGGTACACGTGTTATTGATGGAGATACAATGTATTCTACCGAATTTTTACCGGTAAAAGGAACTATTGCACGTGGCTACATCCCTTATGTATATGCAAATACACCTGAAGGGTATGAGCAAGCAGGAATGTATTTAAAAAACCCTATTGCCCTTACTCCTGAAGTTGAGAAACAAGGTGAAGCATTATATGGTAAATTTTGTACACACTGCCATGGTGCAAGCGGACAAGGAGATGGAAAAGTTGGTTTAAAATTACCGGGTGCTCCTCCATCATACAGCGGGCCACTTAAAAATTTACCTGAAGGAAAAATTTTCCACTCCATTACTTATGGTAAAGGTTTAATGGGAAATCACTCCAGTATTTTAACTCAGGAAGAGCGTTGGAAATTAGTACACTATGTACAAAAATTACAAGGACCTAAAGAAGTTGCAACTGATAGCACAAAAGTAACCCCGGCTGTAGCAGGAAAATAATTAATAAACGAATTTTATAAATACGCCAGAATTTTTTTAATATGAACACTGATAAACTAAATTTCGTAGTACCGTCCAAAGCAAAAATGACATCATTTATCCTGATGGCAATTGGCTTAGTATCTATCATTTGTATGTTTATGTTTGATAAACAGCCCGATGATCATCATTATCACCATACCCGTGCCTGGGCAAATGTATTTGCAGGCTCGTTTTTCTTTATGGCGATTGCTTTAGGAGCAGCTTTCTTTTTAGGCTTGCAATATGCTGCAGAGGCAGGTTGGGCTACAAGTATTAAACGTATTATTGAAGCTGTAACCTGGTATTTACCGGTAGGTTTATCATTTTTATTATTACTGTTTATTTTAGGACAAATTCACGTACACACTATTTACCCATGGATGGCAGAAGGGATTGCAGATAAAGCGTCTGAAAATTACGATGCGGTAATTGCTGGTAAAATTGGCTACTTTGGCGTATCATGGTGGGTTCGTACTATTTTATATATGGTAGCATGGGTTATGTTTACATGGAAATTACGTAAAAACTCTTTGGATGCTGATCAGGTAGGTTACGAAGAATCAAAAGGATTTCACTGGAAAAACGTAAAATTAAGCGCCTGGTTCATGGTAGTATTTGCTGTTACTTCTTCTACATCAGCATGGGATTGGATCATGAGTATTGATACACACTGGTTCTCAACAATGATGGGCTGGTATATTTTCTCAGGAATGTGGGTTAGCGCCATGATTACAGTAACTGTTTTAATTGTTTGGTTAAAACACTTAGGTTACCTGGAGTTTGTAACTGAAAGTACTGTGCATGATATGGGTAAATGGATGTTCGCTATTTCTTTCCTTTGGACATACTTATACTTCTCTCAATTTATGTTGATCTGGTACGCAGATATTCCGGAAGAGGTAACGTATTTCCAAACACGTTGGGAATCTTACAAAGCTTTAATGTGGACAGTTTTATTTGTAAACTTTGCTTTCCCTATGATCATGTTAATGAGCCGCGATAGCAAACGTAATTTCTTCTTCTTAATGTTTGTAGGAACCATCATCTTTATTGGTCACTACTTAGATATCATTATGGTTGTAATGCCTGGTACGGTTGGTCACCACTGGACAGGCTTAAGCTGGATGGAACTTGGTAATTTCTTGTTTTTCTTGGGAGTATTTATTTATGTAGTGTTAAACAACCTTTCTAAACGTCCGTTAGCGGTAAAAAATCACCCTTTCCTGTCAGAAAGTTTACACCACTCTATTTAATCTTAAAAGAAAACATTAATAACTGAACTATAAATTTTAAGTCATATAATACGATTTACTTCGGAAACGTAAGCAGGATCAACTTATAAGACACTAAAAAACAAAAAATATCGACGTATGAAATTATTAATTTTAATCGGACTTGTACTATTGATCATTGCTGTGCATCAGCTAATGAGAGTTATTGAGCTATCGCGTGAGTTTAAAAAGTCAAAGGAATGGCAAATTACTGAAAGTGATAATACCTTCAATGGTAAAATGATGCTCACGTTCATGTTCGTGTTCTTCGCTTTTTTCTTTTGGCAGGTTGATCGTTGGAACGATAACTCCTTACCGGGTGCAGCCTCTGTACATGGGTTGAAAATTGATACCTTATGGGATTATAATATGTACCTGATTGTTGTGGTATTCTTAATTACAAATGGTGTATTGTTTTATTTTGCTTATAAATACTCTGGAAAAAAAGATACCAAAGCAACTTTCCTTGCTCACGATAACCGATTAGAAATGGCCTGGACAATTGTACCGGCTGTTGTATTGGCATTCATCATCATCTTCGGGTTAAAATACTGGAACGAAATTACTGACCGTTCAACAGATCCTAATAAATTAACGATTGAATTATACGCTAAACAATTCGACTGGACAGCACGCTACGCAGGTAAAGACAAAGTATTAGGATCTACAGATTACCGTCAATGCGCATTCAATGCTGTAGGTATGGATTCGACGGATGCTACAGGTAATGATGATATCATCGTTAAAAACGAATTTCACATTCCTGTTAACAGAGAAATTGAATTTAAAATGCGTTCACGCGATGTGATTCACTCTGCTTATATGCCTCACTTCCGTGCACAAATGAACTGTGTACCGGGTATGGTAACCGAATTTAAATTTATTCCTAACAAAACTACTGCTGAAATGCGTAAAGATCCTTACGTGATTCAGTTAATGGCAGGCATCAACAAAGCGCGCGCTTTAAGAAAAGAAGAGCCTGTTGAATTTGATTACATTTTATTATGTAATAAAATTTGTGGAGCATCTCACTACAATATGCAAATGACGATTATAGTTGATACTGAAAAAGATTATAATGCATGGATAGCAAAACAAAAAGCGGTAAAAACAATCGCAGCTAAAACCGAAAGTCACTAAATTAAAACATTGTTGTAATATAATTATATAAAGAAATATGGCACACGATCACACAGCAACATTAGAGCACGCAGGACACCACGATCACTCACATGCGCATGATGATGAGCATCACGAAAGTTTTGTAAGCAAGTACGTATTTAGCATGGATCATAAAATGATCTCTCGTCAGTTCTTAATTACGGCGGTAGTAATGGCGGTTATTGCCATGACCATGTCTATCCTTTTCCGTATGCAGCTGGCATGGCCTGGTGAAAAATTTGGGTTCATCAATGCAATGTTAGGCGACAAATGGGGTAAAGACGGGATCTTAAATCCTAATATGTACCTGGCCTTAGTAACGATTCATGGTACCATCATGGTATTCTTTGTATTAACAGGTGGTTTGAGCGGTACCTTTGCCAACTTATTAATTCCTTACCAGGTTGGGGCACGTGATATGGCTTCTGGTTTCCTGAACATGTTATCATACTGGTTCTTCTTTGCATCAAGCTGTGTGATGTTATCTTCTTTATTTATCGAACATGGTCCTGCATCAGGTGGGTGGACAATTTACCCTCCTTTATCTGCATTACCGGAAGCGATGGACGGATCTAAATTAGGGATGACACTTTGGTTAATTTCTATGACCTTGTTCATTGTATCTTCTTTATTAGGTGGTATCAACTACGTAGTAACCATTCTTAATTTACGTACTAAAGGTATGACCATGACCCGTATGCCTTTAACTATCTGGGCTTTATTAATCACGGCTATCCTTGGTATCTTATCTTTCCCGGTTTTGGTTTCTTGTGTATTATTACTGATCTGCGACAGAAGCTTAGGAACAAGTTTTTACTTATCTGATATTTACATTGGTGGCCGTCCTTTGGATAACGTGGGTGGTAGCCCGGTTTTATTTGAACACTTATTCTGGTTCTTAGGTCACCCTGAGGTATACATTGTATTATTACCGGCTTTAGGTATTTCGTCAGAAGTCATCTCTACTAATTCACGTAAACCTATCTTCGGTTACAGAGCCATGATCGGGTCGATGTTAGCTATTGGTTTCTTATCGTTCATTGTTTGGGGTCACCATATGTTCTTAACAGGTATGAATCCTTTCTTAGGATCGGTATTCGTATTCACAACCCTATTAATTGCAATACCTTCAGCGGTAAAAGCATTTAACTACATTACTACTTTATGGAAAGGTAACATTCAGTATACGCCTGCCATGTTATTCTCTATCGGTTTGGTTTCTTCTTTCGTAACAGGCGGTGTAACCGGTATTATCTTAGCAGATTCAACATTAGATATCAACGTACATGATACATACTTTGTGGTAGCTCACTTCCACATTGTAATGGGTCTGTCTGCTATCTTTGGTATGTTTGCAGGAGTATACCACTGGTTCCCGAAATTGTTCTTACGTATGATGGGTAAAAAACTAGGTTACCTGCATTTCTGGTTAACCTTTGTATGTGCTTACGGCGTATTCTTCCCAATGCACTTTTTAGGATTGGCTGGTGTGCCTCGCCGTTACTATACAAACTCTAACTTCCCGATGTTCGATAACCTGGTAGATATCAACGAGATTGTAACGATCTTTGCAATTATCGGAGCTTTATCACAAGGAATCTTCTTATTTAACTTCTTCTATAGCATGTTCCGTGGCGAAAAAGCGCCTCAGAATCCTTGGAATTCTAATACATTAGAGTGGACAACGCCAATGGCACACATTCACGGTAACTGGCCTGGTGCTTTACCAACAGTACACCGTTGGGCTTACGATTACAGCAAGCCTGGTGCTGAGCATGATTTTATACCTCAAACGGTTCCTTTAGCAGAAGGCGAACACGACGGTGGAGCTCACTAAATAAAAGTAAATATTAAAACCCTGAAGAGATCTTCAGGGTTTTGTGTTTTATACGTCATGGTGTTTTGCAAAAGAAAAACTGCAACTCATCTAAATTACCGCAAGTCAAATAAAAAACACTAATTAGTCTGCGATGCTGCTCTGTTTTCTAAACCTGTAATGTTGGCTATATACTCGCATTTTACTTCTACATGTCGTTCACATACTTTATTAAGTCGTTTGCCCCATTGTAAATAAAGAACCTTTTTCTATAGCTACTTTTGCAGATAGTATTTATATCCATAACTAAGAAACGAATGAAAAAACTAGTACTATCTGCGGCAGGCATGCTGCTTTATTTTATGCCTTCACTTACGCAAGCCCAAACTTATTCTGCATGGGGCAGTGCAATCAACCAACACAATAACATGTACGATACCCTTAGTACCTCGGGTGACTCTTTAAAATTCCGGTTCCCTTCCACACCGGCAACGGCCTGGAGTTCGGCACGTTTGGTAGTGTATTACGAAGGAAACTTTGGCGATTATAACGATAACATGGATGCCTTTGACGAAACACTTAATAATTTTGGCAGCACGAATTCCAGTTCTTTTGGTTATGACTGCTCTCCGGAAGACTCTACTGTATTTACAATCACAGCAGCTAATATCAATACCTGGAATGCCAACAATTCTATTATGTTTACGTTTATACCAAACTCAGGACCCGGAACCTGTATTACCAGTCGCGTAAGGGCACACCTGGTATATAATTATTGTCTTTCGGGATTACCTTTTCAATATGCAACACCTTCTATTTCCAATGCATTTGTATGTTCTTCCGATGCGCCATATACTTTAACCGGTGTACCGGCAGGAGGTGCATTTTCGGGACCGGGAGTAACTGGTTCGTCATTTGATCCGACCAATCTTGCTCCGGGTAACTACACTATCCGTTATACAGCAACCGATTCCCATACATGTACAACTACTGGCACCTTGAATATCAATGTTGGGCCAAAACCAATTATTAATAATAACGCCACCGTTTATGCCTGTAATGGCAGCACAGTTAATTTAAATGCGTCTCAGGGAACTGATTTCGTATGGTTTGCCAATGCTTCGCTTACAACCCCCCTTGATACAGCAGTGGTGTTTACAACCCCTGGTTTAACGCAAACTACTAATTACTGGGTAGCAGCAGTTAATCAAAACAATAAGCTACGGGTAGATACAGTAAAAAACAGCAACTTCGCTATAGTAGATGAGGATAACCTTGCAGGCGATGATCGCGGAGGGATAGCAGTTACTAAAAGACACGTGTACCTTAATGGAGATAATAACGCGGTAAGATATGATCTTAATTTAACGCCCTCATCAGGTATATCTTTGCCAATTCGCGATGGGATGTTTTCTGATTTGCGCACCGGTAAATTATGGTCTATGTGGAACTCTACTTTACAGAATGAGCCAACTAATTCACCGAGTCAGTTTGATGTAAACGCGCTTAGAGGATTAGACAGTAACCTTAATTTTACCAACGAATACATTTATTTGTCTCAAACCATTGATATGGGCACAGATAATGAGCAAAATGGGGTATTTGCCGGTTATGGCCATGTAGGATTTTACAGTGGCGATACGCAACACTGGTATGTGATTGATATGGACAACGGCCAGGTATCTGATCTTGGGTTCTTGAACAGTCCGGAGTTGTATGGTTCAGAAAACTGGAGTGACTGGGGCGTATTAGAGTCTAACTGTGCAGGGGTTTATTCTGTAATTTATCGCGACAATAATGATAATAACATTCACCGTCGCGTGATACCAACTGGTGCCGTAACTTCTGTTGGTACGTTTACCAATGGTATTAGTGATATGGCCAGTATGACATTTAATCCATGGAATAACCGTTGGTATTGGCATTACGAAAGTAATAGCAGTACGTTTGGCGGAAGTAGCGAGACACTTGGCTATGCCGATGCAGTAGGCACAAATTCTGTTTGTAGTGGAGGCAGTGTGGGTTGCGTTACTAAAGTAACAGTAAATGTGCCGGTAAATGTTACTCTTTCGGTAGCTTCTGGTACTACATGTGTTAGTAACGCGGCGATGCCTTTAACAGGAGGAGTCCCAACGGGCGGTACCTATTCAGGAATTGGCGTAGGAACAAATACAGCAGGGACTGTTTTTTATCCTGCTTTAGCCGGTAACGGAACGTATACAATAACGTATACATACACAGATGCAGCAAGTCATTGCACAGATGCAGCATCAGTTCCGGTAACTGTAAATCTTTGCACAGGAATAGAAGAACATACGAGCATCAACGGATTAAGCATTTTCCCTAATCCTAATGCTGGAAACTTTTACTTCTCAGTGTCAGAAGAGGTTTCTTCTCTCTCGATCGAAGTAACCGACATTCAGGGTCGTGTTGTGTTTACACAAAGCCAGTTATCAGTTCAGGCAGGCACTGCACAGGCAGTAAATCTTATGAATGTGGAAGATGGCATTTATTTTGTGAAACTAACAAGTAGCACACAACAATATGTTCAACGTGTTTCGGTGATACACTAATACACTATAAAAATAAAATGAAAACCCCTTTAAAGATTTCTTTAAAGGGGTTTTTGCTTGAAATCTATTTTCTTAATAATTACATGATAGTGAACCAGAAAATCGTTTTATATAAAATAGGTCTTTTTGCACCCCAATAAAATCAGTAGGTTTAGAATTAAAAATCAGAGAACGAAATACTATTTCTCCTCGTTTTCAATGAGCTTAATTAATTGACTCATATCTGAGTTTAGATTACTAATAGCAGTCATAACCGAATCAGATAGTAAAGGGTTTTTAACTTTCATGGTTATTCGTAAACTCGAAAGTGTTTTTATTTTAGCGTCAACCTCATGTATTTTTTTCAGATTGAGTTCATCTGTGTGAATTGCAATTTTGCTTAACAGATCAAGAATTTCTTTTGATTGTTGGCTAACAGAGCTTTCGTTGTTTTCTGATTGCAGTTCGGCACAGAGGCTTGCGGCATCAAAAGAAACACGGGCTATGGCATCTATAACAGATTGCGGTATTGAACCTTTGAAGGGTTTCGACATATTCGCTAATGTATTATATTTAAACTTAAATCGCAATTTCTTGCATCCTCATCATTTCAGGGAGCATACCGCTTATAAGAAACCTAAAATAAAAATGCCGTCACAACATGTCGTAACGGTATTTTTATGAGTATCATTTTGTATATCTTATTTCCTCACCCTCGCCAACTTAATAATACCAAGCTTGTCAAACAAAAGAATAATCGGGTAGGTAGGATCAAATTCAAACCATTTGGCAGCAAAGTTAGGCCTAGAACCACGGTGGTGGTGGTTATTCTGAAACAATTCGCCCATCATTAAAATATCAAGGAACAAGGTATTTTTAGATTTATCACCTTCATTAAAATTACGGTATCCGTATTTATGTCCGGCCCAGTTAACAATAGCGCCATGTATAGGTCCCATTAAATAATGGATAGGTAATAACAGGAACATCCACCAATGTGTTGCAAAAACGGCATAAAAAGCGGTATAAGCAACGCCAAAACCAATACGGGTGAACCAACTGTCGGCTATTTTGTCAATACCCGGATATTCCGGAAAATTCCGATCAAATTTTTCATCAATTACCACGCGCTTGTTCAACACATCATTATAGATCTTTTTGGTGTGCATCATCATCGTAAACACTTCTTTGAAAAAATGAGGCGTATGCGGATCTTGTTCTGTATCGCTGTAAGCATGATGCATTCGGTGCAAAATAGCATATGCTCTCGGGTTTAAGTAAGAGGAACCTTGTGTAACCCAGGAAAAAATATAGAAAAACTTTTCCCAGAATTTGTTCATTGTAAACATTTTGTGCGCGCCATAACGGTGCAAGAAAAATGTTTGTCCAAATAAAGAAAGGTACCAGTGTAATATCAAAAATAGGAGAATAGCCATTATGAATGCTTTTGAGGTCGTAAAGATGCGTATAATAAAATAAAAACCATTTTATATCTGACTAACGCCAGTCGTCAGTAATGGTTTATAATTGTAATGCTTTGAGTGTTAAAATTGTGTAAATGAAATGATGTAAAAAGGTTACGCTGCATTTACATAAACAAATAAGATATAGGATAAAGAACAGGAATTATGATGTGTTAAATAAAAAAACCCTCCCGATCCATCGGGAGGGTTTTTAGAGAATTAGTATTTAATGATTAGCCGTTAAGAGCTTCTGCTCCGGCAACAATTTCAAGGATCTCAGTTGTAATAGCTGTTTGACGGGCTTTGTTATAACTGATTTTAAGATCACGTAACATATCTTTAGCGTTATCTGTTGCTTTATGCATGGCTGTCATACGAGCACCATGTTCAGAAGCATGTGAATCTAATAAGGCTTTATAGAATTGTGTTTTTAAAGAACGTGGAATAAGGTCACTTACGATAAACTCTTTACTCGGCTCAAAAATATAATCGGTAGCAGTAGTCGAACCCGGTGTTGCTGTCGCAACGATTGGTAAAAACTGCTCAGCTTGTACAATTTGAACAGCAGCATTTTTAAACTGGTTGTAAACCAATACTACTTTGTCAAATTGTTTGCTTACAAACGACTCCATAATTTTGTCTGCAATAGGAGCAACCGTATTGTATGTTAAGTTATCAAATACTTCGTTTAACCCGTGCGGAAGATCTGTTCCATGGATAGCATAATCAGTACGTTTAAAAGCATCGTTTGCCTTTTTACCGATAGTAATGATCGAAACATTTTGCCCGGCATAATCGTTTCTAATTAAGCTCCAGGCTTTTTTAATAGCGTTAGCATTAAAACCGCCTGCTAAACCACGGTTAGAAGAAATAACCACTACTAAAATATTTTTAGCGGTTCCTGTTCTTGCATAAGCATTTTCAGAAGTATCTAAACTTGAACTTACATTCTGAAGAATTTCCTGAAGCTTATTAGCATAAGGGCGCATTTGTGTAATAGCGTCCTGCGCGCGTTTCAACTTGGCAGCACTTACCATTTTCATGGCACTTGTAATCTGCATGGTTGAACCAACGGATACTATTCTATTTCGTACTTCTTTTAAATTTGGCATTCCTTATAGTTATAAGTGTTTAGTTCTTAGTGTTTAATATTAAAAACCAAACACTAAGAACTTAAAATTACTATTAGTTATATTTTGAAGTTAATTCTTTTGCTGCAGCTTCTAATACACCTGTAATCTCATCATCAAATTTACCTGCTTTTAAAGCATCTAAAGTTGGTTTGTGTTTGCGCTCCATTGCATCAATGAATTCTTTTTCAAACTCTTTTACTTTATTTACAGGAACTGCACGTAATAAGTTTTTAGTTCCTAAATAAATAATAGCAATTTGTTGCTCTACACGGAAAGGTGTTGCGTTAGCTTGTTTTAAGATCTCCACGTTACGCGCGCCTTTATCCAATACCGATTTTGTAGCAGCATCTAAATCAGAACCGAACTTAGCAAACGCTTCTAATTCGCGGTACTGAGCCTGGTCTAATTTTAAAGTACCTGCCACTTTTTTCATGGATTTAATTTGAGCGTTACCACCTACACGAGATACAGAGATACCTACGTTAATGGCAGGACGGATACCGGAGTTAAATAAATTCGACTCTAAGAAGATCTGTCCATCAGTAATAGAAATTACGTTTGTAGGAATATATGCCGAAACGTCGCCCGCTTGTGTTTCAATAATAGGTAAAGCTGTTAACGAACCGCCACCTTTTACAATTGGTTTCAACGATTCAGGTAAGTCGTTCATGTTACGGGCGATCTCATCAGAAGCATTGATCTTAGCAGCACGTTCCAATAATCTACTATGAAGATAGAAAACGTCACCAGGATACGCTTCACGCCCCGGAGGACGACGTAATAATAAGGATACTTCACGGTATGCCACAGCTTGTTTAGATAAATCATCATAAACAATTAATGCCGGACGACCGGTATCTCTGAAAAATTCTCCAACCGCAGCACCCGCAAACGGAGCGTAGAACTGCATTGGTGCAGGATCAGAAGCATTAGCTGCAACTACAACGGTAAAAGCCATAGCGCCATTCTCTTCTAAAGTACGAACTACGTTAGCTACAGTAGAACCTTTTTGTCCAATAGCTACATAGATACAGAATACAGGTTTTCCTGCATCATAAAATTCTTTTTGGTTAATGATCGTATCCAATGCTACAGTCGTTTTACCGATCTGACGGTCACCAATGATCAACTCACGTTGTCCACGACCGATTGGAATCATAGAATCTACCGCTTTAATACCTGTTTGTAAAGGCTCATTTACCGGCTGACGGTAAATTACACCCGGTGCTTTACGCTCCAAAGGCAATTCGTAAGTAGTTCCGGTAATAGGACCTTTACCATCGATAGGGTTTCCTAAAGTATCAATAACACGCCCAAGCATACCTTCACCTACTTTAATAGAAGCGATACGGCCTGTACGTTTTACAGATGAACCTTCGCTGATACCTGTGCTTGCACCCAAAAGTACAGCACCTACGTTATCTTCTTCAAGGTTCAATACAATTCCTTGTAATCCTGTTTCGAATTCAATTAATTCACCTGATTGAACTTTTGATAATCCATAGATACGGGCGATACCATCACCTACCTGTAATACGGATCCAACTTCTTCCAGTTCAGCTTCAGATTTAAAGCCTGATAACTGTTGTCTTAAAATTGCAGATACTTCTGCCGGTTTTACTTCTGCCATTGGTTTTTGTTGTTATATTAAATTCCTTGTTTAATTAAAATTTCCAAAATGACCAACGTGTTTTCCGTTGGTGATCGTTTTTACAGCTCTTTATACCTTATTTATTAGAAGCAAGGGTGTATTTGTATTTATCGCTGAATTCTTTTTGTGTTGCTTTAAAAGCATCAAACTCTGCGTTAATAGCGTCATTAATTTTACCGGCAGTTAATGAAGTGTTGGCCTCATCTTCTTTTGTGTAATTCTCAGTTTGAATACTGAATAAACGTGCATATTCAGCATATTCTTTTTCAGTGTTCACATAAGTAGTAGCAAGGTGTAATGCAGCTTCTTTCAATTTCACTAATTCCTCATGAGGTTTAGCAGCTTCCAGTTCAGCTTTTGCTGATTTGCAAGCCTCTGTAAATTCCTTTAAAGATTTGCTGATAGCCGTTGGATTATAAGTAGCACAGGTTTCAAAGAATGCTTTTTCAGCTCTTGAACATTTACCTACTTCACTAACCATTTCATCGTTAAATGCGATAACGTCTTTTTTGCTTGGCCCACAAGCTACCATTACTAATGCCAGAAATGGGATTAAGAGTAATTTTTTCATAGTTTAATTTAGGGTTTTATTGGTTAATTCTTTTTTCAGATTGCTTAATTGGCGAGATACCGATCTGTCAATTTGTTTATCACCGATCTTTAGAATAAATCCACCTATAAGACTTGGGTCCGTTTTTTCCACTAACTCAATTTCACCTTTCAATTGTGACTTCACAAGATCAAGTGCTTTTTGTTTGGTAGCAGCGTCCAAACCGTTGGCAGATGTTACCACCGCCGTTAAAATATGTTTATGGGTTCTGTATTGTTCAATAAAGCTTTCAGCCATTTCAGGAATAACCGACTCTCTTCTTTTAGAAGTAACGATCGTTAAAAATCCTGAAGTCATAGCGCTTAACTTACCTTCAAATAGGGCTTTTAAAACAGCAATTTTTTTATCTGACTTAATGATAGGGCTGTTTAAAAAATTGATGAAATCTTTAGAATTTCCTGCAATTTCTTTTATCTGAAGCATATCTGCATATACCGCATCTAACTGACCTTTTTCAACCGCAAGGTCTAATAATGATTTAGCGTATCTTGATGCAACTATCATGATTAGTTAAGGTTTACGTCTTTCATTAAATTATTAACCAATGCTTTTTGTTTTTCGTCGCTTGATAATTCGCTGCGAAGAATTTTTTCAGCGATCTCAATAGATAAAGTAGCTACCTGGTTTTTTAATTCAGCAACTGCTGCATTTTTTTCGTTGGTAATTTGTTCGCGTGCCGATGACATGATACGGTCAGCTTCAGCCTGTGATTTAGCTTTAGCCTCTGCAATAATAGCATCCTTTGTATCGCGTGCTTCTTTTAATAAATTATCACGCTCTGTACGGGCTTCCGCTAATATTTTTTCGTTGCTTGATTTTAATTCACGCATATCGTTCAATGCATTTTCAGCGCTTGCTAAAGCATCTTCAATACCTTTTTCACGTGTTTTAATAGCATTTAAAATTGGTTTCCAGGCAAATTTACCCAGTAATACCAGCAATAAGATAAATGTAATGGTTGTCCAAAAAATTAAACCAACCGATGGTTCTATTAAACTTGCTAAAATGAATGTACTTGTCATTTTTCTTTGTTTTAGTTTTTATACTGTTTGCACGGTACGTGCTACTATTTTCAAGCGTTTGTTTACTAATGACTTTTTTAATAAACCAAAGCCGGTACCAACCGTAACGGCTTTGGTTTGTTTGTTGAAGCTGATTACGAAATTAAAGCAACTACTACACCGAATAAGGCAACACCTTCTACAAGGGCTGCAGCGATGATCATAGCTGTTTGAATTTTCGAGGTAGCTTCTGGTTGACGTGCAATGGCATCCATTGCATGACCACCAATTTGTCCGATACCGATGCCGGCGCCAATTACGGCTAAACCTGCTCCGATTGCTGCGATACTTCCTGTCATTTTTCTTGGGTTTTATATATTAGTTAAACAAAATTTTAAAATTAGTGCTTCGCCTCAGCCAACTGCTCATCATCTGTTGTATGCATACCATCTTCATTATGATCTGCCACAGCAGAACCAATAAATAAAGCGGTAAGCATGGTAAAAATATAGGCCTGTAAAAATGCTACCAAACATTCTAACACATCAATAAATAAAGCAAAAGCTACTGATACAGGAGAAATGGCGTATGATTTAAAAATAAAGATTAACCCAATTAATGAAATCACGATAATGTGGCCTGCTGCAATGTTAGCGAACAAACGAATCATTAAGGCAAATGGTTTGGTAAGGATACCTACAATTTCAATAGGAATTAAAATTGGCCAGATAGCTTTAGGGGCATGAGGTAAGAAAATATGTGACCAGTAATTTTTGTTACCGTTAATGTTTACAATAATTAAGGTGAATGTAGCTAATACTAGAGTAAAGGCAATGTTACCGGTTAAGTTGGCACCAATAGGAATTAAGCCAAATACGTTATTAATTAAGATCAGGAAGAATACGGTTAAAAGGTAAGGAACAAATTTATCTGAACCGTGGCCAATGTTTCCTTTAGCAATATCATCACGTACAAACACAATTAAAGGCTCAAAGAAAGATTGTTTTCCTTTTGGTGCAGAAGTAACACCTTGTTTTTTGTATGCTTTGGCAATAGAGGTAAATAATAAAAACAGGATTAATGCCGATAACAACATTTGCGTCACGTTTTTAGTAATTGAAAAATCAAGAGGGGTTGCGTTTAAAACTTCAATTTCGCCTTTAGCGCCTGTTGTGGTTTCTAAAAACTGACCATGTTCATTAGGAATTGCGGAAGCATAATAGATTTTCTCTTCAAAATTCACAAAACGCTCTCCGTTTTTTTCTACTACTACCGTTCCGTGGACATCATGGTGAAATTCAGAAGAAATAAAGCAAACGATGCCATTATTGGTTTTTAAGATAACCGGTAAAGGCATAGAAACCGCACCTTCATGTTCTCCCCAAAAATGCCAGGAGTGTGCGTCTAAAATGTGCTCAAAAGCTACTTCAGAAATATTTACTTTCTCTTCACCACCCTTGGCATGAGGATTTACAGCATGAGGGCCGTTTCCTTCCTGAACAATAACCGGCGCATCATCCTGAGGTTCTGAAGCCGATAATTTTACTGAAAAGGTTAAAAACAGGGCAATTATTGCCAGGCAAAGGCCCGAAAACTTCTTGGATATATTGATTTTATTAGTCATTACGAAAAAATAGTAGTGTAAGCTTTAAAATTCGGGTGCAAATGTAGGGATAAATTGCCAAAAAAGAAACAAAATGTTTCGTTTAGATAAACATTTTACCAAGTTTTAGACGAACGAAAGACTAAAAAAATTAGCCGCTCTTTAAATGGGATTTAATTTAACAAATGATGCCGGCTAATCACGATATATCGTCCATTCAAAGGCACATTTCCTAAAACACGATATAATCCTGCGGATTGAGTGCAAAGCCGTTGTACCAGATTTCGAAATGCAGATGGGGTCCGGTGCTGCTTTCACCCGTATTTCCTATAACGGAAATAGGCTCGCCGGCGCGTACATAATCACCTGTTTTCTTAGTAACACTGGCATTGTGTTTGTAAATACTGGTGAGGTTATTGGCATGCTGGATCTGGATCACATAGCCATCGTCGGCTGTAAAGCCGGAAAATATAATAGTTCCGTCCAAAGTGGCTTTTACCAGCTCGTCTTCCTTTGCTACAATATCTACTCCAAAATGCTGATCATGAATATTATAGGATGTGGTAACAATGCCTTTTACCGGAGTAAAGAAAAAATAATTGCTGATAGCCCCGATTTTATTGGCACTTACTTTATCACTGGTCGATTCAACATGATTGGTTTCAATATCGTTTCGGAGTTTAAGGTCTTCCTGGCTCGGTTTAATATCAATGTTGGTATATTTCCCGGTTGAATCTTTTGCCGGTTTTGGCGATTTTCCTTCTGTTTTCCCTTCAAAAACACGTAATATGTTTTCCATGTACCAGTCGCGGGCATCCAGTGTTTTTTCGAGCGAATCGGCTCTGGCACTAAGGCTCAACAAATCTTTGCGGTCATTTACATTCCCATATCCCGGAATATACTCCCGCAGAGGCGTAAAAGCGACGATACTAATGACAAAGGTAGTCATCACAATGGTAATGGAGCCCAGCAAAATAATGAGACCCAGTGGTGAAAGACGCAGCGAGAATTTTTCGGCAAAAGAGTCATCGTTTAATATTACCAGGCGGTATTTATTGCGCAACTGGTCGGTAAAAATTTTCCAACGGCTATTTTTAGATTCAGGCATACGTTCTGCACAAAATTATACTAAATTTACGATTTTGACGTTATTAGCTTATTTTTGCAAACTATTTTTTTGAAATCCTTTTCTAAATATACCATTTTTACATTTGTTTTACTGCTTGTGCTTGGCGCCTGTAAAACGAATAAAAATACATTTGTACATCGCGGATACCACAATCTTACAGCGCGTTTCAACGGTTACTACTATGCTACAGAAAGCATCAAGGAAGGCGAAAACAAGATCCGTTCTACTTATGAGTTTGATTACGACAGGCTGTTGCCGGTATTTTTAGTACCTACTAACGAAACTGCTAAAAATACGTTTCCTGAGTTTGATAAAGCCATTAAAAAATCATCGAACTGTATTCAAAGGCATACCATTAAAGATAAAAAAGGAAATGAAATTCCCAGTGCAGGCCACTGGATCGATAATAACTGGAACGCGATAGGCATCTCCCACTTTTACAAACGTGAATTCTTTTCGGGAATAGAAGCCTTTGAATATGTGATCAGAACCTATAAATCGCCCGACAGGTACAAGGCAATGGTATGGTTAGCTCGCTCGTATAATGAGATTGGAGCTGTGTCGCAGGCTGAACCTATTATAGGTTTATTAAAGGATGATAAAAAAATATCGAAGTACGCTAAAAAAGAATTACCTGCTCTGCAAGCTGATTATTACATGAAACGCGGCATGTATAAAGAAGCTGAAAAAGCCTTGCTGGCTGCTATTAAGGCAAAGCCTTCTAAAAAAACAAGAGCACGTTATGCCTTTATTCTTGCCCAGATATACGAAGAGAAAAATGAAAGCAAAAAGGCAAGGGATTATTATCAAAAAACCATTTCTGCAAAGCCCGATTATGATTTGGTATTTCATGCCAAAATGAAACAGGCCCGTTTAGTAGATCTTAAGTATGGCAATACTGCCAAGCTAAAGCGTGATTTATTAAAAATGACCCGTGATGAAAAAAATAAAGAATACCTGGATATTATTTATTACACCTTAGGAGAAATTTCGGAAAGAGAAAAAAACGAACCGATTGCCATAGCCAATTATAAATTATCGGTTGCCAACAGTACACAAAATCCAAAGCAAAAAGCCTTATCGTATCTTAAGCTCGGTGAAATTAGCTTTGAACAGGCAAATTACGAAGCTTCAGGAGCCTATTACGATAGTACGATGATCTCTCTGCCAAAAGAGTATAAAGATTATGATGCCATTAACAGCCGTAAGCAAACGCTCGAAACACTGGTAGGTTACATTCGCACGATACAAAGGGAAGATAGCTTACAGCGTGTGGCAAAAATGACCGATTCTCAAAGGGAAAAATTCATTACCAAAATGATTAAGCAGATTGAGGAAGAAGAAGAAAGAAAAAAAGAAGAAATGGAAGCATTACAGGCACAAAATGCGAATCCTACATTTAATGCAACAAACCCTAACAACGGTATGACAGATCTTGGCATTGGCGTTAAGGGCGATTGGTATTTTTATAACCCGAGTTTAGTGGCATTTGGTTTAAACGATTTCATTAAAAAATGGGGTAATCGTAAGCTGGAAGACAATTGGCGCCGGAGTCAGAAATCGGTTTCGTTTGATAATCCCGATGAAGTTAATAATAGTAATGACACAACCGCTGCCGACAAAACAGATAGCGTTGCGGTTAAGAAAAAAGCAAAAGCCAAAAACAAAAAAAGTGTTGATTATTATTTAAAAGACCTGCCGCTTACCGATAGTTTGATGAAATTATCGAACACCAAAATTATTGATGCTTACTATAATTTAGGAAGTACTTATAAAGATGAGCTACATAATAATAAGAAAGCCATTGCTGCTTTTGAAGACCTTAACAAACGCTTCGAAACCCACAAATTCAGACCATCAACGTATTTTCAGCTGTATAAGATTTTCCAGTCTGTAAAAAACACGGCACAGGCCGACTATTATAAAAACAAATTACTGAATGAGTTCCCTAATAGTGAATATGCACAACTCATTAAAAATCCTAATTACGCAGCAGAGAAAAAAACACAAAAAGGAGAGGTGGAATTATTTTATACCGAAACCTTTGATAAGTACGTTGCCGGTAATTATGATGCCGCATATGCATTAAGCAAAGAGTCGGAGGTTAAATTCGGCAGGACTGATTTTTCGGGAAAATTTGCCTTTATCAAAGCCATGTGCATTGGTAAAATGAAAGGCGCCGATTCTCTTGAGATGGCTTTAAAAACCATGCAGGCGCTTTATCCTAAAGATCCTGTATCGGCAGAGGCACAAGATCTGCTAGAAGTGTTATACAATTTAAAACACCCGAGCGAGGCTACCAATAATAGTACTTCTAATTTAACCGATACATTTACACTCGATCTTAAAGCAAAGCATTTTGTGATTGCGATTTTCCCTGATGACGCCGAAATGGCAAATACATTTAAATCTGCGTTAAGTGATTTTAATATCAGTTATTATGGCATCAGTAATTTAACCGTGGAAAGCAGTTTGTTTGGAAGCACAGAACAGATTGCCTACGTTAAAACATTTGAAAACGCAGAAACAGCATTAAAATACATCAGTAACCTTAGTAAAGATAAAACAGTGTTTGCCGGGAAGGTAAAACTGGAGCTGTTTACTATTATGGCTATTTCGGAAGACAATATCCAAAAGCTTTTCCGGAAGAAAAAAACGAGCTATTATAAGCCTTTCTACGACGATAATTATAAGAGGTAATCATTCTTTGATCTCTGAAATAGGGCGGGCAATTCTATAAACTGTAGTATTAGACGAATATTTTAACATATAGGCGGAAAACCGTTAATTTTTTTATAAATTCGTCACTCTAAAATTTTTATCATGTTTCAAAAGGGAAATAAATCCCCGGTAGTGGAGGGAGCATCCATTAATTTGATCGGGAACGGAACAAACATTACAGGTGATATTACTTCTAACGGCGACGTACGTATTGATGGTAATCTGAAAGGAAATATTACTATTTCAGGAAAACTCGTAATAGGGCCTTCAGGAATACTCGAAGGAAATATACAATGTCAGAACGCCGATGTTTCGGGCGAAATAAAAGGAAAGATCCACGTAACAGAATTATTATCGCTTAAAGCAACTGCTAAGCTATTGGGAGATATTGTTACAGGAAAAATTTCTATTGAGCCAAATGCCACCTTTACAGGAACATGTAATATGGGAGCTGTGGTAAAAAATATTTCTAATGGAACCCAGCCAAAACAAGAAACCGCAAAAACCGCTTAATGCTTATGCCAAATATAGTGGCCTTGGTGTTCAAATGGCACTCATTATAGGTGGCGGTTCATATGGCGGGCATAAACTCGACCAGCATTACAATAACCATACACCGGTTTTTACCATTGTATTAAGCCTTGTATCCATAGCAATAGCTATGTATGTTGTTTTAAAAGACCTTATAAAACCCAAAAAATAATTTTCATTCCATTATGGCCAACAACAAAAAATACCTTCTGCAATTTACTATTGTTTGTATTGGTTGTTTGCTGGTGTCGTACGGGCTAAGTCAGGTGCCGAACCGTTATTTAAGCACACCGCATTTCTGGATCCCAACCGTGTTTTTTGCATTAACCACCTGGGGTATTAATGCTGTACTTACCAAAGGCGATAAAAATTCGAAAGAATTTGTTTTTAAAACACTGGCCATGAGCATGGCGCGTTTATTGGTTTGCCTGGTAACCGTGCTTATTTATTCGCGCATCAATAAAGCAGATGCCCTTGCATTTGCCTGTCATTTTATGCTGCAGTATTTAGTGTTCACTATTTTTGAAATTTCGGTTTTGTTAAAGTACATTAAGCAAACCAATTAAATAGAAAACCAACCATTGGTGTTTTAATAAGCATGACTTACCATTAAAAACACCTATATTTAAATTACAAAACGATTACATAAGGTAATAGTATAGTGTACTATTGAGCCGGCAAGAGCGAAGACAATAACTAAAAAACAATTAATAAGAAACATGAAAAAACACATTTTATTAGCACTAACGGTTTGTTCCTTTACAGCAACGTTTGCGCAAGCTCCTGCTACTAAAGCAGACTATAAAACCAATATGACGGTTGATCATCCTTTAACAAATATGAAGGGAAGCGATTACAAATTTACCCTGGTAAAAACATTGGATGCTACGGCAGTACAAAACCAAAACCAAACGGGAACCTGCTGGTCTTTTTCTTCCATGTCATTTTTTGAGAGTGAACTGATCCGTATGGGAAAAGGGAAGGATTATAATTTTTCTGAAATGTTTGTTGCCCGTAAAGCGTATCCTTTAAAGTCCGACAATTTTGTGCGTATGCACGGAAAAAACAACATTGGCGAAGGTGGAGGATTTTCGGATGTAGTGCACGTGATCCGTCAGTTTGGAATGGTACCTGAAGAAGTATATACCGGTAAAAAAAATCCGAAAGATCAGCATAACCACTCCGTATTAGAAGCTACCATTAAAGGGATTACAGCTGCTGCCGTAAATGATAACAATACAAAGATCGATTTTGAAGCGGTACACAGCACGGTAGAAGCTACCTGCGATGCCTATTTAGGAAAAGTGCCTGAAAAATTTAACTACAAAGGAAAAGAGTATACGCCTAAAAGTTATGCAGAAGCTACAGGAATTAATCCGGATGATTATATTTTCCTGACCTCTTTTACACACCACCCGTACTATAGCAAATTTGTACTGGAAGTACCTGATAACTGGAACTGGGATCAAATGTACAATGTGCCATTAGCTGAATTTCAGGAAACGATGCAAAATGCCATTAACACAGGATATACATTTGCCTGGGCTGCTGATGTAAGCGAAAAAGGATTTCGTTTTAAGGATGGTTTAGCCATTGTGCCTGAAAAAGCATATGCTGATATGACAGAAGAAGAAAAAGGAGAACTCACTAAAAAACCTCAAACGCAATTTAAAGTAACTCCCGAAAATCGTCAGTTGGCCTTTGATAACTACGAAACACAGGATGACCATGGAATGCACATTGTAGGGATGGTAAAAGACCAAAACAATACACCTTACTACATTGTAAAAAACTCATGGGGAACAGAAAGAAACGAATGTGATGGTTATTTCTATGCTTCTGAAGCATATGTATTGTATAAAACCACCAGCATCATGCTTCATAAAAAAGCTATTCCTGCTGCTATTGCTAAGAAATTAGGAATTACTCAGTAATTTTTTAATCATAAATTTACAAAGCCTGTTACGTTTGTGACAGGCTTTTTTGTTTACTAGTGCGTAACTTAAGAGTCATCCTGAACTTGTTTCAGGATCTCTTATGCATTACGTTGTCAGAATCATTTTATGCCCGTAGTAAGGTTATAATAAGATTCGCTCCCTGTTAAAATAGCCACTAAAGGGGATTTTTATACTCATTTATAGTTAGTTTGCCCTAAGGATAAAGTACTGAAAGCATTCGCACTATCAGAAGCGTTAAAATAAACTAATTAAAAGTCGTTCGTGAAAAACTTTCGCCAGTGGTTTTTCTTTTTATACTAATTTTGGAGAAAATATTAATAATCGCTAATGGAAGATAATACATCGAAAGATAATCGCAAAAAATCAGGTTTACTATGGATTCTAATTGCCTTACTGGCAATTACCAATGGTGTTACCTTTTGGATGTATATGCAGGAGAAAAACAAACTGGGTACAGAAGTGATTGTGAAAGAACAGGTTATTGTAGAGCGTGATAACGTAAAGAACGAATTATTGCAGCTGCAACAGGATTTTGGAAACTTGCAAACCACTGATAAAGGCCTGCAGGCTGAGATAGAAGCTAAAAAGGCAGAGATCGCACAATTGTTGGAAGATGCCGAAAAACATAAAGGCGACGCTTATATCATTTCGAAACTTAAAAAAGAATCGGAAACACTACGCCAGATCATGCGTGGTTATGTAAGAACAATTGACTCTTTAGGAACTTTAAATAAAACCCTGATCGTTGAAAAAGACAATGTATTGAAAGAGCTTGACAACGAAAAAGGGAAAACCACCAATTTAAATAAAGAGAAGGAAGCGCTGAATGCCACAATTCAGAAGGGGTCTATCTTAACCTGCTTTAATATTACTGCTAAAGGCGTTAAATTTAAAAGCGGAGGTAAAAAAGAAAGTGAAACCAGCAAGGCTTCACGTACACAAAAAATTAAAGTATCCTTTACTTTAGGAGAAAACAAAATTGCTAAAGCCGGCGAAAAGACAGTGTTTGTGCGTATTGTAACGCCTGATGGAAAAGAACTCGCTAAAAACTATGACGATAATTACCGTTTTACTTTTGACAAATCGAGCGGGTATTTTGCCGGTAAAGAAACCCTGAACTATGCAAACATCGAAATAAGCGGAGTTACCTACTGCGAAGGGCAAGGCGATTTTGTTTCAGGTAATTACATTGTTGAGGTTTCCTGCGATGGTGTCATCATTGGGTCTACGAACTTGCGCTTAGATTAATAACACCTTATCATCTACTTAAAGCGTTTAAGTAGTTTAATCATAGAATACAGCACGTAAAATTACCTGCTGTATTTTTGTTTTTTAATAAGGACGCAGATCGTCTCCAGTTCGAAAATAATTTTTTCCAGTTCCGTTTTAATGAAAGCCATTTGTTCCGTTGAGCTAAATACAGGAGCATAGAGGCTTTCTTTGGCCGTTTTAAAGTCGGGGAGATTATCGGGAGCAACAGAACCTGTTGTCTTTTGTAGAATCCAATCAAAGATGCCATTTACCGCAGTGAGGTAAGTATTAAATTCGGTAACAGGTTTTGTTCTTTCTATTTCATGTATAATCAGAGCAAAAGAAGTCGTTTCACGGGCTATACGAATACAGGCTCCTACTTTTGCAAAACTGAGATCCACCTGGCGTTGTATGTTTTGCGGCTCTTCATACATACGCTGCACGCAGGCAAACACATCATTGTTGGCAGCTTCTGCTAAACGGCGACTTTTATACCAGGATTCGTTTGGTTGAAGCTGCTTATTGAAATAACCGATCGCTTGTTTTAAATAATTTTTATTTTGCTCCAATGCATTTGCCAGTAAGGCCGGAAAACGTTGCTTCTCCCATACCGGCCAAAAGGCGTAGCTCGCCACAATGGCAAGGAAGGCACCAATTAAGGTAGAAAGCAAACGCCAGCCTATTAGTTCCCAGGAACCCTGTTTCGAAATCTGCATCATGACCACCATCATAACCGTTACAAAAAATACTCCCACTTTGTAATTATTCCTTAAAAAATACGCTACTAAAAAAGAAATCACTACCAGTAAACCCACAAAGGCTTCGTGTGGTAAAGGCAATAGCATTACTACTCCGCCTAATACGATACCGGCCACAGTACCAACGGTTCGCTCAATGCCTTTTTTACGGGTTGCGCCATAATAAGGTTGTATCACAATAATCATCGTAAGTGCTATCCAATGTCCATGGTCTATCTTAAAAAATTTAAAGATGAAAACAGCCAGAGTTAATCCTATAGCCACACGCAGTGCATATTTAAACTGTTGCGAGTCGATGTTAAACATTTCGCGTACAAACTCGATAAGCACTCTTGGTTTTAGTCCGGCTAAAAAATGGTTGAACGACAATTTATAGTTTTCGAGGTAATCACTTTTTTTAAAGTTCAGTTTTTCTTCGATCTGTAAAATGGTTTGCTGTAAATAGTAATGCGATTTATGGAGCGATTCTATTAAATGTTTTAACGCCCTTTTTTCTTTTTCATGCAGCGCTAAACCCTCACAGGCTTCCTTAAATAATTCGATGGCAATTTCACAGCGTTTCACACGTATTTTGGCCATGGTAAGGTCTTCAGCCCTAAGAGTGAAAATAACAATAGAAATGCGCGCGGTAGCTTGTGTTAAAGAAGACAGGGTTTTATAAAGCACAGAATTTTTAACCGGTTTAAAATCTTCACCATTCAATGCTTCCAGCTCTTCGTGTAGGGTGTTTACTGCCGCACCAAATAAGGAGGAGGTTTTTCGCAGTTCCATCATCATATCATAGTGCTGTGCCTTTAAACGAGTATTGGTTTGCCGTCTTGCAAACAAATCAATAGAATGGTCGGTTGCCTTGCGGATATCCATCTCTTTTTGGGTAATGGCAAGCGCGTCCATGGTTTCATCTTCTGTAATATAGCGCAGGATCAATGCATCGAGGTATTCGGTATTTTCTTTCCAGATAACGGCAACAGAACGCCTTAAAGGATTAGATGCTGTGAAAGGAAATGAAAGTATGGTAATGAGAATGGCCCAGAGGGCACCACCAAACACATAATATCCGTAGCTCAGGGAAGTATGAAAATCAACAGGATTAGCAATGCCAAATAAAAAGAAAAACCCTACGGCCACACCAATGCTTGACCCATAGTCGCTCCAGTTGCGGATAAGCGCTGCAAAGATCCCCACCACAAACATAGAAATAACAGAAAGGACAACAGAGCTGCCAACGTACATGCCCACCATGGCCGCTATAAAAATAAGAATGGCTTCAATAAACTGAATGGTAATTTTGCGGTAATGCGAGCCTCTGTAATCTATTAAAGACAGCATATATGCACCAAAGGCCGCCCAGATGATTTCATACGAAAAGCCTTTCCAGAGTGGCAATACAATTAACGGTACATTTAATGCCAGTACTACCCGTATAGCCCAGCTAATGGTAGGCTCAAGGTATTCCTGTTGTAGAATAGTGTTAAATTGTTTGATCGGTTGAAACCGCATAGACTCTGTAATAAAGGGTAAAGATACGAAGGCCCGTTTTAATAACAGAGTCTGATCTATTAAAATACCTAAAAATAGGCATCCTTTATTTTTTTTTCTTTGGCGGGGCTGCTATTACTTCCCCTGTTTTTATTTGTTTTAGTGGCTTAACAGGGACAGGTTTTACGGGTGTGACTGCTTTTCCCTTTTTCACAACTGGCACATATATCGGAGTTACAGGTATTGCTTTTATAGAAGGATCTATGGGTTGTATAGCACTTACTGCTCCGGTGAGCATTGGTAGTTGTTGTGAAATGGTATAAGTTTGTATTGCCGGATTTATGGTCGGGGTGGATTGTGCAGAAACTGTTGAGGTATTGAATAACCAGAAGCCAAAAGTAAAAAAGAGAATCAGAGCAAAACGTTTTGAAAATTCGAAACGTTTAAATTTTTCAAAAAAAGTGTCGAAAGAAAGCGCAGTAAGTTGTTGTTCTTCGAAGCGGCCGCATACCTTTTGCCGCTGGTTGTCACTAAAGAAGTCTTTAATTTCTTCAAGGGATTTAGTGCTAAAATCAATCACTGATTTCACACATTTGCCGCAAAAGGCGCCTTGTTCGTTGGGAGTCATGTCTTCCCATTTTTCGTGACACGGTTCTTTGATCGAGATTTCCATAGGACTATTTAAGTAATTTGTTTTATCTACAGGTAGTTTATTTTTTTTCTTCCGGTGGTGGGGCAGCTACATCACCCATGATCTTGGTTGATTTTTCGGGTTTGGGTTTTACCGGTGCTACTTTACCCATTTTCATATTGCTTTTAGGTTTTGGTTTAACGCATTGCTTTGTTGTATCTTTTGGTTGTACCCTGGCTACTGTGCCCATTTTTGTAAGAGGCTGAGAGTTTACTTTTTTAGTGGTATCTTTTGGATGAGCCATTTTTACACCGCCCATGATTGGTTTTACTTTTACTTCTCCTTTTGTCTGTGCAGGGGTTTGAGCGCTGGCATTTGAAACCCCAAACAACCACATGCCGAAGGTAAAGTAAAGAATTACGGCAAAGCGTTTGGTAAACTCAAAGCGTTTGAACCGGCTAAAAAAGGCATCGAAAGAGAGTGCCGTGAGTTGATCTTCTTCGAAGCGGCCACATACTTTTTGTTCCTGGTTACCGCTAAAGAAGTCTTTAATTTCTTCCAATGATTTGGTACTGAAATCAATCACTGTTTTTACGCATTTACCGCAAAAAGCACCTTGCTGGTTTGGAGTCATGTCTTCCCAGTTTTCATGACATGGTTTTTTGATTGAGATGTCCATATTGCTCTGTTTTTTAATTGAGATGCAGGGAGTGGGAAAATTCCATAAAGGGAATTTTAAACACTGATAAAACCAATAAAACATCTCCCGCCCTTCGGGCACCCTCTTCAAAGAGGGAATTAGGACAGATTAAATTACTTTGTGACATCCACGCTCATATTTACAGTAACATCGTTAGACATGATCCAGCTGGTATCACCTACTTTATAATCGAGGCGGTTTATTTTAAAGGAGCCTTGCAGGCTTGTTTTCCCGCTGGTTTCGGTAAAACTAAAAATAACGGGAACGGTATTAGTAGTTCCTTTTATGGTAATGCTAAAAAAGCCTTTAAATTTCCCCTCTGCTTCTTTCGTAAAAGTGGTGGCCTTCATGGTGATCTTCGGAAATTTTTCGGCATTAAAATATTCTTCTTTTTTTAAGTGATTGTCCCTGGCATTAATGGAGGTGTTAATGGTACTGACATCCACACTGGCTTCTATTTTGTTTCCAAAACCCTTTGTAGGGTCAAAGTTTATGGTGGCATCCAAACCACTGAAGCTACCATCTACTGTAATGCCGGCGTTTTTTATTTTAAATGTAATGGCAGAGCTTACTACTTTCCATGACTGATTTTGTGCAATGCCCGCGATACATAGTATAGAGAGCATTAGGGTGATCGTTAATTTTTTCATAGTGAGTGTTTTTACGGATAATTTAAAATGAAGTTCCATGGGTTAAGGAAATAATCTTTTTGGTGAGGCCGGGTAGTTTATTCAATGTTTTTAATGTGAGGTGGGTCATCGTTTTCTTACCAAACAGATTTTGTAAATAGTAACCTGTTTTAATGCGGGTGTTAAAAGTAGTGTTCCAGGCAGCATCGTAATTAGCGATCAGTGTTTGGCGGGAACGACGGTTATAAAAATAATCAATTATTTCGTTTGCCAGTAATTTGGAAGCCCGCATGCCCATGCTCATGCCATTGCCGCATAATGGAGAAATAGAGCCTGCGGCATCTCCCAATAATAAAATGGTATCGGTGTGCGCTTGTTTTTTACTGAATTGAATATTACTTATACTTAAGGGCTTCCGGTTTACAAATTCGGAATTGGTAAAATAATGTTTAAGAAACGGATTTTTATATAAGACCTGTTCTTCCATGTGTTGAATGTTATTCCCGTTTTCCTGCAGGTTAGTTGCATTAGACAGGTAGCATAAACAATACCAGTCTTTATCTACCTTGGAAATCCCGCAATAACCATTCTTAAAATTATGCAATTCGATGCGGTTATGTGCGAGTTCTGTTTTAATATGGTATTTTACGCCAATATAATTGGTGCTGTTTTTGGCAGATGCATAATCCAGCTGTTCCTGTATAAAAGCGGGAGTGTATTTGCCATAGCTTCCACAAACAATTTGCGCTTTATAGGTTCCTTTAGAAGTAATGATTTCTGTATAATTGGTCGCTTCATTTTTTTCTGCATCTTGCACTTTACAGTGCTGTACAACGCTAACGCCTTTGAGGACAGCCAGTTGGCATAACTCGTTATCCAGTGTAAACCTGCTAATACCAAAGCCGCCAGGGTCGAGGGGGGCATTTAGCATAAAACCCTTTTCGGAACTGATACCTAATTGATTAATATAAGGCAGATCCCATTCTTTTAAGGGCAGTCCAAGATTGCTTAAAAAATCATGACTCTCCATAGAAATATACTCGCCACATACTTTATGCAGAGGATATTCGTTTTTTTCGAAAACAATAACGGATAAATCCCTGTCTGCGAGCTGTATGGCTAAACACAGGCCTGAAAGACCACCGCCAATAATGGCACATTGATATGTTTGTTCATCAGTTGCCATATACAATAATACGGTGCCGGAAAGCCCATTTATTTTTAACGGAGAAACGACTTGCTCCTGATTTCTGTAAAATAGCGAGCCATTCTGTTTTTTTAAAGCCTCTTAAAACGGAAAGTGCGGCATCGTTTTTTACGAGGTACGATTTGGAAAATAATTTGGTGAGGAACTTAATAGAGTAGTAGGCAATAGGATTTCGCTCCAGATCGTTGATCACTAAAACAGATTTATTATGGATTGTAAACTGAATCAATTCAATCAATTGTTCTTCCGATAAATGATGGCAAAATAAACAGGCATGTAAAATATCAATATGAGGGATATGCTTAAAGCTGTTGCGGTAATCGTCGCAAATAAACTGAATGCCATTATTGGCATTATTCTGTTTGGAGTAAGTGATGCAGACTTCTTTAATATCTACGCCAATGAGTTTGAGATCGTACTGTTGCTTTAAACGCCATTGGTTAATGCGCTTTAGCGTATCGCCTCCGCCGCAGCCAATATCAACCAGTGTATATGATTTTCCCGGTTTAATAACTTCAGACAGTGCTGAGAACGTTATGTTGTAGCCACCAAGCAAATGGTTAATGGTATCAAGTTCTTTAAGATTCAGGAACAGGTCTTTATCGGGAATATGATCTCCGTCGAGTAATTCTTTTTTATCGCTTCTGTACTTAAACATATTGCAGTTGCATGGTTTCAATGCTTAATCCGGGGCCAAATGCTGCCGCAAACACTTTGTCGTTTTTCTTAGCTTCTGTCTGGTTTTCGAGAATTTGCTTTAAGACAAATAATACTGTTGGCGAAGACATATTTCCAAAATCCTTTAATACGTTATAAGAGTGTATAACGTTTTGTGTACTTAAGTTAAGGGCAGAAGCCACATCATCTACTATTTTTTTTCCGCCCGGGTGAATGGCCCAATGACTAATTTCAGAGGAGTTTAAGCCAATTGAATCGAAGAGGGGTTGTATGTTTTCTTTAATGATAGAAGACACATAAGATGTAAGATTCATCATAAAGCCTGTTTCTGAAAGTTGCCAGGCCATATCTTTATAGCCATTATAGGCAATCATAGAATCGAAACGGGTTATTTGCACCGGGAAAGAAAAATTACCTGTTGGTTTAGAACTTACCAATACTGCCGCAGAGCCATCGCCAAAGATGAGATTCGATAAAATATAATCGTCGTTGTATTGCTTTTGAAAATGAATGGTACATAATTCGGTGCATACAATTAATACATTGGCTTCAGGATTTGCCCTGCAAATGGTATCGGCCTGTTTCAGCGCAATAATAGCGGCATTGCAACCCATAAAATTAACACTTGTTCGGTTAATATTAGCGTTTAACTGCAGCTCATTTATTAAATCAATATCATTGCCGGGAGCAAACATCCCCGTGCAGGTTACGGTTATTAAATGGCTAATGCTATGTTTAAGGGTATCGAAGTTCCTGATTTTGCGGATAGCTTTAGCTGAGAGATTGACCGCATGTTTTTTATAAAGAAGCATGCGCTCGGTTAAATTAGGTTCAGGAAACAGAGAGGCATCTTTTGTGAAAAACTCAAACTCCTGTGGCTGAACTCCAAAATCTTTTATAACAGAGTAGCGTTCGTTGATTCCCGAACGTTTAGAAACGATTTTTATTTTGCGACGGTCGGTTTCGTCCTCTGTAGAGTTAAGATAGAAGCCGGTAAACGTTTCCTGTGAAAAACAATTGTCGGGCAAAGCGGTTTCTATGGCGTTTATATAATTCACTGGTAGCGGTTACAAATAAATAAAACAATAAAACAAGTGTTCATACATATAGCGGCTATGCGGTTCATACCCATTGTGTATTTAAAGTTAGCATTGTTTTTATCTTTCCATACTTTATAAAACCAGTAGCCAAAATACATAACAATGGGTAGAAAGAACAGCTGAATAATGTAAAAATTTGACACTTTGTTGATGTTATTAAAGTACAAAAAATAAAAGACATTGCATAGCACAAACATAGTCATTGTAAATAAAAATGTACCTGTATAACCTAACTTATAACTCAGTGTAATGACGCCTTCTTTTTTATCCTGTTCATGCTGATAAATTTGGGTAAGCGGATAAGCTCCGGCTATTTGAAAAGAGCAGGCCAACAGAATAAATAACGCATTTTGATTAAGAATAATAGGATCCCCGGTGATGCCTACAGAAGACATATAATAGGTAAAACCTCCCTGGAAAATAACCACGGTTAAAAAACCTGCCACCGGATATTTTTTAAGCCGGATCCAGGTTGAGCTATATGCTTTTGATGCAAGGATATATATTAGCAAACACATGGCAAATAAGTAATTGATAAGGATAGTTGCAAGGCATATAGCCAGTACATCTAAACATACCGTTGTATAAAATAAAGTTTTAGTAGGTTGCGGTGGATGTTCAATGCCTCCAATGCTTTCGGTGTCTTTATCAATATAGCTGTTATAACCGTTACTGGCTGGATACACCAATAGATGAATAATAAGAAAAGAAATAATAGCATAGGCTACATTCATATTTTGCGACTGACTTAATGCAAATAAAAACAAAGGCATTAATAAAACGGAGAAAGGAATTCTCAGTAATTTTAAGGTGTTTTTAATGTCTTGCATAAGCAAAGGTAACGGTTATCCTTGTAAATTTACGTATTACAGCAAGGTTTTGGATTGTGCAAGCTCATTAACGACAGTTTAAGTTGCTTTTTTAATGAATCAGTTTTCTTTTTGATATAATTTTAAACCTTTCAAAAGCTTTGTAATTGTTTTGGCAAGCCGGTTGATTTTTGTTTCTTCCTTTTTAGCTGAGCTTATCCATTGAATATAAAATTGCTGTTCACTAATACTTAATGTTTTAAAAAACTGCAGGGCAAGAGGCTCTTCTTCGAGGCATACCAATAAATCTATCGGAATATCTACAGGGTCATGATCGGGGTACAAAATAATGTGAACAGTATCTCCTGCTTCTTTTTTTATTTTTTTCCGGATCTCTGCTTTTATTGGAAGAAAAAACGGCCCTTTGGCAGATACCATCAAACCGTGTTTTTTCAATATGTAATTATCTATAGAACCTTTTACTTTTAGTGTGTGTATGCTTTTATCGTGTGGTATCGGTGGAATTCTTACGAAGGTCCAACCACCTTTACCCGGAAATTTTTGCAGTTTACAAATGATATCAACCAAAGGTTTTTCCATGGCGTTTTTATAAATGCCTGATCACTTTACAGGGGTTACCTGCTGCCATAACATCAGCAGGAATGTTTTTAGTAACCACACTTCCTGCACCTATAATACTTCTATGGCCAATACTTACACCGGGGCAGATAATAGCACCGCCACCAATCCACACATCTTCGCCAATGCTAACGGGTTTTGAGAGACCAAGGCCTTTGGCTCTTTCGAGGTGGTTTATAGGGTGCGCAGCGGTATAAATTTGCACGTTGGGGCCAAACAAAGTGCGACTGCCTATGGTTACTTTGTTTACATCCAGAACCACACAATTAAAATTAAAGAAGACATTTTCTCCGGTAATTATATTAGCTCCGTAATCGCAATAAAAGGGAGACTGAATCCATAAATTGGCACCTGCATTCGGGATGAGCTGCCTGGTAAGTTTACCGCGTAATTTCTTTTCGTTTTCAGGAGTTTCGTTTAATGCTCTTAAATGCAACCTTGCCATTAAGCGCTCATCTGCAAGCTCTTTATCCTGCGGATCGTACAATAACCCGCTAAGCATGTTTTCTTTTTCTGTTGGCATCTCAATACTATTTAAAAACACTATTGTATTTATGGACGATACAATAATAGCATAAAAAAAGGAAAGCTTTTGGAGCTTTCCTTTTTTAGGTCAAATCATTTAAGATGGCCGGGTAATGTGTTACTTAGCTAAAAACAATGATTGCCAAATCGTTAGTGGGTTTTGTAAATGTTGTTTTCATAGTTTTGTGGTTCTTAGTTTCCTACTCTTTAAAGGATTTTCGGTAACTCCTTTTTATTTTATGATATTAATTTCCTCCATGTTGCCAGCATAAACCATTACTGCTTGCTGTGCTTCGTTTGCAGCGGCTACCTGCTTTTGTTTTGGCTGTGCATTGTGCTGATGTGGCATGAATGCTTTCCGAAACAGGGATAATGCTTCCTTTTGTTATGGTTTGTTTTTTAGCTGTACCGAGTGTTTGTGTGGGCTTGCATACTTTGCAGGCTTCTAAGCCTTTACCCAACGCATCACTAAGTTCTATAGCTGTTTTATTATGTGTAATTGTACGACAGTTCTCATTATGGTATTTTTGTCCGGTTTTACTAACATAAACGGTTTGTGCACTTACATAAGCAGAAAGTAACCACGTACATAATACAAGTAATACTGTTTTCTTTTTCATAGTACTGTTTATTCATCCTCAAAAAGTTATGCCAGTTCATAGAATAACTGCTGTTTTTTTGTTAAATGAAACTTTCCCGTTGTTAAGCTACTTTCTCTCCAAACAGCCATTTTTATGCATCAAACAAGCCTATAACGGTATTGACTAAACTTACTACATTATAAACATATAAAAACCTACGGTTAGCCGTAGTTTTTGGCATCCCTATAAATGAGTATTTTGAGGATTATAAATGTTAAAATAATCCTGCGGTCATTCCTTTTTTAGCCGTTTGACGGGTGTTTTAGAGGGAAACCGATAGTTAAGCGCAGGAGGGATAACCGGTTTTCAGGAAAGGAGGTCTATTTTAACAAATAGTTTAAAAGACTATGTATAATTTAGCAATGTCCCCTAAATGTTGTGTTCTAGTTAATTCCATTTTAATTGCAAAATACTAATTGTATAACGATCATGCTTGTCGATGACCATAATATGGCTCGCCAGGGTTTTCGGGCATACCTCGAAACAGACGAAAGGTTTAAAATAACCGGAGAGGCGGCTAATGGGTTAGAATTGATAGAACGCTTAAAGATAAATGCTCCTGATATTGTATTACTTGATTTGGAAATGCCTATTATGAGTGGGCTGGAAACACTGGCTGTATTAAAGGAAGAATATCCTTTGGTTAAAACCATTATTTTAAGTTCGCATTATAATGAGTTTTTGATAGCAGAATTGATGATTGCCGGTGCCAATGGCTATTTGCCAAAAAATTGTTTTGGTGATGATCTTTTTGAAACTGTGATCAAAGTTTCGGAAGAGGAGTATTATTTTAGCCAGTCGGTATCGAAGCAGGTGATTACGACTTTAATGTCGGATAAAAAATTACAACATCTTATTTCGGAACAAATTTTAACGAAGCGTGAAGTTGAAGTGTTGCAACAAATTTGCAATGAAAAGCAAGCCAAAGAAATTGCGAACCTGTTACACATTAGCGAAAATACGGTGGAATTTCACAAACGGAATTTGTATGATAAAACGAAGGCAGATTCGGTTGTAGGCCTTGTGAAATATGCTATCAGAATGGGAATTGTCAATGCTTAAATCCGGAGTTCTGTTCTCCTTCTAAATCTCTATACCTCTTTATTGTGGCTTAAGAAGTAATCGTGGGCATCTGCCGGGGGCACAATGTAAATTCTTTCCCATTCATTGCCTTCCAGTATTTCCCAATTGTGGCCTTCGCCCTCCAGGTCTTTAGCAATTAAAATAACGCCGGGCTCAATTATAAAAGAAGAGCCGTTGCTGACTGTAAATTTTAATTTTCCTTTTATCGTAATTACAAACTGGTAACGTGGAGCAGGGTGCGCTTTGAGCTCATAGTCTTCGATATGGTTTTGAATAAAAAAATAATTGGCCGGAATATGCTTCATGGTTGTTATTTCTCCTTCCAAAAAGGTACAACCTTTATCGGGGGTATTGATCAGTTTAAATGCTTTCACAGGATGATAAATTTGGGAAATTTTTTACTCATTTAATAAAGTGTTACTTATTGAATATACAGTTTTTACTTTAAACAAATTTTGTAAGAGCAGGATAAAAATGAGGGAAGTTTCTAAATACCCTAACATTAAAAATATATTTTGATGTTAGGGTTTTAATCTGTGCCCGAAGAGAGACTCGAACTCTCAAGGATTACTCCAACGGCTTCTGAGACCGCAACGTTTACCAATTTCGCCATCCGGGCAGTAACAAGAGCTAACACGTATAAAAAACGTAAACCTGCCTGCGTAGTATACCTTTCAGAGGGTATACCATGCTTCAAATATAGGGATATTTTAAGAAAACGAATAGTCCTGTCTTTTAATTTTAGCCTATACATAGTGCTATCTTTACCTAAAGACCATTTATTTAGCGTATATTTAGATAAATATCAGAAGAGCTTATAAAACGGAGAGGCTAAACCTTTTCCGGAAAATTTATTGAAAGATGCTCTCCGCCGTATTGTATTAGATTTGCATACTGATACATTTCTTATTGTATGCTTAAATCCAGGTAATTTGAATTATATAGATAAGCCGCAAAGCGCAGAAGCCGAAAAATTTGCTAAAGAGCTTGCAGTAATTAAGGAAGAGCTTTTGTTTGAAAACAATGAAAAAGCGAAGCGGGCTGCGGAGCTTGTCATTGCTAACACTGAGCTTGCTTTTCAAAATTCGGAAAAAACAAAAAGAGCGGCAGAATTAATGAAAACTAATCGGGAGCTGATTTTTCAGAACGAAGAAAAAGAAAAACGAGCTGCAGAGCTTATTGTTGCTAATCGGGAGCTTGCTTTTCAGAATAAAGAAAAAGAAAACCGTGCAAACGAATTAATGACGGCTAATGCGGAGCTTAAATTTCAGAATGAAGAAAAAGAAAAGAGGGCTGCAGAACTAATTATTGCTAACGAAGAACTTGCCTACCAGAATGAAGAAAAAGGAAAGCGTGCAAACGAATTAATGGCGGCTAATGTAGAGCTTAAATTTCAGAATGAAGAAAAAGAAAAGAGGGCTGCAGAACTGATTATTGCTAATGAAGAACTTGCCTATCAAAATGAAGAAAAGGGAAAGCGTGCCGCTGAGCTCATTATTGCTAATGTTGAACTTGCCTATCAAAATGAGGAAAAAGAAAAAAGAGCGAATGAACTCGGTATGCTTAATAAAGAACTTGAACAATTCGCTTATATTGCTTCACATGATCTTCAGCAACCTTTACGTACCGTATCTAATTACATGCGTTTATTTGAAGACAAATACCTGAACCAACTTGATGAGAATGCCGGAAAGTATATTCATTCGGCCAATAACGCGGTCAAACGAATGAGCTCACTGATAAATTCATTATTAACGTTTTCCCAGTTAGGGAATAATAGAAAACTGGCTAGCGTTGATTTAAAAAAGTTGTTGGATAATGTGATAGATGATCATGGAATACTCATAAAATCTTCAAACACGATTATTGAGATTTCTGAAATGCCGGTATTGAATACTTATGAAATAGAGATGTACCAGTTGTTTCAAAACCTGATCACTAATTCTATCAAATTTCAGAAAGGAAATGCACAGCCTAAGCTCAGCATTTCAGCCACAGAAAAGAATGGGAAATGGCAATTTGCCATAAAGGATAATGGCATAGGTATTGAGCCCATGTATCATGAAAAGATTTTTGATATATTTCAGCGATTACATGGTAATAAAGAATACGAGGGAAGTGGCATAGGACTTGCCAATTGCAAAAAAATTGTTCAGTTGCACCAAGGCGAAATCTGGCTTGAATCGGAGCTAAATGAAGGTGCCGTATTTTATTTTACTATACCAAATCTAACACTATGAGTAATAAATTAAACTGCATCATGCTAATTGATGATGATGAAGATGACAACTTTTTTCACAAAAAAGAGATTATGGAGAATGGATTGGCTAAAAATGTAATTGTTAAGAATTCTGGTAGAAAAGCCCTGGAGTATATTAAAGCGAAAACGGATCCTTTGTCGGACTTGATATTTTTAGATATTAATATGCCCGGAATGACAGGCTGGGAGTTTTTGGATGAGTATGATAAGTTGGAAAAAGAACAGCAAAGCAAAGTCATTATTATTATGCTTTCTACATCTTCAAACCCTAAAGATAAGGAAAGAGCAAGGACATGGAACTTTGTATCGGATTATATTACAAAGCCATTAACAAAAGAAGCACTGGAACTTGTTATTGAAAAATATTTCGCCGATTACCCCGACAGTGTAAATTGAATGTTCAGGTTTAACCATCTTTAATGGAACAAACATGGGTTCAGTTACTATTTCGGCAGTTAGATGAAGTGTGTTTTTTCATATCTAAGCCTCAAACGGGCTCTTTAAAATCAGTATAATTGCGAGATTATAGTTCCTGTTAAATTGCTCCCAGCTACTTTCTCGTATCAGCCAATACATAAAACAATCCCCGGTTGTTGATGGTGAAGCAGAATCCGGCTTATCTCCCGAAATTTTGTATATTTATTTTTAGAAAACACAGAAATGTAAAACAGGTTCGTGAAAAGTAATTACTAAATTTATAAGATAAACCCTGCAATAATGTTCGACTATTTTCAAAAGCTATATCCCTTATTCGCTTCCGAAGACCTGCTCCTGATTTTTTTATCGATTGTTATTGGTTTAATTATTGGAGCCGAACGCGAATACAAAAATAAAACGGCAGGTTTGAGAACACTCATGTTAGTGTCTGTGGGATCTTGTACCTTTACTATTCTTTCTATAAAAATAGGTGTTGCAAATCCTGACAGGCTTGCGGCTAATATTATTACAGGTATTGGCTTTTTGGGTGCAGGCGCTATTTTTAAAGATGAGAACAAGATCAATGGGGTTACCACCGCTTGTACCATATGGGTAACTGCATCACTTGGCATGTGTATTGGTTCAGGGCATATTTATCTTGGATTGTTATCTACCGCTATTGTGTTGTTTGTATTATGGAATTTGGTAGCTCTTGAAAGGTGGATCGATAAAGCCCATAAAATACGGACTTATAAAATTACAACTACTTACGAAGCCGATACCATTAGTCGTTTCGAAAAAATATTTGCCGGATTTAATTTGAAATCATCTAAGCTTTTACAAGCTAAGACGGACGAAAAAATTACGATAAACTGGCGTATAGCAGGGAACAAAAAGCAACACGATAAACTCGCTGCTTTTTTGTTGGATGATGTGTCTATTCATAGAATAGAAATTTAGGATTGAATTATTAGTATTTAAAAACGTAAATAGAAAATCAGTGCCTATGAAAAAAACAGAAAACATATTTCTTGCCGACCCCGAAAAACATGATTATGTGGCGGCCGTAGACTACCTTGAATTATTATACCCCCGTTCAAAAGCGGTTAAAAAATCGGAGGCACTAAAAAAAACAAAAACCATTATAAAAAAGGCAAAAGATATTTTCAGAGCCAGTGGCTTGCCTTTATTACCAAAAGATAATGAGCACGTTCGTAAAAACCTTGAGAAATTTAAAGATAAGAAAAAGTTATCTCCACTGCTTTTGGTAAGAGGTAATGAAAAATTAATTATTGCCGATGGTTATCACAGAATGTGTGCGAGCTATTACCTGACAGAAGATCTGGATGTGCCTTGTCGTTTGGTTTAAAAGTGGTTTGCTGTAAATTTTTTAAAGGATCAGTACAATTGTTCCGCTTATGATCAATGTAGCGCCAAGGGCCATTTTCCAGGTAAGAACCTCGCCTAAAAATAATACTGAAAAAATAATAGCTATTGCTACGCTTAATTTATCGACAGGAGCCACTTGGGATACTTTTCCCAATTGCAGGGCTTTGAAATAAAAAATCCAGGAAAGACCGGTTGCAATTCCTGAAAGGATAATAAAAATATAATTTTGCTTTGTCAGCGACTGTATCGTATTGATACCTCCCCTGAAGTAGGCGATGCTCCATGCCAGAATAAGAATAACAACGGTTCGAATAGCAGTAGCCAGATCCGTATTCACATGTTTAATTCCAATTTTTGCGAAGATTGCTGTAAGTGCAGCAAATAAAGCTGATAATAAGGCATAGATCCACCACATGACTTTTTTAATATCAAAAGTAATGTTTTTCTGTTCAGTTTATTCAACCGGGGCTTGCAGTTTCTCTTACTTCCACACTTGTTCCTTCGCCATTTAAAATAGGACATTTCTTAGCAATAAGTAAAGCTTTATCCATATCCTTTGCAAGGATAATAATATAGCCTGCTATAGATTCTTTATTAGCAACGTAGGGCTCGTTAGTTACTACATTGTTTGGACGAACAACTTTACCGCTATATTGAAAATGATTGCCGCCGTTTGCCAGTTGTCCTTTTTTGTCAATTTCGTTAATCCATTGCATCCACTGTTCCATAAAGCCTTTCATCTGTTCTTTTGTAGGTTGTGCTTCTTTGGTTAAAATATCCATGCGGAATAATAAAACGTATTCTTTCATTGTAATGTTATTTTAGTTATTTCATAAAGGTATATCCATACAAA
>JAZJZF010000006.1:0-9424 GCA_040389965.1 Bacteroidota bacterium
TCAATCACCTGTAAAATAAGCATTATAAAGAACTTATCAACAGGGTTATGAATCCGATGCTCTAACCAACTGAGCTACCTCACCATTTTATTCAAAAATAAAACCCTCTGTATTCAAAGGGTTTTAAACTGTGATCGTGTAGGGATTCGAACCCCAAACCTTCTCATCCGTAGTGAGATGCTCTATCCAGTTGAGCTACACAACCAATCCAAAAAAATTGGAGTGCAAATATACATATTTTAGTTAAATTGCAAACAATTTTTAAACGAATTTTCATGCAAGCCATTATTGAATCCATCTGGAACAACCGCGAACTCTTAAAAGACCCTGCTAATCAAAAGACTATACGCCAAATTATTGATGAGCTTGATAAAGGAACATTGCGTGTTGCAGAGCCTAAAAGCGACGGAACATGGCAGGTAAACGACTGGATCAAAAAAGCGGTTATTCTGTATTTTCCTATTCAACAAATGGAAACGATGGAGTTAAAACCATTTGAATTTCATGATAAAATGAAATTAAAAACCAATTTTGCCGAAGCCGGTGTAAGAACCGTTCCCGGATCTATTGCCCGTTATGGCAGCTATATTTCGAAAGGAGTTATTATTATGCCCGGCTTTGTTAATATTGGAGCTTATGTAGATGAAGGAACGATGATAGATACCTGGGCAACTGTGGGTAGCTGCGCTCAAATAGGCAAACATGTACACTTAAGCGGTGGCGTGGGCATTGGGGGCGTTTTAGAGCCTGTACAGGCTGCGCCCGTAATTATTGAAGACCATGCCTTTATAGGCTCACGGTGCATCGTAGTGGAAGGTGTAAGAGTAGGAAAAGAAGCCGTTCTCGGCGCTAATGTATGCTTAACTATGTCTACCAAAATAATTGATGTAACAGGTTCTGCTCCCGTTGAAACTAAAGGCTACGTTCCTGCAAGAAGCGTTGTTATTCCGGGTTCCTATACCAAACAATTTCCGGCAGGCGAATACCAGGTTCCCTGTGCTTTAATTATTGGCAAACGCAAAGAAAGTACCGATCTTAAAACTTCTCTTAATGAGGCATTGAGAGAACATAATGTAGCTGTGTAACTAATTATAAATTATGAGAGATTAGTTATAAGTTAATAGCCTCCAATCTTTTAAATTTTGACTTTTTAATTTGGAACACAAAAACATACTTGTTATTCAAACTGCTTTTATCGGCGACGCTATCCTGGCATCTTCGGTATTAGAAAAGCTGCACCTGTTTTTTCCACAGGCAAAGCTTACTATCCTTGTAAGAAAAGGAAACGAATCATTGTATCATGAACATCCGTTTCTGTATCAAACACTCGTATGGAATAAAAAGGAAGGAAAATACAAAAGCCTATTCAGACTACTTAAAAACATCCGCAAACAAAAATTTGATACGGTTATAAACCTTCACCGCTATGGCAGTTCAGGCTTTTTAACAGCTTTCTCTAAAGCACCCTATACCTCAGGTTATAATAAAAATCCGTTCTCTTTTTTATTTAACCATAAATCGCCACACAAAATTGGAGATGGAAGGCATGAGGTAGAACGTTATAACGACCTCATCGAAACCATTACAGACAGCACAGTTGCCAAACCTAAGCTATATCCTACTTTCAAGCAATTCTCCAAAATAGAATCTTATGTACAACAGCCATTTGTATGTATGGCGCCATCGTCGGTTTGGTTTACAAAGCAATTACCAAAAGATAAATGGATAGAATTATGCAATACTGTTCCAAAAGACAAAACAATTTATCTGCTGGGAGGCCCGGGAGATAAGGTTTTATGCGATGAGATTAAAAACAGTAGCACACATCCTTCTATTGAAGTTTTAGCCGGAAAATTATCTTTGCTCGAATCCTGCGAACTAATGAAATATGCAACTATGAATTACGTTAATGACAGTGGGCCTTTACACCTGGCTTCTTCAGTTAACGCCCCTACAACAGCCTTTTTTTGTTCAACAGTTCCTGCATACGGTTTCTTTCCTTTATCAACCCAATCAACCGTTATTGAAGTAAAAGACCTGTATTGTAAACCCTGTGGCTTACATGGCTACAAAGCATGCCCCGAAGGGCATTTTAAATGTGGTAAAGAAATGATATTACCTTCTACCTGAATAAATTTACTGTTCCCTGTTTTTTGATGTTAGTATTATTGTAATCTTTTGCAGCTATAATATAGAAGTAAGTTCCTTCAGTACAATCATGACCATTTACTTTTCCATCCCAGCCCTGCAAAATATCATTCCAGGTAAATAGTTGTAATCCCCAACGGTCAAATATAACCGCGTTAAAATCTGTGAGATTACTTGCTGTTACTTTAAATAAATCATTTACATGGTCATTGTTAGGTGTAAATACATTTGGTATAATCAATCCCGGTTCTTCATTCAAAACATGTATCACAACAGATGCTATATCGGTGCAACTCCCATTGCTTACCTGTATTGAAGCCGTATAATCGCCGGCAGTATTATATGTTTGTGAAGGAACCGTAACACCGGTAGCAGTATTACCATTTCCAAAGTTCCAGCTGTAACTGTTACCACCCACACTGGTATTAGTAAATGTAACCACTAAAGGTTTTGTACCACTTACGGGATTAGCTGTTAAACCTGCATGAACATCATGAACAGTAACAATAATAGATTGAGTGTAGGTACCGCAGGCATTAGTAGCCGAAACGGTAATAGTTCCACCGGTAGTAGTATTTACAGGGCCTGTAACAGAGTTATTAGACCATGTGTAGGTTGCAGGATTTCCTGAACCGGATATAGAGCCACCACTTGCCGTTAATGTAGCTGTTTGGTTGGGGCATAATGTAGTACTGCTGGCCGTTAATACAACCGGATCAAGGTTAAAGGCACTTACATTGGCACTGGTAATAACCGTACCACACTGATTACTTACCGTTACTGAATATACTCCCGGTAATGACGTAGAAATTGTATTTGTTGTAGCTCCGGTACTCCAAGCATAATTATTGACATTGCTTGTAGCCGTTAAAATAACATTAGTACCCGGGCAAAGTATACCTGATGCCGGAACAATAGAAATTGTTGGTACCGGCAAAGCCGTTATTTGAACGAGCGCAGTTGCCTGTCCGCAGGAATTAGTAACTGTTGCCGAATAAACACCAAAGCTATTCACTGTAGTTGTAGCTGTTGTAGCACCATTGCTCCAGTTATAAGTACCGGTGCTACCTGTTAAAGATAAAGTTGCTGTTTGGCCTGTACATAATAAAGTTGAGGTAGGAACAATGGTGAGTGTTGGAACCCCCGCTCCTATCGTTACTGTAGCTGTGGCCATTGCATTTCCACAATTATTTGAAACGTTAACTGTATAAACTCCGGCAGTACTTACCTGCACTGAGCTTGTATGTGCACCCGTTGACCAGGTGTAAGACACTACCGCATTTGAAGTTGTTTGTAACGAGGCTGTTTGCCCGCTGCATAAAGTTACCTGATTTGGTGTAATAGCAGCAGTTGGTAAGGGGTAAATATCTAATGTGAAAGTGGCTTGTGCTGACCCACATACATTTGTAGTGGTAACAACTGTAGAATAAGAGTTAACACTAACGGTTTGCGTAGTGACTCCCCCTGTCCATAAATAATTAGTGGTATTGCTATTGGCAGTTAATACAATCGATCCTCCGGAGCAAATGCTATTGGTAGGTGCAGAGATAGCAATGGTTGGCGAAGGAATAGTGCCCACAGAAATTGATGCGGTTGCAGTTCCACAGCTTGCTGTAGTAACCGTGGCTGTATAGATGCCCGGGCTTGAAATAGAGGTTGTAGAAGTAGTAGTGCCGTTACTCCATAAATACGCTCCCGTATTTCCTGATAACGATAAAACAGCTGTTTGTCCGCTTGGACATAATGATGGTGAAGAGGATGCTATAGAAACACTTGGCGCAGCCGATAATACTGCACTAACGGTAGCCGAACTACTGCCACAGGCATTAGAAACATTTACTGTATAAATGCCGGCTGCACTTACAGAAGCCGTATTTGTATTTACACCGGTTGACCATGTATAGGCTACTGCCGTATTTGTGTTAGCCTGTACTATAGCACTTTGTCCGCTACAAATACTAACACTGGTAGGGCTTACCGTAACCGTTGGTAAAGGCGTTATGGTTAAATTCACACTGTCTTTTACACTGGTAGTTTGTGTTCCGCAGGATTTTATAAGTGTACAATACAACTTAATAGTACCATTATCACCTGCAACTGATGTATAAGTTGTAGTTAAAGAATTGGTAGGCGCAAATGAACCGTTTGCTCCTGCCCCCAGGCTCCAGTGTACAGAGCTATAAGCTCCGGAGGCTATAGCCGTAAAGCTTTGCGCTCCATTTATACAAACTGTTTTATTTACACCTGCATCAACTGTTAAAGGAATAAAAGGTGCCTGGCAACCGTGATTTACATAAGTAGCTACCCCTGCAGGAGTAAATTCTACAGCCCCACCATCCTGTGCACCAATTGACCCCGATTGGGTTACCAATAATGCCCTGTCATAAGTTGCAACATCACTACAACCCACAGGCAATGAAAAATTCATAGTAAGCGTTCTTGTTCCTCCGCCTGAAGCATAATTTGCAAAATGCCCGGAAGTATTTCCTGACGCCTGAAAAATAACATACAAGGTGTCTGTTAAATTGGCAAAGCTTTGAGCCAGAGGAGACCAGGAAGTACTTGTAATTAATAGCACTTTAGAATTTGCCGGTAAAACACCTGCCACCGGTTCTTTTAAAAAGCCACAACCTATAATGGTAGCATTAACCGTAGCAATATCAGAAGCTGTTCCTGCATTTTGCGCCAAACCCAGCCAGCTATTGTTAGGCCAGCTAACGCTTAAATTTGCTGTATTTAATGGTAAACTTCCCACCTGAAAAGTAACCATTTCATTTTGCCCTTCCAGTGAACCCGCACAAGCATCTACCAGAATACTCTGAATTTCGAAACATTGGGCCTGAGACCTGGAGATAATAGCAAAAGATAGAAGAAAAAATAAGTATTTCATGTTGGACGTTTAAGTAAAATTTATTTCTGTATTATATTAATTTGTATTGTATATAACTGCTTTAAATGATTCTGTTTTATAAGGCGTAACTATTTTTACGAGGTAAATTCCGGAGGAAATATTTCCAACGTATAACGCTTCTTTAGCTGCCTCAATTTTTTCTTCCAGCAACAGGTTCCCCGACATATCATATAAATTGATATGTCCGTTTTCGGGAATTGATTTTTTAAATTCCATGATAAAAGCATTTTCTTTCTGATAATAATTATAATTCCATTCGGCCGAATTATTTTCTATCGAAATAGTATTATAATATCGGGCTTTCCCATTATTTTCAATGGTGGATAAACGATAGTAAGTGATCTCTTCAAAAGGAGCATCATCCACCAAAGAATAATCTTTGTAATAAGCACTCCCATTAGCAGGTACAATAGCACCTATCTCTATAAAATCAAGTCCGTTATTGCTTTTCTCTACAGTATAATACCTTACCAATCCTTCGTCTGCCACCTTCCAGGCCAGGGCATTGGAAGCACCATTTTTTGTAGCATAAAAATCTAAAAGTTCTATGGGAAGCACAGCAAAATTGTTACAAGCTGTTGCCGTTTCGGTTGGTGCGCCATTGGCTGTATTAAACACAATACTGGTTCCCGATGAACCCGACGAAACAGACGTGTATGTTTTCGTATCTACACAACCTGTCCCATTATTCATTAAACTTATGGTTCTGTAACATTGGGTACAACCACTGTTAGAGAATTTTCCGGTACAATCCAGATTTGAGAAAACAACATAATAAGGACCACTACTACAAGTGGTGTTGAGGTTATAATTAGCTGTAGGCGAACTTCCTGTTATAAGGAGCATATTGGCATTTGCCGGTATGATATTAGTTACGGAAACAGGAATGGCTGTACCTGCAGAACAGGTTCCGGTAAGTGCGGTAATATATGCTAATTGCGCACCGGTATAAGTAGCGCTTTTTGTCCAGATAGAAGTTGTGTTAGTTGCATTACCACCTATCACTGTTCCTTTTGGAGAAGCCCCTCCCGGCCCTTGAATAGATAATTCCAGATCATCAATTGCCATTGGCGAGTTTCCATTTTGTGCCACTACAAATTCATTTCCGCCTTCGCAGCCGGCCGCACAGCCCCCGTCAATTAAAATCATTTTAAGCATAGGATCACCGGCGCAATTTCCGACTTTTCTAATTTTAAGATCATCAATATAACAGGTTGCTGTACCTCCCTGATTATAGGTTAAACGTATAAATCGTGACGTAGAACTTACTGCTCCTTTAAAAGAGCTTGTAATAGACGACTGAATCTGTATTACCGTTCCAAGAAGTATTGTCCAGGCAATTCCATTAACCGACTCTTCTACTAATATGGAACTTGCAGCACAATTGGCCGCTGACCCATTGCCTCTGTATATAAACGTAAGCAAATCAGCATTGTTTGCCCCCCCGGTCCATGAATAGGTAATAACACCGCTTACTCCAAGTGTAAGATTAGGCGCATCTCTGCCAAAGTTACCGCTGCCACTGGAAGAAGTTATTGTACCGGCAAACACCCAACCTGCGCCGGAAGTAGTTCCTGAGTTAAATTCTTCATCAAGAATAAAAGTTTGAGCCTCTACCTTAGATAGAAATAGTGAAAAAAACGCCATTAGTAACCAATACAATACCTTCATTCTTAAAATAATTAATGTGTCAATTAAATTAAAACGGTTTTGGCTAGTTTTTAGTCGAAGGTACAAGACGTGAAAACTCCTCTAGGGTGATCGTTTACTACCACAAATTTAATATATAAAACCCTGTTGCAATTATACTTTTCATTAACAAATTGTTAAAAATCAACCTTTTAGACGAAGGACATGAAATTTTAGAGGAACTATACATACGGATTTAAACATTTATATACATTTACTCAAATTTTAATCAATGAAAAAAGGTACTTTTTTTATAATACTTCTTGTAGCTTGTGGTTTTTTACTGTCATTTATCAATACCTCAGCGGGCAACGAGTTAGGCCTAAACTCCCCGGCACCAATGGCTGAAGAGAAAATGAAAGATGTAAGTGGAAAGGATATCTCATTAAATTCCGCAAAATCAGCTAAAGGTTTATTGGTTATTTTTTCATGCAATACCTGCCCGTATGTAAAGTTAAGTGAAAGCCGTATTAAAGAAATTACCGACAATTGTATAAAACAAGGCATAGGTTGCATTATTATTAACAGCAACGAAGCTCAGCGTACAGAAGAAGATAGTTTTGATGCCATGGTAAAATATGCTGCCGCGCAAAAGCTTAATTGCCCTTATGTAGTAGATGCCAATTCTAAATTGGCAGATGCTTTTGGAGCAACCCGTACCCCACAATGTTTTTTATTTAATACCAAAGGCCTTATGTATAAAGGTGCCATCGATGATAACGTAAAAGATCCTGCTGCTGTAAAAGCATTCTACTTAAAAGATGCCGTAGAAGCTTTGATCAAAAATACTACACCTCCAACACAAGAAACCAAATCAATTGGTTGCACTATTAAAAGGGTCGAATAAAATCCCCCATGTTATAAATGAAAAACGCCTTAATACAATTAAGGCGTTTTTTTATTTCCGGAATTCCGTATTAAACGGTAAGTATCTCTTTTTCTTTTTGTTCTAAATGCCTGTCGCACTTGGTAGTAAACTCATCAACCAAGGTCTGCATTTTTGTTTCTCCTGATTTTGCTTCATCTTCAGGCAAACCCGCTTTTTGCAAAGCTTTAATTTTATCGATCGATTCTTTTCGAATATTTCTTAAGCCTATTTTAGCATCTTCGCCTGCAGCTTTTGATGTTTTAACCAGGTCTTTCCTTCTTTCTTCTGTCAATGGTGGCACAATAATACGAATTAACACACCATCATTTTGCGGATTAAAGCCAAGGTTTGCAGCCTGTATGGCTTTTTCAATAGGTGTAAGCATTGACTTTTCCCAGGGTTGAACCAGGATGGTTCTCGAATCCTGCGTGTTAACGCTGGCCACATTACTTAATGTTGTTTTAGCGCCATAATAATCTACCATTACATTATCTAACATCGCAGGATTTGCTTTTCCCGCTCTGATCTTTGCCAATTCTACTTCAAGATGACCAATGGTTTTTTCCATTTGCCCTTTTGCACTTTCTAAAACTGTTTTAACGTCACTCATAATTTTTTTGTTCTTTTTTTACAAATGTAAAGTATTATAATGATTGGTAAAATTTATTGTGTCTTTAAACAGCAACCTCAGCTTTAATATGAGGATGCGGATCATAATTTTCCAGCGTAAAATCTTCGAATTTAAAATCAAAAATAGATTTTACTTCCGGGTTTATTTTAAGAACCGGTAATGGTCTTAAATCTCTTGTAAGCTGCAGTTTAGCCTGATCTATGTGATTGGTATAAAGGTGAGCATCGCCCAGAGTATGAACAAAATCGCCCAGTTCTAAATTGCATACCTGCGCAATCATCATCGTTAATAAAGCGTACGACGCAATATTAAAAGGTACTCCCAAAAAGATATCGGCGCTACGTTGGTATAGCTGACAACTTAATTTGCCATTAGCGACATAAAACTGAAAAAAAGCATGACATGGCGGTAATTTCATGTTATTGATATCCGCCACATTCCAGGCGCTTACGATTAAGCGGCGCGAATCAGGATTTTTTTTGATCATATCAATTACCTGGCTTATCTGATCAATGTGCTTACCGTCTGCCGTTGGCCAGCTACGCCATTGGTAGCCGTATACAGGACCAAGATTTCCTTGAGCATCAGCCCATTCGTCCCAGATCTTTACACCATTTTCCTTTAAATAACCAATATTGGTATCGCCTTTCAAAAACCATAACAATTCGTGAATAATTGATTTTGTATGGAGTTTTTTTGTGGTCAGTAACGGAAAGCCTGCCGCAAGATCGTAACGCATCTGGTATCCAAAAACGCTGATCGTACCTGTACCTGTACGGTCTTCTTTTTTCACACCATGTTCTAACACATGCTGCATTAAATCGTGATACTGTTTCATCTATAGAAATTATTGCTTTTTAAGGTCATTCGGTATAGCCATGTTATTTTCATTTGTTGTGCTGCTTATAGCATGACTATTTCATAATTTCCAAAATTAAAAAATCCTTTCCGTAAATAACAGAAAGGATTTTTTACTTATTAAAAGTTTTTAAATAGGATCCTTAAAGGAGCGTCACGTGCCCTACAAATTCCCTGTCGTGTTTCTTAAAGTCTGTAACCCTTATTTTGTAAATATAAACTCCCTGTTCGGCTTTACCACTTCCTTTTACGCTTCCGTCCCAGCCTTTATTAATATCACTTGATTTTAATGTGCATAATCCAAATAATTTTGCGATAG
>JAZJZF010000006.1:9434-51544 GCA_040389965.1 Bacteroidota bacterium
TCCCCAACGGTCGTAAATACTCATTTGGAAGCTTTCAATTAAAAAGCCCATACCTTGCGGGGTGAATGTATCGTTTTTGCCTTCAGATTTTGTAGGTGTAAAGGCATTAGGAATATAGATCGCAAACTCATCTTCAACAATTACAAATTTTGTTACGGTGTCCTTACAGCCAAATTTATTGGTAACAGCTAAAGAAACTGTGTAAGTAGCTGCGTTATCATAAACGTGGTTCGGGTTCGGGATATTTGAAGTATCAGCAGCTTCGCTCACATACCAGTCACCAAAGTTCCAGTGCCAATCCTGCATTGGAGTTCCTACCTGAGAATCATCTGTAAAGTCTACTTCGTTAATTAAAATGGTAGGATTAGTTGGTAAATAGGTAAAGTTAGGCTGAGGTTTCGGATCCACAGTAACATAGGCATTTTGCGAAATGCTGTTAGGACATCCGTTAACATCTACCACGCTTAATGTAGCATTGTAAACCCCATGCACAGGGAATAAGAACCCTGCAGTACTTGGACTGCTACATTGGTTAGAAGCACTATTATTACTAAAGATCCAGGAGCAGCTTGCTGACGGAGGATTGCTGATGCTTTCCAAAGGAGCTTCATAAGGCTCACATCCTCTTAAGTTTGCACCAAGTGTTATTACCGGTGTAGGATTTACACTTACAGTAACCACTGCACTTATGGTTTGAGTCACTGCACAGTTTGCATCAGATACAGTAACTGTATACTGTGTCGTAGTATTACCGGTAACCGATGTACCTGAAGTATTAGGGCTCGACAAATCATTTATCGGGTTCCATGTATAATTAAGGCTTCCGCTACCACCTGTTCCGGCAGAAGTAAGATTGGCAGTATTACCTGAACATAACGTCACATCCGTAGGAACTGAAGTAAAGCTTAACGGATCATAAACATCCACATTTATAGAGCCTGTTCTCACACATCCACTGGCTGTGATAGAAACCGAATAAACACCTTCATTAATAACCTCAGCATTATTAATTACCGGATTCTGCAAAGCAGATACAAAGCTGTTTGGCCCTGTCCAGTTATATGTATTTCCACCATTAGGTGCAGCTAAACTTATAATACCGTTGCTGCAAATTGTACTTAATGGCGTAAGCGCTACTGTAGATGCCGGAATAATCGTTACGGTTGTTGTACTTACCGTAGTACAGGTATTTGTGCCTGCACCTGTAAAACTTGCTGTAACTGTATAAATACCCATTTGCACCAGTGTTACGTTTGTTAACACAGGGTTTTGAAGAGTTGATGTATAACCTGCAGGGCCTGCCCAGCTATAGCTTACCGCACCGGGAGCAGTTGCATTTAAGGCAACCGTACCGCCTTCACATGCCGTTGCTGGCACTGTAGTAGTAACCGGAGAGGTGGTAATAATATTAACACTGGTTGTTCCCGTTCCCGGACAACCCTGCGCAGAATTAACAGAAACAGAATAGGTACCAACAAGATTTGTGGTGGCATTAGGAATACTTAAATTATCGGCAACCGACGATAAAGACCCTGTAGGAGTAGTCCATACATAATTTGTATAGCCTGAGGTGGCAAAAAGAAAGATCGCGCTTCCCGGACATACAGCAGAATTGGAAGAAAGAATGACAGTAGGTGTTGCTGCAACCGTTACTGTACCTGTATTTGCAGCAGAATTTACAGGGCCGCCTGCAACAGCAGCGCCGGTAACTGTACATGTGTATACAGTAGTAACAGCAGGAGAAACAACAATTGATTGAGTTGTAGCTCCACCGGGACTCCATAAATAGGTGGGATTAATAACTGTAGCACTTGCCACCAAAGTAGCCGTTTTAGTGGGACAAATGGTTTGACTATTAACACCTGATGTAAAGTTACAGTTTGTTGAACCTGCACCGGCATTGGATGTATTGCCCTGATTAAAGGTAATATTTTGAGCCTGGTTAGAGTAGTTGGTAATTAATACCTGGTAATATTGTCCGGCAACAGCATTTGGAATGGTACAGGTTTCTGTAGCACTTGCCGAGTAGCTGCAATCAATTGTATTACCTGACGTTAAATTTCCACAGTTCCCACTTGAGCTTGTAAAAGGCCCCCAGCAAATAAAATCCACATCGCCACCACCTGATCCGCCGATAGCAAATATAACAGGACCCGATTGTGAAATCTGTACATAGTACCATGCCGGATTAGGTTGTGTAAAAAGGCAGCCATAATTAGGGCCACCTGCAGTTGATGTTGAAGTATTACCTGTGCTGGCAGGAAAAGAATAGTTCGAAGAAGCACAAAAAGGCTGTGAAGTAGCACAAGTCGTTTGAGCAAAAAATTTAAAACTGATAAGAGTTAAAAATAAGACGCAGTATACTTTAAATGATTTCATATTACACTATGATTTTAGTAATGTAAAGTTAACGAATCAATTACTAAATCGTTTTTTTTTAAATAAGTCAATTGAGTTCTTTACTCAATAAAAATAAGGCTCAATTCTGTAATTTTCCTGTTACATTCTTAAAATACCACAACTAGCTAATAAATTGCAGCTCTTTAATTTCGAAGTGTTGTATGCTTAAATCATCCATTTCAAGGCATAATTTACCTTCACGATTTACATCAACGATCTTTGCCTGAAACACACTGTTATCAGGCATTTTAAAGGATAAGCGCATATTCATGCCTTTTATACAATCCAGGTAAGTTTCAGTGATAAACGCTGTTTTGTTCGACTTTAAAGCGAAGTACCATTTTTCGAGGCAGGAGCATAATTTTTCGAGGAGTTCTTTGCGGTTATATTCCTTACCGGTAATTTGTTTTAAGGAAGTGGCAATGCCCTCTAATGGCCCAAAATCGGTTTGATTGACATTTAAGCCGATACCTATTACCGAATACTGCAGGGAGTTAGCATTGTAGTTGTTTTCTATTAAAATACCGGCAATTTTCTTCGAATTTACTAATATGTCATTTGGCCATTTAATTTTAATGTCATAATGGCTATTATCCAAAACACCCGTCAATACGTCATAGATTGACAGGGCGCTGATCTTGCTTAAAAAAAAAGAGTCATCAACGCTTAAAAAGGTCGGTTTTAAAATTATAGAAGTCGTTATATTGCTTGCTATTTGGCTGTTCCAGCTGGCACCACGCTGCCCTTTACCATGTGTCTGATTATCGGTGTAAACAACAGTTCCGTCAATAGCGTTAACATTCCTTAACATGTTCATGGCATAAGTATTGGTACTTTCCACTTCAGGTAAAAAAAGCATGTTCTTTCCTATAAACAATGTTTCCATTTAGGCAAAAAGGTTAAATTTGTTGCTTATACATAAACAAAAGTAAAAAAGGGAATAGTATTAGCAAATTTAAATATGGCAAAAGCAACAGTAAAAAAAGCAACTCCGGCAAAAAAAGCAGCTCCAAAAAAAGCAGCAAAAAAATCTCCTTCAAAAAAAGTTGTTAAAGTTCCCCTAACAGAAAAAGAACTTGCTCAAAAAGAAGCAAACAGAATTGCCAATACTGAAAAAAAGAAAAAAGTTTCAAGTCAGGCCAAACGCCCTAAAAAGAATTCTACCCTGGAGCAAACAACCAGTTTACTGGATGCTATTGTTGAAGGGATGCAGGAGAAAAAAGCCAAAAATATTACGATCATTAATTTAAGCAAACTCGAGAACCGTGTGGCAGATTATTTTGTTATTTGCGATGCAGATAGCAACACACACGTTAACGCTATTGCCGATACAATGGAAGAGTCGGTTATAAAAAAGACCAATGAAAAACCGTATCATAGCGAAGGTCAGCAAAATGCCGAATGGATATTAGTAGATTACGTAAATATTGTAGCGCATATATTTTTACGCGATACCCGCGAGTTTTACAACATCGAAGGTCTGTGGGCAGACGGAGAAATCACAAACCTTGCTGATTAAGTAAACAAAGCAAAAATAAAAATGTTATATAGCAATCATGAGCAACGAATCACAGAACAATACATCTAATAACCAAAACAATCCTAATTCGGAGGAAGAAAGGAAAAAACAGTTTGAGAAAATGAGAGATCGTTTTGGCAAAAAGTCAAGCGGCCCTTTTGGAGGATCAAACAATAACAGCGGCAATAGCTTCTACTGGATCTATGGAATTGTTATTGTAGCACTTTTAGGCTTTGTGTTTTTTGGTCAGGATTTCGACGGAAGAATTTACGAAGTGGATCAGTCGAAATTTGAGCAGGAAATGCTGGCTAAAGGCGACGTCAGAAAAATAGTGATTGTAAACGAAAAATTTGCAGAAATTACAATCGATAACGACAGTCTTGGCTTAAACCGCTATTACTATCCTGATAAAAAAACAGGTAAACCGGCCCCTTTATTTGCAACTCCTAAAACAACACCGGGTCCGCATTTTAAAGTATCTATCCCTGATGTAAAAGATTTTTTGGAACAAGTACGTACCGTACAAACAAATGCTAACGTTCCTTTGGCATTAAGGGTTTCTCCTTCAAGAGAAGACAGAACAGAATGGACTGACCATATGGGTTGGTTATTACCTATTGTTATTATGATCGGTCTTTGGATCGTGATGATGCGCAGAATGGGTGGAAGCTCTGGTGGCGCAGGTCAAATCTTTAACATTGGTAAATCGAAAGCTGTTTTATTTGATAAAGACTCTAATACCAATATTACGTTTAATGATGTAGCCGGTTTAGATGGAGCAAAAGTAGAAGTCATGGAAATTGTTGACTTCCTCAAAAATCCTAAAAAATATACCGATCTGGGAGCAAAAATTCCTAAAGGTGCCTTATTGGTAGGCCCTCCGGGAACAGGTAAAACCCTTTTGGCTAAAGCTGTTGCAGGCGAAGCAAAAGTTCCGTTCTTCTCTTTGTCAGGTTCTGACTTTGTAGAAATGTTTGTAGGAGTTGGTGCTTCACGTGTGCGCGATTTGTTTAAACAGGCAAAAGAAAAAGCACCTTGTATCATTTTTATTGATGAGATTGATGCAATAGGCCGTGCGCGGGGTAAAAATGCCGCTGCCGGTGGAAATGATGAACGCGAAAACACCCTGAACCAATTGTTAACGGAGATGGATGGTTTTGGAACCAATAGTGGTGTCATTATTTTAGCAGCTACTAACCGTGCTGATATTTTAGACAGAGCCTTAATGCGTGCAGGTCGTTTCGACAGACAGATCTATGTAGATATGCCGGATGTGAACGAGCGTAAGGAAATTTTCCAGGTGCATTTAAAGAAAATTAAAATTGACATTTCAGTTGATATTGATTTCCTTGCTAAGCAAACACCGGGCTTTAGTGGTGCCGATATTGCCAATATTTGCAACGAAGCAGCTTTAATTGCAGCCCGTGCCAATAAAAAACAAGTTACCAAACAAGACTTTTTAGATGCCGTAGATAGAATTATTGCAGGTCTTGAAAAGAAAAATAAAATTATTACGCCTTTAGAGAAACGTGTTATTGCGTTTCACGAAGCAGGGCATGCTACCGTAAGTTGGATGTGCGAACATGCTTCTCCGCTCATAAAAGTAACGATAGTGCCTCGTGGCCGCTCGTTAGGAGCTGCCTGGTATTTACCTGAAGAAAGACAAATTACTACAACTGAACAAATAGTAGATGAAATGTGTGCAACCCTTGGTGGACGTGCCGCAGAAGAAATTATTTTCGGGAAAATTTCGACAGGAGCTTTAAGCGATCTTGAAAAAATCACGCGTCAGGCTTATGCAAGTATTGTGTATTATGGTTTGAACGATAAGATCGGTAACGTGAGTTATTATGATAGTTCAGGTCAGAGCGAATACAGCTTTAATAAGCCATACAGCGAGCACACTGCCAAAACGATTGATGAAGAGGTTAAGAAAATGATTGACATTGCTTATGCACGTACTAAAGCCATTTTAATAGCCAATAAAGAAAAACTGACGCAACTGGCAGAAAAATTACTGGAAAAAGAAGTGATCTTTAAAGAAGATTTGGAAACTATTTTCGGAAAACGTCCTTTTGACAAAGACAATGAAATTTCGAACGAAACCATTTCTCATATTGAACCTACAGAGCAATAAATTTTAAATATGGCTCTTTTCTTAAAATCCCTTTACTAACCGGTAAAGGGATTTTTTTTGTTGTTGAATGCACATTTATCAGATGTGGTATCCTTAAATAAAGCAAACACTGGCCAGGGAGTATTTCATTTTAAGAAAATAGTTTTGTATATTCGTTATAAAATCTAACAGATAAAAATGAAAACCATCATCCCCTTATTTTTAGTTGCAGCTATTGTATTTTCTTGTAAAAAGAAAAAAGAAGATCCGGAACCGGAACAGCCACCTGCAACCACCACCACAGGAGCATCAACAAAAATATATCCTGATACAGTTTGGGCTACTACAGGCACAGGCCCTCATTTAATATTTAAATTCAAATTTGACTCAACACAAGCTAGATACGATAATTTCGGAAATCCTTCATCGGTTGCCTCCGGAAATGGGGCTTATTCTCCAAAGTTTAACCGCATGGCAGCACATTATGTAGAGCTTGCACCGGGCGATCTGACGGCATTAGGCGCAGGTAAAGTATTATACCATGCTCCTGAAACTACTAACGGTGGTGCAAATGCTATTGACTTTGGTCAATCTACTGTGGTGAGAGAAGGTGTAACATTTTACTCCATTCCTTTAAGTCAAATAACTCCGGGAACTTACAAATGGTTACGTTTATCCTTATCGTATCAAAACTATGATATTCCGTATAAGGCAAATGCAATCCCTGGAAATCATATTGGTTACGGTACGCTTGCTTCTTTTATAGGATTTAAAACCTATGTTCAAAAATACAAAATTAAGTCACAGGATTTTGTGCCTTCTTCATCTGTTGGTGGCCCTACTACTACTCATGCGCAAGGCTACTGGGGCTTTGAAACCAACATTTCAGGTTTCGGGTATTATACTTTAGACGGGCAAGCAGCATCGGGAGCAACAACGGTTGTAAATCCTAATTTTACAAACTCTCCTATCCCTGCAGGCAGTTGTGTGGTTACGGCAGTATTTGCCGATAACGGTGGTACAGCGCAACAGTTAAACATTACAGGAACTGAAACAAATGATATTATTGTTACTGTATCTTTATCTACAAATAAAAGCTTCGAGTGGCATGAAATTACCACTGATGGTTATTACCAGCCTGAAGCCGGCGAATTTCCTGTAGATATGGGTATCAGAGGCATGATCCCTAAAGTTCAATATTAATTACTCATCTAAAAAAACAACATTATGAAATTTAAAATTTTAGTTTCCATTTTTGCATTAGGCTTTTTACTGTTAAGCAGTAGCATGAAAGCGCAAACGGTTTATATTACAGACAGCGGAAAAAAATACCATGCTAAAAACTGCAGCATTGTAAAAACCGGAAAAAAAGGGATTGACTTGGCAGAAGCTAAAAAACAAGGCTACGAGCCTTGCAAAGCCTGCAAGGTAGAGTCTGAACCAAAAAAAGAAACGACACCTGCAACTAAGAAAGAAGCAACAACTACCGGTAAGAAAAGTTAATTTTCTTTAATTTATTACAACATACATCTTATCGGTTAAACTCCGGTATACATATAGTGTCAAATAAAAACAAATCATAAAAATCATAACAACCATGAAAAAAGTAATTTTAATCGCAGCTTGTTTATTAAGTTTAACAACTGTAAATGCCCAGGAAAAAGCCGGAACCGAAAGAACAGGTTCTTCAAAAGCTCATGCTACGCCTGAACAACGTGCACAAAAAAATGTAGATGCTATTGCTTCGGAAATTACTTTAACGGAAGATCAAAAACCAAAAATTTATGAATTAGCTTTAGCTAAAGTAAAAAAAGTGGATGAGATCAAAGCCAAGTACAAAGGAGACGAAAAAAATGAAGCAAAAGGTACTGAAATGAGAACAGTTAAAAAAGATTTTCAACAAGGTGTGAAAGCTTTATTAACTCCTGATCAAATTGAGAAATTAAAAGCTGCACAAAAAGAAAAGAAAGCAGGTGGTAAACCATCAGCCATGGAAGCTGAATAGTATTTAAATTAATTACATAAAAAATGCCCTTTGAAATGATCAAAGGGCATTTTTTTATTTTAATATTCGTCTTCGTTAAAAAAGAAATCGTCTTTTGTAGGATAATCGGGCCAAATTTCTTCGATGGTTTCGTAGGCTTCGCCTTCGTCTTCCATTTCCTGTAAATTTTCTATCACTTCCATCGGTGCACCGGAACGAATTGCAAAATCTATTAATTCATCCTTAGTTGCAGGCCAAGGTGCATCTTCTAACCATGATGCCAATTCTAATGTCCAATACATAATCTATTACTTTATTTTCCTGCAAAAGTAAAAATTAAATTGAATTATACTAATGTTTAATCAAAAAATAAATGTTTCTTAATTCGATTTCAACATAATGAAAATCAGATACTTAATTATATATTGAAACTTTTCTCGAAAAGGGATTCTTTTTTACTTTCCAGGATGAGTTTATATTCTCCTTTTTTTAAACCGGCTACATTAAAGCTTGCACTGTACTCGTTATTTTGTGGTTGAAGCCAGTTACCAAGTATCTCGGAAACGGTATTCCCTTTTTGATCTACAATATAACAGTAGGAATAGCAGTTTTGTGAAACTGTATAAGGAATGGTTGCTTTAAACCTTACGGGATAGTCTTGTACATCGCCATAAGCTGTAATAACTGCCTTTTTTAAGAGCGTATACCAGGGCAAAGGCTCTCCTTTAAGACCTGATACAAAATTACGCAGCAAACCTGCTAAAGAATCATTTTTATGCGTAATGCTTGCTGTTTGTTTATTATCGCTAATAGCCCAAACAGCATATTGCTGCGTGTTTTGATCAATGGGATTGGTATTAAGGTAACGCGCCAGGTAAACAAGGCTGCTATCGGCCATTTTCCCTAAAGTATAAGGTACTCCCGATTTTGGACCTGATTTGGTAGCCTCGCAGCAATAACCCTTCATATTAAATTTCTTAGTTTCCTTAGGTTTTAATACCAGTATTTCCTGACGGGTCATTAAAATATCCTGGTAATCATTTTTTCCACCATTGGAATTAAAGCGCCAACCGGCGGGTACGTTTATGAATAAAGAATCGTTTAACAAATTAGATACTGAGTAATTCAATTCCAAACCACCATTACATATAGCATTTGCTGTAATATAGTGCTTATCCAGCGCTTTTTGAAGATTTACAACTGTTTTGCCTGCAAGATCTGTGAGCATACAAATGCTAATACAGATCATGAAAATTATACGCTTCGCTCCCATGACTCCTCTTTTTAAATGTTATAATGCCGGAAATATATTTTAGTTACATTTTTAAATTGTAAATCATTTTTATACCTTGCTCCTAGATTAAATAATATATGGAAAGGTTTACGGGCTTAATTGGGATAGTGGTGATATTTGGAATTGCGTTTTTACTTTCCAATAATAAACGGGCAATTAATTACCGTTTGGTATTTAGCGGCCTGGCATTGCAGTTGGTTATTGCTTTTCTTGTATTAAAGGTGACTCCCATTACCCGTTTTTTTGCAATGCTTGGAAAAGGCATGGGTAAAATTGAAGAATTTGCTGCACAGGGCGCCAGTTTTGTTTATGGCGGTATTATGATTGATGCTCATGATGGTACTTCGAAAAACTTTGCCACACCCCACTCTTTTGTGTTTGCGTTTAGTGTGACCTCCACTATTATTTTAGTATGTGTACTCGTGGCTATTTTATATCATGTTGGTATTATGCAACGTATTGTTGCTTTAATAGCAAGAGTTATGAATTTTGTGATGCGTGCAAGTGGCGCCGAAGCATTAAGTAATGTGGCCAGTGCATTTGTAGGGCAAGTAGAAGCGCAGGTAATGATTCGCCCGTATTTATCGACTATGACAAAAAGCGAATTGCTGTCGTCTATGGCCGGTAGTATGGCTTGTATTGCGGGTGGTATTTTAATTGTGTATGTAAATATGGGTGCTAAGGCCGAATATTTATTAACGGCCAGTTTAATGGCTGCTCCTGCTGCTATTGTAATCTCAAAAATTATTTATCCTGAAACAGAAGTATCGCTTACCAAAGGAGAAGTAAAGCTGGAAGTAAAAAAAGAACATACTAATTTAATTGATGCGATATCGCATGGCGCGGGCGATGGGATGAAGATTGCCATTAACGTGATTGCCATGCTGATTGGGTTTATTGCTTTGATTGCTTTTGTAAATTATTGTCTGGGAAAAATAGGGCATATCAATGATTTTTGTCCGAACCTGTCGCTGGATTATATTTTCGGAAAACTATTTTATCCTTTGGCCTGGTGCATGGGTGTGCCCGATCAGGATGTACAACAGGTAGCCACTATCATGGGGCAAAAACTTACCATTAATGAATTTGTGGCTTTTGATACGCTTACTCATAAATTGGCTACACCATTAAGTGACAAAGGATTGATCATTACCAGCTTTGCTATTTGCGGGTTTGCAAATTTCAGTTCGGTTGGCATGCAAATTGGAGGCATCGGGTCGTTGGTTCCTGAAAGAAGGGCCGATTTGGCTAAGTTGGGAATCAGGGCATTGGTGAGCGGTACATTGGCTTCTTATTTATCGGCAACAATAGCAGGTATGCTAATATAATTTTATTGATTAAATTTAACTGCGCAAACTAAACAACATAAAACAATAACCAAACACTAAAACTTATGATAACATTAAACACAAAAAAGATCATCATTACTACAGATTTTTCTGAAACATCGTTGTTAGCCATTAAACACGGAGCTTTTTTAGCGCAATATACCAAAGGCGAAGTTTATTTATTGCATGTTATTTCCAAGCACTGGGAACAGTTTAATGTGTTTACGCCAAATGTTACCATGGATAGCATTGAAAAAGGATCGACTGCTGTTCAACAAAAAATGGAAGAGCTGGCTGCCGGTATTCGTAAAGATTATAATGTAAATGTAACTACTGTGGTTAATACGGGTAATCCTACATCTGAAATTGTAAAGTTTGCCAAAGAAATTGGTGCAGGCCTTCTTGTAATGGGAACTCATGGTTACAGCGCATGGGAAGATCTTACGATTGGCAGTAACGCTTTAAAGGTTATTACAAAAAGCCCTTGCCCGGTAATGACCATGAGCGAGCACGCTACTAAATTCGGATATAAAAATATTATATTACCAATTGATAATTCAGCACACTCTCGCCAGAAAGTGGTATTAACATTGGAACTGGCTAAACATTTTGCATCACACGTACATATTGTTGGTGTATTGGCAACTAATGAAAACAATGAAAAAGGACCAATGGAAATTATGTTGCGCCAAGTAGAAGATGCGACTAAAGCTAAAGGACTGGCTTATACAACTACATTAATTGAGAATGTAAAAAACAGAGCTGTTGCTATTGTTAAACATTGCGACGAAGTTGGAGGAGATCTTATTGCTATTATGACGGATCAGGATGCTGAGGTAAGTGGTTTCTTTTTAGGGCCATTTGCTTTACAGGTGATTCATCATGCAAAAGTTCCTGTGTTAAGTATTAAACCGGAAGAACATCCTGAAAATGCTAACTGGACGATGTTATCGGGTACAGGTGGATATAATTACTAGTTTTTTTTATAATTCTATCATTAAAAAAAGTGTAACAAAATGCGTTACACTTTTTTTATGTGAAAATTTTAAAGAGCCATGGCAAAAATGGATACTGACATAAAAGACAAGCTTCTTTCTAAAGACAGTAAAATCCGGAAGATGGAAATTGAGCAGACTGCAACGTCGGGCAGTGCCGATAACTCCGTTAAAGGCTTCAAAAGCCTTCGTGCGCAAGCCTTTATACTACAATAGCGTAATTAAATTAAAATAAGTACATTTGTGCTGCAATTTGGTTTTTAAAGTGTTTATAGCATTTAAAAATTAAAAGGGAATCGTGTGTAATTCATGAACAGTGCCCGCTGCTGTAAGTCTTAATAAAAAGGTTTTTAATACAACACCACTGTTGGCTCACCGGCCAACGGGAAGGTTTAAAAGCCAAGACGAGTCAGAAGACCTGCCAATTTGCATTTTGAAGCTTTCGGGGAAACAAAAGCATCCAAAAACAGAATCATGTTTCATAACGTGCTGTTTTTTTTATTTCCCCACTTATTAATGAATGAACGACGTGCTAAAAATAGTATCTCATACTGTATTATATGCTGCTAAGCCCATAGCGGTGATGTTCTGCATTATGCTATCGTTTTCGGTTCGTGCACAAACAAAAGATACTTCTTCGTATCCTTTAATGGAAGTGATAATTGAGCATCATAAACAGGAAGTGTTGCAACCTTCTAAAAAAAATGTAGAAATGGATAGTACGGTATTATCCAGGTACTCTGCAAGTTCGTTAGCAGATATGCTTGCCGCACAATCTACCATACACATAAAATCCTATGGCAACGGTAATATTGCCACGACAAGCTTCCGTGGCGGAAATGCCAGTCATACAGCCTTATTATGGAACGGATTAAATATACAGAATGCGATGTTAGGTCAATTTGATCTTAGTATTGTACCTACCCTGTTTTTTGATAATGTTAATTTAGAATACGGAGGTGGAAGTGCTTTGTGGGGAAGTGGCGCCATTGGCGGAAGTATCCATCTTGAAAATAAATTAGCTTTTGATAGGGGTTTCAAAACAAAGCTTCAAATGAGTCTTGGAAGTTTTGATACAAAAAAAATTGCGGCTACTGTTTTGTTGAGCTATAAAAAAATTGCTTCAAGTACCCGTATTTACTACAATTCTTCAAAAAACGATTATTCTTATAAGGACACTATTGACAAAGAAAATCCGAATAAAAAAATAACGCATGCCGATTATACGATGAAAGGACTGATGCAGGAGGTTTCTTTTATTCCATTTGCCTGGCAAAAAATAAATGTAAGGCTATGGTATAATTTGGCAAACAGAAATCTTCCTTCTTACACATCCTACATTAGTAAGCAAAGCCAGGAAGACGAGAACTTAAAATTAAATGCAGATTGGAATTATAACAGAAGAAAACTCAATTCAACATTAAGGTTTGCTTATTTTAAAGATAAGCTAAATTATACCGATAGCATAAGTCAAATCTATAGCAAAACAACTGTTAATACCGTTATTGGCGAGAGTGATAATATTTACACTCATCATAACCATACATTTAATTTTGGTGCAAATTATACGCAATACCAAAGTCATATGCCGGTTACTGTAAAGCGCTATAATGGTGAAGAACATGATTCGCTGACCCAGCATCTGCAAACTAAATTTGCCTTATTTGTTGCCTATCGCGTTAGTCTTTTTAAATCAAAATTAAATTACAACATTGCTGTAAGGAAAGAATTTACAAATCAAACGGTTATCCCGTTTACAGGAAATACCGGTATACGGTATCAATTAATTAAACCTCTTGCCTTAAAAATAAACGCCAACCGATCGTACAGACAACCTACTTTAAATGACCTGTACTGGCCCCAAGGCGGAAATTTAAGTCTGAAACCTGAAGATAGCTACGAAGTAGACGGCGGCGCAGAATTTAAAAAAACAAAAAACAATTTTTCTTTTTTAGTGGAAGGTACTTTTTTTAACAGGCATACCACAAACTGGATTATTTGGTTACCAACTTCTTCCAATTATTTTAGCCCGCGAAACATTGCAAAGGTTTATAGCAGGGGTGCTGAAACAAGAACGGAACTGGGTTATACTAAAAAAGACATAGGTGTGAAACTGATTTTAAATACAGCATATGTTTTGTCTACAAACCAAACGGCTACTAACGAAAACGACAATGCTGTGGGAAGGCAATTAATTTATACACCCCGCTATACAGGCCAATCTACTTTAATAGGAACTTATAAAACAGTTACTGTATTATTCAGTCAAAGTTATACGGGTTATCGCTTTACATCTACCGACAACACTACCTGGTTAAATCCCTATTATATTGCCAATTTAAAACTTAAATACAGTTACGCGTTTAACTCGGTTGCCGTGGAGTTTTTTGGCGGTATAAACAATCTATTTAATAAGAACTATACGGTGGTTGCCAACAGGCCCATGGCACTCCGAAATTATGAAGCCGGGCTAAGTCTTCAATACATTAAAAAAACAAATAAAATATAAATCCATAACAAATCACACGTAAATAACACAACATGAACAAAAAAATTACTACAAAAATTGCCTTATTCTTTGGCATTGCTGCAACATTACAAACTCTGGGGCAGGTAACTGTCGAAAATTTCGACACCTTTACATTAACACCTAATTCTTATTACATGGATACGGTACACACCAGCTGGCCAACAAGTGAGGCTGATTTTGCCTATACATGGAGCGGCACTACAGGATCCGGCTACTGGAAAGAAGGGGCTTCCTATACCAACGTAAAAGATACTGTTAACGGCACTTATACAAATTTATACGGAAACATTACAGGATCAGGATTCAGCGGTGATAATTATGTAACGATACAGACTCCGGGGCTTGTTAAAGTAAAACACCTTTCGATCGTATCCGGATTTTTTATTACTAATACGACGTTTGCCTGGAAAACAATCAAAAAAGGAAATCAGTTCTCTCGCAAATTCGGAGATACTACCGGAACAGGTTCCGGAAACAGCATTCCACAAGGGCAATACCCTGATTGGTTTCTTTTAAAAATTGTAGGATACAGATATGGTGTTGCTACAACTGATACGGTTAAATTTTACCTGGCAGATTACAGACCGGCAGGAACAGTAAACGACGTTGTTATTAAAAACTGGCAATTTGTAAACTGTACTACTCTTGGGATTGTAGATAGTTTAAGATTCATGATGAGCTCTACTGATAACTCATTTGGTTATATGAATACACCATCGTATTTCAGCATCGATAATTTTACAACAAATACTACTGTTGGTGTTCATGAACTGGAAAGTATCTCTAATATTTCTTTATTTCCAAATCCTGCAAAAGAATCTGTTACTATAAACTACGCTTCTAAAACAGAAAGTACATTACGTGTTCGTTTATTTGACGTTTCAGGTAAAGAAGTGATGCAGGCTGAACAGCAAAATTCGGTGGGGCCAAATTTAATGCATCTCGAAACATCTACCCTGGAGGCAGGAATTTATTTTGTGGAGTTAAGTGATGGTACAAGTTCTAAAAGAATCAAATTTATTAAACTCTAATTTTTTGTAACCAGGCCATGGTTGCCATAGAAAGCGGAGCTTAGTATTAAGCTCCGCTTTTAAAAAGACATACAAGCATGAAAATTTATTTCGCTTTTTTTATTGTTCTGATCTTTGCAAGTTCCTGTATTAAAGATAAGCCACAGGAGCCTGTAACAACTGCCAGTACTATTAATCCCGACAACAGGGTACTGGTCATTAATGAAGGCGGCTTTGGGTATAATAATGCTGATATCAGTATATATGATGCCTTAAGCGGAACTGTGATAGAAAATTATTACAGGCAGCAAAACAATAATGGGATTATGGGCGACGTATGCCAGAGTATAACTAAATTCAATAATCATTATTACGTGGTTATGAATAATTCGGGCAAAATAATTGTGGCCAATACAAGTGACCTTGTAAAAACAGCTACGATCAGCGGCTTTAATTCGCCCCGCTACATATTGCCTGTTACTTACAGTAAAGCGTATGTGAGCGATTTGTATGCTAATTCCATACAGATAGCCGACCTCAACTCTAATACCATTGCGGGTACCATTCCCTGTATGAGTGGAACAGAAGAGATGGTTTTGATTTATAATAAAGCATTTGTAACCAATGGGAATTCTACTTATTGTTATGTGATTAATACGGTATCTAATGCTATTACAGACAGTATATCTATTGGAAAGGGAGGAACAAGTATTGTTATTGACAAAAATTCAAAAGTATGGATTTTGACGCACGGAAGTACAAGCAATAACCAGACAGGGAAGCTGATAAGAATTGACCCGGTAAATTTACAAATAGAATTAAATCTGAGTTTTAATCAGGCAGATAGTCCGGGAAGTTTACGCATTAATAAAACCCGGGATACCTTATATTATTTAAATAAAGGTATTAACCGTTTTACGATTTTGGATAGCCAGTTACCTTCGGCACCATTGATAAATCAGGGTTCTAAAATATATTATGGGCTTGGTATTAATCCTAAGGATTATACTATTTATGTAAGCGACGCTATTGATTATGTTCAAAAATCGAAAATAGAAATTTATAAACCTGACGGAAGTTTTAAGGCAAGTTTTAATGCGGGCATTATTTCAAACGGGTTTATGTTTGAATAAGGCCATTCCGGTTTTTATAAAGATTCTGTTATCTTTGCTTAAGTGCAAAGTCATTTACATATTATTTCTTTTGATATCCCCTATCCTGCCAATTATGGCGGTGTTATTGACGTATTTCATAAAATAAGATGTCTGCATAAAAAGGGAATTAAAGTCATTTTACATTGCTTTGAATATGGCAACCGAAAGCCCGCACCGGAGCTGGAAAAGTTTTGCCATAAGGTGTATTATTATAAGAGAGAAACATCACCGCTCAATCAGGTGTCCTTATTGCCATACAATGTAAAATCGAGGATAAACGAGCAGTTGAAAAAAAATTTAATGGACGATGAGTATCCCATTTTATTTGAAGTATTGCACACCTGTTATTTATTAAACGATCCCGATTTAACACAGCGAAAAAAATTCTTCAGACATAGTAATATTGAACATGAATATTTTTTAGAACTGGCAAAAGTGGAAACTTCTGTTCTAAAAAAAATATACCTAAAGCTGGAAGCCTTTAAATTAAAGCGTTTCGAGAAACAGATTCAATTTTCGGAATGCATTTTAGCGGTTTCAGAAAGTGATCTCCGCTATTTTAAAACGACCTATCCTCATACTCCTTCTGTTTATTTGCCAAGTTTTCATCCTTTTGATACGATTCAAAGTAAGCCCGGAAAAGGCAATTATATTTTGTATCATGGCAATTTATCCGTTCCCGAAAACTATGTAGCTGCGTTATGGCTTATAGAACATGTATTCTCCAAACTACCTTACCCGGTTATTATTGCAGGCTTAAATCCTCCGACTCATTTAAGAGAAAAAATAAACGCCTATAAACATATTGAATTAAAAGAAAATTGCAGCGAAGAAGATATGCAGGATCTGATTACTAACGCACAGATTCACTGTTTATATACAGCTCAGGCAACGGGCTTAAAATTAAAGCTATTGAATGTATTGTACAGCGGGCGCTACGTTATAGCAAATACGAATATACTGGTTGGAACCTCATTAGCTGAAGCCTGCGAACTATGCAATACTCCCGAAGAATACATCTCTATGATTAACCGTTTATTTGTAAAAGAGTTTACAGTTGCGGAAATTGAAAAAAGGAGATCGGTTATTGCAGTCATGGATAATGAGGAGAAGACAAACAGGCTGATTGAATTGATCGAATGATTCGCTTAATGAATTCAACCGAGATGCTGCGATGTAAACACTAAAGGTCTTATTTTCTCAAAGCGATCATTTCTTTTAAAATGGCATCAATCTTTTTAACCGGAATATTTTTTAAAGGATCGACGAGCAGGATTTTCATTCTGGCCCGTTTTTCAATAATAAGATCAGGGTGTTCAATCAATTTTCCGTCAACCACGCCAATATAAGGCAATAGAAGCTTTTTATGTACCCATAAGTAGCACATCATTTTATCTTTATAGCAGAAAAAAGGCATACCATATTTCAAGACTTCTGTAATTTCGGGATCAGATTTTAAAATATGCGCACGTAAAAACTGCAGGCAGCTTTTGGCAGGTTCTTCCTGTTTTAAATAATAAGTATCAAGCGGATTAAGCAAAACTTATTTTAAAGCTTCTTTGGCCTGTGCAATGGTGTTTTTAGAGTTTCCTACAAATACCTGATCGCCGATAAAAATTACAGGGCGTTTTAAAAAGGTGTATTCTTCCAGAATCAGTTTTTGATATTCTTTTTCGGTAGAGGGCTTAGGATCGAGCGTTTTATATTTTAAGGCAACACGGCTGAATAAAGCTTCATAGCTTCCTGCTCCTTTTTTCATTGCTTCCAACTGAGATGCAGTCATCTTTTCGGTTTTAATGTCCTGGAACTCAAACTTTTTTTCTTTTAGTCCCAGTTCAGAAATAATACGTTTGCAGGTATCGCAGGTTGAGAGGTAGTAGATTTTGTTCATTGTATCACTTTTAATTAATAAGACTAAAAGACTATTTGACTTAAGGGATAAAGTAGATTAAAGATATAAGATTAAAGACAAAAGATCGTATTTTTTCAAACACGATCTTTAATCTTTATACTTTAGTCTTTGTTTATCCCAACATTTTCAGGAAGCTGATTTCTTTTTCGGTTAAGAAGCGGAATTTTCCTCTTGGTAAATCTTTTTTAGTTAAGCCCGCAAAGGCAACCCTGTCAAGTTTTACAACCTCATAGCCCAAATGTTCGAACATACGACGCACAATACGGTTACGCCCGCTATGGATCTCAACACCCAGTTCAAATTTACCTGCTCCAACATGTTCTACTGCATCGGGTTTAATAAAACCATCGGCAAGTTCAATACCTTCGTTTAATATTCTGTAATCTTCTGAGGTTATTTTTTTATCTAATGTAACGTGGTATACTTTGCGCACATCAAATTTTGGATGTGTTAATTTAGCAGTCATATCGCCATCGTTGGTAAATAATAAAATACCGGTGGTATTTCTATCCAGTCTTCCAACAGGGTATAATCTTTCTTTACAAGCCTTACGGATCAATTCCATTACAGTACGACGCTCTTCAGGATCGTCCATAGTTGTAATATAATCTTTTGGTTTGTTCAGTAATAAATATTTTTTTGTTTCATTTTTAATAGGAACGCCACCATAATTTACCACATCGCCGGGGTTTACTTTATAACCCATTTCTGTTACTATTTTACCATTTACGGTAACAACACCGGTTGCGATTAACACATCCGCTTCTCTACGAGAGCATACACCCGAATTAGCAACATAGCGATTTAAGCGAATGGCATCATCCGATACATTTTGCTGAGTGGATGTTTTTTTAGGTCCTGCTTTTTTTGATTTTTCTACAACACGTTCTGTTTTCGATAATTTTGGTTCGTATGGTTTTTTATCATCATCGCGTTTTACGTAAGGTTTTCTATCACCGTCTTCTCTTTTAGTATAAGAGCGTTTTTCACCATCCTCAAAACTCCTGCGTGGTTTGCTATCACTATCTTCTCTTTTGGTATAAGAACGTTTCTCAGCACCATCAAAGCTCTTACGAGGGCCTGAACTTTCATATTTACCATCGGCACGTTTTACAAATGGTTTTTTATCATCATCACCAAAACTTTTGCGTGGTCTGTCGCTGTCTTCTCTTTTGGTATAAGAACGCTTCTCGCCACCATCAAAGCTCTTACGAGGCCCTGAACTTTCATATTTACCATCGGCACGTTTTACAAATGGTTTTTTATCATCATCGCCAAAACTCTTGCGTGGTCTGTCGCTATCTTCTCTTTTGGTATAAGAACGCTTTTCGCCACCGTCGAAACTCTTACGGGGGCCTGCGCTTTCATATTTACCATCGGCACGTTTTACAAATGGTTTTCTATCATCATCACCAAAACTTTTGCGTGGTCTGTCGCTATCTTCTCTTTTAGTATAAGGGCGTTTTTCTTTATCACCGAAGCTTCCGCTTGATTTTGATTTAAAGCTTCCATCCTGGCGTTTGCCATAGGCTCTTTTTTCGCCTGAGAAAGAGGTTTTATCTTTATCATCAAAGCTTTTACGAGGTCTTTTCTCTGAATCGTCGCGTTTGGTATAAGTACGTTTTTCGGTAGAGTCGCCATCGCGTTTTTTAAACGAAGAACCTTCGGAACCTGCTGATTTATATGTTCTTTTTGGTTTTTCTGAACTTGAAAAGGATTTACGCTTATTAAAATCCGACGAGCCTCCTTTTGAAAATGTTTTCCTAGGCCCCTGACTGTCTCTACTCATGTGTTGCTTTATTTTTTTGCAAATGTACGCAATATTTGCCGATTAGTTATAAATGACTGTTATTTACGCATTTAGCAAATTGCCGGCAGGATCAAAAATCTTAAACAAAATCCTATCTTTGCCGGATGTCTGATTCAGCCTATAAAAAAGCCTTAACCCAATACCTTGAAGGGTTTGTAAGCGAGCGCCGCAGGGGGCGTTTGCATGAAGTATTGCAGGAAAGAACCAACCATATGACCCTGGTTTTGGAGGATGTTTACCAATCGCATAATTTTAGTGCTGTTTTGAGGAGTGCCGATATATTTGGGATTCAAAACATCCATTTTATTGAAAACAGGAACAAATATAAGATCAGTGAGGATGTTTCGATGGGATCGACGCAATGGCTTAGCCTTAACCGCTACCAAAAATTTGAAAATAACACGGTAGCCTGTTTAACTGATTTGAAGGCTAAAGGCTATAAAATAGTGGCTACTTCATTACACAAAAACAGTGTATCGCTCGAAGAACTTAATGTATCACAGCCTTTTGCCATGGTGTTTGGCACGGAACTGACCGGTATTACCAAAGATGTGGAGGAAATGGCTGATGAGTTTGTAAAATTGCCTATGTATGGCTTTACCGAGAGTTTTAACATTAGTGTTTGCGCCGCCTTGTGTATGTATAATTTAAGCACCAAAATAAGAAAAGAGGTACCAAACTATGGCTTAAGCGAGCTTGAAAAGGAAGACATTTATATTGAATGGCTTAAAGCTTCTATCAGAAAAGAAGAATTAATTATTAAGGAATTTGATGCCAACTACAAGGCTGCAAAATAAGTTTCCGTAATTATTTTTTACAAAAAACATTATTGCCTTTTTGCTGCGGCCATCATTTTTTCGAATTTTCTGGTTTCCTGTTTTTCTAGTTTTTCGCTTCGTAACTGGCCACAGGCGGGCATAATGAGGTCAGAGCCAAAACGCAAACGAATTTTATCCAAAGCTGAATACAGGTTTACTTTTTCCTCGGTGTCTTCAAATAAATTAATCTGGTTAAAGCCATCTACCATATTACTGAACTTAACTCCTATTAAACGGATGGGTTCTTTACCCATATAATTTTTGGCAAATAATTCTTTTACTTTTTGCAGAATCACATGGTCGGAAGCTGTGTAAGGAATGGTTGCCTGAAAAGTTTTACTCTGAAAATCGGTATATTTTATTTTAACGGTGACACAACCGGTTACTCTTTTCATTTGGCGAAGATCGAAAGCCAGTTCATTTACCATACCGATAAGAATACGCTCCATCATTGCCAGATCTGTACTGTCTTTCTCGAAGGTTGTTTCAGTACTCATACTTGTTTGCTCCGAATAAGACTCAATGGGATTATTATCAATGCCATTGGCTTTTTTCCAGATACTGATGCCATGCTCGCCCATAATGTTTTTCATGGCAAGCATTGTCATCTTCTGTATACTTCCCATTTTTTCGAGACCCATTTTTTCAAATAAGGGATATGTTTTTTTTCCAAGACCCGGAATCTTACTAATGGATAAAGGTGCCAGAAATTCTTTTTCTTTACCATGTTCAATGTACCCTTCGCCGTTAGGCTTAAACTGACCTGTAGTTATTTTAGAAACGGTTTTATTAGCAGATAATCCAAAAGAAATAGGTAGGCCTGTTTCATGAATGATTCTGCCACGTAATTCTTTGGTCCAGAGTAAACTATTTTTTACGTATTTATCCATTCCTGTAATATCGAGGTAATGCTCATCAATACTGGCTTTTTCGAAGGCAGGTGCATGGTTGCGAATAATTTCGGTAACTTCTCTTGAGTATTTAGAATACATATGCATATCGCCACGCACAAAAATAGCCTGCGGGCACAGTTGCCTTGCTTTTACAGAAGGCATTGCAGAATGTACTCCAAATTTTCGTGCTTCGTAACTACAGGAAGCAACCACACCTCTGTCTGAAGTACCGCCAATAATAACAGGTTTCCCATGCAGCGAGCTATCCAATAGCCTTTCTACTGACACAAAAAAACTATCCAGATCCATATGTACGATTGAGCGGTTCATTTTATAGAGTTTGATGTTATAAAATTAAATGAAAAAGTAACCGGTGGATGCTATGAATTGTAGCATTACAAATTGTGATATAATTTCCTAAATTTATAATACCTAAAACATTATCCATGAAAGCAACAACATGGCCCGAGGCAATGAAGCCTTTACTTAAAAAGTATAAGAATAAAAAACATCCTTTAGAGTATAAAACCATTTACCAGTTGGTTGTAATGGTTGTGCTATCTGCACAGGATTCGGATAAGCATATTAACAGCCTGGCACCGGCTTTATTTAAAGCTTTTCCCAATATGAAAGCCCTTGCAAAAGCAGATGAAGAAGTCCTTACTCCATTTATAGGAAAGGTTAGAAACTACAGAAACAAAGCAAGCTGGCTGGTAGAAATGGCAAAAACAATTAAACAGGATAAACATATTCCTTTAACCATGGAAGAGCTCACTGCCATGAAAGGCATTGGCCGCAAATCGGCTAATGTGATCATGCGCGAAGCCGGAGTAAAAGCAGAAGGTATTATTGTTGACTTGCATGTTGTAAGAGTAGCCCCTCGTTTGGGAATAGCAAAATCTACCGACCCAAAAAAGATTGAAGCAGAGTTAATGGCTATCATGCCTCAAAAAACTTGGGGAGACATTGGTATGGCTATTTCTTTTTTAGGAAGAGATACCTGCCGGCCGTCGAAGCCCAAGCACAATGAATGTGTGGTCAATGAGTACTGCGAATTTTGCCAGGGGAAAAAAATTATTTAAACGTAGCTATTTTTACGAATACTCCTTATTTACTTAGCTCAAAAGATTTTGCCAGTAGCTCGAAAGAACGTTTTCTATCTTCGAAATTGTCTGCCATGGTTGATACCATAATTTCATCTATATCAAATTCGGTTGCCAGCTGTGTGAGTTTTTCTTTTACCTGATCAGGTGTGCCCGATACAATACGGCCGCTGTTGTGTTTCACACGCTCCAATTCGTGTAATGTAAATTTGTAATTTTTTATATCAGCATAACTGCCAATTTTATCAAATTTGCCTTGCTCAAACTGCACAAAAATATAATCCAGGAAGTGTCGCAATTGATTTGCTTTTTCTTCGGTATCCGCGCAAAGCACCGAAATAGCCAGTAATTCCTTAGGTTTATCTAACTGCGGTGAAGGTTTAAAATTTTTACGATAGGCTTCAACAACATCAGGGCCTGCAAAACCATTAATAAATCTGGCCACAGCTAATCCCATTCCAAAACGGGCAGCAATAGAACTACTGCCTCCGCTTGAACTTAAGATCCACTGTGCAGGAATTGTATCTGCTTGCGGAATAGCAATGAGTGGACCGTATAATGTTTCGGCATTATCTCCGAAAAAACGTTGCAGGTATTCGAGCTGTTTTAAATAACTTTCTTCTCTAAAATCGTTGGATGGATTTAACAGAGAAGCTGTAATCTTGTCTCCACCGGGTGCGCGACCCATACCTAAATCAATTCGGCCAGGAAACAATGTTTCCAACATCCTGAAATTTTCAGCCACTTTTAAAGCACTGTGGTTAGGCAGCATGATTCCGCCTGAGCCAATGCGAATGTTTTTTGTTTCAGCTGCGAGTTTAACCATAAGTACTTCGGGGGTTGAACCTGCAATAAAAGAGGAATTATGATGTTCTGAAACCCAGAAACGGTGGTAACCTGAAACATCGGCCAGTTTAACGGTTTCTACGGTATTATGAATAGCCTGCGAAGCTGTGTGGCCATGCGGAACTACGGATTGATCGAGAATACTTAATTTAATTTTTTTCATAATGGGGAATAAGTCTACAGGGAATTAACAGACAGAAATTTGGAATGTTTATGGATTTAAAGAAAAAAGTACGAACTTAGTATGATATCGGGTTATTTAAATTTAAACCGTTAATTTCTGAAATATAATGAGTACAAAAACATTAAGCATAGAACTTAAGCCTGAGACTAAAAAAGCTATCAAATACGGCTTTGCCGTACAAGCCTCTTTAATGATCATTATAACGGCAGCTATGATTGTGTTTGCCTTTTCAGTTTTAAGCGACTCCTTGTTTTTATTTGCATTTATTATGGTTGTGGCCCTACTCTTTCTCTATATTTCAAAAAACTACCTGAATAATCTGTTCCTGAAAGAATTCATTGTTATAGAAGGTAATTCTCTTAAAATCCTCGTTAAAAAAATAGAGAAAACCAAAACCTACGAATTCAATTTAAATGACATTATTTTCTTTGGTCACGAAGGTTCGAGGAAATATACCGAACACCCTATGAATAACCATGTGGTTGATTTTACCGGCCTTGGAACTGTAGAGCGCGAACTACAATATTTAATTGATGAGGGCACTATTGAAATAGAAACAGAACATAAAAAATTAAGGTTTGGAAAAAACATGACATCATGGGATACAGAAGAAATAATTTCTGAAATAGAAATTTTTATAGGCCGCAAATTGATTACTAAACGTGCCTACATTCCTGATCCAAATCAAGAGGAAGAAGATCCGGAGAGTGTTCAATAGTTTTTAAATTTTAAACCTCATCCTTTAACGTTTCACAGGAATATCCCAGCATATTAAGCAGCCTTATTATTTTTTCATTTTCCACAAGGCTATATTCAATCCTTAAAATATGATCGCAATCTTCAAGATCAAAATTAACTTGATAATAAGGCCATTGTTCCATCAACAGCTGAATCACAAGCCTGGCCTGTGATTCATCCGTGATGTTTGTCTTAAAGATCTCTACCATAACTGCAATTAGTGCTGCTGTTTTAACTTCAAACGTTTATGGTAAAAAGTATAAGAAAGTATTCCTATTATAATTGGAATAAATACCGGCGCCCAGTTTTCTGCTGATTTACCAATACAGATAATGCCATATACTGCGCCAATTAAGTCGAACATTAAACCTGCATAGGCCCATTCTTTAATGCGCGGAAAACCGGGAATTAAAATAGCAATAACACCTAATGCTTTTGCTACTCCCAAAAAGGGAACCAGATAAGCAGGCATGCCCATTTCTCCAAAGCCTTTAACAGCAAGATCCATTACTAATATATCGGGGATGGCCGACATGAGCATAAATGCGGCAAATAAGCCTGTGAAGATCCAGTAAAGTAAGTTTGTCTTTTTCATGATATATTGTTTTAAATTGTTTTTGAACTGTTTTTTATGAGTTAACGTTTTTATCGAAATGTAATAACCAGGTGTTACCGTATTTGTCCGTAAGGTCACCGAATAATGCTCCCCAGAATGTATTTTCTAAAGGGTGCAGCACTTTTCCTCCATTCGAAGATAATTTTTGGAACACCGCTTTAATTTCTTCTTCGCTGCTGCAATCCAACATGAGCGAAACGGCATTTCCTTTTATAAGGCCCTCGTCGCTTACCATATCGGTAGCCATTAATACATTTGTTCCGTGATGAGTTAATGTAGCATGTAAAATGCTTTGCTGCATTTTTTCAGGCATTTTATCCGATAGGGGCGACTCTCCAATCGTCTGGAGTTTTAACTCGCCGCCAAGGCATTCGTTATAAAAAGTCATCGCTTCGCGGCAATTGCCGTTAAAGCTTAAGTAGGCATTTATGTTTTTCATATGTAGATGTTATTGTTTTTTTAAGGTGATTACTTGTCCCGAACTCGTTTCGGGATGGTATAGTCATGTTATCTTTATTGGTATTTATTCTGTGGGCAACATGACTATTTCATGATTTAATTTTAATAGTGATAATTTATTAATACGCAGGTTATTTTTTTAATGGTACCATGCAGCGCATATCTGCAAGGCTTAAATAGAGTTCCAGGCAATAGCCCTGTGGATCCAGATCAGGAAGAGCCAATAGCTCTTTAAATGTTTCGCCAACCACTGCAACATTATCGCAAAAATTGGGAAGCAGTTGGCTCATGTATTCTCCTTTTTTGATCACAAATTTTTCCAATCCCAGCTTTTCGGTTTCTCCCGCATATAACTCTTCTGCTGCCGCTTTATAAATAATATTGCCTTTACCGTCAGAGTGTGAGATTCCAAAAAATGTGCGGTTATCATCGGGCGCCATTTTTGCACGTAATTTTTTATGAGCCGCTTCTACTCCATTAGGAAAGGAGCCTGCTGTTATATAAAACACGGGTATGTCTTTTGCAATGGTATATTTTTCCATAATTCTGTTGTTTAATTGTTTCTGTATACAAACAGTTTTTAAGACTTGAATACGTTACAAAATTATGAACTCTCTCAAAAATAGGACGGGTACAAAAACGACTCACTAGCGGGTTGTTTACGACAAAGAGTTTGTCTATTTTTGAAGCATCAATTGTTCTCCGCTAAACTATTTATTATACTTATTAAACCTAAAGCCCATGAAGAATGTATCGATCCTTGCACCTGAAACAGCCGTGATAGAAGCAATAGCCGATCCCCGTTATATGTTTAACGCTGTAAATATGTTCCTGCAATCAACCGGGAGACAGCCTTTATTTAATGTACAGGTAGTAGGTGCAAGAAAAGAAATTAAATTGGAGAACAGTTTATTTTCGGTACATACCGACAGACAAATAAATGATGTTGATAAAACAGACCTGATCTTTATTCCAGCATTAAGCGGCGATATGAAAACAGCTGTGGAAGCAAACAGAGAATTGGTTCCCTGGATCGTGCAGCAATATAATAAAGGGGCAGAAATTGCTTCGCTTTGTGTAGGTGCTTTCTTATTGGCAGATACAGGACTTTTGAACGGAAAAAAATGCTCTACACACTGGGGATTTTATAACGAGTTTAAAAGTATGTACCCCGATGTGGAATTAGTGGATGGCAGTATTATTACCGAAGAACAAAGAATATACTCAAGCGGCGGTGCAAACTCCTATTGGAATTTATTATTATACTTGGTAGAGAAATATACTGATAGAGATACCGCCATACTTGCTTCTAAATATTTTGCAATTGATATTGACAGAGACAGTCAATCGGCCTTTATGATGTTTAAAGGTCAGAAAGAGCATGAAGATGAGGAAATAAAAAAAGCACAGGATTTTATTGAAGCTAATTATCAAGACAAGATAACGGTTGACGGACTTGCTGATATGCTTGCTATTGGAAGAAGAAGCTTCGAACGCCGTTTTAAAAAAGCTACTAACAATACAGTGGTAGAATATATGCAACGTGTAAAAGTAGAAGCCGCAAAAAGAAGCTTTGAATCAAGTCGGAAAAATATCAGTGAAGTGATGTTCGATGTAGGTTATACTGATACCAAAGCCTTTAGAGATGTCTTTAAAAAGATAACAGGTTTAACTCCTATTGAGTACCGTAATAAATATAATAAGCAAGCCTGAGTGATTTTATAAATATGCTTTTTTTATTATCTTTAGTATAAGATATAAAGCGTATGAAATATTTAATTCTTTTGCTGTTTATTTGCCTGAGTATTATTTCCTGTAAAAAGCACATTGATCCTGAGGTGGCGCAGAGTCAACTCCCCACCAATGCAACTGTTTTCAGATCGCATGGGCTTGATGTAAGCTGGGATCTTTCGGGGAGTAACCGCATTGCTTATTCAGTAAAAGAAAGTGATACCTATTATGATGTGCACTTTGCTAGCCCCGACGGCAATAATGATGTTTGCCTTACCTGTAATAGTGCTTTACTTCCAAACAAACATATTTGCTGCCCTTATTGGCATCCATCCGGAAAATGGCTGATGCTGGTGGTAGAACAAGCCACTCATGCGGGTTCATCAACCGATGCCCTACCCGGCTTTGGCGCTTATTGTGATATATGGATCATAAATAGTTCGGGAACCAAAGCCTATAAAATTGTAAGTATACCCAGCGATATGAGCCATGGTGTTATTGCTCCGCGTTTTTCACACGATGGTAACCAAATTGTGTGGACTGACCGCAAAACCCAGCCTAACCTTTTAAACCCAACAGAACAGGCCGGTTACTGGACTATTAAAATTGCTGATTTTAAATTTGGAGTATCTGATAGCATTCCGGTAGTAAGTAATATACGAACGATAGAACCCAAAGCAAATGCTTTTTACGAATGCTATGGATTTTCGCCAGATGACAGCCGCCTGATATTTTGCAGCAATATGAACAAACCTTCTTTTTTAGATGAACACATGTATACTATTGATACGATGGGAAATAACCTCCTGCAGCTTACTACCAAAGATTATAATGAACATGGGTTTTATAAACCTGATGGAAGTAAAATAGTTTGGATGAGCAATACAAAAAGCACAAAGGGCGGTACAGACTGGTGGATGATGAATACCGATGGCAGCGGAAAAGAGCGGCTTACTTTTTTTAACGAACCTGATAACTATCAATATGCCGGTCATGCCGTATGGACAGGCCTTGGAGCTTTTGCCCCTGAGGGTAACCGTTTTATTGGCGGTCGACAAGTGAGCTTAATTACGCAGGAAGGTGAAATTATGATGGTAGAAATTAAATAAGGAATAGCCTGTAGCGTTTTAACAAACTATTCCTTTTTCAATCATCTTATTATTTAGGTAAAGGCACAAAATCTGTTTCGCCCGGCACTTTAGGGAAAGTTTGGTTCAGCCATCTTTGTCTGGCGTCTTCAATCAGTTCTTTACTGGAAGCTACAAAGTTCCAGTGTATAAAGCGTTCTTCGGGCAGAGGATCGCCACCAAAAATATAAATGGTACTGTTTTCTCCCATTTCAAATTCACACAGTTTACTCTCTTTTGCCACTAAAAAATGTTTAGGCTCAAATACAATTCCTTCACTCTCTATATTTCCATTTAAAATATAAATAGCACTTTCTCCAAACAGTTCGCTCCCGATATTTATTTTTTGTTTAGTCGTATTTTTTATTTCAATAAAATATAAAGGGCTATATACAGGAACAGGTGACTTTCTTCCAAATGCTTCGCCTGCAATTAATTTAAAGGAAGCACCGTCTTGTTCCCATGCCGGTAATTCTGTTTTTTCGATATGCGTAAAAGACGGCTCCATTTGCTCTAATGCTAAAGGTAATGCCACCCATATTTGTAAGCCATGTAATTGTTTGTCGGAATGCCTTAAATATTCAGGCGTTCTTTCAGAATGTACAATTCCTTTTCCTGCTGTCATCCAGTTTACAGCACCGGGAGTAATTTCCATTTCTGTACCAAGACTATCTTTATGATTAATACTTCCTTCAAACAAATAGGTAAGCGTTGACAGTCCAATATGCGGGTGTGGCGGCACATCCATGTTTTCATGATCACTTAAATGAACAGGGCCCATATGATCAATAAAGGCGAAAGGGCCAACCATTCGCTTTTCGCGAAAGGGCAGCAAACGCCCTACCATAAAGTTTCCGATATTGGCAGCGCGTTCTTCTATAATAAGTTTGATGTTTGACATATAGTAAAGATAAATATGAATTATTTAAACAGTAATTCTTTTTAGTTTTTTTATCATTAAACCTAATCTTCCAGGTAGCCGAATTTTCCGATATTAAAATCTTCAATGGCTTGTACGATCTCAGATTTTGTATTCATTACAAATGGGCCATGCGACACAATAGGTTCATTAATCGGTTCTCCGCTTAACACCAGTACTATGGCATTATCCAAAGCCTCTACAACAAATTCTTCTCCATCGTTTGCAAGCAATGCAAAATGATCTGTTGCAACCGTTTCGGTTCCGTTTACTTTAATGTTTCCTTCCACAACCAATAAAGCCGTATTATAATTAGCAGGAAAAGAAAATTCTACTTTAGCGCCTTTGTTTAATTTAGAATTTAATAAATGTACGGGTGTAAATGTGAACGCTGTTCCTTTTACATCTTTGTATTGGCCTGCTATCACTTCAATAACACCGCCGTTTTCAGGCAATTGGTATTTGTTGATTTGTGCGTTTGTAAGCCCCTGATATTTTGGTTTCGACATTTTATCTTTTGCAGGAAGATTTACCCACAATTGTACCATCTGGAATTCGCCACCGGTTTTACTGAAATTTTCTTCATGGTATTCTTTATGCAGAATCCCTGAAGCGGCTGTCATCCATTGCACGTCGCCTTCTTCAATAACGCCGGCATTACCCGAACTATCGCCGTGAGCAACTTTTCCTTTATACGCAATGGTTACCGTTTCAAAACCTCTGTGTGGGTGTACACCCACTCCTTTAGGTGTTTGTGACGGAGGAAAAACAAATTTGGAATTATAATCCATCATTATAAACGGGCTCATTCGTTTCATATCCAGGCCATAAACGCTTGGTATAAAATTATGTACTCTGAAACCATCTCCAACAAAGTGTGGTTCGCGTGGAGCAACAACTGCTTCTATATTTCTTGTTTTCATATTCTATATATTTAAAATTACAGAACAAAGTTACAATGAACACATACGCATTACATTGATGTATGATATGAAATACAGTTACACTTGATTACTTTAGTTTCTCCAGCATTTCGTTGGTAAGCCCATCGGAATAAAGACCGTAACCGCTTACCAGAATTCCCTTCATCTTATATTTATCAGATGAGATAGCATATAAAACAGACTGATCCGAGGGATCCTCATCCACATCGAAACGAAACGATTTATCTATTTTAAATTCATCGGGTGTGATCTTATGAGCGGCATTGGTACACTCGAGCCAGTTCTTTTTTAAATTAAAGTCTTCGGTATAACCCTGTTCTTTTAAGGCGTTGAGCGCTTCTGATAATGTTTCGTAAGATTCCATATGCTTTGCTTTTATCTATTTTAAACTAATTAATCTGCTAAAAAACCAAACTTACCTTCTTTATAATCATTCACTGCCTGGTGTATCTCTTCTTCTGTATTCATTACAAAGGGTCCGTAGCTCACGTAAGGCTCATTTAAAGGTTCTCCGCTCAGCACCAGTAAAATACTTTTTTTACTAGCTTTAAAATGGATCTGACCGGCTTCGTTTGCAAACTGCACATAATGGTTTTCCAATAATTTGTCTGTTTCGCTTACCATTACCTCTCCGTCTATCAATACCACACCTGTATTATAAGTAGCAGGCACTTCAAAATTAATTTCTCCACCCGCGTTCAAATGAATATCATACATATGCAATGGCGAAAATGTACTGGCAATACCTTCTGTGCCTTTGTAACTGCCTGCAATAACATATACTGATCCCATATTATTTTCCAAAAGCACGGTAGGCTTATTCTTATGTACTATGCTTTGGTATTTTGCAGGAGTCATTTTATGCTTTTTTGGTAAGTTGATCCAAAGCTGCAACATTTCAAAGGCTCCGCCTTTTTCTGTATATGTTTTCTCGTGGTATTCTTTATGCAAAACGCCACCACCGGCGGTCATCCATTGTACATCACCCGCTTTTATAACACCACTATTCCCGGCACTATCGTGATGTGCTACACCGCCTTTATATGCAAAAGTGATGGTTTCAATGCCACGATGCGGATGCACTCCAACACCTCTCGAAATTTTTGACGGTGGGTAATTTACCTCAGCATTAAAGTCGAGCAAAAAGAAGGGGCTCATGCGTTCTTCAAAACCTTTTCCGTTAGGGAAATAATTCATGACTTTAAAGCCATTGCCAACCATGTGCGTATTGGTTGGAGAAAAAACACCTTCAATGCGACGGTATTTAGCGGGTTTAAATTTTTGAATGCCTGTAGCAATATTGCCAAATAAAGAAGATACACCAAGAAATAATGTTCCTAAAGTACCTTTTTTGATAAAGTCTTTCCTGTCCATGTTATTTTTTTATTCAAATGTACCCTAGCCTTTTTTCAGCACAATTGATGTATGGTAAGAAATGATCAGTTTGGCTTGAAATTCTTACTGGCAAGCTCTTTTCTCACGCGGCTAAGGCTTTCGGGAGTAATACCCAGATAACTCGCAATCATCCATTGCGGAACACGAAGCGTGAGATCAGGATACAATTTTATAAAATCCATATATCTTCTGTCTGCCGCAAAACCCAGCAATGAGTTAATCCGTTTTTGCATATGGAGAATGTGTTTGTGCAACATCCTGTCATTATAGGCTCTGAACTCTTTATTTACCTCGTTCGCTTTTTCAATAAAATCCTTATCAAAAAATATGACCATAGAATCTTCAATGGCATCAATAAAAAAATCGGAAGGTTCATTAAAATACACGCTGCTCCTGTCACTCATAAACCAGGTTTCTGATGCAAACTGAATGATATGTTCTTTTCCGGCAGCATCGATCGTATATGATCGTAGCAACCCTTTTTCAACAAAAAAAGAGTGTTCGCATATTTCGCCCGGACTTAATAAGACACTATGCTTTGGTACTTTTCGCAATTTTAAGTGGCCTGATATGGCATCAAACTGTTCATCTGTAATATGAATGTGCTTTTGTAAGTATTGCCTGAAGGTTTCTAACATAGCCACAAGTTACCAAATCTATTTTAGATTAAAAAGAGGGTAACATTAAGTAATAACTAAATCTATTGCAGCAGAACAATTTAAAATCAAATTTTCGATTTTAACCTGCTGAGTGTTTCCTGCGAGATATTCAGGTAATTGGCTACAATTTTATTAGGCAGCCTTTGTATGATTTTAGGATTGTGGGTTAATAGCTGCACATACCTTTCCTGCGCATTCATCGTAATGAAACTCATTAAGCGGTTGGTATTTGTGGTGTAGGCCGATTCGAGATAGTGCCTGTAAAATTTTTCCCAGTTAGGAACCGTTTCCAACAGGTAATGAAAATCTTTTCGGGTAATGTATAAAAAACGTGTGTCTTCGAGCGCCTGCACATATTCCAGAGAGGGTTCCTGCGAAATAAAACTGACCAGTGCCGTAGCAAAATTATTTTCGAAAGCAAAATACCGCGTGGCGTCTTCTCCTTTTTCGTCAATAAAAAAAATGCGTAAACAACCTGTTATCACAAAGTTTATATGATCATTTACCTGCCCCTGATTCAACAAAAACTCATTCTTTTTAACCGTACAAGGCTTAAAATAAGAAAGGATCTTACTCAGCTCTTTATCACTGACTCGTATTTCGTTTCTAATATAGGCGGTAAACTGATCGTGCATGCTTTATTTAAAATCAGACACAAATTTACGATAGTTAATAAGATCTTCTATCGATAGAACAGTAAGCTTGTTTCGGTTTGCAAAAGCTGCTATTTCGGGTAACCTGGCCATAGTACCATCTACATTGGTTAGCTCACATAACACGGCCATTGGCTTTAATCCTGATAAGATCATAAGATCAACACTCCCTTCGGTATGGCCGGGTCGGGTCAGTACTCCGTTCTGTTTTGCTACAAGAGGGAATACATGCCCCGGCCTCGCCAGGTGCTCCGGCAATGCATTATCGGCACAGGCTGTTTGAATGGTTGTGACCCTGTCTTTAGCAGACACACCGGTACTTACTCCTTCCTTAGCTTCAATAGAAACCGTAAAAGCCGTTTGAAACTTACTGTTATTATTCTGCACCATAAAGGGCAATTGCAGGGCTTCTGCTTTATCCTCGGTAATACACATACACACAATGCCGCTGCATTCCCGTATCATAAGTGCCATATCGGGGGCAGTCATGCTTTGTGCAGCAAATATAAGATCTCCTTCATTTTCCCTGTTTTCGTCATCTACCAGTAAAATCCCCTTTCCGTTTTGTAATGCCCTAATAGCAAGCTCAACGCGTGTTTTATAATTTTCGCCAAATGCCGTAAGCAAATTAATCTGTTCCAGTGTTTCCATAGTTATCGTGTTATTTTTTCGGCCAGTTTTCTTGCATTTGGAATGATGATAAATGCTGCAACATACGCTACGGGTGCCATCACTGTCCAGGCTTTAAAAAATTTATAAACCCAGTCCTCTCCAAATCCGTAATTACGCATTAGCCCTACAAAGGCCATAATCAGGGTCATTGGAAGCACAACGAATAACGTATTGATGTATTTAAAATATTTTTTGTTCATCTATATAAATTGTTTTAGTACGTCACAAAAATGCGCATATTAAAAATAGGAAGTGTTGATGTAAGTCAAAAAAAATCAACAGATAAAAACTAGAATTTATTAGTGTCAACTAGTGTCACCACAACTATCCGGCACTTGCAACATTAATTAAGCTATGAACCATTTATCATAAAAACAAGCCTCTGATACCTAATTATTTTGAACATTATTTTAGTTAAAAAGTATGTCAATATAATTACGCTTCAACCCATTACAGCTGCCATAAAAATACTATATTTGAGAGATGGAATTTTCTGCAGCGCAAATAGCGGCCTTATTAGGCGGAACAGTAGAAGGCAATGAAACTACTACCGTTTCGAACTTGTCTAAAATAGAAGAAGGATTACCCGGAACTTTATCGTTTTTGGCTAACCCTAAATACACCAATTATATATACGACACCAACGCCAGCATAGTGATCGTTAATAAAACCCTTGCTCTTGAAAAGCCTGTTAAACCGGGCTGCACACTTATTCGTGTGGAAGACTCCTATGCAAGCTTTGCGAAATTGCTCGAAATGTACGAGCAGGTAAAAGGCGAGAAGAAAGGTATTGAACAACCTTCGTTTATCAGCGAGAACGCCACATACGGCAATGATTGTTATATTGGCGCTTTTGCCTATATAGGTCAAAACGTAAAACTTGGCGATCATGTAAAGATTTACCCCCATGTGTACATTGGTGATAATTGCACCGTAGGCGATAATACCATTCTGTTTTCGGGTGTAAAGATTTATCACGATTGCCATTTGGGCGCTAACGTGATTGTACACTCCAGCACGGTAATAGGTAGCGATGGCTTTGGCTTTGCCCCACAAGACGGGAAAGAGTTTGCCAAAGTACCACAAATAGGAAATGTAGTTATTGAAGATAATATAGAAATTGGCTCCAACTGCTCTATTGACAGGGCAACGCTGGGTTCTACCATTTTACGTAAAGGCGTTAAGCTCGATAACCTGGTGCAGATAGCCCATAATGTAGAAATTGGCGAAAACACGGTTATTGCCGGTTTATCAGGTGTTGCGGGCTCTACCAAAGTTGGTAAAAATTGTATGATTGCCGCACAGGTAGGTGTTGTAGGACATATTAAAATTGCCGATGGCGTTAAAATTGCCGGACAAGCCGGTGTTGGCAGCTCCATTGAAAAAGAAAATGAAATTGTACAAGGCTCTCCTGCTTTCTCACTTGGAGATTTTAGAAGAAGTTATGTATTATTCAGAAACCTTCCCAAGTTGAATGATAAGATAAAAGACATCGAAAGAAAACTGGGCAGCTAATCCTGATTTATTAAGTACAAAAATAATAACCAAGCATTAAAAAGATTATGAGCGATAAACAAAGAACGATAAAAAAAGCAGTTTCCATTACCGGTAAAGGCTTGCACACGGGTGCACAGGTAACATTAACATTTAATCCTGCACCGGAAAATCACTGGTATAAATTTCAAAGAACAGACCTTGAAGGGCAACCTATTATTGAGGCAGATTGCGATTTAGTAGTAGATACATCAAGAGGTACTACACTCGAAAAGAATGGAGTGCGTGTCCATACAACAGAGCATGTTTTAGCATCGCTGGTTGGTTTGGGTATTGATAACTGCCTTATCCAGGTTACAGGCCCTGAAATGCCTATTATGGACGGCAGCTCATTAAACTTTATTGAAATATTGGAAAAAGCAGGTATTGAAGAACAAAATGCAGAACGCGAGTATTTTGTACTGGATGAAAACCTGACCTATGAAGACTCTGTAAAAAAAGTAGAAATGCTTGCTGTACCTCAGGATGAGTTTCGTGTAACAGTGATGGTAGATTACGGTAGCGAAGTGCTGGGAACACAACATGCCTCTATGTATAATTTGGGTGAGTTTAAAAACGAAATTGCACCTTGCAGAACTTTTGTGTTTTTAAGAGAACTGGAAGCCTTATTAGCGCACAACCTTATTAAAGGGGGCGATATGGATAATGCTATTGTATTGGTAGATAGCGAGCTTCCTGAAGATAAATTAAACCATTTGCGTAAAGTATTTAATAAACCCGATGTAGAAGTAAAAGGCAGAGGCGTTTTAAATAATACCAAACTGCGTTTCTTTAATGAGCCTGCCCGTCATAAACTGCTTGATATTGTGGGTGATTTAGCACTTGTAGGAAAGCCTTTAAAAATACACGTTCTAGCGGCACGCCCGGGGCATGCCGGTAATGTGGATTTTGCCAAAAAAATAAAAGCCCTTGCCAAACAACAAAAAGCAGAGAAAGATTATCCGAAAATTGATATGAATAAGCCTCCGGTGCTTAATATCATGGATATTATGAAGTTATTACCTCACCGCCAGCCAATGCTACTGATCGATAAGATTATGGAATTTTCGGAAAGCCATGTGATAGGTGTTAAAAATGTAACGTTAAACGAAGAGTTTTTTAAAGGTCACTTTCCTGAAAACCCTGTTATGCCGGGTGTTTTATTAATTGAAGCGATGGCTCAATGTGGTGGCGTATTGGTTTTAAAAACAGTCTCTGATCCCGAAAACTACCTTACCTATTTTATTAAAATAGATAATGTGAAATTCAGACAACAGGTTATTCCGGGTGATACTGTAGTATTCAGCTTAAATCTGGTTACTCCTATTCGCCGCGGTATATGCCACATGAGAGGTACTGCTTATGTAAATAACAAACCGGTAATGGAGGCTGAAATGATGGCACAGATCGTAAAAGTAAAAGGCATCGAAGTAAAAGTTCAGGAACCCCAATTATCTTAACTAAAAGACTATTTTGGTTATAGCTCCGATTCATGATCCCTGCTAAAACCGCAACCATAAAAAACCGGAATACTATATGATTTCACCTCTAGCAAACATAAGCCAGGATGCTAAAATCGGTAAAAATGTTACCATCGATGCATTTGCATCTGTATTAGGAAATGCTGAAGTTGGCGACAATACTCACATTCACTCCAACGCCATGATCTATCCTGATACAACCATCGGTTCAGGATGTCAGATTTTTCCGGGTGCTATTATTGGTGTTGTATCACAGGACTTAAAATATAAAGGAGAAAAAGCAACCACCATTGTTGGTAATAACACTATTATTCGCGAGTATGTTACCATACACAAAGGTACAGCCGACCGTATGACTACCATGGTAGGTAACAACTGTATGCTAATGGCTTATGTTCATGTAGCACACGATTGCATTATTGGTAATAATGTTATTATTGCAAACAGCGTTGGTTTATCAGGACATATTACGATTGAAGATTTTGCTATTATTGAAGGCATGTGTGGAACTCAACAATTTATTACCATTGGCGCACATAGTTTTGTAGCAGGCTTTGCGCAGATCCGTAAAAGTGTCCCTCCTTTTGTAAGGTGTGCACGCGAACCGTTACAATATATTGGTGTAAATGCCATTGGACTTGGTCGCAGGGGTTTCGATAAAGAAGTCATACGCCAGATAGAAGATATTTACAGATTAATTTTTGTACGTGGTCATAATATGACCAATGCTTTGGAAATTGTAGAACAAGAAATTGAACATACAGACACCCGAGACCAAATCGTTAATTTTATAAGAGCGCAAAAAGATGGAATTATTAAAGGGATATAAACAGTTAGAGAGTTGGCGTAAGTGATTTTTTTTGATTTCCGAATCAGACGATCTCATTTCATCTAACTCCATAATTTTTTCATTCAAATAACTCCCAAATTAAACATGTCACGCATACTTACCGGAATACAAAGCACCAACATACCGCATTTAGGCAATATTTTAGGTGCCATATTACCTGCTATTGAACTTAGCAAGGACCCAAAAAACGATTCGCTTCTTTTTATAGCCGATCTTCATTCATTAACTACACAAAAAGACGCCGCATTTAGAATTAGCAGTGTTAACTCCGTTGCGGCAACATGGTTAGCGTTTGACTTTGATACAGAAAAAAATATGCTTTACCGCCAGAGCCGCATTCCTGAAGTATGCGAGCTGACGTGGTATTTAAGCTGTTTTACGCCATTTCCTATGTTGGCTAACGCGCATTCGTTTAAAGATAAATCGGGCAGACTAAGTGAAGTGTATGCCGGTTTATTTACCTATCCTGTGTTAATGGCAGCAGATATTATTTTATACGATGCCGAATTTGTTCCTGTAGGTAAAGATCAGGTGCAACATATTGAAATTACAAGAGATATTGCTTCCAAATTTAATGCACAATACAGCCAGGAAATATTTGTCATACCACAGGCAAAAGTGGATGAAAATGTGATGATCGTTCCGGGAACCGACGGGCAAAAAATGAGTAAGTCGTATAATAACTACATTAATATTTTTCTTCCGGAAAAAGAATTATTAAAAGTGGTAAAAACAATTGTAACGGATGCTACGCCTTTGGAAGAACCCAAAGATCCTGACACCTGTAATGTGTTTGCTATTTACCGTTTACTGGCAACAGCCGAACAAACTGCCGAAATGCGTGCTAATTATTTGCGCGGTGGTTATGGTTACGGCCATGCTAAAATAGCTTTACACGAACTCATTCTGAGCAAATTTGAAAGGCCCCGTAAGCGTTACAGCGAATTTATGAATAACACAGACCTGCTTGAAAAAGAATTACAGGTTGGTGAAGCCAAAGCCAGAATAATTGCCCGTGACAAACTAAAACTTGTAAGAAGCGTTCTAGGATTTTAATATTTAAACCCATACATATGATAAAACATTACTTTCTTTTATTATTAGCAGTTGTAACTTTTACAACAAGCAATATACAGGCACAATGCAGTGGTTGCACAACAACTATTTCAAACGCCAATTCTGCTAACCAACTCGTATCATCTGGGCAAACCTTATGTATTACCTCTACAGGTACTGTAAGTGGTTTAATTACTGTCCTGGCAGGTGGTAAAGTATGTAACCAGGGAGTAATCAACTCTACCAATGTATGGGTAGGTGGCGGTACACTTTTAAATAGTGGCACCATGAATGTAAATAACCTCACAGTTTCATCAGCCGGTTCTTTTACTAACAATGCTTCCCTGGATGCAGACAGCTTTTTAGTAATCAGTGCCAACGCAAACTATTACAATTCAGGGACGCAAACAAACCTTGCCTTTGCCACTGCCGATCACGCGTCTACAATTAATACAGGAACGATTACGACCAATGTTTTATACGATTCTATTGGTGATTTTATTAATAATGGGAATGTGATCGTTACAGATGGCTTTGCCAATGGCTGGGGAAGTTATGGCGAAAACAACGGGAACATCAGCATAACACATGATTTTGCCAACGGCTATAACAGTACCTTCATTAACAATAAAAACATGAGCGTTTCCCGTTCTTTTTTTAATGGGAACAACTCCAGTTTTACTACTCACTGTATGGTAACGGTAGGCCAGGATTGGTTAAATTCTGCTACGGTATTAGGGCCTACAAGCAGCTGCGGAGGCTTTAATATTGGCGGAATTTCTTCGAACACGGGCATTATTGGTTCCGGTAATACACATCTGGATATTTGTGATGCAGGCCACCCTGCAGGCGGCTTTGATGCCAATTCAGGGAACGTAGCCCTTACTACAACATTTTGCACCTGTGTTAACAGCTGCATTACTGTTGGCTTACAAGAGGTTGCTGCTTCTTCAAAAATGTCGATGGTAACTTTATATCCTAATCCTGCCGGTAATATGGTTATGGTAAAATATGCAACGGAAGTTAACGGAGCATTACTTATCACCGTAAAAGATATGATGGGTAGAACTGTGCTTACTCAAAAGGAAAATTCTTTTGAAGGAACAAACGAATTACAGTTAAATATCAGCGGACTTGCAGAAGGTACTTATATCTTTAATATTAGCGACAGCAATCAAAAAACGGTAAGCAAATTGTTTAATGTAGTGAAATAAAATTCACACGTATTAATTTCCCAATTTCCTGATACATTTCCAGATAATGGTAATGTCTTTTTCGAGCCTGTAATCTTTAGCGTAACGAAGATTTAAGAGTTTGGCCTTATCAATAGTTAAATCGCTTGTAGCCAGCATAGCAGGCGACAGGATAGAGCGTTTTATCTGCGGCAACGATTTATCGGAGGTTTTACCATAACCAACCCAGGAATAAAAGCCAAACAACACATTAAAGCAGTTTACAAAATAATTACTTTTCTTTTCCTGCATAAAAAATAAGACAGGACTTACTACCAGTACCAGCAGACTTGCCGATATATCAAGGAGGCGCTTCTTTCGCTGATTGCTTGCTTTTGTAATACTATTGACATCGATCATATACAGATCTCCGGCTGTATCAATATTGTTACTGCCAATAATAGAAAGGCTTTCCGGAGATGCAATTTTAAAATCGACGCCACTGGAAACCATGGTAAGCATGTAATTAATGATCTGTTGTGAGCTAATGTCTTTTGCACAAAAAATAATTTCGTTTACCTCATGTATTTTAATAATTTCATCCAACTGACTGATATTGCCAATATAGCTCATGTGGGAAATTTCATCGGGCTCCGTGTTTACAAAGCCTACAAAAGAAGGATTAACACTGGTTTCCTTAATGAGTTGCCACACACGTTCAAACTCCGCTTGTTTACCAACAATAACAATGCGTTTTGTTTTTTCGGTAGTGAGCGTATAGGATCTTATTTTAAGAAAGTGAAAACATACCCTTAATATTAAAAAGCTCATAACAGCCCAGGCCGTTCCAAATAAAATAAAAGCCCTTGAAAACCGCAGCGATTCAGGTAATAAAGAATAGCCCAATAAAATAAAAACCGTTCCCACCACTACCCCACGTAGTATTTTCAATAGCTTTACTGGCTTATCGTATCCTCCGTTAAAATATACCATAAGCATCCAGGTCAGTGCATAAGCAGGAAAGGCAATCATTAAAAGCCTTTGCGAATACACATCAACACTCAAACCGGTGTTCGACAAATACAGATCTTTAATCACAAATAAGCCGGCAGTAAGAAGTACAAAATCGATCAACGGTACCGTGAAAGCTTTAAAGAACCTGCTCAATAAAGCAACTCCGGCTTTGAGAACAATAGCGATATTAATTAAAAAGGTAAACCAAAAAGCGTGAGAACCGCTAAAATGTTTTTTGGAAAAAATAGCCATGGCTCTGTAAAAAATAACCACATAATTAAGGCTACTGCGTTTGGTGCTCTCTCCTTTATAATGAATGATCTGCGTAAGCGGAAAGTAATAGTTTTTGTAACCTGCCTTTGTAATACGATACGACAGGTCAATATCCTCGCCATACATAAAAAAGGTTTCATCGAGAAGGCCCGTCTTATCCAATGCACTTTTACGCATCATCATAAAAGCACCACTGATCACATCTATTTCATTTACCTCGTTTTCGGGCAGATACGTTAAATGGTATACTCCAAATTTTTTGGAGCGTGGAAACAATTTCGCCAGTCCAAACATTTTATAAAATGCCACAGTAGGCGTTGGTAAGCCTCGTTTCGACTCAGGAGCAAAATTCCCCTGACCGTCAAGCATTTTAACGCCTAATCCTCCGGCATCGGGGTGTTCGTCCATAAAAGCAATAACTTTCAAAAAAGTGTCTTCCTGCACCACCGTATCGGGGTTAAGCAGCAATACGTATTCGCCTTTTGCCAGTTTAATAGCCTGGTTATTGGCTACCGAAAAGCCTGTATTGACTTTATTCTCGATAAGAGTAATTTGCGGAAACTTACTTTTAATAAGCCCCACAGAGCCGTCTACAGAATTATTATCTACCACAAACACCTCGCAGCTAACGTGTTGCGCTGCTTTTAGCACAGAAAACAAGCACTGCTCAATAAAGTGCTTCACGTTATAGTTTACAATAATGACGGATAGTTTTACCACTGGCATAAAGCGCTAAAAATACCAAAATATTGCTGAAAACACCTGTTTTAATGCCCTTTAAAAAAATTAACCACGGATAAAAAAAAATCCTTAAATTCGCATTCCAAATTATTAGCCCAAAAGCTAAATTTTGGCCCCGTAGCTCAGCTGGATAGAGCAACAGCCTTCTAAGCTGTGGGCCATTGGTTCGAATCCAATCGGG
>JAZJZF010000007.1:0-19104 GCA_040389965.1 Bacteroidota bacterium
GATTTTATGTTTGAATTAACTAAAACGGAATTAGAAAATTGGAGGTCACAATTTGTGACCTCCAATTCCGATAAAATGGGCTTACGCTATATGCCTTACGTATTTACAGAGTAAGGTATAGCTATGTTATCCAGTGTTTTAAACAGTGAAAAGGCTATTATAGTAAATATCCGCATCATAAGAATATTTACCAAAATTCGCCAGATGTTGGTCGATAATATAGAGGTACGCTTGATTATTGAGGAACTACGAAAGAAAACAGATAATAATACGAAGAATATTGAAGTCGTTTTCCAATACCTGGATGAGTTGCTTGATAAGCAGGAAAAGCAAACGTCAAGACCTCAGATTGGCTATAGAGTATAAACTAGTGTCGTTATGTAAGCACCCAGCCTTTACTAATTAAATGCTTTCTGCAGTTTTCACAAAAAGCGTTCAGCTCATTTGTATGATTTTTACCTTCTGCATCACGCATAAAGCAGGTTTTAACCGAGCAATGTGGTAAGCCTTGTGTATGACCAAGTTCATGAATGGCAATTTTAAATAACTGATCTAACGTATTGGTTTTCGAAAGTCTGAATGTAGAAGCTACGCAGGAATTTCCGGGGCAAAGACCCAGGCCCATAATGCCGTAATCTTTTATGGTTCCTTTTGTCCAGCTAATGTCTTTATTAGTTAAGGCCATTGTAATGTGACCCTGTTCTGTTCTCCTGTTCAAATAGCCCACTAAACTATCGGCGCGATAACGGTTACGGGGTTTATAGTAGGCAAAGGCCGGTAAATCAATGGCTTTTTTAATGATGATGTTCGGATAAATTTTGTGAAGTTCGTTATAAACAAATTTAACCTGCTCTGTAGTTGCATCCGAAAAGGGTTGTATATCGATCGTGAGAGGGATTATTTTAGACTCCATTTTAGGAGAGTTGTCGCAGGCAAACAACAAAAAAGATGTAAGTATGATACAAATTTTCCTCATAGTTTCTTTTAAAACAAAACACCCGCTAAATATAAATAAAGCGGGTGTTTACAATACATCATTTAAACCTAAAATTAAGCTTCTACTTCCGTTACAATACTAGGGAAGATGCGGACGTTGTTATTTTCCTCTCTACGGAACTGGTAGGTAAATTTGTAATGCGCTTCCAGACCTGATTTGTTCGGTAAACCGTTAATCATCATAATGTTTCTGTTTTTCGCAAAACGTAATAATTCACGTAAGTAGTGAGCAGAGATCTGTCCAACTTCATCAATGATACAGTGTACTTTAAAGTCTGTACTACCTCGGTGTGACGATTCTTTAATGAATACGTGTAACAGGGTAATATAGATAATTGCTTTTACAAGGATATCCGTTCCGGTACTACCTATACTGTCAATTTTATGTGTCCAGCCGGTTTCGTTCATACCTTCTTTAATGTTGAAGCGTAACTCGAACAGATCCTGTAAACGGATCTCTTCCTGTTCTTGTTCTTTAATAGAAGTACGTAACTGATCCAACAATTTAACGGCACGTGTACTGATCTCTTTGTTTTTATGAGTGGCAAAATCCGTATTAAATAAACCTTCGTTGTATACCAATCCGTTTTCTTCGCGGAACTCCTGGATGCGTTTCAATAACTTGTAAACCTTATTGTCAGAGTCTTCTAAGCGAATTTTAATGAACTCAATTAATTTGGATTCTTCGAACTCCGCTTTTTTGAAATCCTCAGCAATTAATGTAATGATATGCTGGATCTTATCTTTTTGTCCGCTCAGTTCTTTTACCTTGGTAGCAATACTGTCGGTTACCAAACCAATTTGTGTGGCTGTTTCAGCAATAGATAATTCAATTTTATTTTCGTTGATGAACGAGCGTAAGTTTTGCGCAAAACGTTCGTATTCGCCTTGTGTGGCATCATTACGGATAATAAAGTTAAAGTGATTGTCTAATCTGAATTTCCCTGCAAACTCATTTACATAACGTTGGAAAGCGCCATATTCCTCATTAAAATGCGAATCGTTCTTTAATAATTGAGTACACAGATCCATCACACTGTAATTGGTTTTTTTAGGTTCTGCTCTTTCAATAATATCGGCATATTTGTTAAACACCGGTGTTTCGCGGAAATTCTTGGTGAAGTAATTGATCCCGTTATTAAATTCGATCAGTTCTTCTTCCAGCGTACGTTTCTGCTTGTTCAGCTCCATGCGACGTACATTGTATTTACGGCCTATTTCTTCCAGTTCAGTACTTAAATCATTGGCTGATTTTACGTACTCTTCTTTTTTCTGAATCAGGTCAGGTAACTTGTCAAAGATTTCACGTTTATCTTTTAAGTAATCACTCACAATCTGCGAATATTGATCAATTTCTTTTAATGCTTCCTGTAATTCTTTAATGCGGGCATCAATTTTCTTGATCTCTTTGCTATCAACACCTTTCTCTTTAAAGTTCGATTCTTTTTCGTTGCTTAATGAACTTTCTTTTTCTTCGTATTCTTTAACCTGGTTTTTCTTTTCTACTTCCAGTTCGCTGATCTCTGTTTCCTGTCTGTTTTTCAGATCTGCCAAACGCTCATCGTTAAAGGCTTTCAGCTTATCTAATTGTGTATTGAAGTCATTAAGAATGTTGTTTTTCTTTTTGTTTAAGATAGCTAATTCTTCTTCAATTAAATTTATTTTTTGCTTGTTACCTGTTAAAGATTCTTCGATCTCTGAGCTTGCACGTTGTTTCCAGTCTTCAATTTCGAGGATTAGTTTTTTCTCACGTTTTTCGGCAAGTTCCAAAGAGTAATTCAATACTTTCAAATCTTCTTTTAATTCGCCCAATTGCTTACCAAATTTATCGGCAGCAACCATTTTCTCTTCATTGTTAGCGGTTTGAAACTGATTTAAGGATTCTTCCAGATCGCGGATCATAGCTAATCTTTCGTTCTTTTCAAACTGATATTCTTCAATGGTTTTAGAAACTACGTTTACACCATCCAGCTTTAAATTTAAACCGTAAAATGAAACACCTTTATCATCCGATTTTGTCGGATTTAAATCCGTACGGAATAATAATTCTTCATTAACAACCTTACCAATGGTGGTATGCCAGTCTTTTACATTTTTTTCTAAGTAACCATATAACGCATCGTGCTGAACATTTAATTTTTCTTCGATGGTTTTAATTTCCGTTTTTAGACGGATAATTTCGTTATTGGTTTTTTGAATCTGGTTCGATAAAGAAGATTTTAATTTCTGTTCTAAGTTTTCCCATTCTTTTTGATTGGTTTGAACTAAGTTAGATTTAATGGCTCTTTCAGACTTATTTTTATAATTAATCGCTCTTAATTCTGCTAATTCAGTTTCCTGCGCTTTAATTTCTGTTTCATAAAAGCGGGTATTGCGAATTACTTTTTCTTCAGCTTTTAATTCGTTGAACTCAATTTGCTTAGAGGTTACTTCAGCATTTAAATTCACTAAAGATTCTTCACGTTTTTGTTTTAGCTCCGCATCTTTTTTACTGAACTCGTTTTTTTGAAGTAACTGTAATTCATTATAATGATTGAAGATTTCGCCGGTTCTTGAATTGATCTTATTGATGTATGCCGTTTTATCGTTACGTAATTGCTCAATTAACGATGAATACTTCATCTCAATATTTTGCACATTCGAGGTTAACGATTCATACTCGCGACGTGCAATATTTAAATCAACCTGAAGTTTTTCGCGCTCCGAATTTTTCTCTACGGCCTGCTCAATATTTTTTTCTTTGTACTCTTTTAATTTTTTATTGGCTTCACGGATCGTTCTGTCGTAATACCCGATTTCCTCACGGACATCTTTTTGTTTTTCTTCTAGGTTGGTTTTTTGTTCTTCGTTAGCTTCTGCCAGCTTATCAATTTCTTCTTCTTTTTCTTTAGCGGCTTTTATAACGGTTTCGTTCTGTGTTTCGGCATAACGTAAGCTACTTCCCAGTTTATCGGCCATTTCCATTTGCGCGCCTTTGAGCATATGCACCTGGTCATACTTTTTATCAATGAACTCAATTAATTGTTGAGATTCTTTTTTCAGATATGTTTCAATATCCGAATACTTTTCGTTGAACTGGCGTAGCTGACGTTCTACCTGTTCCAGTTTAATAGAACTGTTTTCGGTAGTAAGCGAGTTGGCAATAAAGTCTTTAATAAAACGACTATCAATACTGCTTTTAGAGCTTAAGAAAACGTTCGTAATGGATTTTGGAATGTTCTGATATTTCTCATTTCCTTTAAGGATATGAAACTTGGTTAATTGCTTATCTGTTTCTGTACCGTACAATACATTACGGTAACGCTCAAAGGTATCGATCTGGTTAGAAATGAAAATGCCTCTTTTTTCGAAACCGGAGATTACTTCTTTGATTTTAAGTGCCTCATCATTTTCATTGAAAAAATAATCCGGACTATATGCTGCATCCACAAAGCGGAATACCAGTTTATTGTGGCGATATACGATCACAAAAAACGGTTTATCTTCTGTACTGATCTCATAGATCAGATATGAGTTTTCGTAGCGGAAGTAATGCTCCTCAAAAGGTTTTTGTGAAGCTGAGATCCCCAAACCACGGCTATTGGCGCTATAAAAGAATAAAATGGCGCGTTGCAATGATGTTTTACCAAAGTTGTTAGTTCCTACGAAACACGTATTCCCGCTTAATTCAATATCTGCATATTTAATGTTTGCAATATTGATCTGTACAATTCTATTTAATATTCTTACGTTTTCCATTTTTTATTTTTTTGTTTGCCGGTTGGCAAACCCTTTCATTGTGTATTAGTATGATCCTTTTTTCAAAGTATAATTTTGTATTAATAATCGTATAAGCTTCCGTAAAACTTAGCTACTATGGCCGGATCGCTTAGGTTTGCTCCTTTTAAATCGGTTGGTTTTGGTACAATAACCGGATACAAGCCTATCGTTTTTCTTTTTGCATTTGCCGGTGCAAACTCTTTAACGGTTAATTTTTCGTAACCTAACGACGGCTCATAAAATTCAGGAGGGAAACCATTAAATAAATTTCTTCTGTCAACTACCTGTGCATAAAATGAAGGCGAAATTTGCCCATTTACCAGGGCTTTGAATAATAGATCGTTTAAGCGCTCATTTTTTTTATCGTAATCGTAATTCAATAAAATATTACGGGCAATATCGCAGGCGCCATTATCAACCAGTTTCATATTTGGAAAACCATATTTTTGAATATTAGCCAAAAGAATAGCGGCGTTAATAGAATCCACTTTCATTTTTTCTTTTACCAAACGGTATTTCGAAGCATATTCAGGCACCGTTTTATTGCATTTAGGATTTTTGAGGCAGGCTACACAATATTCTGTGGCCGCTTTGTAAGTACCGGTATTGTATTTTTTGTTTGCCTCAAGGCTGGCATATAACTGCCCCTCCCATTCGTAATTACGTCCATCTTCTTTTGCTTTCAACCATTTTGCTTTGTTAGCAGCATATTCTTTTTTGGTGTTTTGATTGTAAAATACGATCGTTGTTTTATTACTATCTATATCATAACCGCCTGTAATCGCTTTTTCCAGATAATGTAAAGCTTTGTATTCTTCTTTAATTCTTAACGCGCACATCGTTGCTTTAAAATAATGTGTGGCATTAACAGCGCCGTTATAGCCGGAAAAAGCAATGTCGTATTTTGCATAAGCCTGTAACAAAGAATCATTTTTATACATCCTTTCCGCGGCTGAGATCGTATTATGAAATGTAACAAAATCTTCCGATGGTGTTGAGTATTTTGCCTGTGAGAACATCCGTTGTCCGGCAACAAAAATGAATATAAGTAGTAGAGTTTTCTTCATCATAGTTTATCTTTTTAGGTTAAAATACTAATAGTGGCTTTAGGTATATTAAAAATAAAACGGTTTAATTATAAATTAACCCCTGCGTGTCGTCACTGTTTCCTCCTTCTTCGTATATGGCTACAGAATTAATAATGTCCAATAAATAAGTATATGAATCCAGCACTTTATAAGATTCTGTTTTTTCGTCTTCCAGTTCTAAAAAAGAATCACGGCTCATCAAATCACAAATCTCGCGTACTTTGTTATGCAATGTTTCTGAACGGTACAAGGGGATTTTTTGCAGCTTTTGTTTCAAACGTACGTTCGCATTACACTCTTCCGCAATTTCTCCCGGGCGGAAACGGCTTCCTATTCCGATCTTATTATCCATGCTTGCAAACAGATCAATAATATCGATATAGCGTTCAAAACGCTCCAGTTTTTTTTCTATTTCGCTGTTTGGCTCATTTAATTTCGAAAAATAAAAAAAGTTATTTCCTCTTTCAATGTTATAACGTATCACATTAAAATAAGCTTGTAGTCTGTCAAAATTTTCAGGATTATTGATCACGTCGTATAAACGGTTCATGCCATCTCTGCTTCCGTTGCTTGATATAAAAGCACCACGAGCCATCACAGAAAAAATGTCGTGGGTTTGTTTCGGTAAATTAAAGTTATATTCTTCCATTGTTTATCTTTTTTGTTTCCCGCAGATTTCGCAAATGCTGCAGATTTTTAGTATTGAGTTGTTCTCGACTTCGCTCGAACTGACAAATGATTTAAACGATCTTTTGTCTTTAATCTTTTGTCCTATTCTACTTGACTTTTTCTTTTTTCGCTTTTTCTTTAATAGGTAAAATCAAGGTATAGCCTAACCGTTTTTGTGTTTTAGTCTCCGAGTCAATGTAATCGTGATATTGTAAGCGGTATTTAAAATCGAGTTGTGTCTGGTACTCCATTGCAATTTCCACAAATAGCGAAAGACGTTCTTCAAACGTAACGGTACCAATGGTTTTTGGGAATTTGTATTCTATTAAATACTCAAATAAATTATGTTTGGTTTGTGTTAAAAAACGTTCCACTAATTTTTCGGTATCTAATTTAATTTGTTGCTCTAAACCTTTATCCTTAAAGTTGCCGGCCATTTTATCGGCAAGCCCACGCACCATAAGGCGTGTAATTTTATATTTTTCGGAGATGCGTTTGCAAAGTACATGCCCATCATCGCTATACAAAAAGTCGATAGGGATTTTTGTTTTAGGGGTTTTATGCCCGTTATGTTTTAAGGTATTAATGCTGGCAACAATTTCACGGAAGTTTGTTTTAAAATGCAGGGTTCCATGATCTTTTACTTCTTTTAAACGTTGTGCTTTTTTGTAAACATCGAGCTGGAACTGAATTTTATTAATGAAATCGGTAATGTCGGTTTGGATCTCAATTAAGAAATCGAGGTTCTCAATCAAACTTGATTTAAGCGCTGATACAATACCGAACAGTTCACTGTCGTTGGTAATATTGAAAAGGGTCCTTGTTTCATCAACAATTTCCGTTGTTTTTTTAATGAACTCAATAATGGTATCGCGCTTTTCACGGTAATCTTCAAGCTTTTGTAATTTAATGCGGTAGTTACTTTCGTTCTTGTAAGTATCATCTACATTTTTCTGAAGCTTGATAATTTCGCGGGTAAGCGTTGAGTTGATGCGTTTCAGGTATTTTTTTATACTTCGTAAAAAGCGCATCTCGCGTGCTTCCTGATAGAAAGAAATGTGGCGTTTGAGCTCGTTGATGTAATCATTGATAAACCCCGGAGTCACTTCCCCGATCTCCATAAAATCTTCGAACATGGCCACTACCGAATCATTCAGACTCACAATGTTTTCATATTCAAATAAAATATCAAGAGAGATGAGTTTTTTATATTGCTCATCCGTAATATCATCGCGACCCAATAATTCATTTACGGTTATCTGATCGCGTTGACCAAATAATAATTCTACTATACCACGGTTGTGATATAGGTTTGATAGTAAATCTTTAACATTAACCTGTAAACTCATTAAGATAGTTCTGTTTAACACATAAAAATACGAAGGCTTTGGGGCGTACTAAAGTCGGGTTATTAACAAAATACCGAGTAATTCACTAAATAGTAATATTTGCTTTTGTAAAATACTGAATAACAGCTTTTTTACTGTTAATTAGGAGTGGAAAAAGCAATTTGAATACCGGGAAATAAGCTCAGAAAGTGCTTCATAAGAGTTCTTTTGTCCAAACCTTCACGTATAATTACGTAATTATAGGATTTCAGGTTTATTTATATCTTTGATAGAGATCCTTTCTACTAAAAATTATACGCCAATGAAAACAAATTTACAAGCCATTTTTATCATCCTTTTTTTTGTGGCAAATACTCTTTCTGGTCAGGAATTAAAACATTGTGGGACAGATGAAGCCATCAAAAAATTATATATGGCACATCCCGAAATGTTGCAAACCTTTATAGACAATGAACAATCTTACGATCGTATTGCTGCTGCCAAAAGGGGGATCCAGAGCGTAACGGTTTACACGATACCTGTTGTATTTCATGTGTTACATCAAAATGGAGCCGAAAATATTTCAGACGCGCAGATCTTTGACGCTATGACAATTTTGAATATTGACATGCGGAAATTGAATGCAGATACAAATACAATTATTCCACGATTTAAAGGATTACTTTCTGATATAAAAATTGAATTTGTATTGGCGCGCTTAGACCCGCAAGGGAATTGCACAAATGGTATTGACAGGATCTACACCAGTAAAACAAATTACGGAGATGATAGTGCAAAAGTAAACCCGTGGCCGCGCGACAAGTATTTAAATATCTGGACGGCGAAGGCCTTACAGCAGGGTTGGGCGGGCTATGCGTACTATCCTTCTGCTGCAACAGGATCTTTATCGGTACATGATGGCTTAATGATACTTGCCAATTATGTTGGCTCAATAGGAACCAGTAGTGTTTTAAAATCAAGAACCATTACTCACGAAGTGGGGCACTGGCTTGATCTGGGGCACCCCTGGAACAGAACAATTAATATTTCCATTAATGTGAATTTGGCCTGTGGCGATGATGGTGTAACCGATACACCCATTACCAAAGGACATGAAACCTGCCCAGACCTCTACACACCGGGGTGTATGATCGATACATTTTCGATGGGAACATTTAATTTTAATGCAGTCACGAATGCTTCCGGTAATTCTGATCCATCTGTTATACCTGCTATTTATGATAGTGTAAACGTGACGCCATTTTTAGCTACAGGCGTTTCTCCAAATTCAGGAACAGCCGGAGCATTTTCATTTTCTGATTGGCCTACCGGTGCTGCTAATGGAGAAACTAATTATAGTGCTTTGACAGGAACGATTAACCCGGCAAAATATTACGAAATAACCGTTGCTCCAAAACTCATGACCTCTTCCATGAGTTTATATGGATTAAAATTTAAAGTAAACCGTTCGGCCACCGGCCCCAGAACCTATGCTATCCGTTCAAGTGCAGATGGTTTCGCAAGTAATTTAACAGCAACTCTTTCTCCGGCCAATGCTAATTTAAGTGTAAATACCGGCGATGTATTCTTTTATAAAACAGATGCTACTACGCTTGAGGCGGGAAGTATGATCAGTGTTTCGGGAACTTCTTTCACAAATAAAACCACTCCCGTTACCTTTAGAATTTACGCGTGGAATGCAGAGGATAATTTAGGAGAGTTTACTGTTGATGATGTTTCTATTTTAGGCTCGACAGGTGTTATTGAAAATATTCAAAATTATATGGAGTATTCGTACTGTACCAATATGTATACTACAGGCCAAAAAGACCGTATGCGACTGGCAGTTGAAAGTGCTATTTCGGGAAGAAGTAATTTATGGTCGCCTGCAAACCTTATAGCAACAGGTGTTTCGGGGCCAACCACTACCTGTGTGCCGGTTCCTGATTTTTCAGTTTCGAGAAAACGCCTGTGCAAAGGAAACAACGTTACTTTTACAAAAAATATATTACATGGTGCCGAAACCAGCAGGCTATGGACTTTTCAGGGAGGCACGCCGGCAACATCTACAGCCGCTAATCCGGTAGTAACGTATAACACAGCAGGTACATTTTCGGTTAGTCTGTCGGCAACTAACGCTGCAGGTACAAACACCGTTACTAAAACGCAGTATATAAGAGTAGATAATACAACAGCTGATATTACCTATAACGGTTCGTATACCGAAGGCTTTGAAACGCCTACGATTATGGATTATACGTGGGAATCGTACGATTATGATAACAACGGCCATAAATGGGTATATGCTGCTAATGCGGGAATTGGCGGAACAGGTGCTGCTAAAATGAGTGCTTTTAATAATTATGCGCAGGATATAGATGAATTAATGAGCCCTTCGTATGATTTGACAAATGCCCAGAATAAGTCGTTTACCTTTAAAGTTGCAGCAGCATCAACCACCACGTTAAGTGCGGCTGTAGATGATGAGTTAAAAGTCTTTTTCTCTACCAATTGCGGTGCTTACTGGACACAAAGAGCTGTTTATACAGGAACTACGTTGATCAATAATCCGCCAAGCACTTCTGCTTTTGTTCCAAACGGTTCTACTACCTGGACTCAAAATTCCATTACTATTCCGGGAGCATTTTTAACGAATAATGTCCGCGTGAAATTTCAGTATACCTCTTCTTACTCTGCTAATAATGTGTACATCGATGATATCAATATTTCGGAAACAGTAGGTATTAACGAAAATGAAATACAAAGCTCTAATTATACAATTTATCCTAACCCCAGTAACGAAACTGCTACTATTAGCTATCATTTAAATACGGATGCTACAACCGGTATCGAAATACTGGATGTTTTAGGAAAAAGTATTTATCAGGTACCGCCAACTCTGCAAACAGCAGGAGATCATACATTTTCTGTATCAAAGCGCGAACAAAAATTGAGTAATGGTGTTTACTTTGTAAAATTGACAATTAACAATAAAATGCAGACGCAAAAGCTTATTATTTCAGAATAGTAATGTTTCTAATAACAAAGGCTATCTGTATTTACGGATAGCTTTTTTTGTTATGTGAAAAAAACAAAAAACTCCTGTTATTCATAAAGCCGTTATAATAAAGATATGTACTTTTATGCACCTCACTAATTCATTTATATGTTTTCAAAACAAACACTCGCATTAAAAAATACGTCACTCTTCACAGGGTTATTTAATGATTATATAAATGCTGAAGAAAAAGTAAAACCTTTTTATCAGTTTCATATCAATAAGCAGGCTTATCAATCTTACCTCGATAAAAATAGGTTTGAAACCGTTAACAGGCCTGTCCTGGTAAAAGCACTGAGTCGCCAGGCTAAATTGGTTGAAAACACGTATCCTGCTACCTGGGATCATATTGGGTTATTAGAAGATTCTAAAACCTTTACCATCACTACCGGCCATCAGCTCTGCCTGTTTACTGGCCCTTTGTATTTTATTTATAAAATTGCAAGCACCATTAACCTGGCTAAAACATTAAAAGAACAGTTTCCGGATAAAAATTTTGTGCCGGTATATTGGATGGCCAGTGAGGATCATGATTTTGAAGAGATAAATCACATTAACACCTTTGGTAAAAAAATAACCTGGAACAGTTCGCAGAAGGGTAGTGTAGGAGAGTTTAGTACAGAAGGTTTGCAGGAAGTAATTCAGGAACTAAAAACCATATTAGGTGAAAGCGATCATGCAAAAGCATTAAGCGCTGTTTTCGAGCATGCTTATTTAAAACATACAAACCTGGCTGATGCTACACGTTTCTTGGTAAATGAGCTGTTTGGAGAATATGGCCTTGTGACATTAGATGGAAACGATACGGAGTTGAAACATTTGTTTAAAGAGGAGTTGAGGAAAGATATTTTTGAGAATAGCTCTTTTAATGCAGTTAATAAAACAATAGCTGAGCTCAAACCCGATTACACAGTTCAGGTAAACCCGCGGGAAATAAATATTTTTTATAAAGAAAATCAGTTGCGCGAGCGCATCGAAAAAGACGGAGAGGGTTTTAAAGTATTAAATACATCTATCACATTTACAAAAGAAGCATTAAACACCCTAATTGATACTAACCCTGAAAAACTGAGTCCTAATGTGGTATTGAGGCCTTTATACCAGCAAAAAATCCTTCCTAATATTGCTTATGTTGGGGGCCCCGGCGAAATAGCCTATTGGCTGGAATACAAACATTTGTTCGAAGTTTATCATATTGCGTTACCTGTTTTAATGCCGCGTAATTTTGTAATGCTTATGGATAAAGGAACTCAAGGCAAATTACAAAAATTGAATTTAGGAGCAGAAGATACATTTAAAGACGGTGAAGAATTAATAAAGCAATTTATTAAATCGCATAACGATATTAATCTGGAAGATATAAAAGCACAATTAGCTGCTATTTATGCCAATGTATTGGAAACCGTAAGTGGCGTTGATAAAACCCTGGCAGGAACAGCAGAAGCAGAAAAGCAAAAAGCGGTGAATGGTATTGCAAACATAGAGCAAAAAATAAACAGAGCACTCAAACAAAAATCGGAGAACGACGTTAACCAGATCTGGGCAGTGAAAGGAAAATTATTTCCGAATAATGTTCCTCAGGAACGCTATGATAATTTCAGCATGTATTATGTGAAATATGGAAACAATTTTATTAAAGAATTAATGCCACTTCTGGGCTACGATTTAAATACCTTTAATTATACGGTTCTTTTAGAGAATTAATGTAAGACCGATGGTATGACAAAAAAGGTGTTTTTAAAAGCGGAATGGCGGAAACTCATGATGATCAATTATGAAGTAGAGCCCGAAGTGCTTTTACCTTATTTGCCTGCACATACAGAGCTTGATCTATACCATGGAAAATGTCTTGTAAGTATTGTAGGCTTTATGTTTTTAAATACGAGGATCAAAGGATTTAAAATAGCTTACCATATTAATTTTGAAGAAGTAAATCTGCGTTTTTACAACACGTATACTACACCTGCAGGAGAAAAAAACCGTGGAACCACTTTTATAAAAGAAATCGTTTCAAAACCTGCTATTACCTTTGTTGCCAACACACTCTATAAAGAAAAATACGTGACGCTCCCCATGGGGCATACTATTAAAGAGCATGATCATGAACTCGAAGTAGAATACCGCTGGCGTTATAACAAAAAGGAGAATGTCATAAGCTGTAAAGCTGAAAAGAAATTAAATCCTCTGTCGCAAAATGGTATCGAAGAATTTATTACCGAACATTACTGGGGTTATACAAAAGTTTCTCTCACACAAACCTTCGGTTATGCCGTTGAACACCCATGTTGGGAGACTTATACCGTAAAAGAATATAAAGCCGATATTGATTTTGAAGGATTATATGGTTCGGGTTTTGCGCATTTAAAAGACCAAAAACCGCATTCGGTACTACTGGCCGAAGGTTCAGAAATTTTAGTGAGAGGTGGAGGAAAGATTTAAATAGAAAATTATTCTTCTGTTGATTCAACAACATTTTTCCCTCTTACCGTTTTCCAAATAGTAACAATATGTTTGCGGAAAATAAACGCTAACAATAAGTAAGGAACAGCCATTAAATATAAGATGCCTTTATTGATGCCTCTTGCCACAGAATTTTCCTGATCCATACTGCTTTGTACAGCCGCTTTACACATAGAACATTGAGCTTCCGTAATGTTTGGTAATAACACCAAAACAGCAATAATAATGAATAGGATACAGTATTTTTTCATTCGAGCTCAAATTTACGAATTATTTCAATTATGACTATATAATTTTTCATTACTGCATACGTTGGTAATAGTGCGGCTGACTTGCCAAAACGGTGCGAACCGCCATTTTTCACTCCGTTTCTTGGGCTGGTATGTGCGCAAAAAATGGAGGTTGGCGTTTTGGTTTGATTTTTTGTTTCTTTTTCATCAAGGAAAAAGAAAAGATGATGATGAAAAACTTATAACTATTTCAACATAATCAATCCCCACATTCTCCCGGTTTTCCCCTTATCCCGGCGGTAAGAGAAAAAATCGGGCTCAGTGGTGCAGCGGTTCATACTCCAGATATGTGCTTCTTTAATGCCAGCCTCCAAAGCTACATGCTTATTACAGGCCAAAAGATCTAAGTGCCTGCCCTCCCAGCAATGGTAGGGAAATCCGGCATTTTTAAATTGCTGAATAACTTCTTCACTTACTTCATAATTGGCCATGCTAATGCCCTGGCCGATAGCCATACGGATCGTGTTTTTATTGGCCCCAAGAGCTGCCATTTGATCAATGGTGTTTTTCACGATCAATGTCAGAGTACCTTTCCAACCGCAATGAGCAGCACCAATTACCTGATTTAGCTCATCATGAAACAAAATAGGATAACAATCGGCTGCACCTACAGCAATAGCTATGTTTTTTTGGTTTGTAACCAATGCATCGCCGGTTTGTTTGCCAGCTTGTGAAAGGCATACACTATTACTGTGAATCTGGTTCAAATAGGATACCTGTCCGAAATCAATTCCCAGCTCGTTTAAAGCCAGTTTCCTGTTTTCTGCAATATGCTCGGGCAGATCGTCGGTTCCACCTAAATTTAAACTGTAAAAAGGCTCAGGAGAAATACCTCCGTTTCTGGTAGAAAAACCATGGGTAGCCGTTATATTTGGACTGTTTATCCAGCGCATTTTTATGTAGTGTTTCAGACATAAAAATAGTAAATTAGCCCTTTAAAAATTAACTTATTTAATATATTACTTTTGACATTCAACGACTTTAATTTCGATCAATCATTAATAGATGGTTTGCAATCGATGGGTTACAAATTACCAACGCCAATTCAGCAACAGGCCATTCCTGTTATTCAGGCAGGTAAAGACCTTATAGCCTGTGCACAAACAGGTACAGGAAAAACAGCCGCCTTTGTTCTACCGGTTTTAGATAAAATTATTAAAACAAAAAAACACGGCATTAACACACTTATTATTGCACCAACACGCGAACTGGTACTCCAAATAGATCAACAGATTGAAGGAATGGCTTATTTTTGCGGTGTAAGCTCTATAGGCATTTACGGTGGAAACGATGGCATTACCTGGGAACGCCAGGCCAATGCCTTAAGAGAAGGCGTTGATATTGTTATTGCAACTCCGGGCCGGTTGATTGCCCTCTTACAATCGGGCGATGTGAAATTTGACACCATTGAGCACCTGATCTTAGATGAAGCAGATCGCATGCTGGATATGGGTTTTGCCGATGACATTAAAACGATTTTAAAATACGTTCCCGAAAAGCGCCAAACGGTTATGTTTTCGGCAACCATGGCACCAAAAATCAGGAAGCTTGCCGGGCAAATGCTTGTAGAGCCTGTGTCTATTAACATTGCTATTTCTAAGCCGGCGGCAGGTATTGTACAGCAAGCCTATGTGGTATATGATAACCAAAAAGAAAATTTATTAAAAGAGATCCTTAAAAACGAAGATTATACCTCCATCATTATTTTCTCTTCTACCAAAGAAAAAGTAAAAGAATTATACCAGACATTTAAAGCATTAAACTATTCAGTTAAGGGTTTCTCATCCGACCTGGAGCAGCCTGAGCGCGAAGAAATTATGCGTGATTTTAAAGCAAAACGTTTGCGTATTTTAATTGGGACGGATATTTTATCGCGCGGTATTGACGTGGATGGAATTTCCCTTGTGGTTAACTTTGATGCACCGCCCGATCCGGAAGATTATATTCACCGTATTGGTCGTACCGCCCGTGCCGAGAAAGCAGGCGTAGCGATTACATTTATCAATGAAAAAGATCAGCCGCGTTTTGCACAGATTGAAGCCTTAATGGGTATTGATGTAGATAAGGTGGCTATTCCTGAACAATATGGTAAAGGCCCTGAATATAATCCTGAAGCCAATAAGAAAAAATTTGATAAGCCACGCGGTTTTGGTGGTAAGCCAAAGCCGGGAAATGGACAACGCTCCGGAAACAAAAAACCGTTTCACAAACCAAAAAAAGCGTAACTATTTATCCAAAATTGTATATTTAAAACTTTAAATTACTACTCGCAGCACATGTGTTCTTAGCTAAAACCTTGAGCACTTTGCGGTTAAATTATAACTAAATATGAATTCTAAAATATCACTTCTCGAAAAAAAACAAGCCGAAGCTCTTTTAGGTGGCGGACAAAAACGAATTGATGCTCAGCATAAAAAAGGAAAATTAACCGCCCGCGAGCGTTTGCATTTTTTGTTAGACGAAGGCAGCTTTGAAGAAATCGGGATGATGGTAACACACCGTAGTAAAGATTTTGGTTTGGAAAAAGAGCAGTACCTCGGTGATGGTGTTGTAACGGGTTATGGTACTGTAAACGGAAGATTAGTATATGTATTCTCTCAGGATTTTACAGTATTTGGCGGATCATTATCTGAAACACATGCCGAAAAAATTTGTAAAGTAATGGACCTTGCCATGAAAAATGGTGCGCCTTTTATTGGCTTAAACGATAGTGGTGGAGCAAGGATTCAGGAAGGTGTTGTCTCTTTAGGAGGCTATGCCGATATTTTTTACCGCAACGTAAGGGCGAGCGGCGTTATACCTCAATTGTCAGGAATTATGGGGCCCTGCGCCGGTGGTGCAGTTTACAGCCCTGCCATTACCGATTTTATTTTAATGGTAGAAAACACAAGTTACATGTTTGTAACCGGCCCTAACGTTGTAAAAACGGTAACTCACGAAGAGGTAACCTCTGAAGAATTAGGTGGAGCCATGACACATGCCAGCAAGAGTGGTGTAACCCATTTTGCTTGTGCTAACGAAATTGAAGCCATCACCAATATTAAACAAATCTTGAGCTATGTTCCTCAGAACTGTGAAGAAGATGCACCTTCTGTTCCTTATGAACACGCAGGTTCAGAGTCGAGACCTGAATTAAATACCATTATTCCTGAAAACGCAAATCAACCTTACGACATCCGTGAGGTGATCGAAAAAGTAATTGACGAGAACAGTTTTTTAGAAATTCATAAACACTTTGCGGAAAACATCGTTGTTGGATTTGCCCGTTTAGCAGGCCGTTCTATTGGTATTGTAGCAAACCAACCTGCGGTATTAGCCGGTGTTTTAGATATTCATTCTTCTACCAAAGCAGCACGTTTCGTGCGTTTCTGCGATTGCTTTAATATTCCGTTATTGGTATTTGAAGATGTACCGGGCTTTTTACCGGGTACAGACCAGGAATGGAATGCCATTATTACAAACGGCGCAAAATTATTATACGCATTCAGCGAAGCAACAGTACCGCGTATTACCGTTATTACACGTAAAGCCTACGGTGGAGCCTACGATGTTATGAATAGCAAGCATATTGGTGCCGACATGAACTACGCATGGCCTAGTGCCGAAATTGCTGTAATGGGTGCTAAAGGTGCTGCGGAAATTATTTTCAAGAATGAAATTTCTACTGCCGAAAATAAAGACGAAAAGTGGAAAGAGAAAGAAGCAGAATATCAAACGATGTTTGCAAACCCATACCGTGCTGCAGAGCGTGGCTTTATTGATGAAGTAATCAAACCTGAACAAACACGTGAAAAACTCATCCGCGCCTTTAAAATGCTTGAAAACAAAGCCGATAAATTGCCAAGAAAAAAACACGGAAATATCCCTTTATAAAAAATGGTTATAAATGCAGTATTAATAGTCCTTTTGGGGATCCTTTGTTTGCTTGGGACTATTGTTGCCGTTATTTTTACTATTATAAGCTTTTCCAACAATAAGCCCGGAAAATATATCTGGCTTACAGGTTTTCTGCTTTGCTTGTTTGGAATGATCCTGTGCATATTTACATTCGTAAGAAAAGCAGTACATAAGGTAGAGAATTTTACAAGCAATTTAAATGAACACCTGTCCTCATTTAATAATTACGCCGATACTGCTGCTTATTCTCTTGAAAACGATTTGCAATCCAATAAACATATTGTTTTATTAAAAAGCTATTATCCCGATAGTGCCGCCGTTCCTGATCAGTTTTATTACTACCTGGGCTTTGAGACGTATTACCGTTTACCATTAACCTATCCTTACTCCATACACTGTACATTATTTAAAGAGAATGGCGAATTATTTAATGAATCAAATGTGAAACACTTTGATGAAAATGATAATGGGGAAATCAAGACTCCTATTGCAAACATCGACCGTTTGGCCTTTGATAAAAAATGGCTGCTCATTGATCAAAAAATAGCATCCACACGCTCGGCAGATTATATCCATCATTACCTGCTGTTCTCCTTTGAAACGGGCGAAAGCGAAGAGGTAAATTCAGAGAAAGACTTATTTAAACTGGCAAAGCAAAAGGGTTACAAGGGATCTAATACCCTAATAACACTTAATGACTACGACAAACTGTTTCGCGAAGAAACGGTTGAATCGAAAGAGTAGTTATATTCTGATGAACGAAGTGTCCGTTCTTGTTCAAATCAAATATTTTTATTACGAGTAGGTTCTAATTCCCCTCTTCCAGAGGGGTAGGGGTGTCCGTTCGTGTTCTGATTCCCCTCTATTAAGAGGGGCTAGAGGTGTGTTGTTCTCTTTCTCTTAAAACGTAGCCGTATACTCAATCAATAATTTACAAACCTCTGTGTATTTTGTTAAAGGGAGTGTTTTCTCAATATCATAAATATCATGATAGGCTTGTATGCCTCCCATTGTATAAATGAAAAAGCTTGGAACACCTTTCTCTGTAAACCAGTAATGATCACTATTTGCAGCCTTACCCCGTTGTTTGATCTGCTTCACGTAATTTTTTTCGGTGTTAATGTGGTTTAATTTTTCAAATTGTGACTTAAATACGCTGGCATTTACTACCATAATACCGTCATCGCCTGTGCCAAGTAAATCGAGGTTAGTGAGGAATTTAATTTTTGATAAAGGAAATACGGGGTGCTCCGAATAATATTTCGATCCCAGCAAGCCTGCTTCTTCGCCACTAAAAAATAAAAAAGCGATCGAATATTTTGCAGGATGCGCTTTATAATATTTTGCCAGATTTAATAACACACTCACACCGCTGGCATTATCATTGGCTCCAGGGAAATATGTATCTTTTCCCATAGCACCTAAATGGTCGTAATGCGCTGTAAACATTAAAAAACTGTCGGGCTGTTGAGTGCCTTTAATGTAACCGATTAAATTCCGGCATTTAAAATCAGGAATAAATTTATCATATTTGCCAGTAGCAATAAGCAATAATCCAA
>JAZJZF010000007.1:19114-62814 GCA_040389965.1 Bacteroidota bacterium
GGAATAAATTTATTCTCAAAAATAAGATCAATGGTTTTTAATTCGTTAGGAAAAGAATCCTTTAATAATTCAACCGTGGTTTGATCTGTAATTTCTGTTTCAACCGTATAGGTCAGTTTCTTTTTTAATTTTACCTGTAAAGGCACTTCTCTTCGTCCATCTGTGGCTTTGTAGGTAACACTGTCTGTTTTAAATAACTGAAAGCCTTCTTTAATGGTTTTGGCTGATGGATAGATCAGGTAATGCTTTCCGGGGATTAGTAATTTTCCATTTAAAGTTACCGACATCTTTCCCGGATAAGTATTTACAGGAAAAGAGTAGGGTTGTGAATAGGATTTTCCAAACGGTAATACACCAATTGTTTTTAATTCTTTTGTAAGATAATCTGCTGCTTTGTTTACACCATCATTCACATAGCCTCTTCCAAGTAGTTCTTTAGATGTCAGTTTTTTTATTACCTGCCTGGCGTATGCTGTATCCTGGCTGTATGAGAGCAGCCCGAAAAAAGAAAACAAAAATACTATAGATGATTTCATAATCGTTTGTGAATTATTTTGCACGCCATGCTGAACTTGATTCAGCATCTCACAAGGAGGCATCTGAACTAACCTTGTGTTGACGTTATAGCTATTAAGAAAAACGTTTTTGAGTTAACGCGTATAATTTTTTTACCATTTCAGTTTCTTCGTCCCAGTTATAAATTGCTTTTAAACCCTTTAAATAAGAGCTGGCCTCTTCCTGTGTATTCAAGGTATTTAGCTGTTCTACAGCAATGTTATATTCATTGGCATTAGCTGCAAATAAATCATTGATCAAGCGAAATTTATCATTTATACTAATTGTTAGTTTTGGCAGCTCTTTATGAACAGTTGGTTTAACAATAGTTTCAGGTTGTGGCGTTTGTGTTTTTTCTTCGGTTTTCTCTAAATTAAAAACAGGCGCGGGATTTTTTTCTTCTCTTACTGTTTCAACGGGCTTTACCTCTTCTATAACAACTTCCTGTTTAGGTTCTTCTTTTTTAATTTCTATTACAGGAGCAGGTTTGGTTTCCTGTGCAGACATTATTTTTAAATGCAAATCCAGTTCCGGCGAAACATCTTTTTGCTCTTTCAACACAACATAGGCAGCTACCAGCTTATGTGTACCGGTTATTGCCGAATGCAGTTGTTCTGCATATTGCGTGCTGGGAGAGGGATGTTTCTCAAATTTATCGATAGCTGTTTTAAGATCAGCTAAAGACGTGATAACCTGCTTTAATAAGATGTCTGTCTGCATAATTGTGAATAATTATGAATTAAAATTACAGCATTTTATGGATACTTAGTTTATTTTTAACCTTTGTTATCAATATATAATAAACATGTTTTTAGAAAACATTAAACATAGTACAGGCCGCAAAGGTTGGATCGAAGTGGTGTGCGGCTCGATGTTTTCAGGTAAAACAGAAGAGTTGATTCGCCGTTTAAAACGGGCACAATTTGCCAAACAAAAAGTAGAGATCTTCAAGCCGCAAATAGATACACGTTACCACGAAGAAAAAGTAGTATCGCACCAGGGCAATGAAATTATGAGTACTCCCGTTCCCGCCAGCGCCAATATTTTACTATTGGCCAATGATGTGGATGTTGTTGGTATTGACGAAGCCCAGTTCTTTGATATGGAATTGGTAAATGTGTGTAATCAGTTGGCAAATAGTGGCGTTCGGGTAATCGTTGCCGGTTTGGATATGGATTTTAAAGGACAGCCCTTTGGCCCCATGCCGGCCTTATTAGCGGTTGCGGAATATGTTACAAAAGTGCATGCCATCTGTATGAATTGTGGTAGCCTGGCGCATATCTCTCACCGAAAAACCAACGAAACCAATTTAGTAGTGTTGGGCGAAACAGACAGTTACGAGCCCCTTTGCAGGGATTGTTTTAATGAAGTGAATCAGGTAAAATAAAATTATTGAATCCAATCTCCTTTTTTCAACTCGTATACAAAATTCAATTTATCAGGCTCGCCGTAATAGGCAATTTCTATTTCATTTATTTTTTTGGCTCCTAATCTTTCTACCGCTTTCTGCGAACGGATATTTACAGCTCCCACATGCAGTGTCACTGAGTCTACAAATTGAAAAGCATGCTTGAGCATTATATTTTTCAAAGCCGGGTTGTAAATACCTCCCCAATGATCACGCGCAATAAAGGTGTAACCAATGGCAATGGATTTATGTTCCGGTTCAAATTCGTAATACCTGGAACTGCCAATTACTTTATTGGTTTTAGTATCAAATACTAAAAACGCACCTTTCGATTCCATTGCTCCTTTAAAAAAGGTTTCAAATACTTCCCGTTTATAACGGTCTTTGTTAGGATGTTGCTCCCATAGTAAAGGATCGGAAGCAACGGCATATAGCGCTTCGAAGTCCTCAGATTTAAGCGGCTGTATTTTAATGAACTCGTTGGAAAGGGTTGGTTGCAATTCAAAATTTGCCATGCTGTTTTAGTTTTTTAATTATTAAAAATAAGTAAAATGCTTTTCTGTTTAATCAACAAACACATCCGTAAATTCAAAGGTCTTTCCGTTGAATAAACCTTTATCGCTAAGCTTTAATTCAGGAATAACAAGCAATGCCATAAAAGATAAGCTCATGTAGGGAGCTCTTAATTTGCTTCCCAGAGCTTTAGCCCGTTTATCTAATTTAATATACGCCTCTGCCACTTCTTCTGCAGATTGGTTGGTCATAATACCCGCAATAGGTAATTCTAATACCAGTGCTTCATCGCCATTAGCCAGCGAAATGCCCCCTTTTGCTTTAATAATCAGGTTCACAGCCTTACACATATCGGCATCATTTGTGCCTACTACAACTATGTTATGGCAATCGTGTGCCACACAACTGGCAATAGCACCTGTTTTTAATCCTACATTTTTAATAAATGCTTTGGCAATGGGCTCATCGTTATAACGGTTTACTACGGCTATTTTTAAAATATCCTGTTCCGTATTAGATTCGGCAAAACCATTAATGGCGAAAGATTCGGTAAACAATTCGTTGGTAATCAATTGTCCGTCCAGTACCTCAATTACCCTGATACTCTTGCCTTCGGCTTTTAATTTAAAAGCTTCGGGAGTTTTTGGACTGCAGTTAAAATTATTAACGATAGGTGCTTCCCCCGTTTTAATAAAAGATTCTCCGTTTTCCGCTACTAAGGTTCCGCCAATATAAGTTCTTAAAACAGAAAAGTCATCAAGGTTGTCGATTTCAATAAAGTCAGCTGCATCGCCGTTTTGTAATAGGCCTATAGATAAATTATAGTGCTTAACAACATTATAAGAAGATGCCCTCAATACATCAAACAAATTATGTCCGTGTTTTAAAGCACGCTTAACGTGGTCGTTGATGTGCGATTCTATAAGGTTATCAGGATGCTTATCATCGCAACAAAACACAATCTGATTCGGATAATCTTTTAGTAAAGGAATAAGTGTTTCGAAATTTTTAGCGGCACTTCCTTCCCGTATCATGATTGTAACCCCATGTTTTAATTTTTCTAAAGCTTCTATGTAACCAAAGCATTCGTGATCTGTTGTTATGCCTGCATTAAAGTAATGCTGCATCTCGTCGCCCATTAATCCCGGGGCGTGCCCATCAATAGGTTTTTTATATTTTTTGGCTGAAGCCAGTTTCTTTAATACTTCTTCATCCTTATAAATAACTCCCGGAAAATTCATCATTTCGGCGAGGTACACAATTTCTTTGCGGGATAGTAATTGGTCAATACCTGCAGAATCAATCACTGCGCCTGCTGTTTCAAAGTTCGTGGCAGGTACACAAGAAGGCGCACCGAAATAAAAATGAAAAGGAACTTGTTTGGCATTCTCTATCATATAATCAACACCCGCAATACCTAAAACGTTAGCTATTTCATGTGGGTCAGAAATAGTGCCTACAGTACCATGCGTAACAGCTATTTTTGCAAATTCAGCCGGCACAAGCATGCTGCTTTCCACATGCACGTGGGCATCTATAAAGCCCGGCAAAATATAAGTAGAACAGCTGTCATCAATTCTTTTAATGGAACTGATTTTGCCTTGTTCGATCGTTATCTCTGCAGCATAGATCTCTCTGGCAATAACATCAATTAAATTTGCTTTAATACTAAACGTCATAGTTTAAAAATGAGTTAAGGGATACACAATTTTTTCTTCCACCTCTATCTTCCTCGTTTTTAATATGTGGAGGTGGTATTCTAAAAATGCTTTTAAAGATTTAAACCCTGTATAATAAGGACCCGATTTACTGTCGCCAATATACATCATATACAGAAGTTGGCCGTAAGTCCCATTCTGTCCGGGATTTAAGTCAATGCATATGGAACCATCGAAACTATCCACGGCTATTGGAAACCAGGCTTTATCAAATACTTTATCTATAAGTATGTTCTCTTTATAACCTCTGTTTTTAAAATGAAAATAAGCTCCACTACTAAATTCTTCATCAAAATCGTGCCCTGCATTTTCTTCCCAATAAGGAACAAGGTATTCTAATTCATCAAACGTAAAAAAAGAAGGGCCCATATCACAGTCCAGGTCTTTGTAGATGTCTGTACTTGCAGTGATCTCAAAATCACAGGTAGTCCAAAACTCCTTTAAATCATCAGGAAATACTAGCCCGCTTTCTTTTTCAAATTCGGCAATTTCCTGTTTAGTGGCGTATTTCTTTTTGGTAATTTTTAAATGCTCGGGAGAAATTAATTCCAGTTCTTGACGAATATCTTTAATTAAATGTTTCATACAATATCAGGACTGTGAATTTAACAGTATAGTGTATAGCTATTGTTTAACGCCATATTTGTCGGCATATTTTTTATACAGGTCGTTTTGAAAATTACTAACCTTAATACTTTTACCATTAATGAACGCCATAAGGATAGTGCTGCTTTTTATATCCAGCACATCACCGGCAGATACTACTAACGATGCTAATTTCCCCTGTTCTATACTGCCTATTAAATGGTCAACACCTAATATTTTTGCCGTACTTAACGTAATACTTTGCAGAGCTTGTTCTTTTGTTAATCCATACGCAGCAGCCGTTCCTGCAAGATATGGCAGGTTTCGTGAATTCATAGCCTCCATATCTCCCTGGTTTTGTAAGCAAAACATAACTGAATCTTTTTGCAGTAAATAAGGCAGTTTATAGGAGATATCCGTGTCGGCCTCAGGTAGATCGGGCAAGTCGTGTAAACGGTTTACCATAACAGCTACATGGTTTTCTTTCAGGAGTTGGGTTACTTTATAACTGTCTTTTCCGCCAACAATAATTATTTTTTTTACGGCAAACTTTTTAGCAAAGTTTACGGCCATAATAATATCCTTCACGTAATCGGTATGTAGGTATAAATTCTTGTTGCCATTAAAAACTCCTTTCATAGCTTCGAAACGTAAATTCACTTCGCTTATAGTTGGTGAAACAGAGTATGCTTTTGCATTTTCAAAAAAAGCAGTAAGGTCATTTAACTGCTCCTGAAATTTCGTGTTTTTTTCGCTGGGCATTGGTTCGGCCCACCAGCCACGTTTTTGAACGGAATTAGGAAAGTTAAGGTGTATCCCGTCATCTGCTTTAAGTACAGCATCCTCCCAGTTCCAGCCTTCCGTTGCTAAAACAGAAGAGCTTCCGCTAATGATTCCATAACGTGGTGTCGATTGCGCATACAATACGCCGTTCGCTTTCACGGTTTCCAATATTTTGCTCTCCGTATTGTAAGCAATTAAACTGCGAATATGCGGGTTGTAGTCTCCTACCTCTGCATAATCGCTGGTTTGCCTTACAGCCTCAGCTTCCTGTAATCCTAAAATACAATTTGGGGCAATAAACCCCGGATAAATATGCTTGCCCGACACATCAATCGTTGTGTCAAACTTGCTCATGTCGAGTTTGGTAAGCCTTGCATCGGCCACCAGGTCTATCTTGCCGTCGGCAAACGACACATAGCTATTTTCAATAACCTGGCCGTTACCAATGTGTGCAGTTCCATTCATTAAGAGTACTCTTTTTTTGTTTTGAGCAACTAATGCAGTTGTTAAGGCTAAGAATAAAATAGCGAGTGTCTTCATTCAAAATTATATTGTAGATAGGTAAATATAAACAAAAAATAAAGCATACTGATATGCAAAAATCTTAACTTTGCACATGCCCAAAAAACCCGTAAAACAAGTAAAGCCTCATCGCATTTTATTGCAGGCTATTGTCAATGCTTTGTCAGTTATTTTTAACGATCAAAAGTATGCCGATAAGGTTATAGAAAAAACCTTAAAAGAGAACCCGAAATTTGGAGGCAGAGACCGTCGCTTTATTGCCGAAACTACTTACGACATGGTACGCCGTTACCGTTTATTGTCTTACCTGGCAGATACTAAAGATGGTTTTTGGGAAATGCTGGGTGTGTATTTTATTTTAAAACACATGCCAATGCCTGATGAACGTGATTTTAAAAACCTTAACGAAAAACACATTCTTGATAAATACAAAGCCCTTAAAGATGAGAAAATATTACAGGCTTACCCCGATTGGCTGTGGGAACTGGGAGAGGCGGAATTAGGAAAGGCGGTGTGGGAAGAGCAGGCAAAAGCACTTAACCAGCAGGCAGAGGTAGTACTAAGGGTAAACACCCTAAAAACAAAAAAAGAAATTCTTTTAAGGTTTCTTACCGAACAGGAAATTGAAGTAGAACCTTTGGAAGATCATGAAGATGCCTTGGTTTTAATAAACAGACAAAACCTTTTTCAGAACCAGTTATTTAAGCTTGGCTTATTCGAACTTCAGGATGCCGGCTCACAACAGATCTCCGAATTTTTGGAAGTTGAACCCGGTATGCGCGTCATAGATGCGTGCGCCGGTGGTGGCGGAAAAAGCCTTCATATTTCTGCGTTAATGCAAAACAAAGGAAGAATTATTTCAATGGATGTGACCCAATGGAAACTCGACGAGCTAAAAAAACGCGCACGCAGAGCGGGAGCAGGAAATATTGAACCACGTTTAATTGAAGGCAGTAAAACCATTAAACGCTTAGAAAATACGGCAGACAGAGTATTGCTTGATGTACCCTGCAGTGGCCTGGGAGTTATTAAAAGAAATCCCGATGCCAAATGGAAACTGAATTCTGAGTTTATAGAAAGAACCAAAACATTACAACAAAAAATACTAAGTGAGTATTCGGGAATGACCAAAGTAGGAGGTCGTTTGGTATATTCTACCTGCAGCATTTTACCTGCCGAAAATAGAAAGCAGGTGGACACATTTTTAGCGGATAATAAAAACTTTGAACTGATAAAAGATAGAACTATTTTGCCATCCGAAGGTTTTGATGGATTTTATATGGCTCTTATAAAACGCGTAAAATAATTTAGATGGCTGCCGAAAATTATGCTATACTGGAAACACATGTTAGAACCGTGTTTACGATAAATGTATGGGATAATGGAATTATGTACGTTCAGGTTCCGGGTGATACTGTAGTGGAACTTAAACATGTTAAAGGTCAGTATGAATTTTTCAAAGAACGTTACGATCAAAAAAACAAATTCCTTATTTTAGTAGAATCAGGGCATGATTCTACATTGACCAAAGAAGCGCGGGAATTTTCCTCTTTGCCTGAGACTAATGCCATGACCGGGGCTACTGCTGTCGTAGTTAAGTCTTTAGCAGAAAGACTTATCATCAATTTTATCATTAACATCACCAATCGGCTGGCGATGAAAATACGATTATTCGATAGCAGAGAAAAAGCCGTTAAGTGGTTGTTGTCTCTAGAGAAAAACACAACAGAGGTCAATAGCGTTTCGGATTTTACCGCCTGTCTTTAATAACAATTTAAACTTAAAACACATGAAAACACTTTTTACACTTATTGCCCTTTTTATTTCGGTAATTGCTATTTCTCAAACTAAAGTAGAGAATGTAGATGCTGCAACGTTTAAAAAATTAATAGATGAAAAAAAGGCTTTATTGATCGATCTTCGCACGGATGATGAACTGAAAAATAAGGGTTATATAAAAGGAGCTACACAGATTGATTACTTTGGTAAAAATGCAGAGTCTGTGATTTCGAAACTGGATAAAAACAAAACCTATTTAATTTATTGCGCCGGCGGTGGTCGTAGTGGCGAATGCGCCGACCTTATGAAAAAAGAAGGCTTCTCGCACGTTGTTAACCTCGAAAAGGGCTTCGATGACTGGAAGAAGAAAGGTTTCGAAGTTGAAACAAAAAAATAAAAGGGAGATTTTACCTAAGCTTATAGCCTAACATAAATACAGCGCAACCTGTTTGAGCTCCTGCTTCTGCTACCGGAATCACATAATCTACGTACACAGTGCGTACTCTGGTAACATCAAATTCAAATTCTTTTTTATCGCCAAGTGCTTTAGAGGAAAACAGTAATTTTCTGTTTTTGGAATCTTTATCTTTATTATATACCTGCACCTCTACTTGTTTGGGTAAAGCTTCCAGCTCAAATACAAAGCGGTATTTTTCCCCAATAAATAAAGGAACTTCCACTTCTTTAACCGACTCTTTGTTTTTATAAATAATTTTGGTCATCTCGGAGCTATCATATTTATAAGGATCCAGTAATTGGCTTGCTTTATCCTTTAACTCTTTTGCATTGCATAAAATATTCCCGTTTTGAAAGGCCATGAAGGCAAACATAAACAAGGCTGTTACTATAGTTGTAATTATTTTTTTCATATACATTGCGGTTGAATTTTAAAATAGGGTTTAAACTGATAACACCAAATGCTTAGTTTATCATTTTAGTTCTTAGTGTTTTAACTGCTTCTAGGATTGGCTTCATATCAGCATCAGAAATAGTCAGGGTATTAAAATCTATTTCTTCCTCTTTTTCCATAGCTGAAGCCACTGATGGTATAGCACTAAATCCCGAATGTATTTTTTCGATAGAAACAATAAGGGCAGCCATCTCCGGTTCACTGCTCTGGTTGTTTTTCAGGGCTTTTACAATCGTTTCCGACAATAGCAATTGCTCCAACAAACTTGTCTGAATCTTTTTGTTTTTATCTTTCGTGTATACTTCGCAGGCAATGTAAAGGCTTTCTACCCATGCTCCTGTAAGCGCTAATACTTTAATGTGCTTTTGTTTATTTTCTTCAAACATCACATCTGTTTTTAGCTGCACACCTGAAACTATTTTCACCAAGGAATCATCGTTCGAAAGATTTTTATCAAACCTTTCCGCCATATGGTCACTTTCAAATGCTTTATCAAGACCAAGGTAAGAGCCTACATCTTTACAGGCTTTTAAATATTCTTTTGATTCCTGATATTTTTTATTGAATAAACAATAGGAAAGATCAGCACTATAAACACCAAAATTAACTGCCTTTTTATAGTTATCGGTATTGTATTTAGTTGTATTGGATGTATGATTAGGTAAGGTTGATATAAAGCCCGCTCCCGATTTTTTAAATACAAAGGCTATTTGTAAAGGAGAGGGTAAATTGTAAGACGTAGCATTGTCCTCATTCAGATTTATCGAAGAACTGTCATTTGCCACAATACCGGAGTCTGTATCTTCGCTGGTTTTTGTTTTTTGATCCTCTGAAGTATTACCACATGAAACTAAAAATAAGGAAAGTGTAATAATAGGGAAAGCTGAAAATACGGGCTTCATCATAAAAATAATTGTTTTAGTAAAAATAATTATTTTATTGACTCTTTATTCAAAATTTCGATTGCTTTTAAGATACACTTGTCATTTTCATTAATAATAGGGTAATAAGCGTCTTTATCAAAAATATCGCGTCCTATAAGTGCTTTTAAGTATGGTTTTAATGCTTCACCCGCTTTTAGTTTGTGAGCAGCATCCAACTTCACATTTTGCTTTTCGCAATAAGCATAAAATTCTTCTAAAACAGCGTGGGTAATCGTAAATTGCTTAATAAAGTTTTTAGCGGTTCCAAAAGCTTTTAAAGTGGCTCTGTTTTTATCAGAATATTCAAAGGCAAATGTATTCACAACACCTGCGTAAAATAACTTGTTCAAAACAGAGTTTGCTTTCGACGTATCAATAGGTACGAACACATCAGGCATAATACCGCCACCGCCATATACTGTTTTGCCCTCAGGAGTTTTAAAGGCCTGTTTTTTATCTAGTTTAATACTATCCATATTTAAAAGTTCTCCATGCTCAAACCGGTCATATTCTTCATTGTAATACTGATCCTTATCATCCGTATAAGGCTTTTGAATACAACGTCCTGTTGGAGTATAGTACCTTGCAACCGTTAAGCGTATAGCCGATCCGTCAGGCAGTTGCATTTGATCCTGCACCAGTCCTTTCCCAAAACTTCTTCGGCCAATAACAGTTCCTCTGTCGTTATCCTGTATGGCACCCGCTACAATTTCGCTGGCACTTGCCGAACCTTCGTCAATTAAAATAGCCAGTCCGTTATTTTCAAAACTACCACGCTCAGTAGCTTTGTAAATTTTTTTAGGATTTGCTTTGCCTTTCGTGTACACAATTTGCAGGCCGCTTGCTAAAAACTCGTCAGATATGTCTACCGCTGCATTTAAGTACCCTCCGGGGTTTCCACGTAAATCAAGAATAAGTTTTTTCATTCCTTCCTTACTTAAAGCATTAAATGCTTTAAGGTATTCATCGTAAGTAGTAGCGGCAAACTTGCTTATTTTTATGTAACCTATCGATTTGTCAACCATATAGTACGCATCCAGGCTATACAAGGGGATGGCATCTCTTGTAATTTTAAAATCAATTAGTTTTTTTATTCCGGAACGCATAATACTAACGTTTACCGAACTGCCTCTTTCACCCCTTAATTTATCAAATACCTCTTTGTTTGTAATGCCCACACCCGCTGCATTTTTGCCTTCTATTTTTACAAATTTATCGCCTGCGCGTATTCCTGTTTTTTCTGATGGGCCTCCCTCAATAGTATTAATAACTCTTATCGTATCTTTAATAATATTAAACTCCACGCCTATACCATCAAAATTACCTTCCAGGGGTTCATTTACTGCATTAAATTCACTGGCTGCAATATAGGCTGAATGAGGATCCAGGCTTTGCAATAAAGAAGTAACCGTTTTCTCTACAAGTTCTTTTTTATTAATAGTATCAACGTATTGGTATTCAATATAATCTAAAAGACTGCTTATTTTATCGTTGGTTGTACTTTGACTTTGAGAAAAAGAACCGGCACTGTTCATCCTTTTATTTAAAAAATATCCCAGCCAGATCCCTAAAACAAGAACTAAAGACAATATAATTGGTAAAAATGCGTTTTGTTTCCTGCGAGGCGTAGGCTGGTCAAAGTCCATAAAATGATGTATATTTGTCGTGTAAAGGTATTTGTTTAACGGATATTGTTAACTAATGTTTAGAAAATTTAGCATATTACTTTTGTTGGTTGCGTTCTGTAGTGTTTCCTGTAAAAAGAAATCTAAAACTGTACAGGACAATATTCCTTATCAAACTGTAAATATTACCATATACCCTAACGATCCCTTATATTTTAAGTTGGCTGCTGTAGGAGGTTGGGTATATATTAAAGGTGGCGTAAATGGTATTGTTGTATATCGCAAGGCTCAAAACAGTGCTGCCGATTTTGTTGCAGTAGAAAGAACATCTACCTATTATCCGGATGATTCAGGCGCATCTGTAAAAGTACAATCAGATAACTTTACATTGAAGGATACAGTTAGTGGGTCGAAATGGCAGATCATTGATGGAGCACTTTTAACCGGCCCTGCAAAGCTCCCCCTGAGGTTATATAGCACATTGTATGATAATGGTTCAGGAGCTTTAATTATCAGAAATTAAAGCACAGAAAAAAGCCTCAGGGCTTTACCATGAGGCTTTCTCAATTATGTATGATAGATTTAAATTATTGTGCGTTTTCAGGTTTCCCTTTAGCTTGCGACACAACGATTGCTCTTTCATAATGTTCCACACCATTTAAGGCATCGATGGCTTTTTGCCCATCTTCTTCGCTGGCCATTTCAACAAATCCAAAGCCTCTGCTTCGTTTTGTTTCTTTGTCTTTTATAATTCTAACTGAGGTTACTTCCCCATACTGAGAAAAAAGTTCACTAAGTGCTTGTTCTCTAACTTTAAAGCTAATGTTGCTTACAAAAATATTCATAACATATAATTTATTTAATTAAAGTAAAATTATAACAAATAAATAAATAAACAAATATTTTGTGCAAATTTCGGTAAACCTTTTAATTATATCTATCAAGTTATATATTCAACCTTTAAAATTACATTTTGGTAGCTCTTTTCCGTAGGTTTACGCACGTAATTGAAACCTCTAAAAAGTTTATGTAATTAAAAACCAAATAGTTAAGCTTTTTAGTCGTAAGCTTAAAATACCCTTGCTTCCACGCTTATTTCCACATTAGCATCCTTAGGTAAACGATCAGCTTGTATAGTAGCCCTTGCCGGGAAATCTCCTTTAAAATAGCTGCTATATACCTCATTAACATGCACAAAGTTGTTCATATCAGCTAAAAAGATGGTGGTTTTTACAATGTTATCGTATGTAAGCCCGGCTGCGTGCAAAACCTCGCCAAGGTATTCCATTACAATTTTTGTTTCATCTTTAATGGTTGTTTTTATTAATTGCTTGGAGCCCAGATCCATAGCAATTGTGCCCGAAACATATACACTGTCTCCAACCTGAATGGCCTGATTATAAGGACCAATAGGAGACGGAGCTTTTGTAGTATTGATAATTTTTTTCATAAAAGTGGTGTTGTTAGTTACAAACAAAAATAGCAAAAAACTTAAAACATTTAGCCTAAATAGCAATTTAAAGACAAGTCCCACAAAGGTTAATTTTATTTACTTTAGCATTTCAAATGACCTTTTTAAGCTCCATTTTTAAAACCCAGGCCATAAATTTTACAATCTTGCTTTTACTGTTGCTAGGTTGCGAATGGTTTATTTGCCCTACAGATGCTTTTCCTTTAAACGACGATTGGTCATACACCTATTCGGTAAATCGTTTTAATGATACAGGCATCATTGATATTGGCTATTGGCCGGCAATGAATTTAGTGGGGCATATCTTATGGGGGAGTTTGTTTACAAAGCTCTTTGGATTTTCGCACTTTATATTAAGATGTAGTACACTCTTTTTAAGCACCTTAACCTTGCTGCTCTTTTATCGTCAGGTAGTTAATAGTTCCAAAAACCACACAACTGCTTTTTTTGTTACCCTTTTTGTTTTTTTTAATCCAATATGGTTTTTATTGTCCAATACATTTATGACCGATGTGCCGTTTTTGTTTTCGATAATACTGTCATTTTTTTGCGTTCAAAAAATAGTGGTGCAAAAAAAGAACCTCTACATCATCCCGTTTACTTTAGTGTGCGTGTATTCAATTTTAATCAGGCAGTTTGGTATTGCTCTGTCTGCTTCCCTTTTAATAGCTTCAGCGATCAACGCTATTAAAGATAAAAGAAATAGTACTCAGTTATTAGTAGATACTATTCCTTTTCTGGTTTCTATCATTACTTATATGGTATTTGAAAAATGGATCGCTCAACGCCTCTTACCATATGCGGCGTATCAATCTACCGATGTTGTTACCAAAAACAGTATGGATCTTTTTATGAGTATAGGTGATAATATGCTCCGGCGCTATTCGTCTTGTATGCTTTATATTGGATTATTCCTTTGTCCGCTTTGTATTATAGCCGCAATAGCGTTTCTTAAAAAGAAACCTTTCAAACATAAGTTAGCGACAATTTTTTTGATGGCATTATTGTTGTTTTTTGCTGTAAACAGAATAGCAGTATTTCCTATTGGTAATATAGTTTATAACGCGGGGCTTGGAGTGGAAAGTTTGTATGACATTACTATTCTAAACATTAACACATACCATGCTTCTTCAGATGCTTTCCTCTTCGTTATAAAATTAATAGCAATTTTAGGCCTTATGGGTCTGGTAATTATATTAGGATTTGGAATGTTACATTTTGTTATCATGGTGTTCAAAAAAGTGCCAGTTAATAAGGGTAAGTTATTCCTGGTTATTTTCTCAATACTCTATTTCCTTTTGCTGTGCATTTCCAAGTCGTTTTTCGATAGATATTCTTTACCGTTAATAGCAACTGTTTTATTGTTAATGGCACCTTATATTCAGCTTAATGCAGTTAAGTCGGGTATTTTAGTATTGTTTTTACTAGGGAGTGGCAGTTTCTCTGTATTATCAACAAGCGACTATTTTAATTGGAACAGAGCTCGCTGGAGCTTAATCAATAATACGATTAAAAGCGGTGTCGATCCTTTCGAAATAAATGGGGGATTTGAATATACGGCCTCTGTTTTTTATCATAAATCCTGGTGGGATCTTTGGGTGGGAGATAAAAGTCCTTATAAAGTTACATTTGGTAATATTCCAAACCACACCTTGGTAAATTATACAACATATAGGCGTTATATACCTTTCAAAACCGACACGGTGTTCCTATACCGTAACAATAACAACCATTGAAAGTAAAATGAACAGGCAATGTTTAGTAAAAAAAGTAAATTATTTAAAAAATACCTTGCAAAACCAATAGTTTTACCAAAATGGAACAAGCACCCTTGATACTGGTTACAAACGATGATGGAATAAGCGCACCGGGAATTTTACATCTAGCAGCAATAGCTCAGCAATTTGGCGATGTATTTGTTATTGCCCCCGATAAACCACAGTCGGGCATGGGACATGCCATTACCATAAACTCTACCCTGCGCCTCCAAAAAACAAAACACCACCCGGGTGCGATAGGCGAATATAGTTGTACAGGAACACCCGTAGATTGTGTAAAAATGGCAATTACTAAGCTGCTTCCAAGAAAACCCGATCTTATTTTATCAGGCATTAATCATGGCAGTAATAGCTCTATCAATGTTATTTATTCAGGAACCATGAGTGCTGCTATCGAAGGATCACTTGAAGGCGCATCCTCCATTGGTTTTAGTTTGAGTGATTTTAGCATAGATGCCGATTTTAGCCCTACAACTTTATTTATAGAAAAAATTATTGCTTCGTGCCTTAAAAACGATTTGCCCAAAGGCACTTGTTTAAATGTAAATTTCCCTAAACTTAAATCCGACGAAATTAACGGGATTAAAATATGCAGGCAGGCAAAAGCAAACTGGGTAGAAGATTTTGAGGAAAGACAGGATCCCTACGGGCGTTCATACTACTGGCTTACCGGTAAATTTGTAAATTTTGAACCCGAAGCAACTGACACCGACGAGTGGGCTTTGCAAAACGGGTATGTGTCTATTGTTCCGGTTATGCATGATTTAACGGCACATCAGCATATCAATCATTTAAGAAATATATTATAGATCGATGTTAGATAAATTAGATAAGAAATGGATAGGCTTTATTGTAGGGCTTGTATTTCCTGCTTTCTGCTTTTTATGTTACTGGGCGTTTTTTCATAATCAGATAGGATTTCCGATAGGGTTTATTAACTATTTAAGAGTAGGGCAAATGTTGCAGGAAGTTACTATTATGTGTGTGGTAGCAAACCTTATTATATTTTACCTATTGCTTAACAAAAAAGTGTACGACATAGCAAAGGGAATTATATACGCTACATTTTGTTATGTAGGCTTAGTATTATACATATCGTTACTTTAATTAAAACCGGGTAATTTGAAATATTATATTATATCAGGCGAACCATCAGGCGATCTTCATGCATCAAACATGATGAAAGAATTACTGGTGCTTGACCCCACGATTGAATTCAGGTTTTGGGGTGGTGACCTCATGACTGCTGTTGCCAAAAACAATCCGGTAAAACATATCAAAGAGCTTGCATTTATGGGCTTTGTAGAGGTTGCTAAAAACCTTCGCACCATTTTAAAAAACATTGATTTTTGTAAACAGGATATTTTAAATAATAAACCCGATGTATTAATTCTGGTTGATTATCCGGGTTTTAATTTACGTATTGCCGATTGGGCAAAGCAAAATAATATAAGAGTTCTATATTACATTTCGCCCACCATTTGGGCCTGGAAAGAAAATCGCGTAGAGATCGTAAAACGTGCCTGCGAAAAAATGTTTGTGATCCTGCCTTTTGAAGTAGCAGTGTATAAAAAACACGGTTACACAGCGGATTATGTAGGGCACCCCTTATTAGATGCCATAGAACAGGAGAAAGCCTCTTTACCTGATCGAAACACATTTGTCGAAAAAAACGGACTCGATCAAAGACCTATCATAGCAGTACTTCCGGGAAGCCGCAAGCAGGAAATTGAACGCATGTTTTCTATCATGCTCGATGTGGTAAATGAATTTAAAGAATATCAGTTCGTTATTGCAGGCACAACCAATTTGCCTAAAGAAGCATATCAAATGGCGCTTGATAAAAATCTTAAAGTTGTCTTTAATCAAACTTATGCTTTAATGCACAATGCCTTTGCAGGCGTTATAAAATCAGGTACTTCCACTTTAGAAAGCGCACTGTTCAGATTGCCGCAGGTAGTATGTTATAAAGGTGGAACTATTTCTTATTCGATTGCAAAAATGGTTGTAGGCGGTCGTGTAAAATACATTTCTTTACCAAATTTAATTTTAGATAAACCTGTTGTAAAAGAATTAGTACAAAACGATTTAACGGCAAAGAATTTAAAAGAAGAACTATCAAAAATTTTAAATGAAGAATACCGCAAACCAATGCTTAATGATTACGACGAACTCATTAAACTACTTGGAAACAGCGGCGCTTCTAAAAAAGTTGCTCAATTGATACACCAACAGCTTCATGCAAAGTCCTAACATAATTATACTGGCATTTCTGAGTCTGTTTATCAACAGGCAAACTAATTTTGGTCCTCATAAAACAGATACCGCCATAAGAGTACCTGATGCCAAAATTATAGCTCCAAAAAAATATTTGTCAGACGAGATCGTTAACATTAAAATTTTCTCTCAAATAAAAACACAGGCCTTTACATTTAGTCCCGACGAGGGAACTTATATCGTATGGGGCAATGGTGTTGAAGTAGCAAACACATCAAAATTTCCGATCATTAAACTAAGCTACGTCAACGATTCTATTGAAATTAAAACATTTGAAAACGTCATAGGACGTTTCAAAAAAATTAAAATTTCAAGCGCTGATCCCCTGAAAACATTTCGTTTAAAATTGATATCGCCCGATAGAAAACCACGGTTTTACCAGGATAATTTAATTGTGGATGTAGAGGCCGGAAGTTTAAAATGCATTAATGAAATTACCCTCGATAATTATATTTCGGGAGTAGTGCAGGCAGAGTCGGGCAGGCGCTCTTACCAGGAATTTTATAAAGTGCAGGCCATATTGGCAAGAACATTTGCTTTATCGCATTTGCAAAAACATGCGCTCGAAGGATTTAGCTTGTGCGACCATACCCATTGCCAGGCTTATTTTGGCAAAACAACCGAACTCGAAATTATGAAAGCTGTTACCGAAACCAAAGGGAAAGTAGTAGTGGACGATAATTTAAATTTAATAGAAGCTGCCTTTCATAGTAATAGTGGAGGGCAAACCGTAAATTCTGAAGATGTGTGGGGCAGTAAATTAGCATATTTGCGAAGCGTGAATGATACCTTTAGCACTAAAATGCCGAATGCCAAATGGGAGCGAAAAATGGCAAAAGAAGATTGGCTTACATACTTAAAATTAAAACATAATTATCCCGTACAGGATTCAAATGCACGTTGGCTTGCTATTAATTTTAAGCAGGACAGCCGCAAACCTTATCTGGAAGCCAATAATGTAAAGGTGCCGTTAAAAAATGTAAGAACCGATTTACAATTAAAATCTACTTTCTTTAGTATTGTTCCGCAGGGCGATACGCTTGTATTTAAAGGCAGGGGCTTTGGGCATGGAGTAGGTATGTGTCAGGAAGGTGCTATGCGTATGGCTAAACTGGGATATAAGTATCCTGACGTTATTAATTTTTACTATCAAAAAACGCAGCTTATCGATCTTCACAAACTTAACTTCTTTAAAGAAGAATAAGCGTATGTTACAAATTTTCCAGTTCGGCTTTTAGCTTTTTAGAAAGGGAGTTTGCAATTAAAAGATAGCTGTTATCGATCCATTCTTTAATGAGTTTTTTCGTGATGGAATCATCACAGATAACAGTATTCCAGTGCTGCTTGTTCATATGATATCCGGGCAATACTGAGGAGTATTTTTCCCTTAATTCAATTGCCTTTTCAGGATCGCATTTTACATTGAACTGAAGCGGCTGTGATGCGATTCCGGTTAATAAAAATATCTTCCCCATGACCTTAAATACAAGTGTTTCATTATCAAAGGGAAATGCTTCTTCTACCCCTTTTTTAGCAATACAATAATCCCTTAATTCTTCTAAATTCATGATTCTAATATGTTAAAAACGTTTAAGCGAGAGCCATAGCAACAAAAAATATATGTTAATTAAGTTGATCTAAAACCTTTAGTTGTTAAATCTATATGATTTGAGGTAAATGTCGGGAAGTTTTTTGTTAACTAAACAACAATACTATATTAAATTTAATATTTTTGTAGACTAATTAAAAATTAAAATATGCAATTCAAATTTATTAAAATTAAAAAGAGCAACGGGCTGTTTGTTATGTTGTCCGTTATGCTGGCCTTTTCGGGCAATGTAATGGCTCAATTGACCGGGACGAAGAACATCCCGGGTGACTACGCCTCGCTGGCGTTGGCAATTACCGATCTTAATACGGTTGGTGTTGGAGCTGGTGGTGTGACATTAAACCTTTTGGCGGGTAATCCGGAAACAGCTCCTGCGGGAGGTTATTCCATTACAGCTACCGGGATTACAGCTAATCAAATTTCTATCATTGGAAATGGTAATACAATTACAGCTTCAGCTACACAAAGTGTTGGAGCATTAAATGATGCTGTTTTCAAAATCATTGGTGGTGATTACATTACTCTTTCAGGATTTACTATTCAGGAAAACGCAGCTAACACTGCAACTACTGTAGCAAGTAATAATATGACAGAATTTGGCATCGCTTTATTTTATGCATCATTAACAGATGGTTCGCAAAATATCACAATCCAAAACAATACCATTTCCTTGAATAGGATATATGCTAATACATTTGGTATTTACAGTAACTCCACTCACAATCTGTCGGCAGTTACAACTGCATCTACAGCTACTGGTGCAACTGGAGGAACAAATAATTTGAAAATTGTTACTAATACTATTTCAAATGTAAATATGGCCATTGTTGTAGTTGGCCCTACGGCGGCATCTGATTATAACCAGGGATTAAATATAGGAGGTACTTCTATAGCTGAGGGTAATACAATTACTAACTACGGAACAACCGGAACCTTTTCTGGATATGCCAGTGTTTCAGGTTCTGTAAATGGTATTTTAGTTAGAAACGCAGGTAATTATAATATTTCATTTAACTCTGTTACCAGTTCAGTTGGGGGCACTACCTCAGGTACCCTTCGCGGTATTTATGTTCCGGCTTTTTCTAATACGCCAACAGGAGCATTGATGCAAACGGTTAGTAATAACACCGTTTCTGTAAAAAGCGGTGCAGCAGCAGGTACAATTAATGGTATTACTATTGAAGCAACAACTTCAAGTACAACTTCTTCTGTAACAGTAAATAATAATGACTTCAATACATTTGGTCATACAGTAGCGGCATCAGGCAGTATTACTTTTATTACTACTACACCGGGATGCGGAACATTAACAGTTAATAACAACACGTTCTCTAATATAAATGTGAACACTACAGGTAGTGTTACATTTGTTGCGCAAAGTTATTCAATGGTGTCAGGCGCGGCACAAATTTTCAACAACAACTCTATCGTTGGTACATTTACTAAAACAGGCGCTGGCGGAACCATTACTGGTTTTACATCAGGTTCAAGTTCGGTAAATGGGTCTTTTAGTACACAAACCAATAATAACCTTTCTAACATTACAGTAACAGGAGCAACCGCCATAACCGGTATCACTAACTCTGATGGAGCTGGAACAAGCCCTAACAGAACGATTACCGGCAACGTGTTTACTAACTGGACAGGCGGTACAAGTTCTATTACAGGGATGTCTTATAGTTACATCGGATTAAATACAACTATTTCAAACAATCTACTTTCTAATATAACTGCGTCTGCAGCTATAACTGCTATTAATATTGGAAGTTCTTTTAGTGGAGGTAATCCTTTAACAGTATCTAATAATACAATTTCAAGTTTGTCTTCAGTAGGAGCAGGTGGAGCAGTAACAGGTATTGCTTGTTCAAATTCTTCTAGTTTAATTAATATTAATAATAATTTAATTAATACTATTTCAACAACCGGCGGAAGTTTGGTTTTTGGGATCAACCTCAGTGGTTCTGGTACTGTTCAAAACGTTTATAAAAACAAAATCTATGACCTGTCATCTTCAGTAACAGGTGGAGGTGCGTTCATTGCAGGTATACAAAGTTCTGGAGGAACAACCAATAATATTTATAATAATATTGTTGGCGATTTAAGAGCTCCAAATGCAACCGGATCAAATCAATTAGTAGGTATGCAGTTAATTGGCGGAACAACTTTAAACGTTCACTATAACACTGTTTTCCTTAACGCAACAAGTACAAATACATTGCTTGGCTCATCAGCTGTTAACGCTACTACAGGGCCAGCAACAATTAATTTACGAAATAACATTTTTGTTAATAATTCTATTCCAACAGGAACAGGTTTAGCTGTTGCTTACAGAAGAGCCAGTAGTGCTTTAACAAATTACGGAACAGCATCAAACAATAATTTGTTTTATGCAGGTACACCGAGTGCAACTACCGCTATTTTTTATGATGGTACAACCGTGCAGCAAACACTTGCTAACTTCAAAACATTTGTAGGAGCATCCAGAGAAGCGGTTTCTGTAACTGAAAATCCTTCTTTTGCTAGTACTACAGGTTCTGCCGCTAATTTTCTTCATTTTAATGCTGCAACAAACTCTCTTGCCGAAAGCGGCGCCGTTAACATTGCAACATTCACAGATGATTACGATGGGGATATTCGCCAGGGAAATGCAGGGTATGTTGGAACAGGTACAGCTCCTGATATGGGTGCAGATGAGTTTTCAGGAACAAGTCCAGCTCCTGCAATCAATAGTGTATCTATAACTCCTACAGGTAATAGCTGTACAACAGTATTACATAATGTAACTGCAAATGTTACTCCGGGTTCTTTACCTTTAACCTCAGTAGTATTAAGCTATGCTTTTAATGGTGTTGCTCAACCAACAGTTGCCTTAACGGGAGGTAGCGTATCTGCTACTTCAAACTGGGCTGGTTCTATTCCAACCGCTACGCCGGTAAACGCTAATGTAACCTGGTTTGTAACAACAACAGACGGCACCTATACGAAAATAATGAATGGATCATCTTATAAAGATGCTCCAACCTTAGGTGTTTCTGCACAGGCAACAGCTTCTTTAAACCCTATTTGTGCAGGTAATTCATCTACACTTACAGTAAGTTTTGGAAACTCAATAGCTGCTGCTGTTTATACACTTCCACCAGCAGTTTCTAATCCGGTTACTGATGAAGATATTGGTAATGTTACATTTGGAGCAATTAATAATACTTCAGCGATTAATACCTTAGTAGGATCTATTGGCACTGCGGCAGGAACTACAGGAAGTTATTCTGATTTTACTGCTTTTGGTCCATATAGTTTCACAGCAGGAAATTCATATAATATAAGTTTAAGTTCTTTACAACAAGCAACTGCTTATAGTAATGCATTTGGTGTATATATTGATTATAACAGAAATGGTGTATTTACAGATGCTGGTGAAGCAGCTTATCTTTCAACGGCAACCACTTCAGGAGCTCATACAGAAACAGCAAATATTACTATTCCTGCATCTGCTAAAAACGGTTTAACCAGAATGCGTGTTATTTGTCTTGAAGGTGGTTTAGTTACGGGACCAACTATTCCAGTTGGTTATGGTGAATATGAAGAGTATATGTTAGATATTTCCAGCTCAAATATTGGAGGAGGTTCATTACCAACTTTCACGTCTTACTCATGGAGTAATGGTGCTACAATAGTTGCAACTACAAGCACTACTACACAGGCGCCTTCAGTAAACACTACTTATAGCATAACTGCTACTGATGTAAACGGATGTACTGTTTCTTCAAATCCGATTACTGTAACAGTAACTCCTTTACCTGCAGCGCCAACAGTTACCAACTCATCACAATGTGGTAACGGTCAGCCAACAGCAATGGTAGGTGGCGGAAGCTTGTACAACTGGTACGCTGCTCCGACATCAACAACCGTATTGCAGTCAAGTGCAAGTCCGTTTTATGCTGTATCTATCAGTACAACAACTACGTTTTACGTAGCATCAGCAGTTGGTGCTTGCGAAAGTTCAAGAACTGCTTTAATGGCGAGTGTAACTCAACCAGATGCTGTTACAGCAACAACAAGCGCAGCAAATATTTGTCCTGCAGGAACTGTAACTTTAACTGCGGTTCAAACAGGAACAAATAATCCTTATACATTTAGTTGGGTAGCCGCTCCGGTTTCAGGAAGTGGTCTTTCTTCTTCAGTACCGGGACAATCGATTGCCGTTTCTCCAACTGCTCCGGGAACATACGCTTATAATGTAACAGCTACAGATGGTATTTGTACAACTACTGCTGTTGTAAACGTTACTTTAAATAATCCTCCTGTAATTAATGCTACTTCAAATCCAACAGTAATTTGTTCGGGTGCAAATGTTTCTTTAAACGCTACAACTCCAATTATTGCAGCTGGTACACGTACAGTAGGTACAGGTTCATCTACATCAAGTTCAGGTGGATCTCCATTCTATCATTCATGGGGTGGAGCAAAAGTGCAATATATTTATACAGCTGCAGAATTAACTGCTCAGGGTTTTGCTCCGGGTAATATTACTGCAATGGCTTTAAATGTTACAGCTGTTGGTATTCCTTACGAAGGTTTTGCAATTAATGCAGGAACAACTACTCAGTCTGCTTTTGCTACAGCAAGTACAATTAATAGTTTAACACAGGTATATTTAGGTACTGGTACAAATAATAGTTACCTGCCAACAGTAGGTGTTAATACATTCAATTTCTCTACGCCAATTAACTGGAATGGAACAGATAATCTGGTAATTTCTATTTGCTGGAGTAATGCCACAACAGGTGGTTCATCTTCAACTGTTAATTGGGACACTTATGCTACCAACGTAGGTATGTATATTTACGCAGATAGTCAGACTCCAAGTACGGTTTGTAGTGCAACTACTACAATTCCTGCAAGTGGAGGAAGTTCAACTACTACTGGAAGACCACAAACGTCTTTTACTGGCCAAACAAGCACTTCAGGTGCAGGTCCTTTAACATGGCAGTGGAATCCTGGTGCAATCAACAGTAATACAGCGACTGTTAATCCGGTTAATACTGGTACTGTTGCAGCTGCACAGGTTTATACCATCACAGGAACCAACGGATTAACAACCTGCTCTAATACAGCTACAGTTAGTATTCTTGTAAATCCATTACCAGCTACGCCAACAGCTTTCAATTCAAGTCAGTGTGGTCTAGGAATTCCTACAGCATCAGTTACTGGTGGTACAACTTACAAATGGTATGCTACTCCTACATCAACAACTGCTTTACAAACATCAACTAGTGCAACTTATACAACGGCTATTAATGCAACAACCAATTTCTATGTAACATCATACAATGGAACATGCGAGAGTGTGCGTGCATTAGTAACAGCTTCTGTAACTATTCCTGATGGCGTAACGGCTTCATCAACTTCTACAGCAGTTTGCCCTGGAAGCACATTTACTTTAACAGCTACTAAATCAGGTTCTGCAAATACATACGCTTATACATGGACAGCGTCTCCTGCAGCAGGAAGTGGTATACCTACTTCAGCAACTGGTGCAACTACAGCTGTTACACCTACAACTACAGGAACGTATGTATATTTGGTAACAGCAATAGATGGCGTTTGTACAACAACAGCTTCTATTAACGTTACTTTAAATGCCCCTCCAAATATTACGAATGCTATGGCTACACCTACAATGGTTTGTTCAGGTAGTACAGTGGGTTTAAGCGCTATTTCGGTAAATGCTTTGGCAGGAAATGCAGCAACAGGCTTACAGTCTACTACTAGTATTACCGGAGGCCCATACAGACAAGGTGCAGGTACTGATAATAAAGCACAGTATTTATTTACTGCTGCTGAATTAACTGCTGCGGGCTTTGCTCCTGGTAACTTTACAGCATTGAGCTTCAGTGTTACTTCTAATGGTGTTGGTACTATGAATAACTTTACCATTAAAATGGGAAATACTGCAAGTACTACTTTAAATACTGCTTATGATGCAGCTCCTCCAGTTGTATTAGGTCCAATTGCTTACACAACTGTTGTAGGTCTTAATACACACACGTTTTCTACTCCATTCAACTGGAATGGTATTTCTAACGTAATTGTTGAGGTTTGTCATGATGTAGTAAGTGGTGGTAGCTCAAGTACTATTGGACAGGAAACTATTTCCAATAAAACAATCTACTCTAATACGACTGGTGCCTGTGCTTTAACTACAGGAAATGCTAACACCATTCGTCCTATTATTACATTTGCTGCTCAGGTAGGTACTGACGTTTCTTCAAGCATTAATTTTGTTTGGAATCCGGGTTCTATCCCTACTAATACAGCGGTTGTTACTCCTATAAATGCAGGATCAACTGCAGTTACTCAAATCTATACAGTTACAGCAACTAATCCTGCTACAGGATGTACTAATACTGCAACTACAAGTGTTCTTGTTAATCCTATTCCGGTTAATCCAGTAGCATTTAACTCAACACAATGTGGTGTAGCTATTCCAACAGCTTCTGTTACAGGTGGTACTTCATACAAATGGTATGCTACACCTACTGCTACAAATGCAATTCAAGCTGGAACAAGTCAAACATATACATCTTCTATCAGTACAACAACAAGCTTCTATGTTACTTCTTTTAACGGTAACTGCGAAAGCCCTCGTGTAACAGTAACAGCTTCTGTAACTATTCCTGATGGTCTTACTGCATCTGTAGGTACAGCATCTATTTGCCCTAGTACAACAGTAGCTTTAATGTCAACTAAAACAGGAACAGCAAATACATATGCTTATACATGGACCGGCTCTCCGGTTGCAGGTAGTGGAATTCCAACTTCTGTATCAGGTGGTTCTGTAATCATTACACCAACACTTGCTGGAACTTACATTTACACTGTAACTGGTGTGGATGCAGGATGTACTGCTGTGGCAACGACGACATTGTCTGTATTCCAGGCATTGACATCTGCTCCACCGGCAATTGCTACTCCAAATCCATTATGTGCAGGTGGTAGTGCGACACTTTCAACTACGGTACCTACTACGGTAGCGGTTGGAACAGGTAATACTACTTTAGGTGTATCAAGCAGTGCAGGTGGTCTTTCTCCATATTCTCAATATTATGAAGGACAAAGAACACAGTATTTATTTAAAGCAACTGAATTATCTGCGCTGGGTTTAACAGCTGGCGGACTTTCAGGAATGTCTTTCAATGTAACATCTGCTTTAGCAACAATGACCTTTACAAACTACACAATTAAAATGTACCATACTTTGGCGACTGATTTAGCGGCATCTTATGCTACTGCTTCAGGTGCAGCAACTACTGTATTTGGGCCTGTGCAATTAAATTCACCAACAGCAGGTGTAAATAATATTGTGTTTGCTTCTAATTTCAATTGGGATGGTTCATCAAACATCGTTGTAGACATTTGCTTTGAAAATGATGCAGCTTCAGCAGGTATTTTTTATACTAATAACAGTATCGTTGCAGCAACAACCATTTCTGGTTATACTCCTACAAGAGGTGATTACGCGGATAACTCTTCGTTATGTAACACTTCTAACGTAGGAACATCTACAACCAGCACAAGCAGACCAAACGTTATCTTTACAAAAGCAGCAGCTTACACGTTTACATGGACTGCAGGAAGTGCAGTTGGTAATACTAATCCAATTGTTGTTACACCAACTACTACAACTACTTATACAGCTTTAGTAACAGATAATAATGGATGTTCAATTAATTCTGCTCCAGTAACGGTTACAGTGAATCCTATACCGGTAGTAACAGCAGTAGCATCAACTCCAACGTCTTGTGCGTCAAGCTCATTAACGTTAACTGCAGGTGGTGCAACTACATATAGCTGGATGCCGGCAGGTGGAACAGCTACTACAGCCGTAGTAAGCCCAACCACTAGCACAATTTACACAGTAACAGGTACAGCCTTAGGTTGTAGTTCAACAAAAACAGTCGCTGTAAGTGTAACACCTACACCAAGTGTGGTAGCTGCTATATCTCCATCAGTGATTTGTTCAGGTGCTACTGTAAGTTTAACTGCTACAGGTGCTTCAAGTTATACCTGGTCACCGGTTAGTGCCTTTACAGCATCAACAACTGCTACGCCAACAGTTAACACTACATATAGTGTAACAGGATCTGATTTAGGTTGTACTACTACTAAAACAGTAAGTGTTGTAGTTAATAACGTACCAACTCTGACGATAACTTCTAACCCAACAGGGCCATTATGTGTTACCGGCGCTTCAGCTATCTTAACTGCAGCTGGTACTTCAACTGCATATGTATGGAGTAACGGTCCAACTACAAATACGAACGTAGTAACTCCAACAGTTACCACAAGTTATACTCTAACAGGTACAAACAGTTGTGGAACAAGTACTGCAGTTACAACAGTATCCGTAGGTACAACGCCAACCATAACAGCCATTAGCTCAGCAAGTGTAATCTGTAAAGGTAATCCGGTAGTATTAACTGCAAGTGGTACAACAGGTATAGCTTACTCATGGAACACAGGAGCAACTACAACAAGTATCTCTGTAACTCCAACAACAACAACTGTGTATACTGTAACAGGAACTAATGCATGTGGAACTGCCACGGCAGTAATTACCCAAAGCGTATCTCCATGTACAGGAATAGAAGAAGTGTATGGTACAACAGGTATCAGCATTTATCCTAACCCGGCAAATGACCATGTGAGCATCGAGATCAGCAGCAGCTTAGTATCGAACCACACAACAGTGGAGATCACAGATGCATTAGGTAAGTTGGTAATGCAGGAGACTTTAGGTTCAGAAGTAACAAGAATCAACATTAACAAATTGGAAGAAGGTGTTTACTTCTTTAAAGTAACAACCAACAACCAAACAGTTAAAGTAGGTAAAGTAGTGAAACAGTAGTAACAGTATTGTTATTACAGACCACAACGAACCAAGATATAATAACTCTTATATTAAAAAGGCTATCCAATCGGATAGCCTTTTTTAATGGCTTATAACAGAAAGTAATGTTATAGAATAATGCAGGATTTGATAAATAGTGTCAGCTCGTCCCAAGGTCTTGGGATTGCTTGTCTTTTACAAAAATGTATCAAGAAGTTTTTGGTATAGTCCCCAAAATTTTCGGGATGAAACTGCCGCCTGCATTATTTTACAATCCCTGTTAAGGTTAAAATAATTGCCGGATTTTTGTTCCTATGATTTATTTTTTAACTCAATCCATTTCGACATATACTTTGTGCCGGATAATGTATGATGCATAAGCATGGCACCAATGAAATTAGCTTCGCGATGCAATTTCAGGTTTTTTTGTATAGTCAATAACCTTTCAATGAATTTGTTGGAGTGTAGGCTTTTTTCATAAAACCCATTAATAATAGTAATGCCGTTTACCTGAGATTTTTTCCAGGTGGCTTCACTGCTGTACAACTCAATGGCATGTTGTGCTATTTCTTCGGGTTTGTCTGCTATAAAACCGTTCCAGGGATAAGCGCCATGCATTCCTTCTGCTCCTATAGAGGTAGTTACACTTGGTGTTCCGCATTGCATGGCTTCAGTTAGTTTTCCTTTAATGCCCGCGCCAAACCTTAGAGGTGCTAATAGCACTTTAGCATTGCTTATTACTTCCTGAGCATTGTTGGCTCTTCCTTTTATAAGAAATCCCTGTTTAGCATTGTGCAACTGGTTTATTTTTTCGGGTACATAAGCACCATAAATGTGCAGTTCTGCTTTTGGTAGAGCTTTTCGTATCAAAGGCCATATTTCTTCTTTTAAAAAAAGCACGGCATTTGAATTTGGCTCATGCAAAAAATTTCCAATACTCACAAAATGCTCTCTTTGGCCATATGGTGGCCATTTTAAAATTGTAATTTCATCAATGGGTTTTAATAAAAAGGGGATATAGTGAAGTATTTCGGGATCCATTTTAAAAAAAGACCGGAGAACATCCATTTCGAACGGAGATATGATTAATGACATATCGCACCTGTAAATGCTGGCTATTTCTCTTTTTGCCAGGTCATTGACAAGATATGAATATGTGAAATTTTCTCCTTTTTGAAAAGCATCCTGCCTCGCTTTCCTTAAACAATGAAGGTCTTCTGTATCGAGTATTTTCACTGCTTTTGGACATTGTTCCGTAACCCGCCAACCGTATTTTTCTTCCGTCATAAACCTGTCGAAGAGAACAAAAGAAGGATCCAGTTTTTTAAGTTGCTCATCAATGGCAGAATTATTCAATTCGATAGACAGTTTTTCTATGGAAAATATCGAAAGGTCATCGGAGTATTCAGATTCATTGGCATCACAGGCAATAGTAATTTCACACCCTTTACTTGAAAAAAGTTCTATTAACTGCATCATTCTGCTACCGGCAGCCGACGATTTTGATTCGGGCCATACGGTACAAATAATAAGGAGATGCTGGTTCTGTAACATAGTATAATAGTAAATAAATACCGGGATAAAACAAAAAAATAAGCCCCTGCGAGTTGCAAGGGCTTATGAGTGAGAGAATAGTTATTATTCTATTTCTTAAATACCGTAATGAAACCGCTGTATTTTTTATCGTCTGGTACATCTACTACGTAGAAGAATGTTCCATCTGATACGCCTTCGGCTTTCCATTCGTTATTATAGTTAGGGTTTTCATATACTTTTCTTCCCCATCTGTCAAATATGGTAACATTTGTGTGAGGATGATATTCTATGTTTTTAATTTTAAAGAACTCATTTGCATTATCACCGTTAGGAGTTATGATATTTGGAATCTCAACGCTACAAGGAGGTAATACAGTAATTGTTTGGTAATCTACTACATTATATCCGCAGCTATCGCTTACATAAACCCCTATGTTATATTGTCCTTGTGTTCCAGGACTTACAAATGACAGGCTGGATGTATTAGATAAGGAGTTAGGATTTCCATCAATGAACCAACCATATGTATAATTAGGATAACCACCACTTGCAGCTGCATTCAATACGAAAGGTGTATTGGCACAAGTTGTAGAACTATCAAGAATAGAAACAGCCAGATCGTTCACAAAGTTACTTATTACTACAGTATCCTTGTTTTGATTAGCACATACACCATCTACAGTTAATACCAAAGTCGTAGTACTGTTAGCATTTACAGTGTAACTCGAAGAGGTATTAGCACCAGGAGCAGGGTTATTACCAGGAAGGGTTGTCCAGCTATAGCTATATGGTGTACCGGCATTACTTGGCGTGCCTGAACCAACACCTGTTGTAATCACATAAGGTTTGTCCATACACTTAGTTATATCCTGTAATGGAGATATTAGTAAGTTAGCCATTGGTAACACGGTAATAGTTACTGTTTTTGTGTCGGCAGGTGCAGGGCAAGGAGATGTACCCGTTACAAGATATGTATTAGTACCGGCAGCAGGAGGTGTAACTGTTATTGTTGGGTTTGTAGAAATTGGCATTGCTGTACCGTTTTGCATATAGAACCAGTTATAATAGATCGTTCCTGATGAAGATAAATTAACCGAATTACCAATACAGATTGTTGATTGTGTTGGAGTTGCAGTTACGCTGTTTACCAATGCAGGATATAACATAGCTACGGTTTGTGAAGCAACACAGCCACCAATTGGATTGATAACTGATATCGTATAGGTTATAGGTAAATTATTAGCTGGAGGTGTTACAAATGTTGGAACAATTTTTAAGGAATCGTTACCATAATTATAAGCTATCGTTCCATTACCGGAAACGTTTACCGTATAAGAAGAGGCTGGCGGAGAATAAGGGCAATAGCCGAATTTCATGTTTGGAAGCATGTTGGCACCATTCGCCATTCTTCCTCCGTAACCATTATCAGGAATTTGTGTACCCCCGCAAACAGGAGTGGCATCCTCTACATGGTACATGTTTGTAACATATGTCATTTGTTTTAACTCAACAGATGCATTTGCTATATAGGTTGAAGGTGAATTCATACCAAAGCAGGTCTCAACAATAATGTTAGAGATACCATCCCATAAGAAAGATTGAGTGAAATTATAAGTTTGCCAGCCAACACTTAAGTTTTGGTTAGTAGCCGAATAAACACCGTACATATTTGAAGTAATGAACGATTGGCCCACACCACCAGATACGTTAGGTAAATCAGTTAAAGAGGTACATCCCATTTTTATAGAAAAAGTAGGGTAGGTAGTTGTACCTCCATTAAGATTGAGGATATTAAAGGCTAAACTCGAAATTCTACCGGCAGTAATACCTGCGGCATTTAAATCGGCTTTTTGAACTAAAAACTGTGTTCTTCCATATGTATACCAGTTACCATAAGGCGTTGGGTAACTTGTGCTACCATTTTGCTGGAACGGACCTGCCGGAAATAAAACTGTTTGGTTACCGGTAGGACACATACCCGGGTCAACTCCACAACTTGTAGGAGGACCTGCTCCAAAATTGAGGCTGACTTTGGCGGTATCGGTAGGGAAACAAAGTACTGTGTTTGTTGTGGTAACCGTAAAGTTAGTTTGGATAGGAGTAATTGTAAAGGTATTTACATAAATACAGACACCATCATTTACGGTTGCTGTATATGATCCTTGTGCTAAAGGAGATACCGCTACGTTTGTTGACGAGGTTGTACTATTAAGTACGGTAGCCGTACTGCTTTTTACACTATAGATAAAAGGCGAAGGATTAGTAGTACTTAAGTTTATGTTTACAGACCCGTTGCTTGCACCCGGGCAAACATTTGCCTGGTTTGTAAGATAGACACTACCTCCGGCAATTTGTGTTAAAGTATATTGAATAGAGTCCCTACATCCAAATCCGTTAGTATAGGTCAGGTTGTAAATATCGCCTGCAACAGCAACAGCAACATATAATGTATCGTTAGTTCCAACCGGCCCTGCTATAGGCGTTGTGCCTGCATACCATTGGTAATTTGTTCCACCTGGTTTAGGAATAAAAGTAGAGTTTCCGCAGAAAGGGCGTGATTGTGTACTAAACGAAGCCGGAGTAACACCAACCGAGAGATTTGCAGATGCCTGCCCACAACCAGGAGAAGTAACCACCACACTGTAGGTGCCCGGTGCGAGGCCCGTGACGTTTTGTGTTGTCCCGACGACCGTTCCTATATTAGGGCCCGAAGTGCTTGTCCACATATACGTATAGCCCGAGCTGCTTCCTATTGCCTGAACATAGGCTGTACCCGAATTACCACCCGCGCAGGAGCTGGTAGAGTTTAAGTTAATAATGCTTACTGTTGTAGGAATAATAGATACTGTAGAGGTTACAAGGCAACCACCCGGAGAAACCATTTGTACGGTATAAACACTTCCGTTTGTAGGGCCTGTTACTAAAAGCGTATCGTTAATTGCGCCTGCAATAGGAGCATTGCTTGGATCGAACCATTGGTATGTTTCAAAACCTGTAGGAGCTACCAATGTAGCATAAGTTGATCCAACACACATATTTACGTATGGTATTGCTAATCCACCGCATTCAGCATCTACGTATGCGTATCCTGTATGTCCACCCTGAGAGCATCCACCAACTTCAAAGTTGATAGAAACGTTGGTACCGGCAGGTAAAGTAGATAAATCTACGGTGTAGTACTGCCATTTTCTGTATTTAATAACATCTCCGTAAATAGTAAGGTTGGATGTTTTTAAGGAATCGGCAGGACTTGAAGTTTTAGGATTAAAGGTGTAAGAAGTACAACCCGGTAAAATAGTTCCGGTTGCTTCATTTTTTACCTCTACTTTAAAATAAGGAGTTTCATTTTGTGTATGGCCAACAGGATCGTTTAATATTACGGCATAACTAAAAGACATTCGCTGGTTAGTTGAAGAAACAGTAGTAATGTATTTTAACCTTGCAGCTCTGTAATTGGCATTAGCACTGTTTAAACGAACAGACACCGGATCAAAGCTATAAGGACTTACAAAAGGGATATCTGATATCTGACCTGCACCTGATGAGCGAATAGCTAGAGAATCGTAACCTGCACATGTAGGATAAGAAGGATTGGTAGCAGGAATGTTTATAATAGTTTGGTAGTTAGTAGCATTTAACACAGAAACGTTATTACCCGCAGCATTAAGAATAACAGAACCGGCTACGTTGTAATTGGGATTACCACCTGTACCGGTTGAAACTGTACCGCTACCACCTGTCCAGCCTGTAAAATTGTATTGCTCGAAACCAAGGTTAGGGCAGCCAACACTTTGCGGAGTATTAGGGTTACTCCCTAGGTAAATAACTGTTTCCTGAACATCGGTTACACCCGTTTCGTAAGGAGTATGTTTATGTGGCTGTTTTTCAAGCGCGTTTTTCGAGGAAAATTCGTGCTTTTTAGATTGCACGTATCCTTCAATTTCTGAGGGTTTTATGCCCTTTGCTTTAGCTTCTTCATAAGCTTTTTGCATATCAAACGACTTGCCTGCATCAGTTGATGCATTTTGTCCACGTGAACCGGAAGATATCTGAGATGAACCGGAAAAGCAATATAATAATGAAGAAATAAGTAAGATTTGTTTCATAGGCATTTATTTAGTAACTCAAAGTTAACAAAAAAAGTACAAAATGATTTTTAATGCAGGTTAAATAGAGGCAGATATCATGTTAAAAATCCCTATTTATTGGATTTCTAATTTTATAATTATTTTTCATTATCAGCTTTTAAATTAACTTTGTCATTCATATCATTTATGGCCTCTTCTAAAACTTCCAAATACATAAAATTAACATGGCTCATTATCTGGGGGCCATTTTTATTTATTTTTTTACTGGTAACACTTATCTCATTTGAACTGTTTTTTGACCTGCCAAGCGTAGAAGAACTTCAAAACCCAAAAAGTAATTTAGCTACGGTAATATATAGTAGCGATTTAAAAACGCTTGGGAAGTATTATTCGGAAAACCGGGTAAATGTTAAATATTACGAGCTTGATAAAGATTTGGTAAGTGCTTTGGTTGCTACTGAAGATGCCAGGTTTAATGAACATAGTGGTATTGATATAAAAGCCCTTGGCCGTTCGGTTTCAGGAGTGCTGACCGGTAACCTGAATAAGGGAGGGGGGAGTACCATTACCCAGCAATTGGCTAAAATGATGTTTCCGCGTAAAAAATTGAGCAAGCCGCAAATGGTTTTGCAAAAATTAAAAGAATGGGTTATTGCCGCGCGTTTAGAAAAAAACTATACAAAGGATGAGATCCTTGCCATGTACCTGAATAAGTTTGACTTTTTGCATTTGGCTGTAGGTATAAAATCTGCCGCACAAATTTATTTTAACAGAGGTCAGGATAGTTTAGAGATACAACAAGCTGCTATGTTGGTTGGTATGGCAAAAAATCCTGCCTTGTTCGATCCTATCAGAAGACCTGATACTGTAATGCACAGGAGAAATGTAGTTCTTTACCAAATGGTTCAGTATGGCGATTTAACGAAACAAAAATATGATAGCCTAAAAAAATTGCCACTTGGCTTGGTATATCGCCCCGAGGATCACAACGATGGACCTGCACCTTATTTCAGAGAATACCTTCGCGAATATTTTTTAAAAGTATGGTGTGCCAATCACATCAACCCTGAAACGAATAAGCCTTATAATATTTACAGAGACGGGTTAAGGATCTTTACTACTATTGATTCACGAATGCAGCAATATGCAGAGGAAGCGGTGAATGAACACATGACTGATCTTCAAAAAGCGTTTAACAAAGAGTGTAAGACTAAAAAGAATGCTCCTTTTGCCTGGAACGTAAACAAAGAACAGATCGAAAATATTATGATGAGTTCTATGAGAAGAAGCGATCGCTATCGCTCTTTAAAAGATTCGGGCTTATCGAAAGAACAGATTTTAGCAGAGTTTAAGAAACCTGTGAAAATGACGGTGTATAGTGTTCGCGGAGATATTGATACCACTATGTCGCCATGGGACAGTATCCGTTATTATAAAAGTTTTTTACATACCGGCTTTATTTCTATTGAACCAAGTACAGGTTACGTAAAAGCCTGGGTTGGGGGCGTTAACCATAAGCATTTTAAATTTGATCATGTTAAAGTAGGGCGCAGGCAAGTTGGATCAACCTTTAAGCCATTTGTGTATGCACTGGCTATACAGGAAGGATTATCGCCTTGCTACCAGGTACCAAATGTGAGAACCTGTATTAAAACAGCTGACGGTAAAGAATGGTGTCCGGATAATTCAGATGGAGATAAAGGAACAGGTAAAATGATTACACTTCGTAAAGCATTGGCCGGTTCTGTAAATTATGTTACCGCCTGGGTAATGAAACAATACGGACCTGATGCGGTTATTAACCTGGTAAGACGCCTTGGTATTACTGCACCAATAGACGCTGTGCCATCGATAGCACTGGGCACACCTGATATTTCCGTTTTTGAAATGGTAGCGGCAAATGCCACGTTTGTAAATAAAGGAACATACATTCAACCAACTTTTATAACACGCATTGAAGATAAAAACGGTAAAGTGTTAGAGGAATTTATTCCTACAACAGATGAAGTATTAAGCGAAGAAAAAGCATATACAATGATACAGCTGATGCGTGGTGTGGTAGATTATGGTACAGGTGCGCGTTTACGTGGTAAGTATAAATTGTTTAATGAGATAGCCGGTAAAACGGGTACTACGCAATACAATGCTGATGGCTGGTTTATTGGGTTAACACCCGATTTGGTTGCCGGTTGCTGGACAGGTGGTGAAGAACGCAGTGTGCATTTTAATTCGACAGCTGATGGCCAGGGAGCTACGATGGCCTTACCTATATGGGGTAAGTTTTTCCAAAAGGTTTATGCGGATCCTAAGCTAAAAATCTCTAAAGGAGCGTTTCCTAAGCCTGCCAATATGGGTGATATAGAATTGGATTGTTCTAAATACGATCAGGAAAACCAGGAAGAGTTTCAAAAAGAGGAGCTGAATTTTGATGGGTATCAGTAACCGGATCGGTTATAAATAGTTCAGACTTTAAATAAAAAACCCTTATTTTTATCAGGATAAACCTATTAATAATTCCTTTGCTAGATGCCCTATAAAGTATGATACAAAAGGCCACGTACTTTAGCAGCAAAAATGTTTTAAAGGCATTAGTTCTTATCATCGTCGTATATGCTATTATCGAAAAAATACTGTTATACAGTAAATTTTCTGTTAACTATACCGATGAAGACCAATGTATATTGTGGCTTGCAGCCGATGAACTTTTACATGGCCATTTCAGAGAACCCTGTTTCTTTGGGCAAGACTATAGCAGCTGTCTGGAAGGATGGTTTTCGGTTCCGTTTTTAATAGCAGGATTAGATTATAATCAGGCTATTCCCTTAACAACTTTGTTAATGTCGGTTTTCCCTTTTGCTCTTATAGGATGGCATTTCTTTAAAAAAGAAAACTACCTGATGACTGTTATTACCTTGTTTTTTCTTTTAATGTTTTCTTTAAATTATAAGTTGATCAGCATTTTGCCCAGAGGATTTATTACCGGAGTATTCTTTGTAGGTATAGCTTATTATATGTTGTTGAGGGAAGGGAAATTTCGCTTTTTTTGGTTTTCATTTTTTGCCCTATTCGGTTTTTTTCTCAATGAAATGTCTGTGTTTTTAAGTTTTCCTATCCTATTAATATATTTTAAAGACAACTATCGCTCGAAACCGTTTTATTTGCAATGCATCGTTGGCGGCTTGCCTGCGCTTACTTATAAATTGTATGCCTATGGTTTTTATAATATCTGGCACCGTCAGTATAAAACGTTTTCCAAATCAAACTTTATATGGGAATTCAACGACTTAAAAGAAGCTTTTGCCCATCTTGATAATTGGCTTTTTAATGATTTTACGCTTATTTTTATCAGTATTCTTTTCCTATGTATCCTGTTGGCCTTTAAAAAGCACTATTTTAAGGTATGGGTTATTTTCATAATAGTTGTGTTAATGGGGTTTTCTTTTGGGCTTCACCGGATGCAGGAAGGCGCAGAAACCATCTTTTTTAATAAGTCGCGCCTGTTTGTATTTATTCCCTTTTTACTGGTTATTTTGTCTTCGTTTGTTTTTTCAAGCCTATCGTTAAGTATGAACAAACAATTGTTATTTTCGGGAATAGCCTTTGTGTTTATAACAGTTACCTTTTTCAGGCAACAATCCGAACTTGATAAAAAAATAGAGGACGAAATAAATATACCTGAAAAAGTAGTATCGGTTATGTCGGTAGAAAACTTATACAGGCTTTCGTATAAATATATTTATATTTGTCGCGCAACTCATAACCATGTGCTTGTGTTTGATATACTTAGAAAAGATGTGTTTACTTTATATACTGTAATACCCTTGTTATCCGACAATGACATAAAAACATTTTTACCAGCTTTCGACAGGCGGTTGTGGGCATTTAATGAGCTTGTAAACAGCCAGCCCGAAAAAGTAGTGGTATTTGAAAACTACCCGGAGCGTTACAATAAAGCACCGTTAAATACATACAAACGCAGAATTTTAGATTCGAGTGGAGATTGGCTGGTTGAATATTATTTGAAAAAGCCATTAGGTCGCACCTGCAAAGAAGACTTTAAGACACGTTTAAGAATACATTAAAAATTAATAAAATAACTGAATAATCCTTTTTTGATATGATAAACAGAGTTGTAAAAAATGCCGAAGAAGCTGTAAAAGACATTACAGATAATATGACCTTATTGGTTGGTGGATTTGGTTTATGTGGAATTCCTGAAAACTGCATCAATGCCCTGGTAAAAAAGGGGGTAAAAGGCCTTACCTGTATTAGTAACAATGCAGGTGTAGATGATTTTGGACTGGGCTTATTGCTTCAGACAAAGCAAATTAAAAAAATGGTTTCTTCTTATGTAGGCGAAAATGCAGAGTTTGAAAGACAAATGCTAAGTGGTGAGTTGGAAGTAGAACTTATCCCGCAAGGAACTTTGGCTACACGTTGCCTGGCAGCAGGTTATGGTATGCCTGTTATTTACACTCCTGCCGGTGTAGGTACAGAAGTAGCCATTGGTAAGGAAACACGTAAGTTCAATTATAACGGCGAAGAAAAAGAATATTTAATGGAACATGCTTTCGAAGCTAATTTTGCCATTGTAAAAGCATGGAAAGGCGACACAGCCGGGAATTTAATTTTCCGTTCAACAGCCCGTAATTTTAATCCTATGATGGCAATGGCCGGTAAAATTACCATTGCAGAAGTTGAGGAATTGGTAGAAGTTGGAGAGCTGGATGCGGATCATATTCACACTCCGGGAATATATGTAAACAGAATATTTCAGGGAGAAAAATATGAAAAAAGGATTGAGCAGGTAACAGTTAGAAAAAGAAATTAATCAGTATAAATTTATCAAATCTATAATATGTTAGATAAGAACGGAATTGCAAAACGTATTGCACGCGAAGTAAAAGACGGAATGTATGTAAACCTGGGTATAGGTATACCAACGCTTGTAGCTAATTTTATTCCTGATGGTGTAAATGTAGTGCTACAATCAGAAAATGGTATTTTAGGTATGGGTCCTTTTCCTTTTGAAGGCGAAGAAGATGCCGATTTAATTAATGCCGGTAAGCAAACTGTAACACTATTGCCCGGCTCTTCTATTTTTGATAGTGCTATGAGCTTTGGTATGATCCGTGCACAAAAGGTAAATCTTACTATATTGGGTGCAATGGAAGTGAGCGAGAATGGAGATATCGCCAACTGGAAAATTCCCGGTAAAATGGTAAAAGGTATGGGTGGCGCGATGGACCTTGTGGCTAGCGCCAAAAATATTATTGTAGCCATGCAACATGTGAATAAAGCAGGCGAATCAAAATTATTAAAACAATGTTCTTTGCCATTAACCGGTGTACGTTGTGTAAAGCGTATCGTAACAGAGTTGGCAGCATTGGAAGTAATGCCACAGGGAGGTTTTAAATTATTAGAGCGTGCCCCAGGTGTTAGCGTTGAACAAATAAAAAATGCAACCGAAGGTAAACTCATTGTAGAAGGGGAAATTCCTGAGATGAGCATATAATTTTTATATTAACAGATATTTTCTATTTTTATAAATACTAGGTTGCTGATACTGTTTGGCAACCTATTGTTTTTTGAAACAAGACCAAATACGTATACATTGAATTATTTAAGCACAACATTAAGTTACACAGCCCGTTAATACATAATGGAACTAAGCCAACAACCGATAAGCGTTAAGAAACTGGTTTTTAAAAAACTGGCAACTCCAACGGTTTCTGCTATTCTGTTAATGGCTCTGTTTTCGATGTTTACATTCAAATATTGGATGGATGGGGCCGAGCATATTTTTCAAAGGGATGTTGATCAGTATTATTCGTATTTAATTGCAGAATTTATTCATCACGATTTCTCCTTTCATTTCCCACACCATTACTGGCTCATAGAAACCCCAACGGGGCACTACATTCCTAAAGTAACCATGGGAATGGCTATTTTATATTTTCCTTTTTTTATTATAGGTAATAACATTGCCTTTATATTTGGTTACGACCCGCTTGGTTATAGTGCTCCTTTTTCGTGGTGTGTGCATTTTGGAACTATACTGTATGTGTTTATAGGATTTTGGTATATGCGGAAAACCTTCCTTTTGTTGTTTTCGGAGTGGGTTTCGGCAATTACGATGTTATTGATTTTTTTTGCTACCAATTTATTTTATTACACTTTCCGCGAAGGCGAAATGTCGCACAGCTATCTCTTCTTTTTATTTTCACTCTTTTTTTATCATACGGTTAAATGGCATTTCACAAAGAAAATCAAATACCTTTTTTATTTTACCTTTATCGCCGGATTTATAACACTGATAAGGCCTACAGAGATTTTAGTGCTAATGATTCCTTTACTATACCAGGTTAAATCTATAAAAGATTTAACAACAAAATTGAAAGAATTAATAGCTTTAAAATGGAAGCTCATTATTGTGGTAATATTGTTTTTATTACCACTTATTCCACAAATGCTTTTTTGGAAAGAATACACAGGTCGGTACCTGTATTTTTCGTACGGGAGCGACGAGCATTTCTTTTTTACAGATCCAAAAATTTATAGCATATTATTTGGTTGGCATAAAGGATGGTTTATTTACACCCCCCTTGCCTTATTTATGGTAGCAGGATTGGTGATGATGTTTTTTAAATGGAAAAACATGGCATTGCCTATTGCCGTTTATTTGGTGCTCAATATATACATTGTGAGTAGTTGGTGGGACTGGGGATTTGGAGGAGCCTTTGGTATGCGGGCATTGGTGCAGTGCTTTGCTTTTATGGCTTTGCCTTTGGCTTATTTTATAAGCCGGGTTCTTTCTATCCGGAATATAAAATTAAAAGTGCCAACTGTTATTGCCACATTTTTAGTATTTACTTTTTTTGCTGTCGTTAATCTTTTTCAGATGTGGGAAAATAAAATTTTTGTTTTTCATTGGGATGCGATGACAAAGCAATCGTATGAATTTATGTTTTTCAGAACAAACTACACGCAGGCAGACAGAGATCATCTGGAAACACTACTTAAGCACCCTGATTACGCTGAGATGAAAAAAGGTAAAAGAGATGAGCAGTAAACTGGAAGTAGCGTTAATTATACCCTGTTTTAATGAAGAGGAAGTTGTTCTTTCTCTTTTTTCGGAAATAGGTAATACCCGTTTTCCGGAGCATATTAGGGTTACCCCTGTTTTTATTAACGATTGCTCTACTGATAATACCCGGCAACTTTTTATAGATCATGGCATCAATTTTATTGATCTGCCTGTAAACCTGGGGATAGGTGGCGCCGTGCAAACCGGATTTAAATATGCTTTAAGAAACGGATACGATGTTGCCATACAAATGGATGGCGACGGACAGCATCCACCGGCAGAATTACAAAAGATTTTACAAACCATTATTGATGAAAAAGCTGATGTGGTAATAGGTTCAAGGTATCTTACCAAAGAGGGATTTCAATCATCGTCTTTACGCCGCACAGGAATTAATTATTTTAAATGGCTTAATAAAAAACTGGTTGGTGTAACTGTTTTTGATAGTACTTCGGGTTACAGAGCGCTTAATAAAAAGGCACTGGAATTGGTTTCAGAATATTATCCCGATGAATATCCGGAGCCGGAAGCTATTATTCTATATGCCTTAAATCATTTAAAGATCAGGGAAGTGCCGGTAGTTATGCGTGAGCGGCAGGGAGGCAAATCATCGATAAGAACGTATAAAACCGTTTACTATATGTTTAAGGTAACATTAGGTATAATCTTTTTGTATATTCGTTTAAAATTTAATGGAAAACGTCATACCATATAGGCTTCAGATCATAGCGATAGTAATGGCGCTATGCTTTATGTTTTTTATTTTCAGGCTTATTGCCAAAGGTAAATTGCGCGAAGAGTATTCCTTTATCTGGATCACCTGTACAGCCTTACTCCTGTTGTTTTCTTTCTGGAGAAACGGATTGGATGTCATAGCAAAGATCCTGGGGATATTTTATGCTCCGTCTTTAATATTTTTAGGAGCCATTTTTGCCATTGTTATTTTCCTGGTGCATTTGTCTGTTGTAAATTCAAAGCAACATAAGCAAATTAAAGACCTGGCGCAGGAAATGGCCATTCTGAAAAAGAAGCTCGAAGAAGACGAGAAGTCAAAATAGGAAGCTAAGCTAAATTAACAATCATTTCTTCGCAGATAAATTCTGCCGCTTTCCCATTACCATAAAATTCGGGGTATTGTAAATTGTTATTATTGACTAATGTTTCGTAAGCTTTTAAAATCTTTGCTTCATCCGCGTCTGCAATCATAGCCGAACCGCAGGTTACAAGTTCCACCCATTCGGTTTCTGGTCTAAGAATAACGCAGGGCTTTTTAAAATAAAAAGCTTCCTTTTGTACACCGCCACTATCTGTCATTACAATACTACAGTTTTTTTCGAGTACGATCATTTCTAAAAATGACACAGGCTCAATTAGCTTAATGTGCTTACCGGACATAATACGTTTATAAAGCTCTGGATTTAAATTATGCTGCAGAAGTTTCGCAGTGCGTGGATGCAAGGGTAATACAACATCTGTATTATTTTTTTCGCTTATTTTGTATAATGCATTAAATAATGCATTTAAGCGTTCGGGCTCATCTGTGTTATTATTACGGTGTATAGTAGCCAGTATAAACTTATTTTTTTCAAGCGCATGTCTGGCAAGAATAGTGCTTTTCTCTTCTGCAATTTCCGAAAAATATAAACTGTTATCGTACATCACATCACCACTGTGATAGATCTTTGGGTTATTAACGTTAAAAGGTTTAAGATTATCTGTTTTAAAGCCTTCGTTCTGTAAGTTTACATAACCTGTTTTGGTAGGAGAAAATAAAAGCGTAGAAACGTGATCGCACATAATGCGGTTTATTTCTTCAGGCATGGCTTTATTAAAAGATCTGAGACCCGCTTCAATATGTATTACAGGAACATGAATTTTACTGGCAGCAATAGCTCCTGCCAATGTTGAATTTGTATCACCGTATAAAACAATAGCATTAGGCTTCTCGGTCAATAAAATTTCTTCAATTCCAGAGATCATGGTTGCTGTTTGCTTTCCATGAGATCCGCTGCCAACATTTAAATTATAATGCGGAGCAGGAATACCAAGTTCATTAAAAAAAACCTGGCTCATATTCTCATCGTAATGTTGCCCGGTATGAACAATAATTTCCTGTATAGAGCTACTGTAATAGGTATTGATAGCCCTGCTTAAGGCGGCTGCTTTTATAATTTGTGGCCTTGCACCAATAATAGTTACTAATCTGATCATATTAAACCTTCGTCCATTAAGCTTAAATAATTACTATCGCCAATAATGATATGGTCTTGTAAAACAATATCCAAAAGTTTGGCGGCTTCTTTCACTTTTTTAGTCAATAAAATATCTTCACGGCTTGGCTTTAAATTTCCTGAAGGATGATTATGCGCCAATATAATTCCACTTGCCAGTAACTCAATAGCCGGCTTTAAAATTAACCTTACATCTACCACTGTGCCGCTAATTCCGCCTCTGCTAATGCATTCGGTTTTAATAACGGCGTTTCTTCTATTTGTAAATATTACCCAAAATTCTTCGTAGGGTAAATCATTTAATTTCGATTTTAATATTTGATAAGCCTGCGCAGAAGAAGTTATTTTTTGTTTTTCTTCATACACTTCATCTGTTCTTCGTCTTCCTATTTCAAGTGCAGCAGCAATAGTTATTGCTTTGGCTTCTCCAATTCCCTTAAATTTTTGCAGGTCGTTCAGCTGTAATTTAGCCAGTTCGTTAATGGAATTTTTATGTGTATTTAAAATGCGTTGTGCCAGTTGAACAGCCGTTTCATTTTTATTTCCTGACGATAAAAGGATAGCTATCAATTCAGCGTCAGAAAGTGCCTGTCTACCCTTCAAAATTAGCTTTTCGCGCGGCCTGTCGTCTTCCGCCCAGGCCTTAATATTCAGGTGTTTATGTAATTCTTCTTCCAACGAAGTGAAAGTAGTAATTTTTTTTAAACTAATCTTAACCGGTGAATATTAACGTCGATTTATTTATATCTTTATTAATAAATACATCTCCTCTGTTAAATTATAAATACCTCCTCTTATGCGGAAAATTGGGCTGCTCATTTCAACTTGTTTAATTTCGAATTTTTTATTTTCTCAAAAAGAATTTAGTGCTATAAACGGCGTTAAGGTCCAATCCTATTCCAATCTTACAAAACTGCCTTTAATGGTTTTGGTAAGTGATTCTAAGAATTTGTCGTTGAGTAAATTTCCTCAATGGCTGAAAACAGAATTTATAAAAAATGAAACTATTTCTTTTGAAACTGTTAAAATTGAAAAAGACCATTTGGGGATGGTACATGTACGTTTTCAACAAAGCTATAAAGGAACCAGAATAGAAAATGCGCTACTTATTGCACATTGTGATAATAACAAAGTAGTATCTTTTAACGGGGATTGGTTTGCTGATGTTCCTGTATCAAACAGTAAAGCTATATCTGAACAAGAGGCTTTACAATATGTATTAAATAAAGTAAATGCAAAAAAATACAAATGGGATAATAAAGCGGAAGAAGATCATATGCGATCGGTTTTAAATGACCCCTCGTTTACATATAAACCTAAAGGTGAATTGGTTGTTTTTCCTGTGATTGATGCTAAGAAAAATACTACTACTTTTTTATATGCCTATAAATTTAATATTTATGCCGAGCAAC
>JAZJZF010000008.1:0-48287 GCA_040389965.1 Bacteroidota bacterium
TGGAATACAACTGTATGGCATACGGGAGCTATATTGGGCCCTGTATTGGCAGGTATTATTTATGGTTATAAAAATGGGAATCATGCCGATTGGTGCTATGCTATTAACTGTGTATTATTTTTACTTGCGGTTGTATTTTATCTTTTAATAAAGCCAAAAACCATTCCTGCCAAAGAGAAAAAAGAAACGCTTTTGGAAAGTATTAGTTCGGGATTGAAATTTGTGTATAATAATAATATGATTTTAAGTGCCCTGTCTTTAGATATGTTTGCAGTATTATTTGGAGGGGCAGTAGCTATTATTCCTGCTTTCACAGATAAAATATTACATCTGGGGCCTGAGGCTTATGGTTTATTACGTACAGCCCCGGCCATAGGAGCTGTAGTAACCTCTTTCTTTCTGGCATTTAAGCAACCCGGTAAAAGGGCAGGCTTTGATCTGCTATGGACAGTAGCCGGTTTTGGAGTTTGTACAATCCTCTTTGCCTTATGTACTAATTATTGGTTGGCCTTTGCTATGCTGTTCCTTACAGGAGCTTTTGATAATGTAAGTGTTGTGATCAGGCAAACGGTATTGCAATTGATGACACCTGATAATATGAGAGGCAGAGTATCGGCAGTAAACAATATTTTTGTGGGCTCAAGTAATGAGATAGGGGCTTTCGAGTCGGGGGCTGTTGCTAAACTTATGGGATTGGTACCATCTATTATTTTTGGAGGAGGTATGACGGTTGTTGTGGTAGGTATTATCAATAAATTAAATCCGGAACTTAAAAAACTGGATCTTTCTAAAATAGAATGACGAACGCTGCTTTAAAAGAAATACAGGATCTGCTGGAGGAGAAATATCTTCAGTTCAACAATACAGCGTTTATAGAAACAGACCCTATTTCTATTCCGCACCAGTTTACCAAAAAAGAGGATATTGAAATTGCCTCTTTGCTGGTAGCAACTATTGCCTGGGGGCAGCGTGTATCCATCATTAATAACGGGAATAAGCTCATGCGCTTAATGAATAACGAACCGCACGATTTTATTTTAAATTTTACGAAAAAAGATGCGGCACGTTTCGATTCCTTTGTTCACCGTACGTTCAATGCAACGGATTGCGTCTTCTTTTTAAACTCGCTAAAACATATTTACAAAAAACATAACGGACTGGAAGCTGCCTTTTCTAAGAATATGTCGCCTGCCGAAAAAGATGTAAAGCTGGCTATTTCAAATTTCAGAACATTATTTTTAGAGCCGAAACATTTAACAAGAACCGAAAAACATGTTTCTAACCCCATGGCAAAATCAAGTGCCAAACGCCTGTGTATGTTTTTGCGGTGGATGGTTCGTAAAGACAGGCATGGTGTTGATTTCGGGATCTGGAATTCTATTTCTTCCTCACAGCTTTGCCTGCCACTTGATCTGCATACAGGCAATGTAAGTCGTAAACTCGGCTTGCTAACAAGAACTCAAAACGATTGGCAGGCGGTAGAAGAAATAACAGCTATACTCCGAAAATTTGATAAAAAGGATCCGATAAAATATGATTTTTCGCTGTTTGGTTTGGGAGCTTTTGAGGGGTTTCGTTAACTAAGGTTTACATTGAAAAACATAGATTCTTATCATGTATCACTGCACGCGTTGGTAATAGTGCGGTTGGGTTGGTAATTCGGTGTGAACTACAATTTTTTCGGTGGCATTGCGCAGGCTTGTGTGAGAAAAGAATTGGAGTTGGCGAATTACCTTGACTTTTTTGTTTCTTTTTTCGTCAAGGAAAAAAGGAAAAGGGAAAACGTTTTTTTAAATTATGGATAGACTGTAGAATCGCTTATCCACCCATTAAAGGTTTGGCGTCAATCGATTTAGAATCGAGGGCATCACGCAAACCGTTACCAACCAGCATAAAGGCCAGTACCAGTATCATAATGGCAATGCCGGGAACAAAGGCCAGGTAGGCCGAATCCACTAATACATATCCTCTGTGGGCATTGATCATTTCTCCCCACGATGGGGTAGGAGGTTGCGCACCAATTCCTAAAAAGCTTAATCCTGCCTCTGTTAAAATAGCAGAAGCGAAGTTGGAAGCGGCAATAACAATAACGGGTCCCATAACATTGGGTAAAATATGTTTCATAATCACACGCATACTTTTATATCCAAGAGCTCTGCCGGCTTCCACAAATTCTTTTTCGCGGATACTGAGGATCTGTCCACGAATCAAACGTGCTACATCTACCCACATGGTTAAACCTACTGCAATAAATACCTGTAGAATGCCTTTTCCTAACACCAATGTAATAGCAATAACCAGTAACAACGTAGGGATAGACCATACAACATTAATTAGCCACATGATGGCATCGTCTACCCAGCCTCTGAAATAGCCGGCTACGGCTCCAAATAAAATCCCTATGATAATGGAAATAATAACGGATATAAAGCCTACCGATAAGGAAATACGTGTACCAATGGTAAGGCGGCTTAGCAAATCTCTTCCGGCAAGATCAGTACCCAGTAAATAGCGCTTTTGAACAATGTTATGCTCAAGAATTTGATCCTGTAGTTCTTTTACACCCAGTTTTAATTTTTCGCCTGTGCCAATCGTATAAAATTCAATTTTATTGCTAGCACTGTCATTTTTAATGGGGTAATTGCTGTTGACATCATACACCACATCCGCCAGGTTAAACGGAATTTTGGTGCCATTGTTTGGAGTGTTGCCTGTGTATTCTTCAATAATAATATCAAACCCGGAAAAGCTATACGAATACATTGGTACGGAAGCATAATCGTTTATTTGGCCAAACACCATTTTATTGAACCAGTTTTTAGAATGCGCCTTTTCGTTTTTTTGAACCTGAAGCATTTCTACTTTAAAGCCGGGCTTTTTAATATGGAGTTCGGGCTTTTGATCGTTGGCAAAGGGCGTTGAATCAGGAGTGATCGTGTATCCTAAAATTGAAATGGCGCTGGCAAAAATAATCAGGAATAAACCAAACATAGCCAGCTTATCTTTTTTAAAACGCCGCCAGGTTTGCCTGGAAAGCGATTCGGAAGTAAAGTCTATATGTTTTTTTTTAAATAACAATCAATATGTTTTTTTCCCTTTCCAGGTCGGTTTCATAAAAAATGATGTTAGTCCAACAGCAAATGCATATATCCAGTAAATGCATTCAAAAGGGAGGAGCCACCAAATGTATTTAACACGTCCTAAAAAATCTGAAGCTAAAAATAGCAACAAAAAATCAAAAACAAACTTTGCGGCCGCAAAAATCGATAAATAGGGAATTATAAGTGACTTTTTAAGGATTGCGACTAACAAAGCCAGAAAAAGCAGGTTTGAAAGCATCACAATTAATGCTGAAAAGCGGTTTAAAGCGCTCGAATTGTGCTTTGTCTTAGAGGCCCATCTAATGCGTTGATTGATGAAAGCACCGAGATGAGTATGAGGGATGGTTTTAGCGATCAGTTCTCTCGAGAAAAAATAATGAATTCCTCCAGGGTTAACTTTCTTGAGATCTTCCAATAAAAAAACATCTTCGCCCGATGAGAGATAAGCATGAGAAGTGTAACCGTTAACACTTTCAAAGGCACTTTTTTTAAATGCTAAATTGGCGCCATTACACATAAATGGTTTTTGAATCCCGGCATATCCGGCAGTAATGGCCGTTAGCGCCATATTTTCGACTATTTGAAACACAGAGATGAGTTTGTTTTCAGTTTCAAAATCAACCGGCATAACAAGCATGTTGCATGAATAGCATTTAAAGTAATTGGCAATAACAGCAAGCCATGTCGAATACCTGAAAATAACATCAGCGTCGGATGTAACAATGATAGAGCCTTTTGAAATGCTGATCCCCTCAGCTATATTATGTTTTTTTCCAAAATGATCGTCTTGTTTTATAAGCTGGTATTGCAGGTTCGAATTTTGCAGATACCGTTGCGCAATGGTAAAGGTATTGTCTTCGGAAGCATCATCTATTAAGATAACTTCAAAATGTTGGGATGAGTAGCTTTGTTTGGAGAATTGTTCAAGGCAACGTTCAATATTTTTTTCTTCGTTACGCGCCGATATAATAATGGAAATGTACGGATCGGGTTGACGCGTATTGGTAGGAATGTGACGCTTTAATTTACCAATGCCAACCAGTGCCAGTGTAGTAAATGTGCCGTAAGCAACAATAACAAATGCAAATATGTATAACTCAATGAGCACGGGAAGTCCTAAAATAAACTTTTTCTTTTAAAATAATAATATAGCCAATTAAGCTTGGAATAACAACGTTAATAATCCAAACCCAGGTAGAAGCCAGCACAACATTTACAGTAACATCGCTTGCATTATTAAATACAAATAAGGCAATGGCTGCTCTTATAGCAGGTTCAATAACGCTTACCATGGGTATCAAACTGGTAAACATAAAATAAGCAGCAATGCTTGCAAAGCTTTGAAAAAACAAACTCTCCGGGGACAAAACATGGTAAATTAAATAGAACTGACAGGTAAATGCGAGGTAACGAACCACCGACAAAAATATTAAACGGGCCATCATGGGTTTACTTAAACGTACAGTTTGCGACTCGTTAATGTTTTTGAACCACTTGATGAATTTGAGTTTGTTTTGGATAAAATCGATATGAGTAATGGCAAGGCAAAAAAAGAGAATCATTAACACGCCGCCAATGAGCATGATGTATACGATGGTAGAAGAACCCGAGTTTTGATTTAATTTATAAGTAATAGCACACATGCCCATGATAACGGTAATCAACATTTGAAACATACCATTTATAAAATGAAGCACCGTAATAACAGGGCGGTTTTCGGTTTTAAAGAAAAATATTTTTGCTAAAAACTCCATTGCTCTGCCCGGCGCAATATTTCCCACACATATTCCCGAAAATATTGATTTTACAGATGTTCCGTAAGAGATAGATTCGACCGTTGAAGTAATTATTTTCCATTTATAGCATTCAATACCCCAATTTACAGGCATTAAAAGCAGGGTGCCTGCCAGTACAACATAAATGCGGGGCTCATGCAACCACACTAAAAATTGTTCCTTTAAATGCGGAATAGAATTTAAACGTGTATAAATAATATAAAAACTTACAATGCCAATGAGCAGCTTTATACTAATAGCTAATATCTTTTTTGGTTTGATCAAAACGGAAGAGAATAAAAAAAATAAATTTACACAATAATGCCAATTAACAGTATAATAATACCCCGAATTGACATGGCGGTTTTATAAGGCTTTTCCGTTTTTTTACTACTACGTCAACGCATTGATTGCTATGTTTCACTCATTTAGGTGCTGGCACTCTAATTTTAGAAAGGCTATGATTTTAAATTCACGATAACTATTGCTTTTTGCATTCATAAAAAGCAAGGCTTTTTTTATTAATTCTTATACATTTTACAATGAAACTAAAGAAATACCTGGCACTATTTTGTTTAATTGCTTCTTTTAACGCTATAGCACAGCATAATACGGTAGGGGCAATATCTCAGAATACTTACCTGATGGATAAAAACAAAACCATTGAGCTCATGAGCGGTGTTTTTTTTGATGACGGAGGAGAAAGCAAAAATGTAAGCAATAAGCACATCATAACAACATTTAGCAGTAAAGACGGTGTTTTGGAGTTGTATTTTACCGATTTTAATATTCCCTATGATGCCTATTTAAAAATATATGATGGTACATCTGTAAATGGCGAATTGCTTGGCGTATTTAAGTCTTCAGATAAATTATGGAATTTTAAAGCAAAAAATATTACGATCGAATTCATTCCTTCCAAATCAAATGCGCCGGGTAGAGGCTGGAGAGGTGTTTTAAGACAAAGTAACGTTAGTAAAAATCCAACGGTGCAATCGGCTCCTGAAAGTGATTGCCCTAATGCCATACCATTGTGTGCTAATAATACAGTAGTTGTTAGCGCTTCGCAATATGTGGATTTGGGAAGCATTAACGATGATAGTGGAGGCTGCTACAGCGGAACAGGTTCGGGCGGATCGGTATGGTATTCGTTTACCCCACAGGCTACCGGCCCACTCGATTTTTTAATTGTTCCTGCTGGTTCAACCGATTATGATTTTGTATTATGGGATATCACAGGTGGTTGCAGTTCAAAAACGGAGGTGTTATGTAATTATTCGGCCACACATGGTAGTACAGGAGCTGCTTCTTCCGGAGCATCCGCTTCGGAAGGTTCATCGGGGAGTTTGCTTTGTACCAGGCCAACAGTAACAATAGGTCACCAATACGCACTTTGTATAAATTTTTATGGAGGCTCTAATGACGGTTATACCTTACAGTTTAAAAATGAAGCATCGTCGGTTGCTATTACAGATAATATTCCGCCAACCATTACTTATGTAACCGGTAACGGATGTACTAACACAACCATATTGGATGTTTATTTTTCGGAATGGATCAACTGTGCAACGCTTCAGGCGGCTGATTTTTCAATGCCAGGTCATACGTTTACGATGGTAAACGATTTTTGCAGTGGAGGAAAAACAAACCACGTGCAGATAGGTGTAAGCCCGGCATTAACGGCTGTTGCAGGAACACCTAGTTCTTATACATTAAGTGTTTTAAATACCGGGGCAGGCACCTCTATGAATGATATGTGTGGTAATCCTATGAACGTAAATTATGTGATTACCCTGGGTGTGGCTCCGCTGGCCAATGCGGGCCCTGATAAATACAATTGTAAATCGCCAGGCTTATTTGGGATCGGCTATAATTATTCAAGTGTTACACTCAACGGCTCGGGAGGTACTGCCGGCAGTATGTATAACTGGAGCGACGGTTCAACAGGCCAATCTCCAAGTGTTGCGCCTACACAGACAACTACTTATACATTAACTGTAACACAGGGTGCTTGCACGGCTACCGATGTTGTAACCGTATTTACCGAAACAGCACCAACGGTTAATTTAGGTCCTGACATTTTAATGTGTTCGGGTTTACCTTTAACGTTAAATGCTTCGGGTGGGGGTACATACCAATGGCAGGTGCAATCGGGTACTGTTCCATTTTTTGGTACACCTACATTTAGTACTATTCCCGGAGCCACTGCCGGTTCTTATTCTACAACCCCTGTTCAATATGGCTCAACAGGTGCTACCTATTATCAGGTAAATGTAACAAGCCCTAACGGAGGTTGCACAGTTACCGATCAGATAAAAATAACTTTCGGAAGCGGGTCCTTTGGTGTATTATCAAGTAAGCCATTCTTATGTGCCGGAGAAACCACGACCTTATCGTTACCACCAGGAATGACTGCCTATACCTGGAATACTGGCACCTCGCCAAATGCACCTTTGATTGTTACGCCGGGCACAACTACTTCCTATACAGCTACCAGTACCACTGCAGGCTGTACAGGAACAGCCGTTGTTACAGTGCCTGTAAGACCATTGCCGGTTGTTATTGCCTCCGCGTCGCCTTCTGTGATTTGTGCGGGTAATACAGCTACTTTAAGTGCTGCTCCAACAGGTTTGAATGTTACCATTACCGAAGACTTTGAAACAGCTAATGGATTTATACTGGTTAATGGGGCAAATAATAAATGGTATTGGGGTACCGCTGCATTTGCTGGAGGAACAAAAGGATTATATATTGGGACTGCTGCGGCAAATAACAACTATGATATAGGCAATTTCTTTACTCCTAAAACGGCTACAAATCATGCCTACAAGGATTATGCGGTCAATAGCTTTTGTACATCTGATCTGTCTTTTAAATGGAAATGCAACGGGCAAGCGGCTCAGGCCGAACTAACGGTTTGGTTAGTACCTAATACCTTTGTTCCGGTGGCAGGTACTGCTATTACTGCCGGTGCAGGAAATGTGTTGCTGGGCGGGCCTTATAACGGACAAACAACTTACCAGAATGTCACTTTAAGTTTAGCACCTTATGCAGGACAAACAGCCAGAATTGTTTTTCAATGGGTAAATACAGGAGCAGCTATTGTTGGAGGGCCTACAGTTGCTAATCCTGCGGCTTCTATTGATGATGTTGTGTTTAATGAATCTTTAACCTATAGCTATAACTGGAGTTCTTCTCCCGGTGGATTAGGAGCGACTTCTCAATCATTAACCGTTTCTCCATCAGTTGTTACAGCATATAGTGTAACAGTAACACGTTGCGATGGCTGTATAAATTCAGGAGCCGTTCCTTTATCCATATTACCGGCAGCATCAGCATTAACCATATCTCCAACATCCACTACATGCCCAGGACAAAGTGTAAGCTTAAGCGTTAGTGGAGGCAGTTCTTATACATGGACACCAACAGCCAGTATTGTAGGATCAAATACCCTTTCTACCATTTCGGTTACGCCGGGTGTTACTACCATTTATACGGTAACATCGCCTAATTGCAGCGGTGTACAAACCAAAACAGTTGAAGTAGTAGTTAATGGCAGCTTAAATGTTTCTGTTGCACCTCTTTCCGTTTCTATATGTCCGGGATCAACAGTAGCATTAACAGCAAGTGGCGCAACAAATTATACCTGGTCGCCTTCTGCATCTTTAAGTTCTGCAAACGGAACTACGGTAATTTCCAATGCCGCTTCCACAACTACTTATACAGTAGTTGGAAGCAATGCTTCGGGTTGCCAGGGCACAAACACAGTTGTTGTAACTGTAAATGCTGTGCCTGCAACCACGGCCAGTGTTGGCGGTACAGTTACCTGTACAACTAATACCATCAATTTAAACTCGACGTTAGCAGGTATGAATTATACATGGACGGCACCGGTTGGAAGTTTTATTACGAGCGGTGTAAATTCACAAAATGCTATTGGCAGCGGAGTGGGTACCTATACATTAAATGTGGTTAACCCGGGAGGTGGTTGTACGTATTCAACAACAGCTACTGTAACGTCAAACCTTTCGGCACCGCTAGGAGTAAGTGCAGGAGTTTCTCAAACCTTATCGTGTTCTTCAACCTCAGTAACACTCAATGGAAGCTACACATCGCCGGCAGGTTCAACGGTGAGTTGGTTAGGAGGCGTTTGCGGCTCAGCAACTACGTTAACTACTTCGGCTTGTGCAGCGGGTACCTATACTTTAATAGTTCAGCACCCAACAACGGGTTGCACCACTGCATCAACAGTACAGATATTCCCTAATGCAGGTGCACCTTCTTTAACAGTAACACCGGTAAGTAATTCTATTACCTGTACTAATACATTAATACCAATAAGCATCACAAGTACCACAACACCCATTAGCATCAACTGGGGCGGCCCGGGCATTGTTGGTTCCACAACAGCAAGCAATATTAATGTGAACCAGGGTGGTGTATATACAGTTACCCTTACAAATACAAGCAGCTCATGTACAACGGTGTTTAATGTAACTGTTCCAACAAATACAACACCGGTTAATCCTTCTATAACGGGTGCATTAAATATTACCTGCAGCTCGCCTAATACAACTTTAACCGCAAATCCTTCGAGTGGTAATTATACGTATTCATGGGCAGGAGCAGGAATAACAGGTGCGTTGAACAATGCAGCGGTTAATGTAAATGCAGGTGGTACTTACAGCGTAGTAGTTACAAATTCAACAAATGGTTGCACCGGTTCGGCAAGCGTACAGGTTACAGCCAGTGGTTCTGTACCAACGGCAACTATTACGACAACTTCTGCTAATACCATTATTACCTGTATCAATACAAGTGTTGGTTTAACAGTTAATTCAACTCCTTCTGCAGGGATGAGCTATACCTGGTCAACAGGTTCTAATGCACAAAGTATTAATGTTTCGGTTGGAGGCATTGTTACTGTTACTGTACAAAATACATCATCCGGGTGTTATGCCATCACGCAATATATCGTAAACACTAACACAACAGCACCTGCTATCAATGCGTACGATCAGGTAATTCCATGTGGTTCAAATTCTGTAACGCTCGTGGGATACTCAACTCCTTCGAATGTTACCTATAACTGGACAACCTCAGGAACAGGATCTATATTATCGGGAGCAAACACGGCTTCTGCAGTTGTAGGCTCTGCCGGTCACTATGTGTTAACCGTAACGCTTAATAATACAGGTTGTTCTACTACCCAAACAGTAAATGTAACAACAGGAGCAGGAATTAGTCCTTCTTTTACAGCTAATCCGGTATCAGGAACAGCACCCCTGGTAGTTAATTTTAATAATCAAACTACGGGAACCGGTAATATCTTTTCATGGAATTTTGGAGATCCTAACAGCAGTAGCAATACGTCTCCCGTAACTAATCCTGCTCATACGTATAATACTACCGGAACTTATACTGTTGTTTTAATTGTGACAGATGCTTCCGGTTTGTGCTCCGGCACAACTACTGTGACGATTGAAGTACTCGAAAATTCATCGCTCATAGTACCAAATGTATTTACACCAAACGGAGACGGGAAAAACGATGTGTTTAAAATTACAAGCACAGGTATAAAAGATCTGCAGTGTGATATATTTAACAGGTGGGGAACAAAAATATATTCTTTCTTATCCGCAAGCGGCTCCTGGGATGGTAATAATGCTACAGATGGTACTTATTTCTATATCTTAAAATGCACGGGAATTGACGGTAAAGAATACAACCTGCAAGGCTATCTCAATTTGTTTAAGTAAGACTTGGTTTATAAATTAAAGCCCCTTGTAATGTTACGAGGGGCTTTTTATTTTACATTTGTATCTTATAAAATTGGTTTGGCAATTAACGACAGAATCATACTAGGCATTGACCCCGGAACCCTGGTAATGGGGTATGGACTTGTGCATATTCAAAATAATAAACTTTCTTTGATTTCTTTAGGGGTTATACAGCTAAGTAAATACGACGACCATGCTGACAGATTAAAGAAAATTTTTGAACGCGTTGTTGGTTTAATTGATGAATATAAACCTGATGAGTTGGCAATTGAAGCGCCCTTTTTTGGGAAAAATGTACAATCCATGCTCAAGCTTGGAAGAGCTCAGGGAGTGGCTATCGCTGCTGCTCTTTCAAAAAATATTCCGATGACCGAATATTCTCCCAAAAAAATAAAAATGAGTGTTACCGGTAACGGAAATGCCTCCAAAGAACAAGTAGCGGCGATGCTTGAAAGCCTGTTAACCTTTAAATACGAATCCAAATTATTAGATGCTACAGATGCGCTTGCAGCAGCCGTTTGCCATCATTTTCAGAACAAAGGTGTATCGGGCAATGTTAAGAAATCGTATTCGGGATGGGATACTTTTTTGAAAGATAATCCAAAAAGAAAAGCATAATTTATTGCACCTGCGCTTTTGCTGCCCAGATGCCTTTACTTACAAGATCTTTTAAGTACAAGCGGGTACCGTTATACATAACCGTTAAAAACGCATCCTGCTGTCCTGATTGTTTTATGGTGTTTAAAAGATCATCTGCTTCTTTCCAGGTATCAAATTCTGTGGTAGCTTCAAATAAGCTGATGTCGCCTATCTTTTCAGCCTTTTGTTTAATAGTAGCTACCTTATTTAAATGATCGGATTTATAATTTTCAGGATGACGGTATGCAGCTACCTGAACAATATATTTTAAGTTTTCAATTTTTAAGGAGCCATATTTTGCGATCATTTCCAGCCTGTCGGATTTGGCTTTATCTGATGAAGCTGTTATAACGGCAGCTTGCTTTTTTTCTTCGGTTGGCTTAGCAGGTGTTATGTTCTCAACAGGCTCTTTTACAGGTTCTTTTTTAATAGCAGGAATGCTGTCTTTTATCAGTGTAGTTAAGGGTTCAGGTGTAGCCTCTACCTTTGTAAAAGATAATGCAACAGAGGTGTCGCTTTTGGCTAAAGCCATGGCTTTCTGTCTCATTTCCTGCACAGCAACCGTATCCGGCTCGTAATTTTTGAAAGAGTTGGTTAATTCAGGTTCCACTTTTCCGGGAATGATAATAGGATCGTGTTCAGGTTCCGGTTTTTGTTTTGTGAAATTTACATTCAATGCCTCGTCAGTAAAGGAGTTCGCATTCTTTGTGTTAATATCAAAAAATTGCTCTCCCAAATCGGGATGATGAAATGTAATCTTATACTCGTAACCTGATGGTAAATTAATAAGATAATGCCCTGTTTTTGAATTGGAATGGAACACGCCGTAATTTTTATTTTTCCCTTTAAAATAAACAGTAATCTCAGAAGCAGAGGGTTCGTTGTTTTTGGTTACAATACCGCTTAACATAGTTAGCTGTGTTTTTTTACCTGTGATGGCAGGTTCCACCACATAAATATCTTTATCCCCGAAACCGCCATCTTTTCCGCTGGCAAAATAGCCTCTTTTTCCATCGGCAGATAGCACATAATAGATATCATCATCAGTTGTATTTACAGGAAACCCTATGTTCAAAGGCTCAGACCAAACACTGTCAACCTCATTAAAATCGGTTTTAAAAATATCGTATCCACCCATGCTGTTATGTCCTTTAGAACTAAATACAAGCGTTAAGCCATCGGGATGAATATAAGGAGAGTCATCATCATCTTCCGTATTGATTTTATTACCCAGATTTATAACGTTGCCCCATGTATTATCCTGCAGCTTATTGGCTCTGTAAAGATCCCTTCCACCAAAGCCACCGGGGCGTTCGCTGGCAAAATATAATACTTGTCCGTTCGCTGATAAAGAAGCACTGCCTTCCCAGCTGGCAGAATTAACCACACCTTTCAATTTTTCCGGCTCCGACCAGTTTGCGCCTTGTAAAGTGCTGATAAAAATATCGCCCCCACCTGTTTCATCATCTTTGAATGTAAAGAGTTGTTGTCCATCCGATGATAAAGCAATGGCTGCATCGTGTAATTTAGTGTTTATGCCACTCACGGAGCTTCCTTTTTGCCATTTGCCATTCTCTTTATAGGATATAAAAACATCTTCATAAAAGAAACCGTATTTGTCTGATTTACCGTAAGCATCCTGCAAGCCGCCATTACTTTGCTCACCCCTGTAAGTATAAATCATGACCTGTTCATCGGCAGATATAACAGGCGCATACTCTGCAAACTGTGAGTTTGGAGGACTGCCAATATTAGAGATTCTTACATCAATGGGGTTTTGCACAAGTAATAATCCACTATTACAATTTGATATCAGTTTATTGAGTATTTTACTTTGTTCGGGTGTAGGTTTATGCACACTCTTAAATTTCTGTATGTAACCAAGTGATTTTTCAAATTCGCCAAGGCGGTGATGCAACAGGGCAAAATAGAAATCAATATTAGCAGCTTTCTTGTTTTTTTTATACACATCATTCAATAAATTTTGTGCTTCGCTATGCTTGTCGCTTCTATAGATACCGCATATCCCGGTAAGGTATTTTAAAGAATAATCCTGACTATGGGAGTTCAGTAATTTTTCGAAACCATCATAAGCTACCGCAAAGTTTTTATCATCAAACAATTCCATCGAATGTTCAAATATTTTTTGATCTTCTTTGGTCCAGTTTGTATAATTGACAGATTCCTGGGCAAGTACTACTTTTCCAAAGTATATAAAAAATAAGATAAAAGTTAGTCTTTTCAATGTATGATGAATTTATTCAAAGTTATGGAGAAACCCTTTTTTTACACTTCTTAGCTAATTTTTTTTTAACAAATCGTTTTTAATTATATATCTTTCGTATTAATAATGGATTTTTTGGTAAAACAGCAATATTGTTCTTTTACATTAACAATTTAATTACATAACAGCCTCAACAGATAACAAATGGCCATGAAAAATAAAAGCACACAACTAACCATATCTTCCAATTTCGAAGTATATAAATCTGCCGATGATTTACCCAAAGAGGATAAAGAATTATTGGCAGCAGCCAAAAAAGCAGTAAAATCAGCCTATGCACCCTATTCTCATTTTAATGTAGGAGCAGCCGTATTACTTCAAAATGGGAAAGTCGTTATAGGTAATAACCAGGAAAATGCGGCTTACCCATCCGGTCTTTGTGCCGAGCGTGTAGCCTTGTTCTACGCCAATGCAAAATATCCCAATGTAGGCGTAAAAACAATTGCCGTAAGCGTAAAAACAGATCATCAAATTATAAATGAACCTGTTAGCCCTTGCGGGTCGTGCCGGCAGGTTATTGCCGAATATGAAAACCTTTTCAAAAGCCCTATCCGCATTATCATGTCGGGCGAAACAGGACAGATCATTATATCTGACAGTATCGCTAATTTATTGCCTTTTATGTTCAATAAAAAGCATTTAAAATAGACAAATCAAAACCTTTTGAATTAAACAATTTCTCTTATTTTTGTAACTTAATTAATCAGACATTTCTATGGCCAAAGCTGCTGAAAAAAAGAATAAATTTTCTAAAGAACAATACCTTAAATGGTACGAAAGCATGTTACTCATGCGCAAATTCGAAGAAAAAACAGGACAGGTATATGTGCAGCAAAAAATCAAAGGATTTTGCCATTTATATATAGGCCAGGAAGCCATTGTAGCAGGTACAGTAAGCGCTACAAAAAAAGAAGACAAACATATTACAGCATACCGCGATCATGCCCATCCTATTGGCTTGGGCTTGCACCCAAAATACGTGATGGCAGAAATGTATGCAAAAATTACAGGCTGCAGCAAAGGTAAAGGCGGTTCTATGCATATTTTTAGTAAAGAATATAACTTTATTGGCGGCCACGGTATTGTGGGCGGACAAATTCCTTTAGGAGCAGGGATAGCATTTGCCGAAAAATATGCAGGTACTGATAATGTATGCGTATGTTCAATGGGCGATGGTGCTGTAAGACAAGGCGCTTTACACGAAGCTTTTAATATGGCCATGACATGGAAATTACCGGTAGTATTTATTGTAGAAAACAATATGTACGCTATGGGAACATCTGTAGAAAGAACCAGTAACGTACACGATCTTTGGAAATTAGGTTTAGCGTATGATATGCCAAGTAAACCGGTTGACGGCTTAAATGTAGAGGCTGTTCACGAAGCTATGGAAGAAGCAGTAGCAAGAGCACGCCGAGGAGATGGCCCAACGTTTTTAGAAATGAAAACATACCGCTACAAAGGCCACTCTATGAGCGATGCACAAACGTACAGAACCAAAGAAGAAGTAAAAGAATACCAGACACAGGATCCTATTGAAAAAGTATTGAATACTTTAAGAGATAACAAATGGATTGATGAAAAAGGAATTGAAGATGCAGAAGCAAGGGTAAAAGCCCTGGTTGAAGAATCGGTTAAGTTTGCGGAAGAAAGTCCATATCCAGAGCCGGAAGAACTATACAAAGATGTTTATGCAGAACCAAATTATCCATACATTAATGAATAATAATGTTTAGTTTTTAGTGCTGAGTTTTTAATAGTTAAGGAAGTGGAAAAAAACAATCCGATAAAATATTGAAGATTCTGACGAAAATTGTAAAGAAATCGCAGGAAAACTTAAAGAATAAAGTGTAATAACACTTAATACTAAAAACTTAAAATTTAGAAAAATTATGGCCGAAGTAGTAAGAATGCCTAAATTAAGTGATACCATGACAGAAGGTGTGATCGCTAAATGGCATAAAAAAGTAGGAGATAAAGTAAAAAGCGGCGAATTGCTGGCAGATATCGAAACAGATAAAGCTACCATGGAGTTCGAATCTTTTCAGGATGGAGTACTGTTGCATATTGGTGTGGAAGAAAAACAACCGGTTCCTGTTGACTCTGTTATTGCTATTTTAGGAAAAGAAGGAGAAGATATCAGTGCATTGATTTCAGGTGACGGCAAAGGAAAAACAGAAGAGAAGAAAGAAGATAAAAAAGAAAACTCTGAAGATTCTAAAAAAGAATCGGCTGATAAAAAAGAAGAAAAAGCTTCTGACTCAAAAGAGAGCAGTGGATCGGGTTCTATTCCCGAAGGTGTTGAGATTGTACGGATGCCTAAATTAAGTGATACCATGACAGAAGGCGTTGTGGCTAAATGGCATAAAAAAGTAGGAGATAAAGTAAAAAGCGGCGAATTACTTGCAGACATAGAAACAGATAAAGCCACTATGGAATTTGAATCTTTCCAGGATGGTGTATTAATTCATATTGGTGTACAGGAAGGAAAAGCAGCAGCCGTAGATAGCATCTTAGCTATTTTAGGAAAAGGGGGAGAAAACGTAGAAGCGATCCTTAAATCTGTTGGTACGGGTTCAGAAAAAAAAGACACTTCGACAAGCTCAGTGTCCGATAAAAAGCAGGAGCCTATAAAAGAAAAAACAGAGAACCCGGATAAAAAAGAAGAAACTAATAAATCTGTCACTTCGAGCGGAGTCGAGAAGTCTACTGATGGAAGAGTAAAAGCATCTCCTTTGGCAAAAGCACTGGCAAAAGAAAAAGGAATAGATGTCGCAAATGTTAACGGAACCGGCGATAACGGCCGTGTTACTAAAAAAGATATTGAAAGCTTTAATCCGGCTCAGGTAAAAGCAAGCACAAGCAGTACGGCAAACGTTAGTGCTTTAGGTCAGGAAAGCTTTACCGACGAACCTATTTCGCAAATGCGTAAAACAATAGCGCGTCGTTTACTCGAAAGCACTACCAGCGCACCTGTATTCTATTTAACCATTGAAGTAGATATGGATAATGCTATTGCGGCTCGTGCAGCTATTAATAGCTTGCCCGACACGAAAGTATCATTCAACGATTTGGTGATTAAAGCAAGTGCTGTAGCATTACGCAAACATCCAAAAGTAAACAGTAGCTGGAAAGGCGATAAAATAAGGGTAAACCACCATATTCATGTTGGAGTTGCCATAGCTGTGGAAGATGGCTTATTGGTTCCGGGTGTAAGATTTGCAGATCAGTTATCCTTATCTCAAATTTCAGCTACGATAAAAGACCTGAGCAAACGCGCAAAAGATAAAAAATTACAGCCTTCCGATTGGGAAGGAAATACATTTACGGTTTCTAATTTAGGAATGTTTGGTATTAACGAATTTACGTCCATTATCAATACACCTGAATCCTGTATTCTTTCAGTAGGAGCAATTAATCAGGTTCCTGTTGTAAAAAACAATATGGTAGTTCCGGGCAATATTATGAAATTGACGATGGCCTGCGATCACAGAACAGTAGATGGAGCAACCGGCGCAGCATTTTTACAAACCTTAAAAGTATACATGGAAAATCCTGTTACTATTTTAGCATAATATTTTATTCATATGGAAGGCACTATCACATCTACAATTGCAAACGGAATAGGTACAATTACTTTTTTTCACCCTCAAAGCAACTCTATGCCCGGAGCTCAATTGCGTAACCTGGCTGCGGAAATTGAAAAATTGGGAAAAGACGAAAATGTAAAAGTAATTGTATTACAAAGCGAAGGAGAGAAAACATTTTGTGCCGGTGCAAGCTTTGATGAATTGATTTCTATAAAAGATATTGAAACAGGCCTGAAATTCTTTTCAGGGTTTGCCTTAGTGATAAACGCTATGCGCAAAGCCCCTAAATTTATTATTGCACGTGTACAGGGTAAAGCCGTTGGTGGCGGAGTAGGTATTGCAGCAAGCGCAGATTACGCATTTGCTACGGAAGCGGCTTCTGTAAAGCTTAGCGAGCTGGCTGTAGGTATTGGTCCTTTTGTAGTAGGTCCTGCAGTAGAACGTAAAGTGGGAACATCCGCTTTTTGCGAATTAACCATCAATGCTACCGAATGGCAAACAGCACAGTGGGCAAAAGAAAAAGGATTGTATGCGCATGTATACCATACCGTAACCGAAATGGATATAAACGTTCATTTACTCGCCGAAAAATTAGCAAACAGCAATCCCGAAGCCATGAGTATGCTTAAAAAAGTCATGTGGGAAGGCACCGAAAACTGGGATACTTTACTTATTGAACGTGCCGGCATGAGCGGAACGCTTGTGCTTTCTGAGTTTACCATTAATGCTATTAATAAGTTCAAACAAAAAGCTTAATGTATTTTAAGCAGCAGATGCAATTTGCTTATTAACTTACTCTGGCATGCTTTAAACGTTTGACCCTTTCCTCAAAACTAACCGTTTCATTTAAAGAATTATCAATCTGTCCGAAAAGAGTCATTAACTCGGCGGAATGACTTTCGCTTTTTTTAGTTTTTAAATTAAAGTGAACTAGTTTCGACCACAACAGGGCTTTTACACTGGTTTTGCTTTCATTCCACATACAGGCTTCAAACACAAGGCTTTTGTCTTCATAGTGTATGAGCTGGGTTTCAATAACAACCGTTTCCATTAATACGGCCGGTGCTAAATATGCAATTTGATTTTGAGCTACTACCCAGCTTAGACCCTTTTCAAAAGCAAGTTTATAAATATCAAAATCATAATACATCAGTAACTGGTCTTCCCTTGCGTTAATCATGTAATCAATGTATTTCGAATTATTGAGGTGATTAAACGGATCGCAATCCGGGAACCGTATTTTTACCTTGCTTTCAATTTTTTTTTCTAACTGTTTCATATCGATTGGATTTTTATAGATTTACATTTTAGACCAATTGGTCTTATTTATTTCAAAAAAAATCATTTCATAAAACGCGTTTCAATTTGCGTTCTTATATTTTCGAGAAGCTTATTTAAAATGACCGGGCTATCGCTCAACTTGCTCATCATAATTCCTCCCTCAATAATGGCAAAAATAAATTCCGCTTCATTTAAGGAGTTCAGTTTTTTAGAAAATTCACCCGACTCAATTCCTTTTTCGATAATGTATTTTAAAGAGTCCAGCATTTCTTTTAACCCTTGCTTGGCCCGTTCTTTTAAAAAAGGGATAGAATCATCGGCATCTATAGCTGTATTCAATAATACGCAACCACCTTCTACAATAGGCGTTATAGAGTAGTTGTGGTAAAAATTCAGGATCGCATTTAGCTTTCCTGCTGCGCTTGTTTGCTGTTTAATTTTAAAACGCAGGGCTTCTCTTAATTTATTCAAAGAATAATCAAATGCTTCGAGCGCAATTTCATCTTTGTTTTTAAAATTACCGTATATACCTCCTTTAGCTAAACCGGTTGCCTTCAAAATATCAGCCATAGAAGTAGCAGCATATCCCTTTTGATTAAAAATAGGGGCCGATTTTTCTATGATAAATAATTTTGTTCTGTCTGCTTTGGATAACATACTTCAAATATAAACCGTTCGGTCTTATTTTACAAATTTACTTTAAGGTACCAAAACGACCCATTATAGAAATGGATATAAAACATTGCTCACATCATAGATGAGGTCTTTGCATTATCGGGGCTTTTTGTAATTTTAGAGTTAATTACATACAAATGAAAAACATTATTCTGCTTCACGGAGCCATAGGTGCAGCCAGCCAGTTTGAGCCATTAAAGGCCCTTTTAAAAGAAAAGTATAATGTCTTCACATTTAATTTTTCGGGGCATGATAAAACGCCTTTTCAAACCAATTTTGGAATTGAGCAATTTGCATTGGAATTAGAAAGTTTTATTGCCGGCCATAAGCTCGTTCAGCCTGCTATTTTTGGTTACAGCATGGGCGGTTATGTTGCTTTATCCCTTGCACACATAAAGCCGGATCTTTTGGGAAGCATCATTACATTGGGCACTAAGTGGGAATGGTCTCCCGAAATTGCTCAAAAAGAAATACAAATGCTCGATGCAAAAACAATCGCCGAAAAAGTACCGAAATATGCCGATGTTTTAATGACCAGGCATGGCAATGATTGGGAGAAAGTACTTCAAAAAACAGCTGACATGATGCTGAAACTTGGAGATGGAAACCTATTGGATGAAGCAGCCTTTAGTACTATACAACAAAAGGTACTAATTGGTTTGGCAGATAAGGATACAATGGTAACATTAAATGAAACCACTAAGGTATTTAAACAATTAAAAACTGCAGACATGTTTATGCTGCCCGCTTCCAAACATCCTCTCGAAATGATCAATACTCCTTTATTGGCGGCTATTATAGAAAACTTTTTGAAATAATTTTAGAGGGTTCTCCTCATTCTGTTTTCTGAATTGTATAAAAACTTTGTGAATTTCCTGTTCTATTCCCCTCTTCCAGAGGGGTGCCGCACCAGCGGCGGGGTGTTTTATCCAGGTATAGAAAACAAAAAACCCATCTGCAGAAGCAAATGGGTTTTTAAAATGTAGCTGATAATTAATTATTCAGCAATAACTTCAAAATTAACAGTAGCGCTAATTTCTTTGAACAAACGAACTTTTGCTGAATAAGTGCCTAATGTTTTAATAGCATCTTCATTCATTTCAATGTTCTTACGCTCTAAATCGTAACCGGCTTTTTTCAATGCTTCTGCTAATTGGATGTTAGTAACAGAACCGAAAATTTTTCCGGATTCACCTGCTTTAGCACCAACTTTTACAGTTACATCAGCTAATTTAGCTGCAGTAGCAGTTGCTTCAGTACGTAATTTTTGTTCTTTAAATGAGCTTTGTTTAATTTCTTCGGCTTGCATTTTTTTGTTGCTATCAGTAGCTAACACTGCAACGCCTTGAGGAATTAAAAAGTTACGACCGTAACCGTTTTTTACTTTAACGATGTCGTTTTTATATCCTAACCCTTTAAGGTCTTTTTTTAATATAATTTCCATGTTGTGTTTCCTCCTTTAATTATTTTAAACCATCAGCTAAGTAAGGCATTAAAGCAATGTGACGCGCACGTTTAACTGCTTGAGATACCTTACGTTGAAATTTCAGTGAAGTTCCGGTTAAACGGCGTGGTAACAATTTACCTTGCTCATTCACGAACTTTAATAAAAAGTCTGCGTCTTTATAATCAATATATTTAATACCTAACTTTTTAAAGCGACAGTATTTTTTCTTTTTAGCCTCAACTGTAGGAGGGTTTAAAAAGCGTACTTCATTTTTTGCCATGTTGTAATTTCTTTTTGGGATTAATAATTAAGCCTCAGCTTTTTTAGTAGTTTTAGCAACTTTTCCTTCAGATCCTTTTGCACGACGTTTGTCTGCCCATGCAGCGCTGTGTTTCTCTAAAGCAATCGTTAAGAAACGTAATACACGTTCGTCACGTTTAAATTGTAATTCTAATTCAGCGATCTCAGTACCTGTTCCGCTATAATCAATCAGGTGATAAAAACCTGTTGTTTTCTTTTGGATAGGATAAGCCAATTTTTTTAGGCCCCAGTTCTCTCTGTGATTAATTTTTGCTCCCAAATCCGTTAGGATTTTTTCAAACTTTTTTGCGGCCTCCTTTGCCTGATCTTCAGACAAAACGGGAGTTAAAATGAAGACCGTCTCATAGCGTTTTTCCATTATTATTTATTTTAAATTAGGGCTGCAAATATAGGCTAATTATTTGATTCTGAAAACTTTTAAACCATTATCAGGGTATAATTTATGGGGCAAAGCTCTGTTTTTATATTAAATTATTGATTTACAGCAGCTTGAACTCGATGCTAATGGCTGGATTTTACTCGAACCGGAGCTGAATTTACAGCAAAAAGCCGGTTTTAGCCGGCTTTTTCAGAATAGATAATTTCAAGAACGTCAACGACTGAGACTCTCGAAACCTCATAATAATTATTCAATAACGATTTTTTTTACCTGCGAGTGTTTTCCCTGTTCCAGCTTCACAAAGTAAATTCCTTTGGCATTTTTGCTGATGTCAATTTCCTTATCATAGTTCCCTGAAAAAGCAGGAAGGTTTTCTTTATACACGATCTTGCCCTCATTATTCAATACAGAAATTTCCGTGTCTCCTTTTTCAGGAAGGTTAAAACTCAGATTAAATTTACCGGTACTTGGATTCGGATAAAACTTCATATTAGCAATAGCCAGTTTCTGATCTGTTTTATTACCCGGCAATGTTTTTCTTTCTTCGCTGGTGGCGTCCGTGATATCTATTTTTTTAACGACAAAGATCTGTATCTCCTCCGCATTTTTTAAGTCTTCTGCTGTTGCCCCACAGGTGGCTTTCTTAATCATCATCGTTTTGCCGGTCAGATCTATAGAGTCGTTTATAAAAGAATGATGAATAACGACATCATTCGGAAGCTGTTTCATACCTCCTGGCATCTTATCATCTATGATGATCATATTGTTCATATTGCCTACATGGATGTCATTCCCCTCAGTAGTGTAAGTAGTATCCGTTTCGGTTCGCACCCCGTTTACGATTGTTACTTTCTTTTCATGAACAGTAGTTTTTTTAATGGTTTCCTGAGCGCTTAAGGCTGTAGCTGCAAAAAAGAATGCAGCAATAATAGAAGTTGTTTTCATAAGCTGTATTTTTATTTAATGTTATAGTACAAAATTATGGCCTTGGCAAAAGCCGTATGGTTAAGGGGCGGTTAAACACTGTTAAAGAAAAGTTAAAGTTTAAAATTGATTTTAAATACTTGTTTACATTTGAAAGACATGAATTCCCGCTCCTATAATATCATCTTTTTATTTCTGGCATTTAGTGCACTGGCAATCCTTTTGCTGCAGGGTTTCTGGATAAGAAATTTTTATATGCAAAAGCTAAGTGAATTTGATAAGACGATTTACGCCTCGCTTGAAAAAATAAACGACAAGCTGCTTGAAAGACAAAATATAAAAGTGGTAAAGGATAATATGATACGTAACGCCAAAAACCGCAGAGCTGCCAACTTACCTCCTAAAGCAAAAACAAGTGTGCAGCACATTGAGCAAACGTCGCAATTTAATATACGGGATGGAGCATCCGTGCAATCCGTTATTAAAACGGAACATAGGGTCAGTAAACATATACTACCAGAAACAGACGATTCAGCAGTTGCTATGATGGGTCATCCTGTTATTATGATCAGTACAGGTAATTTGGATTCCTCAATACATAATCCCGGTTCTCAGGGAATTATGATTGCGCAAAATAGCACAACGAAAAAAAGTCCCTTAACTAAAACAATGGTTACTAAAACAACAGTAACCAGCAACAAAGTTATGAATATAGAAGAGGATGATATTGGGAAGCTGATGGATAAAATGCTGATAGAAATTAAGATTGCTGATTCTGACGAAAAAAATCCTGATACCCTAAAGCATATTATTAGCGGCGTTCTGCAAGCGAAAGGTGTTTTTACACCCTTTGAGTTCTGTCTTAAAAAGCTATCTAATTCTAATAAAGATACTGCGCGAGTATTATCACAATCTGCTGGCTACGACCCTTTAAAAACGAGTTACAGAAGTGATCTTTCAGCCAACAAGGTTTTTCCCACACATAACTATCTTTTTCTGCAGTTTCCGGAAGCAGGAACCTTGGTTATAAAAGACATGAGAAATATTCTTCTTCTGTGTGTATTCTTTTCTGTAATTATTATCTTCTTGTTTTGGTACACTGTCAGGTTAATAGTGAAGCAAAAGAAAATAAGCGAGGTAAAAAATGATTTCATCAATAACATGACGCATGAGCTGAAAACACCTATAGCAACCATTTCGCTCGCTGTAGATGCAATCAGTAATCCTTTGATAAAAAATGATGTGGCCAAATTCGATCAGTACACTTCTATTTTAAAAGAAGAGAATCAAAAATTGAACAGCCATGTAGAACACGTGTTGCAGATGGCCCTCCTGGAAAAAGGAGAGTTCGAACCGGATATGAAAAAAACGGATGTTATTGAGGTCATCCAGGAAGCGATCAGGTCGCACGCATTAAAAATAGATGAAAAGAAAGCCATTGTGTCTTTTCATCCGGAACAAAAAGAGTTAACTATTTTGGCCGATCGTGCAAATATGCTCATAGTAATGAATAACCTCCTGGACAATGCACTCAAATATTCCGGTGAGCATTGCATTATTGATATTCATACAAAAACACTATCCGGTTATGCTGTTATTTCGATTAAAGACAATGGAATAGGAATTGAATCTGACCTCCATAAAAAAATATTTGAGAAATTTTACAGAGTTCAATCCGGCGATGTGCATGACACCAAGGGCTTTGGACTTGGCTTGAGTTTTGTACGGTCTATGCTCGAAAAGCATCATGGAACGATTGAGCTTTATAGCGAATTAAACAAGGGAAGTGAGTTCATTATTAAAATACCTGTTTATGAAAGCTAATATCCTATTGGTAGAAGATGAAAAGAATTTCGGCTTGCTCCTGAAAGATTACCTGGTAATGAATGGTTTTTTAGTAACGCATTGCGAAGATGGTGTGAAGGGCTTGCAGGCTTTTCAATCGGGAGTATTTGATCTTTGTATCCTCGACATCATGATGCCAAAAAAAGATGGCTTTACTTTAAGCGCCGAGATCAAAGGCATCAACAAAACAGTTCCGCTGATCTTTTTAACCGCAAGGAGTATGCGCGATGATATGATCAAAGGTTACACCATTGGGGCAGATGACTACATCGTTAAACCTTTCGACTCCGAAGTGCTTTTGTTTAAGATCCGTGCCATATTGAACAGACGTATAGCCTTGACAGGAAATACAGATTACCTGCACAACATAGGCTCTTTTCAGTTCAATGCAAAACTAAGACAGTTGAGGAGTGTTACAGGAAGCGAAGTAAAGTTGTCGCCTAAAGAAGCTGAATTGCTAAATTTATTATGTCAGCATAAAAACGATGTGTTGCCGAGAGAAAAAGCTTTAAAGCAGATCTGGAAAGAAGATAATTATTTTACCGGCCGCAGTATGGATGTGTATATTGTAAAACTCAGAAAATATTTATTGCCGGATACAACTATCGAAATCAGCAATTTACATGGTAATGGTTACAGTCTGCGCGTAAAGGAATAGCATATGAAAATATTAACATTTTGAAATTCAGGGTTTTAATTAGCTTTAACATCCTCTGTGAAACAATTTGCCTGTGTTTGCGTATATTGTAATAGTGTAAATGCGTGACACGAATCGTTTGAGGTAATGAAATTTAAATTGTTGAAAACATCGCTGACACTTTTTACATATTTAGCTATTATACCGGTATCTTTTGGATGTTATAAACTCATGCAATTATTTTTTTCCATAACCTTTGCTTTAAAGCTATTTATAGCTCCGCCCGATAGTAACTTATTGGTAACGGCTGGCGATCAGTCTTATAGTTTAAGGGACGAAGTAATTATTGTGCCCAATAAAATTACAACAGCAAATTCCGATTTTATTTATAACGCTCAAATGTACAATTTGGGTTGTGATACTTTGTCAAACGTTATCTTCTGGCGAAATATCATGCGCCTGAATAAAGATTCAGCCTTACTTAATTTACCCGAAAACAGACAGGTACTACAAAAAGTATGTGTAAAAAACTGGGACTCCCTGAGTCTTGAACAAAAAACAGCTTATAAAGACAGTCTCAAAAAAGCAAACTGCCTATCCGATTCGGCACGTATTTTACTGACCAACGGAAAAAGTTTCTTTTATGATTTCGATAAAGCATCAGCCAACTTTCATAAAGGTATTAACGATTTTATTGATAATGGTGTAGACCCCTGGTATGCCCAGTCTATCCTGTTAATTGAGAGCCCTAATAAATTACAAAAATCAAATGCAGGTGCCTATGGGTCGTTTCAGCTCATGAAAGATGTGGCTCGTTTGTTTGGTTTAAAAGTAAATAAAAGCATTGATGAGCGCGCCGATTTTGATCGTTCTGCGTATGCGGCTTCCAGTTTGATTAAAAAAATCTGTATTCCTAAAACCCGCCAGATCCTCGATTCCTTGGGCATTAAAGATTATAAAGAAACCGATTTGTGGTTCAGGTTATTGGTGATGCACTCGTACCATGCAGGAGCGGGCAATGTGAAAAAAGCCTTGTTTACATTCAGGCCAACTCAGGGTAATATGGATTTGATCTATACCTTATGGAAAACAGAAACCAAACATTTCAGGTCTGCTTCACAAAATTACTCACAACTGGTTTTAGCCGCTATGCTTGAAGTGCACGAACGCTATAGCCTTGCGCCTTATCAGGCGAATGCTGAGGTAATTCTTAAAAAAAATAAGGCGAAGAAATCCAATTAATTGGTTTTTACTTATAGAATTTTAGACGACAATTTTCACTATAAGTGGGTTCTGCATACATTGGTAATGGTGCGGCCGGCTTGGCAATTCGGTGCGAACCACCATTTTTTACTCCGTTTCCTGGGGAGCATGTGCGCGAAAAATGGGGGTTGGTGAATTGCCTTGATTTTTTTGTAACTTTTTTCATCAAGGAAAAAAGTATAAGTAATAATGTTTAGAAAGTACAGATAATCTATAATAATACCTTAATTATTAGGAGCGCCTGCGTTTAACCAGCACTTTATTTTTTCGATTTGGTCTTCAGGCAATCTGCCAACAGCAGGCATAAAGCCCGGAGTTCCATCAATAACCCTTGCTTTAAAAGAGCCACTTTGCACCTTTAAAGCAATATCCGGGAACGTCGTAAAATCTCCTGAACCTGAACCGCCTGGTACATGGCAGCCCGGTGTAGCACAACTGGCATCAATAATTGGTTTTATCGTAGAGCCAAATTTCACACTATCACAATTTATAACTTTTGGTAATAATGCAGGGTCAGGTCCTACATCTTTAGTACAGGAACTCATTAAAAGAACTGAACTTAAACCTAAAATAATAAATGGGACTGTTTTCATAGTTTTATAATATTTGTCGGAAGTAAATGCAGGATAAAAATAACATACACTTTTCTTCTATCGATCAAATTTAAAAAATAATATCAAACTACCTGTTAATAACGAGCCTGTGACTCATATTTTTACCATTTACCTTCATATTTAACAAATATAATCCCTCAGCAACAGAAGTAGGAATTTCTAACACCTGTTTATGATCTCCCGCAAATTGTTTTTCGGTATCATATGTTTTAATAAGCTTTCCGCTAAGCGATGTCAATGAATATTCTACATCAGCATCTTCTTTTAGTAGGTAAGAAAGCGTAATATTTTCAGTAACAGGATTAGGATATACATCCAGATGCATCGTGAAATCTTGTTCTTCCAACCCTACAGACGCCGAAAGAGATAAGGATGTTTTGTAAACGTAATCGGAGCTATTGCTTCCGTTCCCGTTTGCCGCTACGCCTGCTGCATATATGGTTGCAATGCCCGCCGTAGAAGGAGCTACCCATTTAAAATCGAACGTTTTGGTACCAGCCGATCCTGCGCCGCCGTTTAGCTGATGCACAATATTTGTTTTGCCCGATGAGCTTAAGAGTTTTGTTTGCGTGCTGTTTAACACCGAAATAGTTCCCGCATTGGTATTAGTACCGTTAAGGATCTCTGTTCCAAACCCAAATAAAGTAACACCCGTTTTAGCAACAGTAACAGAAATAGTATAAGTTGTGCCCGGAACATAACCCCCGGTTGAAATAGAAGGTGTAGTGGCAATACTAATAGAACCACCACCCGAATTAAGGGAAAAACTATTATGACAATTAGTACAGTTATTTTCTCCCGGCGAGCCCGTATAACCGGCTATACCATTATCCTGTAAAACTCTGGCTGATGATAAAGAAATGACTAAAAGAGTTACTGCCGTAGCAGTGCGTATTGATTTTTTCATTGTAAAAAAGCGTAAGATCGGTGTAATATTATGAAAATAATTAGCGATCCTGAAAACCTAAATAGCAATATCAGTAAATAGTGCTATTACATCCCTAAATAATGCTATTATACCTACGAAAGTGAAATTTAATTTCAAATAGAAACTGATTTTTTTTGGGAAATTATTGTTTTTTGGATTTTCCTGTTACTTTTAACGAAACAATTTTTTTTATGAGGATCTTAATTATTGAAGATGAAAAATCTTTACGCGAAGATGTCGTTGACTATTTATCCGAAAATGGCTATAAATGCGATTTTGCGACAACTGTAAAAAGCAGCATGCAAAAATTAAGTGATACAGTATACAGCTGTGCCCTTATTGATGTTGGTTTGCCGGATGGGTCAGGAATAGAGATCGTTGAATACATTAAGAAACAATACCCCGAAATGGGCGTTATTATTGTTACTGCAAAAAATGCGCTTGAGGATAAAATTACCGGATTAAAAATAGGTGCAGACGATTACCTTACAAAACCATTCCATCTATCGGAGTTAAGCGCCCGTATTTATTCCATATTACGTCGCCGGAACTTTGGAGGAAAAAATGCGCTCATATTCGAAGGACTCGAAATAGATACCACCGAGAAAAAAGTGATGGCTAACCAGCAGCAAATGCAACTCACTAAAAAAGAATACGATATTTTAGTATACCTGGCCAGTAACCCCACTCACCTTATTACCAAAGAAGCGCTTGCTGATGCCATTTGGGGCGATAAAGCAGAAATGGCCTCGTCGTTTGACTTTGTATATAGCCAGATAAAAAATTTAAAGAAAAAGCTGAATGAAGCCGGTTTAAAAGACTATATTAAAGTTGTATACGGTATGGGTTACAAATTTAAAGATCAGTAAATCTCCCGGCTTGTTTAGATATAGTAAATATGATGAAATAGCCATGTGGCAAATAAAAAGCAATAATATCTGCACATGAAACTTCTTACCAAAACAAATATTTACACTTCTATTACCACTGCCTTGCTATTTGCATTAGGGGTATTTGTTGTTTATCAGGTTATAAAAATAAAACTCGACCGTGATGTGGATGAACAACTTTTATCTACCAAAAATAAGATCATTAGCGGCTTAAAGGAAGGAATACCCCCAAAGGAATTTTTATCGAACATTGGGCAAAAAATATACGTTAAGGAGATCTACAAACAAACCGTTTTCGAGAGTCAGTTTATTGAGTATGTAGAAGAAAAAAATGGCTATACACAGGATCCAAAAGATAATACCAATGTGGTTACCCAACGCGAGCTTTTGTTTCAGGTGCCCATCAATGATAAAGTGTATGAAGTAACAGTATGTATATCGCTATCCGAAGGAAAAAAAATGAGCGAATACATTATTGGAGTTGTATTAATTTTTCTGGCTGTTTCCATTTTACTTTTATTCTTGTTAAACCGCTATATATCAGCTTTTATATGGTCGCCGTTTTATGATACACTTTCCAAAATTAAAACATGGAACATTAAAAAGAACGAAGACATTGCATTTAAACCTAACGATATTGACGAATTTCATTTACTGAATGATACAGTAAAAGACCTTACCCAGCAAATTCAACTCGATTACTATAACCTGAAAGAATTTACAGAAAATGTTTCTCACGAAGCACAAACGCCACTTTCTATTATAAGTACAAAGCTTGAGTTACTGTTGCAACAAAGTAATTATAGCGAAAGGCAGCACGAACACCTCTTACAGGCATACAGGGCTACACAGCGTATGTATAAATTAAATGAGGCATTGATCTTACTCACCCGTATCGAAAACAAACAATTTATAGATAAAAGTGAAATAGACCTTACGCAAGCCATTGATGAAAAAATGGAAATGCTCTCCGATTTTATTGAAGCCAAAAATATTTCGATCAATAAAGAATACAATAAAATTATTAAGAAAGAAGTAAACTCTGTACTGCTTACCATTTTGCTGAACAATTTATTTATGAACGCCATTAAGTACAACCTCGAAAACGATGGCGCTATAAAAATTGTGATCGATGAAAATACGTTCTCTATAGAAAACACCAGTCTGATCGATAAAATTGATAAGCAATTTATTTTTGAGCGCTTTAAAAAAAATTCGACATCAGGCTCTTTGGGAGTTGGTTTATCCCTAATAAAAAAGGTAGTCGATTTTTTTAACTGGCAAATTACCTATACCCACAAAGACGGTACCCATAAATTTAAAATTTATATGTAGTTTTAGGCTCTCAATTACAAGCCAATGAACGAGTCTATATGGTATGCCAAGCCCGATATTTCAGCAATAAATGCTCTTGGGGAAAATAATCTGGGCGAAAATTTAGGAATAGAATTTTATGAGATTGGGAACGATTTTTTATCGGCAACCATGCCGGTCGATCATCGCACCAAACAACCTTTTGGCTTGTTGCATGGTGGAGCAAATGTGGCTCTGGCCGAAACACTGGGCAGTGTAGCATCATTGCTTGTTGTAAACCAGGAATTATTTATTGGAGTAGGAGTAGAAATTAATGCCAATCACATAAAGGCCGTTTTTTCCGGTAAAGTAAAAGGTGTATGCACACCCTTAAACATTTCGGGCAGAAACCATGTGTGGGATATAAAAATATATAACGAAGCCAATGAGCTAACCTGCATATCACGGTTTACCTGTACCATTGTACCAAAAAGCATGTTTGTTTAAGCTATTGCTTATTTGTCTTATTAAATAGTTGATTCGTAGTGATTATAGAAGTGTTCAATCCATTTTCCTAAACGAATGAAATTCAGTATTCTACGATTTATTTACCGGTATGTATAGTAGCATTTATCCGTAAATAAGCCCGTTTATCTAAAAATCGTATACCAATTCAATTTTTCTGCTAGTTTAGTGGCCGATTTAAACTAAACCTGATGAATTGTTCATTCAACCGTAAACCTTTGTTAAGGATATAGTAATGAATAAACCATATGGCCATTAAAAACCAATAAAAAAATGCACATGAAAAAAATAGTCCTTTTTGTTATTACGCTTACGTTTTTATGTAAACCAATTGCTAAAGCCGATGAAGGTATGTGGTTACCAATGCTTCTTGGCGAACAGGTATATGCCGACATGGTAAAAAAAGGTTTAAAAGTCTCCAAAGAACAGCTTTACAGTATGAATCAGGCTTGTATTAAAGACGCGATCATTATTTTTGGTGGCGGATGTACAGGTGAAATTGTAAGTAAAGAAGGTTTGATCTTTACTAACCACCACTGTGGATATAGCGCTATTGCAGCAGCAAGTACAGTGGATCATAACTATTTAAAAGATGGTTTTTGGGCAAAAACAAAACAAGAAGAAATTGCTGCGCCCGGTGTACATGCTCAGTTTTTAATTAAAATAATTGATGTAACCGATAAGGTAAATGCTAAAATTAAAGACTTACCTCCTTCAGAATTAACTCAAAAATTACCGGGTATTTTAACGGAGATGGCTAATAAAGAAACAGAGGGTTCAGGCTACGAAGGTCGTATCTCTTCTATGTTTAAAGCTAACCAGTTTTTACTGTTTGTTTACGAGCGTTATAAAGATGTTCGTTTAGTAGGTACACCACCAGAAAGCATTGGTAAATTTGGTGGAGATACCGACAACTGGGAGTGGCCACGTCACACCGGCGATTTTTCTATTTTCCGCGTGTATACAAATAAAGATGGTAAAGCAGCAGATTATGCAGCAGATAACATTCCATTAAAATCAAAATACTCTTTACCCGTTTCTATAAAAGGGGTGAGAGATGGCGATTTCACAATGATCTGGGGCTACCCCGGAGGAACAAACCGTTACGAAACATCTTACGGCGTTAAATTAAAAACTGATATCGAAAACCCTTCATTAGTAAGCTTACGCGATGTTCGTTTGAAATATATGTTGGAAGAAATGAAAAAAAGTCCGGCAGTAAAAATTCAATTAGCTGGCTATTATGCCGGTGTAGCAAACTACTGGAAATTTTTTGACGGAGAATCCAAACAACTGTTGAAGTTTAAAACCTACGAAGAAAAACAGGCTAACGAAGCCGCTTTTCTTGCCTGGGGTAAAGGAAAACCCGAATACGAAAACCTGTTTAACGAATACCAAAAAATATACGATGCATGGCGTCCTTACGCTAAACAAAGAGTATATATGACAGAAGGGATCTTTGGTTCACCACTCGTTGCTTTTGCATCTTCCCTACAAAAATTAGACGGGGCACTTTCAAAAAAAGATGCAGTGAAAGAAGATATTACCAAAGCAGTAGATGCTGCTAAAGTAGCCCGTACAAACTTTATTAAATCCGAGAACATTGTATCCGATAAAAACATTTTATCTTTTGTAACACAGGCATACTATAATGATATCGATGCTGCACAACATCCTGCAGGTTTCTATAACATGGTAAATACCAAATTCGGAGATTTAAAAAGCAAAGCTACCTACGATGCTTTTTCTGATTACGTATTTACAAATACAGCATTATTAAACGATGCTAAATGGGATGCTTTAATGGCTAACCCGGATACAGCAGCCTTGCACAAAGACCCGGCTTTTATGATGGCTAATGCTTTTAATACTAATTTTAATACAAAGTATGCTAAACTATTTGCCGATTTCAGTTCTCAGAACTTTGTGTTAGGCAAAACGTATTTAAAAGGTATTTTAGAAATGAATAAAAATAAAAAATTATACCCTGATGCTAACTTCACGATGCGTGTAAGCTACGGAGCTGTAAAATCCTATTCTCCTAAAGATGCTGTAAAATATAGCTATATCTGTACACTGAGCGGTGTGTTAGAAAAATACAAACCGGGAGATTATGAATTTGATGCCCCTGCAAAATTAATTGAATTGGCTAAGGCTAAAGATTTTGGTCAGTATATGGATCCGGTTGCAAAAGACGTTGTAGTATCTTTTATCAGTTCAAACGATATTACAGGTGGTAACTCCGGTTCTCCTGTTATCAACGGCAAAGGCGAGCTGATTGGTCTGGCTTTCGATGGGAACTACGAAGCGTTAAGCCACAAAATAGCCTTTGACAAAGACCTTAACCGTACTATTAATTTAGATGTTCGTTATTTGTTATGGATCGTTGAAAAACTGGGAGGAGCAACAAATATCATCAATGAATTAGATATCAGAAAAATGTAATTTTCTCTTAAGCACTTATAAGCACGGCTCATAAATGGGCCGTGCTTTTTATTTTAGGAGAATCTCAGGGCTTTGTATAATTATCCTTTTTCTATTCTTGTACATAAATAAGGGGGGCTTTTAATCACGTTGATTTTATTTTATATTTGATGTCACAATTAACATGAATTTTTTAATCAAATTATTTATATCCACCATTGCCGTTATCATTACAGCTTATTTTTTAAGTGGCGTGACCATTGGTAATAACCAGTTTATTACAACGGATTCTATGCAACTCAACAGGTTTATTACAGCCCTTTTAGTAGCTATAGTGCTGGCTTTTTTAAATAATATGGTTAAACCTGTGTTAACCATATTATCGCTGCCAATCACATTTTTTACACTGGGTTTGTTTTTATTAGTGATCAATGCCCTTATTATCTTATTTGCCGACAAGCTGGTGGATGGGTTTAAAGTCGATGGCTTTTGGACTGCTCTATGGTTCAGCCTTGTATTATCGCTTGTAAGCAGTCTTTTAGACCGTTTTCAAAATAAAGATAAACAGGTACAACAGTAAGTTGCGTAGCTCTAACCAATAGATGTATGATACCTGGGGTTTTACCCGCAGTTAAAAAAAGTTAACCATACAAATACAAACTCATATACTTTGTTACATTTGTTATAACAATGAATAAGCATAATCTTGGTATTATTTCGATTTTAGTTGGTCTGGCTTTAGTGGCATTAATTGCTATCCAGGTATACTGGATCAGAAGCTCTATTAAACTGAAAAAAGAAGAATTCGATCATTCCGTTATCGAAGCATTAAAAACAACAAGTTATAAACTCGAAAAAATTGCAACGGCCAATAAAATTGCAAAAAAGATCAAATTACGGAAACAGGGCGTCCGTATCACAAAACCCGGCCTCGTAACGGTAAAGAACCCAACAGGCAATGATGTACAGGTAAGGATTTTTGAAGAATTAAGTACAGACTCCTCAGGTATTATTACCAGTAAAATGTCGCAAAAAGAATTTATTGGCGATTCTATAAAATCCCAGAAAAACTTTTTGCCTTATGAGCTCATGAACTCTTCTTCCAGCAATGAAGAAAGCCTGCGTGAGGAATTACTGAAAGCCGGAACGGAAGTCGTAAACGATCTGTATGATGAGCTCATCAGTATCAATGTATACAAAGATTATAAGCCAAAAGTAGATTCGCTAATGCTGGATACGGTATTACACCAGGAACTCAAAGAAGCGGGCATTACCACTAACTTTGTGTATTCCATTTCGAGTCAGTTGGCCAATTCAAATTCAAGGGCAAATTATAAAGACGCTCAAAAAGATTGCGATTCTACCGGGTGCTATTACAAAATAAATTTATCGCCAAGTAACGTTTATGTTACGCCGCAATATTTAAGTGTCAGTTTTCCTAACGAAACCAATTACCTGCTTAATACCATGTGGGCTATGTTAACGGTTTCGGCATTGGTTATTTGTATTCTTATTATGGCTTTTTATTATACCATTGCCACTATCTCAAAACAAAAAAAACTGTCTGAAATAAAAAACGATTTTATCAGTAATATGACGCATGAGTTCAAAACGCCTATCAGTACCATATCGTTGGCAGCCGAGATGTTGAACGATTCTTCGGTTTCCAAAACTCCCGAAAAACAGCACCGGTTCATAAAAATGATTACCGATGAAAATAAGCGTTTAAGTATTTTGGTGGAGAGTATTCTGCAAACCTCTATCCTCGATAAAGGGGAGTTTAAATTAAAAATAAGCCCTGTAGATGTTCATGAAATCATTAACCAGGCTATTCAAAATACCCAGCTTTTAATTGATCAAAGAAATGGCATCATAACTAAACAATTAGATGCCACTAATTGTTTAATAATAGCGGACAAGGTGCATCTTACCAATATTATATTTAATTTGATTGATAACGCCGTAAAATACACCAGTGATACACCCCATATTTTGATTAGTACCAGGGACGGTGCCGGTGGCATAGAAATTACTATAAAAGATAACGGAATAGGGATAAGTAAGGATAATCTCAGGAAGATTTTTGATAAGTTTTACAGGGTTCCAACCGGTAATGTTCACAATGTAAAGGGCTTTGGATTAGGGTTAAGTTACGTAAAAGCAGTCGTTGAAAAGCATAATGGCACAATTCATGTAGAGAGTGAAATAGGTAAGGGAAGTACTTTTAAAATCCTTATGCCTTATAAAATCGTACATTAAGTAAACATAGACAGATACAATTATGGAAAATGTAAAAACACAAGTATTATTGGTAGAGGACGATCCAAACTTAGGGGCTTTATTGCAGGAATATCTGGAGGCAAAAGGCTTTGAAACAAAACTTGCTACCGATGGTAAAAAAGGCTTTGATGCATTTTGTAAACAGGAATACGATTTATTGTTATTGGACGTGATGATGCCTGTAAAAGACGGTTTGACACTGGCAAAAGAGATTCGTGTAACCGATAAAAATGTACCTATTATATTTTTAACGGCTAAAAGCATGAAAGAAGACACCATTGAGGGGTTTAACTCAGGTGCCGATGATTATATTACCAAGCCTTTCAGTATGGACGAGTTAATGGCACGTATTACGGCTGTTTTACGCAGAAGTAATAAACAACGTGTATACAATACAGATGATGTTACATTCACCATTGGCGACTATACCTTTAATTCAGAAACTCAGGCTCTAGCACATAACGGATCAGAACAAAAATTAACCACTAAAGAAAGTCAGTTAATGCGTTTGTTATGTGTTCACAAAAATGATGTATTGGACAGAAATTTTGCTTTAAAAACCATCTGGCACGACGATAATTATTTCAACGGCCGTAGTATGGATGTGTATATTGCTAAATTACGTAAGTATTTAAAAGAAGATTCAAAAGTAGAGATCGTAAATATTCATGGAAAAGGCTTTAAATTATTAGTCAATTCATAGTTATAAAAGCCTAAAAAATTAGGGAATTCGTTTAAAAGTGGTTTATTTTGTATAAGAATAAACCACTTTTTATTTTGTACACCTCACACGACATAGCCACAATTATTGGAGCAGCGATTAAAGGAGATGTTACAGAGCATAGGTACGAGATTCTTTTAACCGACAGCCGCCAGCTTACCGAGCCTTCCAATACATTGTTTGTGGCTTTGGTAACCGATCGTAATGATGCACATCAATACATTTACGGGCTTATTCAAAAAGGTGTAAAGCTGTTTGTAGTGAATCATATTCCCGAAAATTGCGCGGGTATCAGTGGCATCTGTTTCTTAATAACAGATAACACAAAAAAAGCCCTTCAAAAATTAGCGTCCTATCATCGTCAGCAATATCATATCCCTGTTATAGGCATTACCGGAAGCAACGGTAAAACAATTGTAAAAGAATGGCTGTATCAGCTATTAAAAACGGATTACAGCATTGCCCGAAGCCCTAAAAGCTTTAATTCTCAAATTGGAGTTCCTTTGTCGGTATGGCAATTGAATGAACAGCACACTTTGGGGATATTTGAAGCCGGGATTTCCGAAGTTGGGGAAATGAGTATTTTAAGAGAAATCATTCATCCAACCATTGGAATTCTAACATCACTGGGTTCGGCACATGATGAAGGGTTTGAAAACATTACCCAGAAGCTCAAAGAAAAACTCACTCTTTTTTCGCGGAGTGAGGTAGTGGTTGTAAATGCATTATCACTTCACGAAACACATATCAATTTATTACCAAGTGATAAATGGTTTTTAATTTCCAAAGCACCTAATGCCACTTTACAAATTCTTCAAACAGAAATAACAGGTAACAAAACCAAAGTAACAGCGCGTTACCGTAATGCTGAAATACAGATGCTGATTCCGTTTACCGATTCGGCAAGTGTAGATAATGCCATTACCTGTTGGGCAACATTATTGTATTTAAATATTTCAGGAACGGAAATTCAAAAACGCATGCAGGCGCTACAATCTGTTGGAATGCGTTTAGAATTAAAACTTGGGATTAATAATTGTGTACTGATAAACGATTTTTATAATTCAGATATCAATGCACTGGAAATAGCACTGCACCATTTAAAACAACAGCACCGTGGCGGACAAAAAGTAGTGATCCTTTCGGATATCGAACAAAGCGGTAAACTCAGTTGGGAGCTTTATACGCATGTCGCCAAGCTTTTGAGCCAGTTTCATATTGATATATTTATCGGAATAGGCAAAGAAATTTCTTCGCAGAGAAAATTATTTACAGGCCACTCTTACTTTTTTGAGAATACGCAATCCTTTATTGCTGAAACAAAGATCAATACAGAGCTTCAGTTCCATAATGCCATTATTCTTTTAAAAGGCGCACGTAGCTTTGGTTTTGAGTTGATCAGTAAACACCTTCAACAAAAAAGTCACGATACCGTATTAGAAATCAATCTGAATGATTTGGTACATAACATTAATTTTTACCGCTCGCAACTGGCAAAGAATACAAAATTAATGTGTATGGTTAAGGCTACCGGTTATGGTAGTGGAAGCACAGAAATTGCGTTTACTTTGCAGCATCATCAGGTCGATTATTTAGCAGTTGCATATGCCGATGAAGGTGTAGAACTTAGAAATGCCGGAATTCATTTGCCTATTATGGTGATGAGTCCCGAAGAATCTTCTTATGATGATATGATCGATCATAAGCTGGAACCTGAATTATTTTCTTTTAAAGTCATTAATGAATTTTTGCAGGCACTTCAAAATAAAGCCATCTCTGAACCCTATCCTGTACATATTAAGTTAGATACCGGAATGCATCGTTTGGGCTTTGAGAGTGGGCAATTAGAGGAATTATCCATTTTATTGAAGAGCGAAATGTCATTAAAAGTAAAAAGTATTTTTTCGCACCTGGCGGGTAGCGATAGTAAAACCTTTGACGAATTTACGCAACAGCAAATTGCGTTATTTGAAAATATGTCTTCAAAACTGGAAGCAGCTATTGGTTATCCTACTATTAAGCATATTTGTAATTCGGGAGCCATTACACGCTTTAAAGACGCACATTATAATATGGTGCGTTTAGGTATTGGCATGTATGGCGTAGGATTTAATGAGTTAGAGAAACAACAGCTTAAAAACATCAGTAGCTTAAAAACACGGATCTCTCAGATAAAACACCTGAAAAAAGGAGATACGGTAGGTTATAATCGTAACGGTGTAGCAGAAAAAGAAATGATCATTGCTACTATTCCTATTGGCTATGCCGATGGCTTAAGCCGCAAAACGGGCAATGGACATTTTAGCGTATACATAAAAAATACTCCCTGCGAAACAATCGGGAATATTTGCATGGACATGTGCATGGTGGATATAACGAACGTAAGTTGCCATGAAGGGGATGAGGTGATTGTATTTGAAACAAATGAACAATTGATGCAATTATCAGCCGCTATGGAAACGATTCCCTATGAAGTATTAACCAATATTTCTACACGAGTTAAACGCGTATATGTTCAGGAATAAAAAGACAATTTTTAATGCTAAATGTTTAATGTTTAGTTATTGGAAAGTGTTTTTTAACCTCTTTCCAATAACTCTTTTTATTTTTGGTTTAAATGTACTGGTTTCCTGTGGTGAAACTTCAAAAGATCAGAAACAAACTTCTCTAAATACAAACCCCACATTTCAGGACATAGCCCCCATCATTTTTAAAAACTGTACACCATGCCATAGAGCAGGGGAGAGCGGGCCTTTTGAATTAATGAACTATGAGGATGCAAAGCAGAACGCTAATAAAATAAAATTTGTAACGCAAACACACTACATGCCACCATGGCCGGCAGATATAAGTTACAGCCATTTTGTAGGAGAAAAAACATTAACCGATCAGGAAATAGACTTGATTAAAGTATGGGTAGAAAACGGTGCGCCCCGGGGTGATGTTACTAAAACGCCTGTACCACCTGTGTTTTATACAGGGTCTTTTTTAAGAAAACCGGATACGGTTATAAAATTTACGGATGCTGTTCCTATTAAAGGAAATGGAACAGACCATTTTTATGTTGTTAAACTTCCGGTGCAGTTAGCAAAAGATACCTTCGTGAGCTATTTTGAATTTGTTCCTGTACAGCGAAAGCTTGCTCACCATGTTAATGGACATTTAATTAATTACGTACCGGGTAAAAAGAAACATATTCAGGGTGGTTTGTCTCATTCTTTGGATGCCTTCAGCGACTATAAAGAACTGTATGGGCAGATGAATATTTTAAATGATGATGGCTCTTTCCCCACATTAACACCCAATACCGTTTATTATTTGCCAGGGTATATCCCTCCTGTATATCCTGCCGGGATTGGTGGTTACAGGATCCATAAAACGTCGGCCATATTGTTGCAAAATATTCATTATGGGCCAAGTACTAAAGATGTGTTAGACAGTTCATACATCAACATTTTTTATGGGCCACGACCTAAACGTCCTATTTATGAAACGCAGCTGGGTACTTTTGGTGTTTCTAAAATTGAACCTGAATTAATTCTGCATCCTGGTAAAATAGAAACGTTTCATACCAAAGCAACTTTGGATGCTGATATTTCTATACTATCGGTGAATCCGCATATGCACTTGCTTGGAAAATCCTTTTGGGCTTTTGCCATAAAGCCAAACGGCGATACTATTCCGTTGATCCGAATTAAAAAATGGGATTTCAGGTGGCAGTATTATTATACCTATCAACATCCTATGAAGATCAGTGCCGGTACTATCATTCATGTGTATGGCACTTTTGATAATACCGATAAAAACCCAAACAATCCGAGTCATCCGCCAAAGGTAGTAACACAGGGAGAAGGCGTAAAGAGTATGCAAACGACGGAAGAAATGTTTCAATTTATTTTTACCTATTTGCCTTACCAGGCAGGAGACGAGAAGATGGATTTAAGTAAATAGGCTTATTGCTGTTTGTGAAGCGACAGAGATGGGTTAAATATTTTTTTGTAGTTTTATGCTATTAGAACATTAAATTTAATTCCTCCTTTGAAGGAGGTGGCCGCAGGCCGGAGGATGTATTAAAATATTAAGTTGAAACATCCCCCGCCTTTCAGGCACCCCCTTTAAGAAGGGGAATAGAACAAAAAACATGACACCAAAATTATACATAGTCCCCACGCCCATCGGCAATTTAGAGGATATAACGTTCAGGGCACTGACTGTTTTAAAATCGGTAGATTTAATACTGGCAGAAGACACCCGCAATACCATTCATTTATTGAGGCATTTTCAGATCGAAAAACCTCTGCGCTCTTATCATGCGCATAACGAGCACAGCACGGTTGAACAAATTGTAGAAATGATTGCTTCCAATAAATCAGTTGCTTTAGTCTCTGACGCGGGAACACCTGCTATTTCTGATCCCGGCTTTTTATTAGTGCGCGAATGCATTAAGCAAAATGTAGCCGTTGAAACATTACCCGGTGCTACGGCATTTGTGCCTGCATTGGTTAACAGCGGGCTACCTTGCGATACCTTTGTATTTTATGGGTTTCTTCCTCAAAAAAAAGGAAGGCATACGAAATTGCTGTCTTTAAAAGAGGAAACACGAACGATGATATTCTATGAATCACCGTTTAGGCTGGTAAAACTGTTACAGGAATTTAAAGAATATTTAAGTGGCGACAGGCGGGTATCTGTATCCCGCGAATTATCAAAACTCTACGAAGAAAACGCCAGGGGCACCGTAGATGAACTAATAGCCCATTTTACAGCTAAAACCGTTAAAGGTGAAATAGTAGTTGTGTTAGCAGGAAAAGAAGAGTAATTTTAAATATGATCAAATTACCGGCAGCATTTGTGATACTGTTATTTTCCGGCTGTGCAGTTCGCTCCGTGTATGTTCCCACGAGTCAGAATGTGGTATTGTTTAATGATAAAAAACAGATTCAGGCTAATGCTTACGTTGGCGCTAATCATGTGGAGCTACAGGCGGCTTTTAACCCGGTAAATCATTTGGTACTTGGATTGAATACAAATTACGGGTCGGGTTTATCTACTTACGAAGGTGTAATAGGTATTTATGGGTATTCGAAAAATAATGCGCAATGGCGTTATGAATTACTTGGCGGTGGTGGATACAATTCTAATTTTTCGCAACAGAACAATGCTTTTTTAGCGACGGTAAAAAAGAATAATATCAATTACGAAACCTATTCTATTTACAACAAAGCTTTTGTTCAGGGATCTGTGGGGTTCTTTTCTACCATTGATATGTACAAACTCAACTATTCCTTTTCCTTTTCGTGCAGGGCGAGTTACCTCGATTTTAAAAAATACCGGTACACCGAAATAAGCCGCGATAGCTTATTGATTAGTAGCCCAAATTCCTATCTCGTAAACCGCGATTATACAAATAAAGGTATTGCTATACTGGAGCCATGTTTTATTAATAAGGTCGGTAAAAAGAACCTGAGTGCTGTTATACAAGGGCAATTCATTGTTCCCCTATCGAGCGGTATCGATTTGCATTATGCTAATTTTAGTCCGGTGTTTTTAATTAGCTTTGGAGTACAATATAATTTTGTATTTAAAAAACAACGCGAGGCAAAACCATGATCCGCATTCTATTTATTTTATGTGTTGTTTGTTTCAGTTCCTGTTTTTTTCTTGGACCTTCGCCTAAAAAGCGTTTGCAAAGAGTTGCCGAATTAAAACCTGTTGATGTGGCTATTGTTCCGGGCTTGCCGCTTTATTATGGACAGTGGGATACATTACTGAAAGCGCGGATGCTATGGTCAGAATTTTTGATTAAGAAAGGTTACGTGAAAAAGGTGTTGTATTCGGGTAATGCCGTTTATACACCATGGGTAGAGGGTCCTTCAATGGCTTTACTTGCAGCACAATTGGGAATTGATACAAGTAGGATTTTAATTGATACAATAGCGGAACATAGCATAGAAAACCTGTATTATGGCTATTTACTGGCCAAGCAAAAAGGTTATAAAACTATTGCTGTTGCTACTGATCCTTTTCAATGTGCCATGCTGCATAAGTTTGCAAAAAAGCACTTTAAGAACGAAACGATTTATTTTTTGCCGGTAGTGTATGATAGTATTAAAGCAAGAACCGGCGTTGAGGTGAGGATAGATACAAACCTTACTAAAAAGAAGAACTTTAGATCTCTTGAAGAGCGACAGGGCTATAAAGACAGAATGAAAGGAACCAGGGGAAAGAAAATAGACAAATAAGGGGTTGTTTTTACCTATAATACATCCGTATTAGCCTATATTAATGTCATGGTATGAATAAATAGATTAATTTTAAGTAACCAAAAAATATTACCATGAAAGTAACAGCTTCTATAAGTGCTTTAATTCTGCTACTGGGCGTTTCGTTTCAGTCGTGTAGAAAACATACGATGAAAGAAGGAACCACTTCTTATCAAACCATTGAGGTTAATCTGGATATGAATAAATCGTACCAATATAGTTTTGGTACAGCTACAACCTCTAGCCGTTCTATCACAAAACAGTCGCAGGCTTTTTCGATGAGCGAAATTGATAATGTAAACGGATCGGCTTTATTTAATTATATACCAAGAGCGGATTTTACAGGTACGGATGAAGTGCAGATCACTTCTGTTGAAGGTTCTGTAAAAGACCATGCAAACTGTAGTAATCAAGCTCCGCAAGGTAATTGCCAGCAACATGGTAGCGCAGGCCACTGTTGCCAGCACCACGACTGTGATAAGGCAAAAGACAAAACCATTTATACCTTTAAAATTACAATTAAGTCGGTAACGCAGCCAACAATTACAAAAACTTCAAATTTGAGCGTGCAAGGCTCGTAAGATCCCCGTTAAATAACAAATACAAAGAGGCTGCTTCATTTATGAAGCAGCCTCTTTGCTTTATATAAACCAAAAAGCCACTCTAAAAGCAGCTTTTCGATTTTTAGTATATGGACCATGGCAATCTACCGTATCCCATCTGTTGCTTAAGCTTGGATGTCGGCTTGTGGCGTAATGTAAAGGTAAGCCATTTAACCGGCCTGTATATTAAGGCCGTGTAAAGCCAACATTTATTAACATGAATACTTTTCAACGGTTCTTAATTTCGGTTTAGAGTTGTTAACCGCTTTTGTTAAATAGTTAATTACGTTTTGTCATCACGAGGGACGAAACGATCAAACCAATTATAATGGAATTAAAAAGATCTGGGCGTGCGGCACAAAAAGACAGTGCCGACAGGCTTTACGTTGCAATCTTTTGCAAGAGTCAGGCAAAAGGATTTACACTGTAATCCTTCACGCGGAAAAACCATTAAACTAAGTTTGTTGTGTATCGTCATTCTGAACTTGTTTCAGGATCTCACACTACTATTAACATCTGTTCTAGTAATGCTGAGCCCGGTTAACCAGATGTTGCGCTATCGTCATCGCGAGGTATGATGCAATCTCATACAAAGAATTTGTAAAACTAGGCTTGAGATTTTTTGCTGCATCTACATCAGTGAGCTTAATTATCAGTAGCGAAGTGAAAATTGTTTTTGGTTAAATTAAACTCTTTTATATGAAGGCCATTAATATCAGAGATCTCATAGAAATACTTATCTTCATTGTCAACCGTGGCAAAGATATAATGGTTAGAAGCTTTCCCTAAAAATTTTAATGGTTTATCTTTAATTACATCAACAGTATAATTAAATCTATAATTATCATGAATCTGAATAGAATTAAGTTTTCCGAAAACAAAAGATGAAGCCGGTAATATTACAATTAAGGTAATTATCAAAAATTTATATTTTTTATTAATTAAGGATTCATCTTTTATTAAATATTCAGATAGAAAATAATGTAAAAAGGGAATACTCAAAAGAGCTATATATACTGACTTAAATTTTGAATCATTAGAAAATGCTATCAATGAGAACAGACCAAAATATCCTGCTCTTAAAAAGGCATATAAAAATCTTTTAAATAATGTTCTAGGTTTAGATTTATCCCGTTCATAAGGTTGCCAGTCAAAGTAATCCTCGATCTGTACGAAATTGATTACTAAAAATATTGAGCATGAATAGAAAAATGGATATATAAATGATTTTATTATATCTGAAATATCTAAAAATGAGAATATGTTAATGTTAAACGTTGACCAAAATGATATCTGATAAAGTCCAGCACATAGAAATGCATAAGGTACTATATATCCAAAAATCGTTTTAAATTTTTCTTGCATGGGTAATTAAATATAGAGAATTATTATTTATATAAAGGTAATAAAGTCCATATAATCTTATAAAACAAAAACGCCCCACATTTCTGTGAGGCGTTTCTAATTTATAAAGAGCGAACAATTACATCATTCCGCCCATACCACCCATGCCCGGGTTACCCATTGGCATAGCGTTAGCGCCTTCTTCTTTTTTCTCAGCTAATACACAGTCAGTAGTCAATAACATAGCTGCTACAGACGCTGCATTTTCTAAAGCGATACGGCTTACTTTAGTAGGATCAATAACACCTGCTTTCAATAAGTTTTCGTATTTCTCAGTACGAGCATTAAAACCGTAATCATCTTTACCTTCTTTTACTTTTTGTACAACAATAGAACCTTCGATTCCACAGTTAGCACAGATCTGGCGTAAAGGCTCTTCAATTGCACGACGTACAATCTGAATACCTGTATTCTCATCATCGTTAATGCCTTTTAATTTATCTAAAGAAGCAATAGCACGGATGTAAGCAACACCACCGCCCGGTACAATACCTTCTTCAACTGCTGCACGTGTAGCAGCTAAAGCATCGTCTACACGGTCTTTTTTCTCTTTCATCTCTACTTCAGTAGCTGCACCAACATAAAGAACTGCAACACCGCCAGCTAATTTAGCTAAACGCTCCTGTAATTTTTCTTTATCGTAATCAGAAGTTGTTGATTCGATTTGTGCTTTGATTTGATTGACACGCGCTGTGATATCTGCTTTTTTACCGGCACCACCAACAATCGTTGTATTGTCTTTATCAACTGTTACTTTTTCTGCTTTTCCTAAGAAAGTCAAATCAGCGTTTTCTAATAAGAAACCTCTGTCTTCTGCAATAAATACACCACCTGTTAAGATCGCTAAATCTTCTAACATCGCTTTTCTTCTGTCGCCAAAGCCAGGAGCTTTTACTGCACAGATTTTTAAGTTTGAACGTAAACGGTTTACAACTAATGTTTGTAAAGCTTCACCATCAATATCTTCTGCAATGATTAAAATTGGTTTACCTGTTTGTACTGCTTTTTCCAATACAGGTAATAATTCTTTCATCGAAGAAATTTTCTTTTCGTAAATTAAAATTAAAGGGCTTTCTAAAACCGCTTCCATTTTATCTACATCTGTAATAAAATAAGGAGAAATATATCCTCTGTCAAATTCCATACCTTCAACCACTTCTACAGTGGTATCAGTACCTTTAGCTTCTTCAACTGTGATTACACCTTCTTTTTTTACTTTAGCCATTGCTTCAGCAATTAACTTACCAATAGTGCTATCGTTGTTTGCAGAGATAGTAGCAACTTGTTCAATTTTTTTATTGTCGTTGCCAACCATTTGAGATTGTTTTTTCAAATTCTCAACAACTGCTTCCACTGCTTTATCAATACCACGTTTCAAATCCATTGGATTTGCACCTGCTGCTACGTTTTTTAAACCACCTGTTACGATAGCCTGTGCCAATACAGTTGCAGTCGTTGTTCCGTCACCAGCTGCATCAGCCGTTTTAGAAGCTACTTCTTTTAATAACTGCGCACCCATGTTTTCAACCGGGTTAGATAATTCGATTTCTTTTGCAACTGTTACACCATCTTTCGTAATTTGTGGTGAACCGAATTTTTTGTCAATAATAACGTTGCGTCCTTTTGGACCTAAAGTTACTTTTACTGCATTTGCTAATGCGTCAACACCACGTTTTAAGGCGTCGCGGGCTTCAATGTTAAATGATATGTCTTTTGCCATTTTATATTTGTTTGAATGTTTCTAGTTTAAAGTTTCTTGTTATCTGATTCGGGAACTTTAAACTTCAAACCCGAAACCAGAAATAAATAATTTAGATAATTGCGTAGATATCGCTTTCTTTCATGATCAGGTAATCTTTTCCATCTATCTGGATTTCTGTACCTGCATATTTACCATATAATACAGTATCGCCAACTTTAACAGTCATTGGTTCATCCGGTTTTCCGTTTCCTACAGCAATTACTTTTCCTTTCATAGGTTTTTCTTTAGCGGTATCAGGAATAATTAATCCACCTGCTGTTTTTGTTTCTGCCGGAGCCGCTTCTACCAATACTCTATCGGCTAAGGGCTTTACATTAATACTTGTTTTTGCCATAATTATGTTATTTTGTTAGTTTAAATTTTACGTTTGCTATTTGTCTAAAAATGTGCCAATGCATTATTTTGCATTTGAGACGACAATATTACCGTTTTTCACTTGCTTAAAAAACAAAAATGTCAGTCTGTTTACACAAACTGACATTTTTCATACATCTTAATTCTGCTTATTTCCCTACTTTACTGCCATCGTAGGCCCATTTTATCCAAATAGAACCCCATGTAAAGCCGCCACCAAAGGCTGAAAGAATAATGTTATCGCCTTTTTTAAGCTGTTTTTCATAATCCCATAATAACAACGGAATAGTTCCTGCGGTGGTATTACCATAGCGTTCAATATTCATCATCATTTTATCAGTACTTAAGCCCATACGGTTTGCTGTAGCTTCGCAAATACGTTTATTGGCCTGGTGCGGAACCAGCCATGCAATATCGCCGGCCGTTAAATTATTTTTTGTCATAATTTCCGCACTCACCTCTGCCATATTTACAACAGCATGTTTAAATACCGTTTGGCCTTCCTGATGCACGTAGTGTAGCTTTTTATCAACGGTTTCGTGGGTTGGTGGCATTAAAGACCCACCCGCAGCCTGATATAAGAAGTTACGGCCTGCGCCATCGCTTTTTAAAATAAAATCCTGAATACCACAGTCTTCTTCGGTGGGCTCCAATAAAACTGCTCCGCCACCATCACCAAAAATAACGCAGGTTGTACGGTCTTCGTAGTTAAGGATAGCACTCATTTTATCAACACCTATTACGACTACTTTTTTATATTTTCCTGTTTCTATAAACTGAGAACCGGTTGCCAGAGCAAAAATAAATCCTGAGCAGGCGGCCGAAAGATCATAGCCCCAGGCATTTTTTGCCCCTATCTTATCGCATAATATATTAGCAGTACTTGGGAATATAAGATCGCCGGTAATAGTCCCTACAATTAAAAGATCAATTTCTTCAGGACCTATGCCGCGTTTTCTTAGCAATTCTTCTACAGCAAACACCATCATATCTGATGTCGCTTTTCCGGGTTCTTTCAGGATACGTCTTTCTTTAATACCTGTGCGGGAAGTGATCCACTCATCGTTGGTATCTACAAATTTTGCCAATTCCTCATTGGTCATTACAAAATCAGGAACATACCCGCCAACAGCAGTAATAGCAGCTTTAATCATTATTGAAATACGGTTTTAATTTTTTCGTTTAAGTTTGCCTCTACAATGTCTTTACTTAAAATCATCATGTTTTTAAAGGCCAGGGCGCTTGATTTTCCGTGGGCTATCATCACGTTTGCATTAATGCCTAAGATAGGTGTTCCGCCGTATAGTTCGTAATTGAATTTATCGAAATATTCATCGCTGATGTTGCGTTTTTTACTTAAAGTATAAAATGCCTCAGCTGTTTTAAGTAATATATTTCCTGTAAAGCCATCGCAAACAATAACATCGGCTTTATCTTCAAAAACCTCCATGCCTTCTACATTACCAACAAAATTAAATTCTTTGGTATCTTTCAATAAAGCGTGAGCCGCTTGTGCAACGAGATTTCCTTTTTCAGGTTCTTCACCTATGTTTAATAAACCTATTTTAGGATTATCAATTTTATACACTTCTTTAGCAAACACCGAACCCAATATGGCAAACTGGTATAATACATCTGGTTTGCAATCGGCATTGGTACCAACATCTAAAATAATTCCAAAACCACCGTTTATTTTAGGAAGTATAGAAGTAATGCAAGGGCGTATAACGCCCGGTACAGCTTTTACGCTAAACATAGCACCAACCAGCATAGCACCTGTATTACCGGCACTTGCAAATGACTGAATTTCGTTTTCCTTTAAAAGCTTATAGCCAACAGCAATACTGCTATTTGGTTTTTGAGCCAGAGCTTTGGTAGGGTGTTCCCCCATTTCAATCACATCGGCAGCATGTACAAAATCAAACTTGTCTTCAGAAACATTTTTTGCTTTTAAATAAGCTTTTGCTTTTTGCTCATCGCCTATCAGCACTATTCTTACATCAGCAGGTAATGCATTAAGGGCATCTATGGCTCCGGCTAAACAATTGTCCGGAGCAAAATCGCCACCCATTATATCTAATCCAATTTTCATATAGATATTAATTTTTTTAATTGTTATATGAATAGCCTGTTTACAGAATTACTGAGTTTGCAAACAGTTTATTTATATAGAGATAATTATTGTTTTTATGTTTATGTAATGGTATGCTATTGGTTTAGTTTAACATGGTCCTTTCATAAACTCTATGAAATTAATCGCCTAATCAAATAAATATTGCGCAAAAA
>JAZJZF010000009.1:0-19686 GCA_040389965.1 Bacteroidota bacterium
AATTAGTTAATTTTCGCTTTGCAAATGGCTAATAAACATTTAGCTTTGTTATTAGCAGTTCGGTAGAAAACGGTTTCAAATCAAACCCTTGCTTAGTTCGAAAACGTTATACACAAGCACCAGAGGAATTTATACAAACAACTTAAACATTAAGACAATGACAAAAGTAATTTTCAAAAACGCCCTATTTGTTGCGACAACTTTGATATTATTATCATTTGACATTCCTAAAGGCTGGAGCCCAGGTGGCACTGACTTGACGCAATATGAAATGGGAATTGAAAAAAACGCCGGACAAGGCGGTACAAATGCAGCAACAATAAAATCTATCCCTGACAAACCAAAACATTTTGGAACACTGCTTCAATACTGCGCGCCTGACAAATACTTAGGCAAAAGAGTTCGCATGACGGGTTACATGAAATCCAAAGACGTCGTTAGTTGGGCAGGTTTTTGGTTAAGAATTGACCAGGCTAATTCCAAAGAAGCTCTTTCTTTTGATAATATGCAAGAGCGGCCAATCAAAGGGACAGTAAACTGGACATTCTGCGAAATTGTTTTAGATGTTCCGGACAACGCTTCTAATATTGCTTTTGGTGCATTGCTTGACGGCAAAGGACAAATATGGTTCGACGATTTAAAATTTGAAATAGTTGACAATTCGATACCGACAACCGGGACTTATAAAAATAAAAAAAGTAAAATTACAGAGCCAGCAAATCTTGACTTTGAAAATTAAAGTAGGTCGTATCAATAAATAACACACGGTTTGCTCCAGCCTTGCAGACAACAAAGCATTTATAAAAAGTGGTAGAAAAGTTTTCATTTTGCAAAAGATTAAGAAACACGTATCTTTAAACGAACATTTTGGTAGGCGCAGTTTCAAACTGCAAACTGTGCCTGCTTGGAAACCATTAACAGTAATAGCAGAACAACAATGACGTCAGACGAAATCTGGACAGAAGTATATGACAGAGGTTATAATATCGGTGTTGAGAAATTACCATCCGAGTTACAACTGCTTTGGTATTACATAGATTTTACAATTTACGTTGACACTGATGGACCTAGTGGCTTTCTTTATAATAAAAGTCCTGACACTGAGCATATAAACCATTATGCACCATATCTTAAAAGCTGGCGTTTTTTTAACTACAATAATCTTGCTGACCTTGTAGAGAAGTATAATGACCAATTTTTAAAAGCATTTGCAGAGTTCAAAAAAAATGGGGAAACTGACTTTGATATTTACCAGAAACAATTTGGTTTAGACGAAATCGAAAAGAAAATTGAACCGAAAATAACTGAAGCTAATTGTAAAAATACCGCTGTTTGGAGTTGGCTTGATCAAAACATCGAACGACTACAAAGTCAAATTGATGGAATTTGAAATGCTAAAGCTGCTAAAATGAGTTTTGTGTTATTATAATCAATAAAGGCGGACAGACATTGCGGTAGACAAAAAACATACATTCGGAGATAAATTATGATTAATTTAAAAAAAGAACTCTGGGAATTCCTGTTCAACTCAATAGACGAAGGATTTTGTATTATTGAAATGCTTTTTAATGAACAGAAAAAACCGATCGACTATCGCTTTTTGGTAATTAACGCTTCATTTGAAAGGCAAACCGGACTTCATAATGCAGTTGGTAAGCGTATGCGAGAATTCGCTCCTGATCATGAAGAGCATTGGTTCGAAATATACGGGAAGATTGCGTTGACAGGTGAATCGCTTCGGTTTGAAAATCGCGCCGAACAATTACGCCGTTGGTATGACGTTTACGCCTTTCGTTTTGGAGAACCAAAGAACCATCAAGTCGCAATTCTATTTAATGACATTACAGAACGTAAGCAGGCGGAAGAAACAATAAAAATGCTAAATAAGGAATTAGCCGACAATCTGCATAAGCTTGAATTCGCAAACAAAGAACTGGAATCATTTTCTTATTCGGTATCTCATGATTTGCGCGCACCTTTAAGAGCAATAGACGGATATATAAACATGTTGTCAGATGATTTTTCAGAAATCTTAAATGAAGATGCCAAAAAGTACCTAGCAACCATCAGCAAGAGTGCACAAAAAATGACAAATCTAATTGATGATCTTCTTGCCTTTTCTCATGTAGCAAGAAATGAGATAGCAAAAAATCAAGTGGACATGGAGAAGATCGTCAGAAATATAATAGAAGATCTCTGTAATCAATACTCCTTAGAAAAAACTGTTTTTAAAGTAGGGAATTTACCCCCGGCGACCGGAGATAGTTCAACGTTAAAGCAAGTATGGGTAAATCTTATTTCAAATGCATACAAATACTCTAAAAATAATCCCTCGCCATCAATAGAGATCAGTTCTATCCAAAATAATAATGAATCAACCTATTATGTAAAAGACAACGGAGCAGGTTTTGACATGCAGTACTACAATAAACTATTCGGAATCTTTCAACGCTTACATAATGAAAGTGAATTTGAAGGTACTGGCATTGGTTTGGCAATTGTTCAAAGAATAGTAACCAGACATGGTGGTAAGGTATGGGCTGACGCAAAATTAAATGAAGGGGCAAATTTCTATTTTACAATTCCAACTTAAGAAATGGACCGTATACTTTAGCTGACACTTAAACTAAGCTTAAACCCAAGTGTGCCCTTATTGGTTATAAAAGCACCTACCAGTAATGCGGGTAAGCAATTAGTTATTTTCATTTTGCAAATGCATAGAAACATTTATCTTTGTTATTAATATTCGGTTGACGTTGCCTTGAACCGCAATGCAGTTATCTGCAAAACGTTAGTGGTCATTTTGGGATACCCCAACCGACTAAGAAAATAGATTTTAAAATAATAAATAGACAAAATAATTAGAACATGGAATTTTCACCATTCAACCCTATTGTTAAACTCTGCCTTCAGGGTATGGCCATGGAAGAAAAAGGCGAACCTGAAGAAGCGCTCAAACTTTTTCTGCAAGGCTGGAACGAAGCAACAAACGATTTCGAGAAATTTATGGCGGCTCATTATATAGCCCGGCATCAAAAAACCGTTTCTGAAAAATTAAAATGGCTCGAAACAGCTTTGCAATATGCATTAAATGTAAATGATGATACGGTGAAGAGTGCTTTCCCGTCTTTATATTTAAACATTGCCAAATGTTATGAGGACTTAAACAATCCTGGCAAAGCAAAAGAGCATTTTGAATTAGCAACTTCATTAAAAAATAACCCTTCCGACAAAGGCCCCTTTTATCATGGCACTAAAGCAGATTTGCAGGTGGGCGATTTGTTGACTGCGAGAGGCAATTCAAATTACAAATCTGAATTAAAAATGAATCACATTTATTTTACAGCTTTAGTTAATGGGGCGGGGCTTGCAGCTGCATTGGCAAAGGGCGATGAACGGGAACGTGTATACATCATTGAGCCGACAGGAAGTTTTGAAAATGACCCGAACGTTACTGACAAAAAATTTCCGGGTAATCCAACACGCTCCTATCGTTCTCAAGCACCATTGAAAATCGTTGGAGAAATAACAGATTGGCTTAGACAATCTCCTGAAGAACTTCAAAAATTCCGTGAAAAACTGGAGAATAATAAAGGAGAAATAATTAATTAGTTTTTGAAATGTCAATAAAAGGCAATAATGACCGAAGAAATTAATATTTATAACAACGCACAGTCTTTAGACCACAAAGCGGTTTGCGATGCACTTGCTATAATAATCAACGGCGCATTAACCAAAGCAGAAAATAAAATTTGGCATGCGCATCCTGTTTGGTTTTTAGAAGGCAATCCCATAGTTGGTTATAGCAAACAAAAAGCAGGTATTAGATTAATGTTTTGGAGCGGTGCCGACTTTGAAGAAGAAAATTTGAATGTTCGGGGGAAAAATTTTAAAGATGCTTCTATTTTCTATAATAACGTATCCGAAATTAAAACCAAAGACTTAAAACGCTGGCTTAAAAAATCAAAAGACATTCAGTGGGACTATAAAAACATTGTAAAAAGAAAAGGACAATTAGAAAGACTGAAATAGCATGAAAGTAACTCCGGAACACAACGAACGAATCGCAAAAATGACATTTGCCTCTGTTTATCCGCACTACATCAAAAAAGTTGAGAGTAAAGGCAGAACTCTGGAAGAATTGCAGCAAGTGATAGAATGGTTAACCGGCTTCAACGATAAAAAGTTACAAGTACTCGTTGACGATAAAGTGACTTTTGAAACATTCTTTCAAAAAGCCAAATTAAACCCGAATGCCAAACTCATAACAGGCGTCATATGTGGTTACCGAATAGAAGAAATTGAAAACCCATTAACACGCCAGGTGAGGTATTTAGATAAGTTAGTGGATGAATTGGCGAAAGGCAAAAAGATGGAAAAAATTTTAAGATGAGCAGATTATCACTTTATGCTTGATTAAATAATTCCAAAACACATCAACACCCCATTTTAATTTGCATATAGTTTCTATTTGATTACTTTTGCGGCACTATTGGTTTCTTTTTTCACGAAAGGAATTAAAAGGGAACCCTGTGTAATTCAGGGGCTGTTCCCGCAGCTGTAAAAGCCTGTTAATTTGTTTTTAGATACCACTGTTACGAAACATTGTAATGGGAAGGTTAAAACAAAAGGCTAAGCCAGAAGACCTGCCTTTAGTAAATATTATTTAAGCTTTCGGAGAAAAAGTATAAATGCTGTTATGACTATAGGCCTGTAGTCTGCTACACCATTTTTTCGAGGAAGTAATTTTAACCATTTAAAAACTAAAATTACAATGATGAAAAAAACAATTTTAATGGCATTCGCCATTTGTTCCACAACCTTTATTTTAGCGCAATCTACCAAAAGTTACACGCTCGAAGTAGTGGCTGAAGGAAATTTTGGAACACCCAACGGCGACGTATACCGCGTAACTTCTAATGGCACAACAACCGTTCAGGCGGGTCCTTTATTTGCACAAGCCAACAGCACCGTTGGAATTGATGTATTACAGGATTACGAAACTTTTGGAAACAGAGCTATTCTGATTTCCAAAGGAGGAAGTTCACAAAAAATTGTGATCGCCTCTTATCCGGGTTTTGTTCAACAACAAATCATTACCGGATTTTCGCCACAGAGTATTGTAAAAGTAAGTAACACTACTGCTTACATTGGTGGAGCTGCTACTTCTGCTATACGCAAGGTAGATCTTATAAGCGGCGCTATCACTCCCATTAATGATCCTTCGGGTTATATTACCGGTTCTGTAAGTAATATGGTTTATGCCAACGGAAATGTGTATGTGGCTTACACCAACAAGCTTGTGAAAATTGATACGATAAGTTCAACAACCACCGCATCTTTTACACTTGGTATTACAAGCGTTTCCGATATTTTGTATGATCAGGCTCAACAACGCATCTGGACTTTAGGAAAACTGTCAGGTACTTCTGCTTTGGTAAAAGTAGAGGTTAATAATAATGACTTTGTGAATACACCCAATACGCTTACAGGCTTTACAAATGCTGCCTGGCTAAGACAATACCACGACAGTTTATTTTTCTTATCCAGTAAAAAAGTATATGCCGTTAATAAACAATCGGTTGTTTCTAATACGGTAGCATTATACACAAGCACCTTAACCGGCTCCTGGGATTTTGCTTACGGTAAAGCATTTTATGTAGATCCAAATTCGGGCGACTTCGTTATTGGAAGTGCCAATGCCTTTACAGGCCCCTCTTTGTATGAAATAGTAGACGGACATACCTTTCAGCAAATGGCTATAGGAAATGTGACAGGTATAGGTGTGAACGAATTTATTTTAAAAACACAACCTAATGATAATACGCCACCTGTACCGAATGTAGCTTCATTGGCCAATGCTACAGGACAGTGCTCTGTAAGTCTTACTCCTCCTACCGCTACGGATAATGTGGCCGGTGTGATAACAGGCACAACCAGCGCTTCTTTAAATTACACAGCACAAGGAACGTTCACCGTAAACTGGACCTACAACGATGGAAACGGAAATACAGCTTCGCAAACGCAAACCGTTATTGTCAATGATAATACTGCTCCCGTTCCAAATGTAACGTCTTTACCAACAGTGACGCTTCAATGTATGGCAGCCGTTCAGGCACCCGCTGCTACAGATAATTGTACTGGTACTATTACAGGCACTACCACAGCGGCTCTAAGCTATTCTACAACGGGCACGCATGTTATTACATGGAATTATAACGATGGGCACGGTAACTCTGCTTCGCAAACGCAAACCGTTGTGGTTAGCTGTGCTTCTACAGGTATTGCTACACTTGAAAACCAGGGCATACACATTTCCATGTACCCAAATCCGGCTAACGAAATCTGTTATATTCAGTTAACTAATAAAACTACAAATGCAGTAACTATGGTTGAAGTAACAGACGCGATAGGCCGTGTAGTAATAAGTTTACAAGCTCAGGAAGAAACAATCGGCATCCCAACTGCTACTTTAAATAGTGGTTTGTATTATGTTTCTGTTTTAGATTCTACTCCTTTAAAAACAGCTCCCGTTAAATTGGTTATAACACACTAAAAAATGCCTTTCATTAAAAAGCCCTGATTAAACATCAGGGCTTTTTTTATACTATTTCGATGCAATAAAACAGAAATGTTGTTTTACAGAATAAGGCTTTAAACCAACTCCATCTGATAAAGGTCAAGCCCTTTGGCCCAATGGTCTGTTTCGTGGTATACGGTTTTAAAACCATATTTTTCGAAAAAGCCATACGTATGTTGCGTCGTTCCCAAAGCAATTTTTACTCCCGGGAATATTTTTCCTGATTCTTCAATACGTAATTCCAGCAATACTTTACCATAACCCTTTTTGTGGTAATCGTGATGTACCATACCCCAGCACATAATGACATGAGGCTCATTGGTATATTTTGTGGGTTCGTTAATGCCAATACCACCGCAACCTACAATGACATCATCTTCAAAAATGATCCAGTACGGGCGATTGGCATTATGGATATCTCTGTCTAAAAAAGCGTCGAATAAGGGAAGTTCTTCTTCTGCAAAATACAAAGGCATATTGGTTTTAAAAATATCCAATAATGTTTGTTTATGTTCGGACGAATATGGTTTAATGGTTATCAATTACTTTTGGAACTTTAAAATAGTCCGAATCTTTTTTAGGCGCATTTTTCAAGGCCTCTTTTTGAGTGAGTGTAATTTCAGGTTCGTCTTCACGCATCACATTTACTTCGTCTGTCATGTATATCAAAGGCTCCACGCCATCGGTATCCAGTTCATTTAATTTATTAATGAACGTCAGCATGCGGTTCATATCATTTACAATCTCTGTTTTAGCCTCGTCTGTAAATTCAAGTCTCGCCAGGTGCGCTACTTCATCAACCGTTTTAATATCAATTTTTTGTTCCATAATATTCGTCTAAAGTGTCGTTTATCAATTTATAAACCTGGTCACGCAAATCTACTAAATTTTCTTCTGTCATTCCCTTTGTGGGGATTGGTTCAAATACAATTATTTTGGCAATTCCCGGCCTGCCAAAGCTCTTAAAAAAGCCTCCGTTTTGCAAAAGCTTATAATTATTAACATTTACAATCGGTACAATAGGGATCTGCTTATCAATAGCAAGTTTAAAAGCACCGTTTTTAAATGGCAATGTTCTATGGGTATTAACGGGAATAGTACCTTCCGGAAAAATAACCATGCTGCGGCCTTTATCAATTTCGGCTTCCATACGTTTGATCGATCTTACAGCATCTATTCTGCTTTTACGGTTTACCGGAATATCCATTTTCTGAAAAAAGATCTTAAACAAAGGTGCTTTTAACAGTTCCGCTTTACCAAGATATAAGGCTAGGTGATCAATATAAAAAGGGCTTACGATAATATCAAGATAAGACGTATGATTACCAACAAACACACAGGGCTGAGGCATTTTTTTGGAAGAGGTTTTAAAAATAACTCTTGGATAAATGCCTGAACCTATAACAATGCAATATGACCAGATACGTTTAAGCTTAAAAGCGGCATCGAGTCTTTGAGTAGTTATGGTAAACCAGAAGAAAGGATAAAGCAGCAAAAACGAAATAGCAAAAACGAGAAAAAACCAGGTTTTCCAAATGGGAGAAATTATGCGCTTAATAATTTTCAAGGTCGTAAAGATACTAATTTAGAGATAAGATACAGGTTATAAGAGGCAGATGTGAGTCAAGAGATTTACAAAAAGTAGTTAATTTAAAGGCGAAAAAACGCTACTTTTACCTCAAAATCAATCCTTTTGCAAAATAACGTTTCTATAAAAGTGACCAATGCCGGTAAAAAATTCGGCCGGGAATGGATATTCAGAAACATTGATCTTGAAATTCATCCCGGAGAAAAAATTGCTGTCCTTGGCTTGAACGGCTCGGGCAAATCGACTCTGTTACAGGCTTTTACAAGCTATTTGACTCTAAATGAAGGAAATGTAACTTATGCTACCAACACTAAAAAAGAGGAAGATGATCGTGTTTATAAATTGTTAAGCCTCGCTTCTCCTTACCTGGAGCTGATCGAAGATTTTACTCTGGAAGAACAAATAGCACACGCAGGAATTTATAAACCCTACCTCAATAATTTAACAACTCAGCAGGTCATAGAATTATCAGGTCTTTCGGATCACTCTTCAAAATATATCCGTTTATTTTCGAGCGGCATGAAACAACGTTTAAAACTGGTGTTGGCCATTTTAGCAGATGCTCCCGTTTTATTTTTAGATGAACCCACTACTAACCTGGATGCCGTTGTGGTTGAATGGTACAAAAAAATGATCTCAGAGTATGCCATGCATAAAACCATTATAGTATGCTCCAATTCCATTAAAGATGAATATGCCTTTTGTAACAAGGTAATTGCGATGGAGGACTATAAGAAAGTAAAAACAGGAGAGGGAAAAGGGAAGATGTAAGGGGTAATATGGAAGAAGGAACAAAAGACAAGGGACAATAGACAGCAGACAATGTACTATCAAAGAGACCTGGATTACTAAAATTGAAACTATGAAAAAACTATTCCTTGTTCGTCACGCTAAATCCGATTGGAATAATGCCGCTTTGCAGGACATTGAACGTCCTTTAAATGAAAGGGGCTATAGTGCGGCTCACTTTATGAGCCAACGTTTGCAAGTCTCCCCTGATTTAATGATTACCAGCCCGGCAATCAGAGCAGCAAGCACAGCGCTTATTTTTGCAAAACACCTGAATTACAATTCTAATAATATTATCATTAAACAGGAACTTTACGACACCAACGTAAAAGAATATTTATCTGTGATCAAAAAAATGGATAATGCATGTCATTCTGTTATGTTATTTGGTCACTATCATCAGCGATTTTGCCGATTCCCTGATCAGTGAACTACCAATGGAAATGCCTACCTGCGCTATTGCAGGTATAGAGTTTACAATAAATGCATGGAGTGACCTGAAGCCAAAATCAGGAGAGTTGTTTTTATTTGATTACCCTAAAAATTATCAGGGGTAATATTATTTTTCTTTAATTTTCTTTAAAACAAAACTGTCAAAAACAGCTGTGAGAGGGCTATAGCGCACATTGTTCTGACTTGTAGAAGCAACAATTCCTACTTCTCCGTAAGAGTATGCCGGTGGAATTTTACAGATAGCAGCAATGTTTCCGTTAAACAGAATTTCAATGTTTTTTGTTTGGTGTCTTATTTCTATCGTATTATAAACATTATTTCCTTTCAGTATAAAGCGGGATGCATTTTTAGGAATCAACATTTCTTCTTCTCCGTCATATACCCTCACAAGAAAGAATGTTCCGTTGTTTGAGATACATAAGCGTTTGTAATATTTATCATCAACACGGTCAAATACAATCCCTATGTGGCCTACAGCCAAAGAATCCTGCAGTACCAGTTTTGCTTTGGTAAAAACAGAATAAGGATAGTTTACCGATTTGCAGGGAGATCTGTCTTCAATAGCGCGGTCAATGGTATCGATGGATATAGCGCGGGTCGCATTCTCCATTCGATAAGCTCCGGCTGTCGTTTTGCCTTTATACCAGCTTGTATCGCCGGTTTCAAAACCGGTTTGATAACGGATGCTGTCGCTTTTCACATCACTCTTCAATTCAGTTTTCAGGCTTTGTAAATCGGCGTGAGGTTTACAGGCAAAGGCTATGATTAAAAGAAGAAGGAATCCGGGTAGTTTTATATTCATAATACTAATATAGAAATTAATTGATTACTTCATACTCCTGCCCTTTGCCACAGCCGAAGCACTCCATGGATCATCCGGCCAGGCATGTTTTGGATAACGTCTTTGCAATTCTTTTTTTACTTCATAGTAAGTCGTATTCCAGAAACTTTTAAGATCTGAAGTTACCTGTACAGGCTTATAACCCGGAGACAATAAATGTAATACCGTTTTATTTTTCCCATTATTTACGGTTGGCGTATTCTCCATTCCAAAAACTTCCTGCAGGCGAACGGCTATCACAGGTGCCGCGCCATTAGCAAAATATTCCATTCGAATTTTTGAACCGCTCGGTACTTCCAGTTTAGAAGGAACCAGTTGCTCCAACAGCTGTTGTTGTTCCCAACTGAGCGAATGCAATAAACAATCAGCAAGGTCGAGCTTTTTAAAGTCCTCAGTTTTCCTCACATCTTTTAAATAAGGACCAAGCCAGTCTTTTGCCGTTTGTAGTAAATAGAGCGTATTTACTACAGGCCATTGTTCATGAGGGTTCCAAAGACTCAGGCTACTGATACGATTTTGCAGTTGCGTAAAAGAGTCTGTAAAGTTGAGCAAGCTTTCTCCCTCAAGATGAATCGCATGACTTATAGCATCCAGTACCAATGCTTCATCCGGTTTTTGTAATGGCTTTGATTGAAGAACAATGCTTCCGATCTTTAATTCATTCAGGCTAATTAATCCACCTTTACGGGTGTCCCAGGTAATCGTTTGTTTTTCTTTCACCAAATGAATCAAATCTTTTGGATTGAGTGGCGCTGCCATAAATATTTTCCCAAGGCCATCTCTCAGATCCATGTTGGCAACAGCCAGCCAGGCTTCATGCGCCAAATCATCTTTATGACCTGCAGTTGCAATCTTTCCATTAGCCAGTTGAAACTGTGCATTGTTGCCCGGTTTTGCCGATGCTATTCTTTCAGGATAAGCATAAGCCAGCAAAAGCCCTGTTTCATACCCATCCACAGGTTCATTGTCTGTTTCCAGCTTTAATAATTTACGGTAGCTGGCTGCATTTTTTTCAATGCGTTTGAATTTATTATTTAAACTAGTATTGCTCCTGGACCTTCTGAGTTGTTCAATGCGAAGATTAAGATCAATACCACTGTCTTTCGGCAAAGGGTCGCGCTCTTCGAGTATGCCTGCAATATCGCAGCCCAATTGCTTCATGGCAGTTGTTTCGGCTAACAAAAGCATATGCGCAATCCGCGGATGACAAGCTAATTGATGTACTTGCTGCCCGTGCGCGGTTATTTTCCCGTTGTCTAATGCGCCAATTTGATTTAAGGTATCGTAAGCTTGTTGCAAGGTATTTTTTGGCGGTAAGGTGAGCCAGCACATCTTTGTAATATCATCGGTTCCCCACTTACTGAGTTCCAGTACCAACGAACAAAGATCAGCTTCCATGATCTCAGGAATACGATGTTCTGTCATACGTTCGTGTGTAGCTTTTGTCCAGAGGCGATAACACACACCGCTACTTAAACGGCCCGCACGGCCCGCACGCTGATCGGCAGCATCTTTAGAAATGCGGATCGTTTCCAGGCGCGATAAACCAGAAGCCGCGTCAAATCGTGATCTGCGTCCAAAACCTGAATCTACCACAATTCGTATCCCTTCAATGGTTAAACTGGTTTCAGCAATGGAAGTAGCCAGTACTATTTTTCGTTTGCCAAATTTATTGGGCATGATCGCTGCATATTGTTCATTTTGCGGCAACATCCCATACAAAGGATGAATATTAAAGTCTGATAATTGCGCCTTTAATAATTCTTCACACTTACGGATCTCTCCTTCTCCCGGAAAAAAAGCCAGTACGTCGCCATCGTGTTCTTTTACGGCACGTGCTATAGTTTGTCCCACCAATTCAGGTAACAGAAATTCATCGGCATCGTTTGTATGAATAATTTCTATAGGATATTGCCGGCCCCGGCTTTCAATAACCGGTGCATTTAGTAAGGTTTGCAGTTGCGGAATATTGAGGGTTGCCGACATGATCATTAAACGCAGATCGGGGCGTAATACCTGTTGCGCTTCCCTGCACAAAGCCAGTGCCAGATCAGCCTGTAAATTCCGTTCATGGAATTCATCAAAAATAACCAGGCCAAAAGATTCGAGGGCATTATCCTGTTGCAGCATCCTTGTAAGGATCCCTTCTGTAACTACTTCAATGCGGGTTTTATCACTCACCCGGTTTTCAAAACGAATACGGTAACCAACCGTTTGCCCTACTTCTTCACCCAATAGTTCTGCCATGCGCATAGCAATGCTGCGCGCTGCCAAACGACGGGGTTCCAGCATAACGATCTTTTTGCCCTGCAAAAATGCTTCTTCAAACAAGGCCAAAGGTAACAAGGTACTTTTACCGGCGCCCGGAGGCGCGCCAATAATAAGCGTGGAATGATCCATTAAAGTTTTTCTGACTTCAGGAATAATTTCCGCTACGGGGAGTTGGGTATTTAGAACGTTAAAGGGCATACGATGCGGCAAAGGTAAGCATTCCTTTTTTGCATTGAAAAATGCTATTCCTGAAAAGTGTGCAGAGAAACAGATGACTTGCGATTGACAAACTTTAGTGTTTGTTCACGGTTGTTATCTATTCTTTTTCCGTTGTTTCTTTAAAAAAATTCTTAAAAGTTAACCTGGTACACGTCCATGTTATTGCGTAGTATCCCCGATACTTCAAAGCCTCCCTCCTGCGGAATAATTTCTTTTAAATCAAAAGCAGTACACTCTTTACTGAGTCCTTCAAAAATTAAGGTAAAGCCCTTGCCGTTATTTAAGGTCCATTGAGGGGCAAACGAAATGTTAAAGGCTGTAATAAGCTTAGCACGCCTTCCTGTACCATGTTCAATTAAAAACGTTGTTGGCCAAACGCGGTAGGCATAATCTTCTCCACAGGTACAATGTACTATTGTCTGAAATTCCTTGCTCTCCAGTACTTTAAGCTCTGTTTTTTCTACTGTTTCAATCATATAATTTCATGGATATAGAAGACTGTAAAGATACAACTATTATCCTATCGATGCATTATACACTGAGATGATCTGGTATTCAAATATTATCCAGTCCGTTTTTTATTCCATACGAAATAAGGTCTGCAAGGCTTTTCAGATCTGTTTTTAAGTAAATATTTGTTTTATGAAACTCTACCGTCCTTTCCGCTACCTCTAAAATAAGGGCTATTTCTTTATTGGAATTTCCCTTACAGGTTAAGCTCAAAACCCTCATTTCTTTTTCGGTTAAATTAAAATGATTTTTAAAAGGCATAGATTTTCTGGCAACAATGCTTCTTGACAAAGGATGGCATTCTCCATATTTTGCCACATCATTAATAGCCTCCATTAAAATTTCAATATCACAGCCCTTAGGTATAAAGCCATGAATGCCTCTTTTAATATATTCTTCCAGTAAAAAAGGACTAAAATCCATACTTATAATAATGATCTTCACATCCGGAAAACGAATTTTTAAGATGTCAAGGGCTTGTGTGCCATTCATAACGGGCATATGAATGTCCAGTAAAATAATATCGGCTGTGCGGCTATTTAATAATTTCAGTAATTCTTCGCCGTTACCCGCTTCCCCAATTATAATAACATCTGTATAATGTTTCAAAAGCATTACAACCCCTTGCCTGAACATGGAATGGTCATCTGCAACTACAATTCTTATTTCTTTGCTCACAGTAAAATTACGGGCGTTACTTTAGGATAAACGTGGGGTCGTGTAGGCTAAAGTAAAACTATATACTAAAAAACAACCTGTGGCTTTCCACAGGTAGCGTTAGGGCAATCTTCAAAAATGTGAGGAGCTACCCTGACCTCTGTATTGTACTTTACAAAAATGAGTCCACAGTAGTGGAATCCTAAAAACAGAAATGTTAATAGTGAAAAAGCAGGCAGATTTAACAAATACCTGTGGCCACAGGAGTTTTTAAATTTCTGCTATTATCCCATTTAGCCTATAAAACCGCGTATTCTCAGGAAAATAATCTTTGATGATTATAGATGTAATTGTTGTAAGAACGCTTAAATTTACATTTGTTAAAATATATCCTATCTTAACAAAGGCTATATAAATACCGGAACTGAACCATACTGCAAACTCATGAATATCAAAGATTTTGATATGTACCAAATGACAGAAGAAAGGCAAAAGAAACTTTGGTCTGACTGCGTATTTGTTTTTGATACCTCTGCCTTGTTGGCTTTGTATTTATGCCCTGAAGAAGCCAGGAACCAAATCTATACCGAAATATTTGAAAAAATAAAAGGCCGTTTATGGATGCCTCATCATGTGCAGTTTGAATACCTTAAAAACAGGGTATCTAAAATAAAAGAGCCCATTACTAAAAGCTATATCCCTCTGAAAGAGGATTTTATAAAACCGATCGTTGACTCTTTTAACAAATCGTTGAACAGGGTTGATACCTTAAAAAATAATATCAAAAAAGCGGAGAACCACCCACACATGGTGGCAGAGGACCTGGAAGTGTATGAAGCCAAATTAAAAGAGTTTGTTAAAACAACCGTTGAATTTGAAAAAAAGTTCAACGAGCAAATGGAACAAAAAGTAAATGAGATTCTGTTGCTCGAAAAAAATGATACGGTATTACAGAACCTGCGTAAATACTTCAAAGTAGGCCGTGAATATACTTACGAAGAGATCATGCAAATTACGCTGGAAGGAAAACACCGTTACGAATTTAAAATTCCGCCGGGCTACGAAGACCAGAAAAATAAAATAGGCATTCAGATGTTTGGTGACCTCATTATCTGGAAACAGATATTAGAATATGCCAAAGAACATAAAAAGAATGTTGTTTTTGTATGCAATGATGTGAAAGAAGACTGGTGGCAATTGATTGGCGATAAAAAAACAGAGAAGAAAAAAGCCGACGATCCACGTAAGGAGCTGATCAAAGAATTTAAAGATTACTCGGGTACCGATTTTTGGATGTATAACCAGGCAAAGTTCCTGAATATTGCCAATACACTTATTAAATCAAAGGTTTCGGGCAAGTACATTGAGCAAATTTCTCATCTTATTACTGCCAAAGCGTTGAACCAAACGCTTATCTATAAATGCGAAGCTTGTAAAACCGAAAGCAAAATTGACACTTCTACGCTTGTTCTGGATGTTGAATCTGTTAACAGAGGCCTAGAACGCCATAAAAAGACGGAGAACATTTATTTGGCAGAAGCAAAATTTAACTGCAAAAATTGCGATCATAACATACAGGCTTTGTTCGAAATATGGGAATATCCTATAGGAACGGTTAATCATCAGCAAATTAAATTAAAGGGAGCATCTTTAATTACAGAAGGCCGGGTGAAGGATGAGTTTTTACTGGATGACCTGCACGATGAACTAAATACAGAAATAGACCTTGAAACCTTTGTCATTAACAAAAAGGAATTCCGTTTAAAATCAGGTAAGGCTAAAAAAATTACTTTCCCAAAAATCATAGATGGAGATGATACCCTTTTTGTAATAGAGTACTCAAAGCAATACGCTAAAATACAGGGCAAAAGTTTAGATATTGAAGTTTACAATACCAATAAATTATACATAGGCAAGACACTTGCTTTAGAAAATACAATGACCAAATTTGTGATGAGAACAGATGAGGAACCCTTTCTATCTGAGTTCCTGTATATGAAATTGACGTCCAATACAGATATAACCATTACTATAAGTGTTATTGAATACCCCGGAACAGGCAGGTATATTGAAAAATTGTATTACTAGTTAATTTAAAACGCGCCTGCCTCTAATCCTTCGCACTATTCAGTTTGCTGTGCTTTCTGCTATAGCCAAAGTAAATGAGCAAGCCTACCAGTAGCCAGATTCCAAAACCGATCCAGTTAGATACTCCCAGCTCTGCCATCATATAAAGGCAACTAATAAGCCCCAATAAAGGAATCAGTGATAAGTTAGCTCTATAGGTCCAGATCGTAATAAAGAAAGAAATAATAATGAAAATCCACATAGGGATTTTATGTTTAAATAAGCTGAAACCGGTTTCGTATTTCAATTCATCATTAAAAGGCAAAGCCACTACGGTTTTTGTGTAAACCTCTTTATCCATGCCACTTAAATGAGTTTCCACATCCTTGTTATTAGCTGCAAAAGCGGCACTGTCTGTGAGCATAAAATATTCTTTTACTTTGGCAATTTGTTCCTGATCTAAAGATGTTACAATATTGGTAGCAGTATTCAGTTGTTTGGTGTTTTTAAGGAAATCCATACTGGCCTGTTTGTTATAGGTAAAAGCCAAAACAATACAAGCTATTAAGAGAACAGGCATAATAAATTTAGCATTGATATAAGGCGTTTTAAATTTTCCGCGCGGAATGTCTTTTTTGTTCTGCAACACCAAAACACCTGCACATACTAGTACAAAGGCAAACAACGTTCCTATACTACACAGATCAGTTACCATGGTTAGGTTCATAAACAACGATGGCACTGCCACTAAAAATCCTACTACTATCGTAGAGAAAGAAGGTGTTTTGAATTTTGGATGAATTTTAGAAAAGCGTTTCGGCAATAAACCATCGCGGCTCATGCTCATCCAGATACGGGGTTGCCCCATTTGAAACACCAGCAATACGCTGGCCATGGCTATTACAGCACTTACCGCAATAATGCCCGACATCCATTTAAGATCCAGTTTTTCAAACACAAAGGCCAAAGGATCGCCTACATTTAATTCGGAATAATTAACCATGCCTGTTAATACCAGGGCAATAATGATGTATAAAATAGTACAGATAATAATGGCATACATCATGCCTCGTGGTAAATCACGTTGCGGGTTTTTACATTCTTCGGCGGTGGTGGAAATAGCATCAAAGCCTATATAGGCAAAGAACACAGCAGACACTCCTTTTAAAATCCCTCCTACTCCATTTGGCGCAAACGGACTCCAGTTATCGGTATCTACATAAAATACACCTACTGCAATGACCAATAAAATGATGCACAGTTTAATCACTACCATTAAATTACTGGCGTTGCGCGATTCTTTCATGCCACGGTACACCAACCAGGTAATAAAAACAATAATAAATAAAGCCGGTATATCTGCAATAAGATGCAAGCTTCCCAATTTTGGAGCAGTTACCCAGGCAGTATAAGCACTTTGAGTAGCGATATCGAGGTTTTCAAATAATTTACCGCTCTGCATTAAAGCCACTGCCTGATCATAGCCTTTGGAAGCCGATAAATAATCCATCTGTATCCACTGTGGCAAATGCACGCCGCAGCTCTGCAACAAACCCGAAAAATAATCGCTCCACGAAATGGCTACTGTAATATTTCCGATACCATACTCCATAATAAGCGCCCAGCCTATGACCCATGCAATGAGTTCACCAAAGGCTACATAAGAATAGGTATACGCGCTCCCCGAAACAGGAACCATGCTTGCAAACTCGGCATAGGCAAAAGCCGCAAAACCACAGGCAATAGCTGTAAATAAAAATAAAAATATAACTGCAGGTCCGCCATCTGCACTGGCTTTACCAATGGTGCTAAAAATACCGGCACCTATAATAGCCGCTATACCAAAGGCAGCCAGGTCTCTTACCCCTAAATGTTTTCCTAAAGAACCATGACCATCGGCTTCATTTTTTTCAACCTGCTTTAAAATATCAACAACCGATTTCTTCCTGAATAAACTATTTAAACTCATGTATTATTAAAAGTTAGTATGTACAATATTATGTATTAAATATAACAATCATTCGTATGCCACAAAAATATTTCGGTTCAGGTTCCTTTCCGGCGGAGGGGCTGGAGACAAGCTCTTGCCTGTTTCTATCCTAAAAACCATTTCACTACTTTGTTCTTTAACAATACCGCACTATCCAGATATAACAGGGGTATCATTAACAGGAACGGAACAAAAGGCACCTTATACCTTACTATAGCGCCGGTTACAGTAGTCGTAATACCTATTAATAAAAAGGCAAGGATTACTACCGTTATACAAAACACTAACAGGTTTTTATCAATAGGTGTCCGGCTTCTGTAAATAATACAAACTACAATAAACAGCAAAAAAATCAGATTTTCCATGGAAGCTACCAACTCAGCCCCGGAACGGGCATCGTAAAAAAATGGCCTGCACAAAACATTATAAAAAGACAGTGGGATTAATTTAGCAAAGGACGAAAACGAATACTGCAACCTATCCATATGTATGCCAGAGCCTGCCGGTTTATTGATACTTATCAATTTATAAAGCGATGTGTCATGGTTATCAGCCACAAAAACCGTATCGCGCAAATGATCCAGATCCCAATACATTAAGGATACGTGAGGTTTTAGTTTACAGATATAGTTTGCCGAATCAATGAGTTCATACTGCCTTACATCTGTATATTCCAGCCTTAAATAGTTGCGATCGTTTACAAAAAAAACGCCTCCTTTACTTAAACTGATAAAATCGTTTTGCCTTACCACAATGGTATTTATGACATCCTTATGGAAGGCATACTTCAGGATTAGCACACAGCTGCCATAAATAAGACTAAGAGAAGTGACATAAAAAAGGAAGACACGTTTTATTTGAAAACGCTTAACCAATACAAATAGTATTAAAGGAAACAGAACAATAGCAAGGATATACGGTTTAAGAACTGCAAAAAAGAAAAAGGATCCTAAAAGAACAAGGATGTATTTTAACCGATACCTGTACTGTGCAAATAATTTAAAAAAAGCATATACGAACAGCCCCAACAGTGCCAGAGCCAAAGGTTCTTTTAATATTCCGGAGCTCCAGAATAGCACAGACGGACTTATAAAAATAACAAGAGCCAGTAATTTTTCTTTCCCCGGGAAATAACTTTTAAAAGCCTTATAAAAGGCAAACTGGCCGGTAAAAGAAACCACAAGCATCACAAGGGCATGCGTGGGGTAATGCCCTCCCGAAAATAATCTTACAAGCGCATGAAACCTCGTGGAAGTGCGGTTATCATTTAAGAAAAACTCCCTGGTTGAATCAGAATCACCCCAATCGGCAATATGTTTGAAATAGTTTTCGTATAAAGGGTCTGATGTTAAATCGGAATGTAATCCCAACACCATTTTAAAGAAATCTGCTTTATTTTGAGAAAACGCTTTATAGATAATTTCCGCTCCCAAAAGCGTATCATTACTATCTCCCTTTACACCACCCGGACTATATATAAAGTAAAACCAATAATAAGCGAAGCAGGCCGCCACCTTAATAAATATAATGGCCAGAACAAATTTAAAGGTCAGTTGTACGTCTTTAAAAAAAGAAAGTCCCCTCACCAAAAAACAAAACAGTAAAAAATATATGCAGGCAAGAATCAATACTCTTCAAAAAATTTAATGGACATGTAACGTCCCGGTTCTTTTAAAGCTTTAAATCCAAATTTTTCATACAAAGTATGTGCGTCGAGGGTT
>JAZJZF010000010.1:0-8860 GCA_040389965.1 Bacteroidota bacterium
AGCTTTGATCAGCGTAAAATCCAGATTGATTTGTGCGGTGGCAACTGTTGCTTTGGCTTGGGCGGCATGTGCTTTAGCCATTTGTTGTGCTGCCTGCACGGTTTTAAGTTGCACCTCTGATACTACTTTATTTTGTACCAGGGGAATCATTTTTTCTACTTCCAGTTGAGCGTTCAATAAAGCAGCTTCTGCAGCATTTAACCCTGCCTGCGCCTGATTGAGTTGTTCAATATAAGGTAGTTGGTTTATGCGGAACAAGGATTGTCCTTCGGTTACATAAGCACCTTCGTCTACAAATATTTTGTCAAGGTAACCATCTACCTGTGGGCGAATTTCGACGTTTACGAGACCTTCGAGCATACCCGGATAATCTTTATAGGTAAGTGTGGTGGCGGTATCGATCGTAATAACCTGTGCCGCGGGAATTTGAGCATTGGCCTGAGCTCCATTTCCGGGAGCAGAACTGCAGCTGTAAAATAGTAGTAATATGGCCATAACAGCCAGAGTTGTTAAAGAATTAATCGTGTATTTGTGTTTCATGATAGGGTTGTTTTTCATGGTACAAAGTTGGGACAGAAGGATTGTCTTTCAATCGAAACAATGATTAATGCATTGGTAAAATGACGAATTGCATTTGTCATTTATTCTGACAAATAATTGAGTGCCAGCGGGTTTCTTTGTAATTTCGTCCTATGCGAATCAGTGGAAAATACCTGCTTGAACAAAAATGGTTACAGGAAGTAATTATTTTTATTACCCTGTTTATTTTGTTCACACTCAATGACTGGACTCTTATTGATTCCTGGAAAGGCCTGGTATTAGGCATTTGTAACTTTTCTGTTTTATTTGTGCATGCACAGGTGCATCGTTTTTTTGTATTGCCATTACTCCTCGATAAACAAAAACCTTTACCCTATGCTTTATTTGGTGTGATATTACTACTTGTTTTTACCACCATTTTATTCTTCACTAAAAAATACCTGTTATATCCCGACTGTTATCTCCTGATAAAGGGCAAACCCGAAACATTTTTATTTGATATGGCAACCTGCGCCATTAGCGTGGTGGCTATTGTAACACCACTGGTAATCCTGCGTTTTTACAGGGAGCAAAAAAGACAATCTTCTTTACTATTATGTTCCAACGAAATTGAATTAAAGTTGTTGCGTACACAGCTCAATCCACATTTCATGTTCAATACCTTTAATAATTTATATGGGATCAGTTTACAGGAACCAACGCGTTTGCCTAATTTGATTTTACAATTATCGCAGCTCATGCGTTATCAGATAGAGAATAGCTGTAAGGAATGGGTTCCTCTGGAGGAAGAATTAGTGTTTATTGAGAGTTATATTTCGCTGGAAGAAGAAAGGGTAGGAGAGCGCTGTAAAATGCATTACGAATACAATAACGAAACGCCTGAAATTACTTACCAGATAGCCCCTATGGTGTTGATCACTTTTGTGGAAAACGCATTCAAGCATGGTTGCAACAATATAGGGGAATGCTTTGTTAATATAAAAGTGAATCTAAAAAACGGCATATTGCATCTTGAAACCAGGAATTCAGTTTCTACTAATAGCCAGAATAGTACTGTATCGATGGGTATTGGCCTTTCAAATACGGAACAACGTTTACGTATTTTATATCCCGGAAAATATAAACTCAACATAAAACCAAATAAATCCGATTACCGTGTTGATCTTACGATCGATTTAAATCAATCAACCAATGCCCGATAAAATCAGGTGTCTGATAGTAGATGATGAAGTGGCTGCGCATTATGTGTTGCAAAATTATATTGAGCGGATCGAACGGCTTGAACTGGCGGGCCAATGCTATAATGTAGTGGAAGCCATTAATTTTTTACATAAAAATCCTGTCGATCTTATTTTCCTGGATATTAATATGCCCGAACTCAGCGGTTTTGATCTGTTAAAAATGTTACCGAATCCTCCCAAAATTATTCTCACAACTGCTTACTCTGAATTTGCGCTTGAAAGTTATGATTATGGTGCTATTGATTATTTACTGAAGCCTATTAATTTCCCCCGTTTTCTGAAAGCTGTAGATCGCTGTATCAATAGCATTCCACAGGATCATTCACCCGAACGGAATGCGCCAGCTGCACCTGTAGATAAATCATTTATGGTAAAGGTAGATAGTAATATGGTGCGCATTAATCCCGAAGATCTACTCTATGCTCAAAGTCTTGGTAATTATGTGAAATTATTTATGCCTAAGCAAACTTACCTGGCCAGTATGACTACTATAGAGCTGGAACGGAGGTTACCGGGCACAAACTTTATGCGCATTCATAAATCCTATATCATTGCTTTGGATAAAATAAGCCGCTTTAGTAATTATGCTGTTTATGTAGAAGATACGGAGTTACCTGTGGGAATAACCTATAGAAGGGAACTGGCGGAGAGACTGAGTAGGAATTAGTAGCTTTTAATCTTTATTTCACTAACTTTTTTCCTTGACGAAAAAAGTTACAAAAAAGTCAAGACAATTCGCCAACTACAATTTTTTTCTCGCTCGAAAATTCTTCGCAATACCTCCAAAAAAAATTGCAGTTCACACCGAATTGCCAGATCAGCCGCACTATTACCAAGGTATGCAGTATTATGTAATACTACATTTACTTAAGTACCGCCGTCATTTTCTCTGCAATGACTTTACTCATTTTGTAATTCGATTCGTGGGTCCAGCCTGCAATGTGTGGCGTTAAAATAACGTTTTCACTTTTCAGTAAATATTGCATCGGCTCGGGTAGGGCAGTGGCATCAATGTTTTCAAAGGATACGGATTCATATTCCAATACATCTAAACAAGCGCCTTTTACTTTGCCGCTTTGTAAATGTTTTACCAGATCTGTGGTATTTAAGCATTTACCACGGGCTGTATTAATAACGACTATGTTTTTTTTACAGGAATTAATAAACGCATCATTCAATAAGTAATGCGTTTCATCTGTTAACGGTAGATGCAGACTGATAATATCTGCATTGTTCAGGATCTCTTCTAAGGTAGATTCTTTAACGAATGCATTGCCGAACTGTGTTTTGTATTTATCGTAAGCTAAAATGTTACAATCAAAGCCTTGCAATCTTTGAGCAAAAGCGGAGCCCATATTGCCGTAACCAATAATGCCAATAGTTTTACCGCTAATCTCTAAACCTCTATTTTCAGCGCGTTTCCAGATACCATGCCTTACTTCATAATCTGCCCGTTTTAAATGATTGAGTAGCATCAATAGCATTCCAAGAGCATGTTCTCCAACAGCATCCCTGTTGCCTTCAGGTGCGCTTACGCAAATAATTCCTTTACTACTGGCATAGTCTACATCAATGTTTTCCATACCTGCACCAACACGCCCAATACATTTTAAATTTGGAGCTGAGTCGATAATATCTTTGGTAATTTTAAATTTGCTTCTGATTACAATACCCTCGTATTGTGGAATTAATTGCATTAATTCTTCTTTTGGCCTATCCCAAAACAGGTCGCACTGAAAACCTTGCTGCATCAATGTTTCGTGCAGTATCGTGTGGTTAGAATCTATGCAAAGTATTTTTAGCATATGGCATAAAGATACGATTTATTTGCGTTAGGGATAGAATGGAAATCCTTTTGCCTGCCTTTTTGCAAAAGATTGCAATGATAGCCCGGCCGCCTTTTCGGCGGAAACGCCCTGAAAATAAAAATTTATACTACTGTAAAATATCGAAATTTTTTATGCCGCTAAGGAATATCAATGTACTTATGCGTTTGTAAAGAGATCATCCAACGTGGATTTTGCTTTACGTATTCAACAATTAAAGGTGTGATCTCGTTGCGTTTACTCCATTCGGGTTGCAGGTATAAGTAACAGTTTTCAGATACTTTTTTTGCTTGTTCTTCGGCCCAGATAAAGTCGTGTTTATTAAACACAATAATTTTTAGTTCATGAGCTGCTTTGTAATTTTCTTCTTTGGGCAGCATCGTTTTTTTAGGTGACAGGCAAATCCAGTCCCAATAGCCACTTAAGGGGTATGCTCCCGATGTTTCAATAAATGTTTGAATACCGTTTTGCTTAAGTGCAGACGTTAAATGATCGAGGTTATAGATCAGCGGTTCGCCACCGGTAACAACAACTGCTGGTGTTTTGCTGATAAGTACGTTTTCAATAATGGTATCGGTAGTTGTCAAAGGATGAATGCTGGCATCCCAGCTTTCTTTTACATCGCACCAATGACAGCCTACATCGCAGCCACCAATACGTATAAAATAAGCAGCTTTGCCTGTATTGTAACCTTCTCCCTGTATGGTATAAAACTCTTCCATTAAAGGAAGTAGTGTGCCTTTATCTAATAAGGTTTGTTGTGTGTGATCTAAGCCACTAAGTTTGTAATTCACTTTTGAGTTTTTAATTTTTAGCGTTATGTTTTTAACAGAAACAGAGTCCTGTTAAAAACCAACAACTAAGCACTAAACATTGTTTATAAGCTCCAGTACGTTAAGCCTTTGAACTGTTGCTTGTACATCCCTTTAATATCAACCAATACACCTTTTGGTGCAAGGATCGATTTAAAATATTTTTCGTCCAGTGTTTTGTATTCTTTGTGATTTACTGCCACAATAACACCGTCGTAACCTTTAGCGAGTTTATTTAAACCAAAACCATATTCATGTTTTAATTCATCTGTATCGGCATGCGGATCTACAATCTCTACTTTAACACCAAACGATTTTAATTCTTTTACAATATCTGCTACTTTGCTATTACGGATGTCGCTTACATCTTCTTTGAATGTAGCTCCCATAATTAATACTTTTGATTTGCTGATGTTTTTACCGGCAGCAATTATTTTTTTAACGCAGGTTTTAGCTACATAAAATCCCATACTGTCATTTACATAACGTCCGCTATTAATAACACGGGCATGATAGCCCAACGATTCAGCTTTGTATGTTAAATAATAAGGATCAACACCAATACAATGGCCGCCAACCAGACCCGGAGTAAATTTCAGAAAATTCCATTTGGTGCCTGCTGCAGCCAGTACATCATACGTATTGATGTTCATTTTATTGAAGATGATTGACAATTCATTCATCAAAGCAATATTAACGTCGCGTTGAGTGTTTTCAATAATTTTGGCAGCTTCGGCTACTTTAATGCTTGAAGCACGGTGTGTGCCGGGTTCAACAATGATTTCGTATGTTTTGGCAATGTTATCTAAGCTTTCAGCATCACAACCTGAAACTATTTTCAGAATTTTAGTAATGGTATGTTCTTTATCACCCGGATTAATACGCTCAGGAGAATACCCTACTTTAAAATCTTTTATAAATTTTAAACCCGATTCTTTTTCCAATACCGGAATACAATCTTCTTCTGTACAGCCGGGATAAACAGTAGATTCAAACACAACGTAATCTCCTTTTTTCAGCACTTTACCAACAGTTATAGAGGCGCTGATAAGGGGTTTTAAATCAGGTAAGTTATGTTCATCAATAGGGGTAGGAACCGCTACAATATAAAAGTTCGCTTTTTTAAGATCTTCCAGTTTGTGTGTAAATGTAATATCCGATTTTGCAAATTCAGATTTTGGTAATTCGTTACTAGGGTCAATGCCCTTGTTCATCATGCCTACACGTTTTTCGTTAATATCGAAACCAATCACTTTTACTTTTTTAGCAAAAGCCAGGGCTATGGGTAAGCCTACGTATCCAAGGCCAATGACAGCTACAGTAGCTTTTTTCTCAATAATATTTTTATAAATTGCCATATCTTAATTTAAACTTAATCTGTTATTATTTTTTAAAACTGTTTCGGGGCGCAGTTCATAAATACGCTCAATAATATCAACCACTTTTAAGCCTTGTAAAGCATTTGTTGTGATTTTATTATTTCCTTTAATAGTATCCACTACGTTTTCAATAACGTTGTGGTGATTATTGGCAGAGCCTTTGTAAGCACCATAATCATTGGCCGGATTGGTTTCTGCGAGCTGTGGCATTGTGTAATCTTTTATGTTACAGATCTCAATCTGATCCATATATTGTCCACCCACTTTTACACTACCTTTACTACCAATAATGGTTAAAGAAGACTCTAAATTTTTATCCCACACGGCTGTTGAATAATTAATACTTCCCATACCGCCGTTTACAAAATCAAAACTCACAAAGCCGCTATCTTCAAAAGAGGTAGAGTTTTGGTGGTTAAAATCGGCAAATTTTGCCTGTATGTTTTTAATATCGCCAAACAGCCAGTACATAATATCGATCCAGTGCGAGAATTGTGTAAACAACGTTCCACCATCCAGATCCTGCGTGCCTTTCCAGCCACCTTTTTTATAATAGCGTTCATCACGGTTCCAGTAGCAGTTTAGCTGAACCATGTAAATGTCGCCCAATACTTTATTATCGGTAATCTCTTTTAACCATACACTTGGCGGAGAATAACGGTTTTGCATCACGCAAAAAACAGTTTTATTATGATCTAAAGCTGTGTGAATTACTCTTTCGCAATCGGCTTTGCTCAATGCCATTGGTTTTTCTACAACTACGTGCTTGTTTGCTTCTAATATTTTAAGAGCGTGTTCTGCATGCAAACCATTGGGTGTACATACGCATACAACTTCAATTTCGGGATGTTTGGCAAGTAATTCATCAACAGATGTATAAAAATGTTCTTTAATATCGCCAAGTCCCAGTTGGGCATGTGGTAAAGCATCACATATTGCAATTAACTCGCATTCAGGATTTCTTCTAACCATTTCTGCATGCCTTTTGCCAATATGTCCCTGGCCTATTACTCCAAATTTAATTTTTGTCATAGATGATTTAAGAAATTCTTTTTACGAGATTATTTTCTAATTTATAGTGTTGTCCGCTTTCTTTACAGGTCGCGTTTCCGGAAGCATCAAACTCTAAACGGTGTCCAAATTCGCTCATCCAGCCTATTTGTTTAGAAGGGTTTCCTACAACTAATGCAAAAGCAGGAACTGTTTTGGTAACTACTGCTCCGGCACCAATAAAGGCAAACTCGCCAATATCATGTCCGCACACAATGGTTGCATTGGCGCCAATACTGGCTCCGGTACCCACATGAGTTTTTGCATATTCCGATTTTCTGTTTACAGCGCTGCGGGGATTGATTACATTGGTAAATACCATCGATGGGCCTAAAAACACATCATCACCACAAATAACACCTGTGTAAATAGACACGTTATTTTGAACTTTTACATTTTTCCCTAATTCAACATCAGGCGAAATCACTACATTTTGCCCGATATTACAGTTTTCGCCTAGTTTACAGTTTGGCATAATATGGCTAAAATGCCATATTTTAGTGCCTTTGCCTATTGTGCAACCTTCGTCTACAAAGGCCGAGGGGTGGGCAAAATACGTTTTTTCCATAGTTCTTCAAAAAGTTAACAAACTTAACAAAATAATGTCAAAATACAGGCAAAATTTGTGCCGTTTCGATAAAAAAGATAACATTGCCAATTATTTGTGAATAGTGAGTTTCAGGTTAAATATTAAATATTTTTTGGTACATAGTTTAGGCTTTACCAATAAGGAGGCTATCAGAGCTATTGAGTCGCATCAATTAGTGGTTAACGGGAAAACTGTGATCGAAAATATTGAGTTCGATGAAACCTGCGAGATCTTTTATAATAATGAAGTTTTAAAACCGCATAGTCCGTTTACTTACATTGCTTTATATAAGCCAAGGGGAATAGAAACAACACATAATGCGGAGATAGAAAACAATTTAACAACCGTGTTTAGCTTCGATAGGCATTTGGGCTTTGCGGGCAGGCTTGACAAGGAATCGGAAGGCTTATTGATTTTATCGAATGATGGAAAATACATTCAAAAATTGTCTTCGCCAACAGTTGAAAAGGAAAAGGAATATAGAGTAACCGTTCAAAGGCCTATTACAGAAGAGTTTTTAATGCACTTTCAAAACGGGGTTGATATTATGATTTGTAAAACCAAACCCTGTTTTGCAGAAAAATTATCTGAATTTGAGTTAAGGGTTATTTTAACGGAAGGAAAAAACAGGCAAATAAGGCGAATGTGTAAGGCATTAGGGAATTTTGTCACACAGCTTATAAGGGTACGCATTGACCAGATAACCCTGGATGGTTTGAAACCCGGTGAGTACAGGCACTTTGAGCCTGTATAACATTAAAAAGCCCTCTACTGTTTTAGTAGAGGGCTTTTTGTTGTTGAGTATTTTTAATTATTGAACGATCAGTTTTTCTACACCGCTTGCATTTTTACCACTAACTTTGATATGGTAAATGCCTGCGCTTAAACCGCTAATGTCAACGCTTTCGTTATATAAGCCAGGTTGTAAATCAGGTTTTGCAACAGATTTAACTACTTGCCCAAGGTTATTAACGATATCAATTGTGTAAGACTCTTTTTGAGTTAATACAAAGTGAACAAACACTTCGCTGGTTGCAGGATTAGGATAGGCTTTGAAGATGATATCATTTAATTTTTTCTCGCCAACACCTAATATAACGTTAGAAAGGATGGAAACATCATTTTGATATTGATCAATTGGCATAATCGCATTATTAGATACCACATGGTTGTAGTTTACAGTAAACACAGGGTTTTTGAAAGCGCTTACATAGTAATTGTAATACGTTTGGTCAACTGTTCCGGTGATTGGGAAGCCCATATAAGAAAGTGTAAACGCAATATGCTGTGTCATTTTTACACGTAAGCAATTTGGGTAGTTGGCAGATGTTCCGTTGAAATTTAAAGTACCTGTTCCATCCGCTTTTGTTTGAATGGTACTGGTAAATGTTCCGGTTAATGTATTTGCGCTAACCGCTCCGGC
>JAZJZF010000010.1:8870-14454 GCA_040389965.1 Bacteroidota bacterium
TTGTTTACGTAGCCCATAGTGATAGGGTAAGACGCTATAATTGCTGAGTTTGTGTTGTAATTCAGTTCAGAAGGTAAACCGCCAATACTAAGGTTTGCAGCTAATAATTCGTAAGTAGAAGCTGTTGATTTAAAGTATGACATGTTTCCGGTTGACTGATCTTCCTGAACGATGGTTGTTCCCGGGTAACTGCTGGTAGCAGTAGCACTTGGAGCTGAAAAGGAATAAGTAGTAGTTCCGCCTGATTCAAAAACATTGCTAATGTTCCAGGTTACATTTGTTCCTGAAATGCTCATTGGCAGAGCTGTTGAGTTGGTATCAAGCGTTTTTGTATCGTAAGTATCGCCAATTATTGGTTCGTTTGCAGCTTTGGTAAGGGTAATTTGCGCGTTGATCTGCGAAATGCCAATAAGGGAAAAAACAAGTAAGTAGATTTTTTTCATGGATAGTAAATTTTAAGGTTTACCAAATATAATTTTTTTGGAAATGAAAAGCTACTATAATCTGATTTTTTTAGTTGAACCAACTATATTGAGAGGTGGAGTCTTAATGAAAAAACGTTTATTGGCCCTCTGTCGGCATTATACGCAGGATTTAAAATAAACTGATATGTAAACGAGGGAATAATTCTTCCATTCATGAGACTCAAACTGTAGTAGGTTTCCCATAAGTTTTCGGGTTTGTAATTTAAAGCGCCATCTCCAATAATAAAGCCTAATCCGCCTTTAGCCAGATAATCAGCATGTTCGTTTGAAAGCCCCGAAAGGCAGTAAGCTACACCAAATACATCATTCTCTCTTTTCCATAAAGCCCCTTTTATACTTGTACCTACACTAATTGCCCTGTCTATTTCTGTAAAACACCAGGTTTCATTTTTTCCGTCGTTGTACGATGCCCTTGCAAACACTCCAATGTTGTCTGTGATGTTTTGTTCGAGGTTAATCCCAAAGCCATATTTACTTCTTCCGTATTGCCTGCTGGCACTAATGGCGTAATTGTTAATTATAAAATTTGGATTAGCACTATCCGGATGGCTTTCGATATTAGGAGCGGTGTAGCTACCCATAAATGCCGAATTATAAAATGCAATGGCGCTGATCTTTCCCTTTTGTCCTGATACCTGATATTTATATTTTACTTCCAGGGTATTGGCATTGGCTTTATCAATGTTTTTGTCCATAACATTACCATTGGCCGTATTAGGAACCATACTGATAGCATACCTGATCTCCCATTTTTTTGTAAACAATTCCAGAATAGCACTGGGTGTATAACCTCTTGTATTGGCCGGATAATCCCAGGCCCCGTTGCTCATTAAGCCCCAGCTTAAAAACTGAGTACGCGGATTATGTGAAAAGGTATTATCATCAAAAAAATCGGCTATCGACACTTTTCCGGCGGTAAAGGAAATGTATTTTTCCGGAATGTATTTTTGTATTTTATTTTCACTGTCTTCCTGCCACACTCTTTTTTTAGTAAGCGGAAATAATTGCTGAAAAAAGGCGCGGGCGACATATACCTTTGGTTCGGGGCTTCCAACCCTAAAGGCTTCTCCGTTGGTAAAAGCAGCAATTCCAAATGCCGACGACAAGCCTGAACCACCTGAAATTTCAGGATTAAATACAACCTGGGCATGAGGCCACAGTTTTACTCCGGCAAAAATAGTACTTGTTAAAGTTGTTGCCCATTGCTGATCAGTTGTTTGGCTATGATCTCCGGTATATTTAGCATGAAAAGAAGGCCTGAACTGACTTACTGTTGTTTCCTGCGCATGTAATGTGAACCATTTTTCTTTTTGGGGAATAGAATCCTGGGAACGGCAAATCGTAAAAAGGAATAATGATCCTAAAAGCAGGTAATGTTTCATACCAGCAAAAGTATCATTATTAGTTACAGGTAATTTAATATGCATAAAATTTTATATGGGATTTAGATTTAAACGATTACTTAAAATGCGACCTGGTATTGCAGTACAATTTGCCCGCGGCGAGCCGCTTTTGTTTCAGAAATATTGCCTGTTGCAGCGTTTGTATTAAATACCGGCCGACTCTGGTAATCCAATGATATTTTAGAATTTTGTCCGGCAATGATCCAGTTTATACCAATATCATACATTAAAACGGGGTCTGATAATTTCTTGTAGTTTGCATAACTGCCCGATACGTATGGTTGTAAAGTTCCGTTTTTACCCAGTAGGTCTTTTTTGAAAAGATATGCCGCCTGTACATATATAACCTGCCCGGTTCCAATTAAAGGAGCGGCATTTCCTGTCCCGTTAAAGCTTGCTGTTCCTGTTGTTCCATTGGCCGTATTCATTGCTCCGGCATTTCTGATATAGTTAGGACCAAAATCATAATTTATAAAAGCACCATACGCTGTAATGGCATTTTGTTTATCCTTGTTTAAATAAGAATCATAAAAGACATCTATTGCAAATTGCTGTAAGGGTGTTGATACCGTATCAATACCTCCAATGGCCGCTGCATTAGGGGTTCGGTACCACATAGCATCTTTTTGATAGGTAAAGCCTGCACCAATATTCAATACACGTTTTTTACCCAGGTAAGAACCTGCACTGTAAGGGAGCAGGTTACTTTCTTTATCAAAAAACTGCCATTTTACATAACCGGCATATTGTATTTCAGGCGCATTGGTTGAGAAAGCGGCAGTGTTGGTTCCTGTTAAAGCGGCTACCGGAGTTAAGGATGTTTGTACCGGAAAAGGGTTGGCTGCCGAGAAACGGTAATCCAGGCCACCGATTTGGCCTTTGGCGTATACACCTAGTTTTCTTACAAACTGATCAGTAACATCATTGGTTGATTCTTCGATTGTGGGTAAATCCATACATAAAATACTACCTACTGCAGATGAAGTATAACGTGCGGTTCCGTTCCAGCCACTTAAACCACCACCAAGCGTGAAAACGTTTTTGTATATTTTGTATTCAGCCGTTACATCATGAAAAAAGACAGGGGTTTTACGGGCAGAGATACTATTAAAACTATTGATCCCGAATTGAGCATAAAAGAATACTTTTTTTGTTACCTGACCCATAATCTGGTAGCGTACACGACGTAAGCCCACATCATAGGTTTCTTTCTTTTTAGTACCGTTAATAGTCGAACCGGGATTGTTATCGTTGTAACGAAGCCAAATTTGCGCTAAGCCTGTTCCCTGAACATAACGGGTACTATCGTCGTTTAAATAAATTTTTAAACCGTCTTTATAACGAATACTTGGTGATTGTGCCTGTAATGAACCTACACATATTACAGCTGACATACTCAGAACTATTTTCACTAATGTATTTTTCATTTTAAGGCCATTTTATAAAACAAAAGTAGGGTGATATACTTTGTTTTGTTTAAATGTTGATTTGAGATCAAATTTAAAAAAGAAGGACCTTAAAAAATGAGCTAAGCTTACATCTTAGTAACAATATCTACTTGAAAAATGGTCTTGCCAAAGCTTCAACTAAATTTATCTGATAAAAAACTATGAAATAAAATATCAAATAATTAGTCGAAGCTTAGCAAGGGTCATCTGAGCGTTAGCTCAATTTCAGGATACGTGTTAATGTAAAAGCCTAATGAGGACAGGGCTTATAGCAAAAGCCAATACACCTAATGAGTTAAGGTGTATAATTAAAAAATCAAATACGGAAATTACCAACCGCTATATAAATAGGGTTGCTTGGTTTCTCTGCCAAAGGTTTGGCGAAAAATACTAAAGGTGTTGAAACCTCATATTGGAAAAATGAAATATAAAACGGAAGAATGAAAGACTGAGCGCATAAGCTTTTTTCAGTTTCATTTTCGTTTTTTTCGAGTAAAAAGCTGGTTCCTGAATCTGTATTTTCTTCTTTACTTGAAACGGAAGCATATTTATCATGTACTAAATCAGATTTCTGAACTTTAGTTTGTAAATTCTGAAAGGTATTGGCGCTAAAAGAAGCTGTAAAGCAAAACAAAAAGAAGAGTGAAAGATATGTAGTTTTGCAAATTTTCATAAAAAATCTAGACAAATGTACATAAAAATCAAATCGGTACAAATCTTTTTTCGGGTTTAACCAAATTTATGAGCGACCTTAAAAAGACCTTAAAATAAAGTAGATTAGTTACAATCTACTTTATAGGCGCTTGATTGGGCAACAATTTTAGGTTCAGTGTATTTACCGGCACTGATAAATGTTTGCTCGTAATTTACTTCGGTATAAGAGCAGGTCCCGCTTGGCAATACACCAAATAAGGCAGCATTAATACTTCTCGAAAGAATAGCCCCGGTTAAACTGTGCTTCACATATTCCCAATCCGCATCAATGATTTTTATTTTAGTGAATTTTTTACAATCCCATGATGCATCTTTAGGAGCTTCCAGGTTAGCTAACTGGAGCATTTTAGGTTCAATAGTTGGTTCTTTTTTTCCTGCAGGAATACCGTCAAACGTTTTACCATAGCTGGCTTTTTTAGTGATGTTTAAGGTAAACTCTCCACTTACAAGGGGGTTAAGGGTGCGTTCCAAATCTCCTGTAATCCAATAGCTTCCGCCCCAAACATCTACTTTTACTTTATGGGTTCCCATAGCAAGGTCATTCATAGCTGATGTTAATGCATCGGGAGTAGGGCCGGCTTCGTCAGCTTTATCTTTTTTAAATAAGATCTGGCAGGTTCCTGTTGCCGGGTTTAACGCGTCAACCTCTGCAGTATACTTATACCATGGTGTTGTAGCACCATCTACATAAAATACATAGGTCAATTTCATGCTTCCGCGTAAATCCTTATTTACAACAGGGTTATCATTTACTTTAGTATCTGTTCCTTTAGTTGTTGCTTTAAATCTATACATGGGATAATTGGCAATAGCCTTTGATAAATAAATTCTACCATAAATATTATCGTCTTGTGTAAAGGTGGTTTTAAAATCAGCTTCGCTGGCTGCTGTTTTAGAAATACGTTTATTAGCCCAAACAATTTTATCTACATATTTTGTATGCATAGGGCTGCTCATCCCTTCTTCAGGCAGTTGTGCAAAGATTTGAGTTTGAAAACCGATGAATAAGGCAAGAATTAAAATGATCTGTTTTTTCATAATTTGAGTTTTAATATGCGGCAAACATAGAGCAAAAAAAGCGTATTTAAGTAAGGAAATAATGGCTAAAAAGTCTGATTTAGCAAGCGTTCAGTATGAGTGATTATTTGCGCAAGGATCTTGAGTATCTGCTGAAAAGAATAATGATTGGGTAATCTTTATGATACACTATACAATAGGATAGGGGACTATTCTAATTAATGGATTAAACTATTCTCTTTAATTTCATCCAGTAGTTGATCTTTTGCTTTGTTCTTCGACTTAATATGAATGAAATGGCCTTTTCCTGTTTCAGCAATCTCCTTTAAGTTGGTCATGGCATCTTTGTCATTACCAAAAGCAATGGTAGAAAGCAACACTTTTTTATCGCTCTGTTTGGTTATGAATTTTTGCTGGTCTTCGCTATAGAATCTGAATTTACCGTCGGTTGCGAGGATGATCTGATTATTTCCCTGTGCTATATAATGCTCAAGTGCTTTATCGAGGCTAAAGAGTA
>JAZJZF010000011.1:0-19438 GCA_040389965.1 Bacteroidota bacterium
AGGTATTTAAAATATTACTTACCGTATAAATACTGGTTGCAGCAGCTGATACGGTATGGTTAGCTCCAATAAAACCATCGCTCCATACAAACACACTTCCATTACCACTTGATGATACTGCCACTGTCTGACCCGGACAAACTGTTAATGTAGAGCCTGTAACCTGCACTGTAGGCGAAGGTAAAACCGTCATGGTAAACTGGCCCGAAACAGAAGAACAATTGTTCATGGTACCCGATACGGTATAAACTGTAGTGGTAGTAGGTGTAATGGTTATACTAGCCGTGTTTGCGGAGGTGCTCCATGTATAGGTTGTTGCACCTGATGCCGTTAATGTTTCCTGCACATTATCACACATACTGTTGTTACCCGAAATAGTAATAGTTGGCTTAGGTGTTACTGTAATGGCCATGGTGAGTGTAGGTGTAACAGAACAGGTATTTTGTGCATACACACTTAATGTACCGCTTTGTGCGGTGTTCGAAAAACTTAAGGTAACAGCATTTCCGCTTCCGTTAATTGTTCCTCCTGCGCCGGTGTAATTCCAGTAATAAATAACATTCGTTTGCGATGAAACAGAATACGCAACATTTGTTTGCCCTGCACATACCGTTGAGGTTGAGCTTATAAAAGAACCTAATGCCGTAGGCGGTGTGGTAGTTGTAACAGAAGCAGTCATGGTATGTGTACAGTTGAGTGCGTCTTTTACAACCACGGTGTAGATGCCGGCAGCTAAACCCGCCACCGAACTACCATCATCAAAATCGTTGACACCATCATTGCTCCAATCATACAAAACAGTTCCCGAACCACCCATAATATGAGCTTCCACATCGCCATTGGTAGCACCATTACAAATGACAGCACCATCGGCACTGGTTATAGTTAAAGGATAAAAAGCCCCTGTTGAGGTAATGACCCTGAACGTTATTTCATAGGTTTGCGGGCATGAACCATCCAGTGAAGGCGCCGAATAGATAACCGATTGCACGGTTGAGGTGGTTTGCGGAACCAGGGCCACTGTCATAGAATTGGTAGCAGTAGTGCCGCTGGCTATAGGCGTAACCGACGGCGCTGTAGCATCATCGTTTTCGTAACCGCGCCAAACAATCGTAATGGCAGTTGGCACATCATTAATACAATTATAATTTCTATTGAAAAAAATACCGTTTGTTGGTGAAAAAACCGCTAAACCGGGCGTGGCTGTGTAGATAGCAAATGGCCCGTTGTTCTCATTTACTACTGCATAATTACACATTCCTATGCTTCCCGCCACCGGAGAGTTATTCGAAAAGTTAGAAGGCGAATTATCAGTTGCTTTAAACTCGAATAAAAAATCGCTGTTATCAGCTCCTCCTGCATCACAATCACTTGCACTTAATACTGCAATTTTTTCGACCTGTACTCTGATGTTTAATTGCCCAAACACACTCTGGCTAAATGCCAGTAATAACAACCCACTAATACATAATATTCTCTTCATGAAACATAGTTTTATTACCAAAAATACAAAAAGCCCTTTATATAAAGGGCTTTTTGTATTATATTATCCTGAATTCTATCTTATTTCTTATCTGATTTATATTCTCTTTCCATATTTTTTATAATATCCTTTACCTGCTCTGTACCAATACGTTTGGCTTTTATCACCTTGTTTTTATCAAGCATATAAATAACCGGAGTTGAATAAATATCATATTTTTCTTTGATATTATTAATGTGTACGCCATCGTATACATTGATCCAGTCTAATTTATTTTCAATAATGTATTTACGCCATTTTTCGAATTCGTGCTGCGTGTAAACACTAAACACTTTTACATCGTATTTCTCATCTTTAAGATCGTGGTATTCTTTTAATAATTTAGGGATCTCTGTTTTACAGTGACCACAATCTACATCCCAAAACACCAATATCAGGTAATCTGCTTTTACACTATATAGAGGAGCAAACACCTGTGCAAGGTTCTGAATGTTATCATAATATAATTTTGTAGCACCCTGGCTCGTTTTAACCGAATCGAAACCCATTTTAGCAATAGATTTGTGGCCTATTGTATCTATCATTAATAAATCAGGTGCTTTATTACCGATTAATAAGGGCTTTAAGATATCGCCTCTCTCTTTAATTTTTTCTACAGTGGCATCCTCATAAATTCCTTTTGCCTGTCCCGTTCTAAAGTAAGTATCAATAATGTGTACAAATACTTTATCAAAGCCCATTACCTTAGCCGATTCATAAGTAGGTGTAAAATAGGCCAGCAAAAATTTGTGCATCGACGAACCGATTTTTGTTTTAGCCATCATACGGTCTATTTCAACACTTACAGTATCCGGGTTTTGGATAATAATGTTATTGAAATATTTTTTTACCCTGTCAGCAAAAAATGGTGTTCTTAAGATACCATCATCCTGAAAGTTAACACCATCCCAGTAATGATCCTTATAATAGTTATAAATGTAAAGACTGTCAGGCCTTCCGTTAGAAGCTTTAGGAATATCCTTTGCTTCTTTTTCCATTTTTAAATTAATCACATCAGCTACAAACATTCCTTTATGGCTTGCTACAAATGCTTTTTCAAAATCACTTACGGCTACATTCAGCTGTTTCGCTTTTTCATTAATAAAAGCAGCTGAATCTTTTGAGTTCATGCCTTTGGTTTTGTTACGAATTTCACCAAACTCTTTATTTTTACCGGTAATGAATTTAATGTATCCAAAGAAATCATCATTTTCTTTAGAAGTCGGCGCTTTAAGGTTTTTAACCAGATCGGCAGTATCAGTACTAATGCTAATGTTTTGGTTTTTATCGCTGATAAAGAAATCGAAATACCTTCCTTTTTCCTGGCTCACAACGTAATACACCCCTTTTTCGAGTGTGTTCTTTCCTTTGAAAACGACATTACCTTTCACGATTTTTTTGGAAGTGTCGGCAATATAACTTTTATCGAACTGGTAAAATGCCAGATACATAACTGTATCTTTTGCATTTTTAAAATTGACTTTGATATCGTGTCCTGTCTGAGCAGTTGCTCCTGTGATGACTGATAACAAACTAAAACCTAATAGAATTTTTTTCATAGGATCTCGGGGATAAAATGGTAGTCAAAAATAATGATTTAATTGAATTATTATGAATCCAAATTTAATTCCAATAAACGGTCGCATATAACTAAAATTTGTTAAATGAGTAAAGCCGTTCATGTTGCCGGTAAACAGCTTATAGGAAGGCGCAAGCTTAATCAATTGATTTTTTATTGTAAATGGTATAACCAAAATGAAAGAAGAAAGAGAAACTATTCTCATTTTTATCATAATAATTAACCCCTATACTGAGCGGCCCTATAGGCGAATGATATATCAGGGCTCCCATTCCTAAGATATGCCTGTATAAAAACGCCGTACTATAATCAGCCGTATTATCCGGCTTTTTAATAATAGAATAAACAGGTTGAAAGATATAGCCTTCAAAACGAACATCGAAGTTCTTATAAGGTGTGGCAATAGCTTTAAGCCCGCCCGCTAAATACTGATGTGCCCTGTAATCAGCTATAAACAAGGTCTGACTTTCAGGAATGGGATTAAACGATGGTGCTGATAAAACCGAGGCTGTATAATTCCTGAAAAAATCCTGCGACGAATACACGGCCTCTCCAAAAACGCCTATTTTAAAATATTTTATAGGCCTGATATACTTGTCAATTGTCAGCTTTAAATTAAACCAGTTATGAGAAGGTGTATTGGCATATTTTGTACGATCGGTGGCTGTACTCCCCGGATAATAGCTTTCTTCGCCGTTTACATATTTAGCACGTATCTGGAGCCTGGTACCTTCAGTAGCATATTGTTTTCGATTGAGTGTATTTATTTCATAAGATACCTGTCCATAATAAAAATCAAAAATGCTCAAATCGCTGGTATCTTTTCTGGTAAAATTATCTGTTTGGTAATACCTGTTTTTCCATTCGCTGCCACCACCTGTAACTACTATTTTACTGATATTACCTACAGGGAGCCCTACATTAAGCTCGCCAAACAGATCTTCCTGAACCAGGTAGGCAGGCTTTTCAAAATCATAAAATAAAGCACTACTCCGGTAATAATCCCAGCGCGAAATCGTAAATGAAGGCTCAATATAAAACGGGATTTTGGTAGGAAACTCGAACCTTAATTTAGTCAGGGAACTGGAGTTTAGTTTTCCCAGGTATCCATTGGCATAAGCCGTAAAGCCTATTTTGCCGATGTGATTGTACTGCAAAGCCATAAAGAAATTACTGATAGGCCTGTTCGAGAGATTTCCTCCCAGATCAAAGAACAAATGTTTTTCTTTTTTTGCGTTCAGCGTCAACGTATACTTCCCGCTTGAATCCTGCTTACTGATGGGATACGCCGATTTGATTTTTTCATCGGTCATCATCCTGAAATACTGTTTTTTTACTTCCTTTAAGGTTAGCGTATCACGCTTCCCGACAATACTTTTATAAATAAATTTTTTAAGCTTAGGATCATTGGCATTTACAACCACATGATCATATATTATTTTTTCGTTTCGTGCCCGTTGACGGAAATTGTTTCTTTTTTTGGTCAGGTCATCCGCGTTCAGGTAACTCTGCACCTGAGCTTTTATTTTCGGCATTTCGCGCATCGTAGCCACATAACCGCTATCTATAAGACGCTGCACATTATCGAAATTAAAAATGCTGACATCGGCCCAGGGCTCAATAATGATATTGTTTTCGCAAACGGGATTAAAATTACTTTTGCTCATGAACATATTACGTAGCTGCAAAAATAAATTGTCGTCGCTGGGCAGGGGCGTATTCTCTGAAACGGCGCTTCCTATAATAAAATCGGGATACAGCTCGTCGTACATGACATTAGAAGGGAAATTATTGTAAAGTCCGCCATCAAACAACAACGTACTGTCAATATAGATAGGCCTCAGGTACAAAGGATAGCTCATAGAAGCCCTGATAGCAGAAGGAAGATCGCCTTTACGGAATACCACACTTTTCTTTTTCTCAATATCAGAGGCCACACAACGAAAAGGGATCATTAGGCTGTCAAAATTATAGTGAGAAGCAGCATTAGCGGAGGCAAAGGTTTCCATTAAATAAAAATCAATAGGTACCGAATTGATCCAATTGGTAGGCAAATTAGTGAGGAAAGCATTGTTAAGATTGAGTTTAAGCCTGATCCAGGAAGCATAATCATCCCTTTTATGGATATAATACCCAAACTTAGGCGACATTTCGCCCCTGGTAAGGTTCGCAAATGCCTCATCTTTTACCATTTTCTCTATTTCAACAGGCGAATAACCCGATGCGTAAAGCCCACCGATGACACTTCCTATGGAGGTTCCTGAAATGCAGTTAACAGGTATGTTATTTTCCTCGAGCGCCTTTAAAACCCCTATGTGTGCTATTCCGCTTGCACCACCGCCACTAAGAACAACACCCACTTTTTGGGCTTTTAATATACACGCATTAAGTATTAAGCCTATCAAAAAAATGGAGTACGATCGTTGTTTTATAGCTTGGTGTAATTTCACAGGTAACGCAAATTTACCTAAAATTTTAATGCTTAATATCTATTCGATTTTCGCCCAAAATATTTTATTTCCTGAATAATTTTATTTACTTAGCAGATTATAGAAGTAATTTAGAGCGTGATTAAATATATTACTAAAAAAGTATTGTACGGTATTCTGGTTTTATACGGAGTGATTACGGTCATATTTTTTTTATTTAATGTATTACCCGGCGACCCCGCCACTATTATGCTCGGGCAAAGAGCCAACAAAGATGCCGTTGAGGCCATTCACAAGGATTTAGGCACCGATAGACCAATTTTGGAGCAATATGCCATGTATTTGAACGATCTTTCGCCCATTTCTGTCCATAATTACAAAAACGATAATAGCCACTGGTATTTAAGCCCCGAGAAATACTCCTGGCAGTCGTTATTTACCATAGGAGATAATAAGGTGGTAGTAGTTAAATTCCCCTTTTTAAGGCGTTCCTACATCACTAAACGTAAAGTATCTGATATTATTGAGGAAACACTGCCCGAAACCGCAGTCCTTGCCTTTTCATCTATTTGTATTGCCTCCCTTATCGGGATCTTTCTGGGAATTATCAGTGCTATTAAACGTAATAGCTTTTACGACAGAATGTCGCTGGTGTTAGCGGTATTGGGTATGGCGGCACCTTCCTTTTTTGTGGGCCTTATCATTGCCTGGTTGTTTGGCTATGTACTGGCTGATTACACAGGATTATCGCCCACAGGCAGTTTATACGACATAGACGTTTGGGACGGAGAAAAATTAAAATTAAAAAACCTTATACTTCCTTCCATTACTTTGGGAATTAGACCTTTAGCTATTGTGGTGCAGTTAATGCGCAGCTCCTTGCTGGATGTTATGGGGCAGGATTACATAAGAACAGCCAAAGCAAAGGGCTTACCTATGTATAGTGTAATTATAAAGCATGCCCTGAAAAATGCGTTAAACCCTGTTGTAACGGCTATTTCGGGATGGTTTGCAGGCCTAATGGCAGGAGCAGTATTTGTGGAATACATTTTTAGCTGGAAAGGAATCGGTTATGAAGTATTTGAGGCGTTAACCAAAAACGATTTACCGGTAGTAATGGGCGCAACCCTTATTTTTGCCACTATATTTGTAGTCATTAATATTTTTGTAGACATAGCCTATGGTATATTAGATCCAAGGGTAAGAGTAAAATAATGAGCAGAAAAAAAATTGTTGCAGGAAACTGGAAAATGAATAAATCGCTACAGGAAGCTAAAACCCTTGTAGAAAACATTACAGAACAGGTAAATGAATTTGATGAGGTGATCAAGATCATTATACCCCCCTTCCCTTATTTAGAAAGTGTACAGAGCCGTATAACAGGCAAAGCTAATTTTCACATGGGCGCTCAAAACTGCCATACACATGCCGGTGGTGCCTACACAGGCGAGGTAAGTGCCGCTATACTTGCCTCAGTTGGATGTGAGTATGTTATTATTGGCCATAGCGAAAGAAGAGAATACTTTAAAGAGAAAGACGCCGATTTTATCCTGAAACTAAAAGAAGCCCTTAAACACAAATTACGCCCCATATTCTGTATCGGAGAAACAATTCACGAACGCAAAACCGACAATCATTTTAAGGTAGTTACCCAACAGCTTACCGATGTGCTAAAAGCATTTTCGTTAGAAGAATTTTCACAGTTTATTCTTGCCTACGAGCCCGTTTGGGCTATTGGTACAGGCGAAACAGCTACAGCAAAACAAGCTCAGGAAATGCACGCTTTTATAAGAGGTATTATTGCCGATATTTACGATTCGGGGGTTGCCGGCGACGTTTGTATTTTATACGGAGGAAGCTGTAACCCTCAAAACGCGCAGGAATTATTTGCCTGTAAAGACGTTGACGGAGGCCTGATAGGAGGCGCTTCTTTAAATGCAGACGATTTCTGCAAGATCATTTTTTCTTTTTAAAAAAAGATACGGATTCCTACAAGTATACAAATCGGAGCTAATCAAACACGGATTTGTATATTCGTACTAAATTTGCCTTATAAAAATGGACTACATTCAATATACTTTTACAGTTAACCCTCCCGAACCCGGTTCAGATATTTTAATTGCCTTACTGGCAGACCTTGGTTTCGAAAGTTTTTCAACTACCGATACAGGCTTTGAAGCCTATATACAGGAGGAGTTTGATAACGAATCGGATATTAAATTATTGAGCTTCGATGATTTTACATTCTCTTATGAGCGTGTTATCATTCCTAAAACAAACTGGAACGAGGAGTGGGAAAAAAATTTCGACCCCGTGTATGTAGATGATTTGGTATGCATCAGGGCACATTTCCATCCAAAATCGCCTACAGCAAAACACGATATTATTATTACACCAAAAATGAGTTTTGGTACCGGCCATCACGATACTACCTGGCTGGTAAGCAAGACTATGTTTGAACTTGATTTCAAAGATAAAACTGTTTTAGACATGGGCTGTGGCACAGGAATACTGGCCATTTTAGCAAAACAGCTGGGTGCAACAAAAGTACTGGGCATTGATATTGACGATTGGAGCATTGAAAATTCTGTTGAAAATGCAGGCATAAACCATGTACCCGATATTAAATTCACAAGAGGAGACGCTACACTTCTTAAAGACCCTGGCGTATTTGATATGATTCTTGCCAACATTAATAAAAATGTGCTAAAAAAAGATATGGCATCTTATTACCACTCTTTGAAAAAAGAAGGCTACTTATTACTCAGCGGTTTTTTTACAGCCGATGTAGAAGAGCTTAAACAACTGGCTATTAGCCTTGGCTTTACGTTTGAAAACAATTACAACAAAAACGAATGGGCCGTTATTAAATTAAAAAAATAAATCTTTAACACGATCATTACTCATGAAAAAACATTTTAAACTGGCTGTAAGTATTGCAAGTATTGCTATCTTATCCGTTATAGGATTCTCTTTTAAAGACCAGGTCGAATCCATACAAAAAATAGATTATTATGCCGACGCTAAAAATTCTAATAAGCTTTTAGAAATTATAAAAGCAGAGCTTTTGAAAAAGAGAAAACCGGTGGTTTATTTTTATGCTACCTGGTGCGGGCCTTGCAAGCAATTTAAAAATTCGCTGACCGATCCTTTAATGATCGATGCCCTGAATGGAACTACTCTTATTATGATTGATGCGGACATAGATGCCACCAAAGAAAAAATTGGTGATAAATACCATGTATCAGCCTACCCTGCTTACTTACGCCTAAATGAAAAGGGAGAACTTTTAAAGAAAACGGATGGCGGAGCCTGGGACGAGAACATTCCAAAAAATATGGCACCGGTTCTGAAAGGCTTTCTAAAATAAACAAGCTGTTATTAATTTAGAAAAAATTTCCAACCAACGGCAGCTCAAATTCATTTAATTTTGCTTTAAAATTATTGCTCCATGCAACCATCATTTCATGAAATACAAAAATTTAATAAATGGTGGCATTATCTTATTGCAGGCATTCCTGTTCTTTTAACAGGCGGCATAGCGCTCCTGACCTCACTTAATATCCTTCATTCAAAAAATGGAGAAAATCCTTTATCGTTCCTGATCTTGCCATTAGGCTTTACCCTCCTTATTTTTATATGGTTTGTTCTGTTAAGATTAAAAACCACTATTAATGCCGAAGGGATTACTGTACAATTTGCAGGAATTCCTTTTTGCAAAAGAGTGATTGGGTGGAATGATCTAAAATCAATTTCCCTTACGACTTATTCTCCTCTAAGCGATTATGGCGGCTGGGGTGTTCGCTATAGTATGTCTGGAAACGGCTGGTGTTACAATGTTTCAGGAGATTCCGGAATTAAGATCATTTACAAAAACGAAAAACCTTTTTTAATTGGAACACAACAGGCAGAAGAAGCAAAAAAAATTATTGATCATTATTTTAAAACGCATTCATTGTGAGTATTACTTATTCAAAGCTAAACCCCTCTATCCTGCAGGAATTAAAAACAATTGTGGAGGCAGAAGATATTTTTACCGACGAAGAAAACCTTGAAAAATACGGACAGGACGAGACGGAAGATCTTATTTACAAACCAGAGGTGGTACTAAGACCCAAAACCGTTAGCCAGATCTCAGCTATTATGAAACTGGCCAATACGCATAAAATTCCTGTAACCGTGCGTGGTGCAGGCACAGGCTTAAGCGGCGGGGCATTGCCTATACATGGCGGTATCATTATAAGCATGGAACGTTTTAATTCTATTTTAAAAATAGATGAACGTAATTTACAGGCAACCGTTGAACCCGGAGTGATTAATTATGTGTTTCAGGAAGAAGTGAAAAAACTGGGTTTGTTCTATCCTCCTGATCCTGCAAGCTGGGGAAGCTGCTCCCTTGGTGGAAATGTGGCGCATAGCAGCGGCGGGCCAAAAGCTGTAAAATATGGTACTACCAGAGATTATGTTTTAAATATGGAGATGGTATTGCCTAATGGCGATGTAATATGGACGGGCGCCAATACCTTAAAATATTCTACCGGATATAATTTAACGCATTTAATGGTAGGCAGCGAAGGCACCCTGGGTATCATCACTAAAATTGTGTTTAAGCTTATTCCTTTACCAAAACATGATCTGTTAATGCTGGTTCCTTTTACTTCGGCAGAGAAAGCCTGTGAAGCTGTAGGTGCAACATTCAGAGCAGGTATTACGCCAAGTGCCATGGAATTTATGGAACGTGACGCCATCGACTGGAGCATTAAATATGCCGGCGAAGTAAACTTTACCATTAAACCCGAATGGCAGGCGCTTTTATTGGTTGAGGTAGATGGTAATAATATGGATGTATTATTCAACGATTGCGAAACCATTAGTAACATTATGACAGAGCATGGCTGCGATGACATTTTAATGGCCGACAGTGCGGAACAAAAAGCTTCCTTATGGAAAATAAGACGTAAAGTAGGTGAAGCGGTTAAAAGTAATTCGGTTTACAAAGAGGAAGATACGGTTGTGCAAAGGGCAGAATTACCAACGCTTTTAAAAGGCGTAAAAGCAATTGGCGCTAAATATGGCTTTAAAAGTGTATGCTATGGTCATGCCGGCGATGGTAACTTACATGTAAATATTATTAAAGGCGATTTGCCCGATGATGTATGGGAAAAAGAATTACCAAAAGGCATTAAAGAAATATTTGAACTGTGTAAGCAACTTGGCGGTACTATTAGTGGAGAACATGGTATTGGTCTTGTTCAAAAAGAATACCTGTCCATTATTTTTCCTGAATATCAATTGGAATTGATGAGAAATATTAAAAGGTTATTTGATCCCAACCTGATTCTTAATCCCGGAAAGATTGTATTTTAAATAAATTTAACCCTTTGCTTACATTACCATTCATGTAAGAAATAGACTTTATTTCCCTTTAAATATAAGGAAATGGCAACTTATTATGTCTTTTGACAGAGTAAGAATTTTGAAACATATATTTTGAAACCCTTCTGAAAACAATTATATTTGAATACATAAAAATAAATAATATGAAAAAAATATTACTATCCTTATCTGTTTTATCTGTTCTTGGTGTTAATGCGCAACTAACGCAGGCTAACCACACACCATCGTTCTGGGATCCGATTTATAGTACAAATCAATGCGACACCATCATGACGGGTGTACCCGGAGCAACCGGAGCAGGAGCTGTATGGAACTATACGCCAACCGTACGTACGTCTATTTTAAATACATTTACGACTTCTTTGTCTTCTAACGCCTCTTTTAATCCGGCCGATGCGGTAGTAAGTGCTTCCGCAAACAATTCTTCTTATTATAAAACAAACAGCGCTACTACTTTAAGCTATTATGGCGGTAACATTACTGTTAACGGGGTTGCGGCAATCGCAAAATATGCATCACCGGCAATTGTAGCTACCTACCCTATGGCACTTAATACATCCACTTCTTCGGTTACCAGCGGAACAGTAAATGTAACCAGTCCTTTCCCTATTACAGCTCCTTTTACAGGGAACTGTAATGTATTGGCCGATGCTACAGGAACCCTGAACCTACCGGGAAGAACGTATACAGATGTAGTTCGTTTAACCACTAATCAAAACCTTATTGCCACGGGTACTGCTACCATTAATCTTTTAACGTATGATTATTACTCTCCGGGCAGTTCTAAAGCAGCTATCTTATCTGTACAGTCTTCTACGATTGCTTCTTTTTCGGGTACCAGTACACAAACCATTACTACTTTGCAAAAAGACTACCTTACGGTTGGTTTAAAAGAATCAAAAGTAAATGCTTCTGCTATTTCTGTATTCCCTAACCCTGCTTCTTCTGTAATCAATTTCAGCACTGCAAATACAGAAGCTTACAAAGTAATGGTATATGATATTACAGGTAAAACAATAGCTACAGAGCTGTTTGATGATTCAAAATCAAAACTGAATGTATCTTCTTTTAACGACGGGATTTACCTTTATACGATTATCGGAAAAAATAACCAGGTATTGAATACCGGTAAATTTAACGTTAGCAAATAATAATGTATTTTCTACATTGTAACAAAGCCTTATCTTTACACAGATGAGGCTTTGTTATTTTATAGTAATTAGTATAGGTATTTTTTTAGTGTCCTGCAGTAGCCAGGCAGAAGTAAAAACTGTTAAGGCCAATGCGCCGCAGGATCTTGAAAAGGAAGTCACCAGCCAGCTTCAGGGCTATATGGTAAACGACACCATTATTAAACTGGATTCGGTAAGCCTGACCTGTTACCGTTTTTTTAAACCCAGGTACTCCGCCAAATTATTATGGTTTAACCAGGCAAAGCTTAATGCCAACGGCGACAGCCTGTTTAAGCTCATTGAAAAAAGCGTTTATTATGGTTTATCACCTGAGGATTATCATTTTTCTAAACTAAAAAAACACATCGATTCTATTAGCATCGACAAAAAATACATTAATGTTACCTCTCTTGTTAAAGCTGACCTGTTATTAAGTGATGCCTATTATTTAATGGGGGCGCACGTTAATAAAGGAAGGTTTTACCCGGACAGCCTTTTACTTCAAACCAATTTCAATAAACTTAACAGGGGCTGGGATAGCCTGCTATGGGTGGGATATACAAAAGGGAATGTCAAAGCATCTCTCGATTCCCTGGAACCTAAAAACTATAATTACCGGATGCTGAAAAAAGAACTGGCATCTATTTTAAACCATCCCCTTTTATACCAGTTGGATTCTATTCCATTTGTCAGTGAAAAAGATTCGGCATTAAAACAACAGCTCATTGTCAAAAACCTCATCAAGCAAGGACTTTATGATACCTTAAGTACCCTCAAGGATAGTTTAAGACTGGCCAAGGCCCTCGATAAATTACAACGAAAATGGTACATACAGCCCGATGGGAAAATGGGTAAGTATACCAAACAGGCATTAAGTTACAACAGGGAAAAAGTGATTAAGCAAATCAGCATGGCGATGGAACGCTGGCGTTGGGAAAGTAAGTTCCCCGATCGTTATGCTTTTATAAATATTCCGGCTTTCTGGCTTACCGTGTTTGAAAAAGATACCGTAGTGATGCAATCAGCTATTGTTTGCGGCAAACCCGAAACACAAACCCCTTTGCTCACAAGCAAAATAAACCAGATGCTCATTTATCCTTACTGGAATGTACCTGTAAGTATTGCTACCAAAGAGATCTTACCTGCTGTTCAAAGAGATACGACCTACATTCGCCGCAAAAATTTTGAAGTACTTGGCAAAGGTGATGAGGTGCTTGATTACACAAAAGTTCCCTGGAAAAAATATACCAAAGATTATTTACCGGTAAGATTCAGACAGCGAATTGGTGACGATAACAGCCTGGGTGTGGTAAAATTTAATTTCTTTAATCCGTATGGTGTTTATTTACATGACACCAATTCCAAACGCTATTTTAAAACCAGCTCACGCGCGCAAAGCCACGGCTGCATTCGTTTAGAGAAATTTACTGAATTTGCCGATTTCCTGATCCGCGACGATAGTGTACATTATACACACGATAGTTTACAGGTATATTTTGCAAAACAGGAACAACGCAAACTTGCTTTAAAGAAACCTTTGCCAATCTATACACGTTACTACACTGCTCATGCCGACAGTACAGGTTTAAAACTATACATTGATGTATACAAGAAAGATGAGGAGATGATGAAGTTGATTTATAAGAACAGAGGCATTAACTAAAAAAGCAGTAGAAGTCTACTGCTTTTTTATCTCTTAAATAATTTCCTATTATCTTACCTGGATACTTTTTGTAGCTACAGAAGCCACGCTAAACCAACCGACAGCTTTTGTTTTTCCACTAGGTGTAACAAGGTTTGTTTTCACATTTTCGGGAGTTGTAGCAAACAAACCGCCATTATTAATTTGTACCTGGGCCTGCGTTAAGAAGTTATAGGTATCAAACATAATAGAATGGACTTCTACTTTGCAACGGTCATGTCTTTTGTATTTTCTAAAACCCAACAGGGTACTTGGAGGTGTAAAATCCAATGAATCAGATGGTGGGTTGGTAATAGCCCCGCCTGTTCCGTCAATATTCACATTCAAATCTTCAGGAGCACTAAAGAGCGTATCATTTCTGAATGTTTTTACCCAGTAATAATCGGTTTGCGCATCTGCTTTATCCTTTGCATACAGGGTACACAGATAGGTTGTGTCAGAAGAAGAGCCGCCGCCAAAAAAATTATTGTCATTCAGCTCAACACCTATACTATCTATAGAGGCCGATCGTTTTTGTGTGGTAGACGAGGTATAAGGTACTCCATCAATGACTACACTTAAGCTATAATTATGATTGATTTTTGCTATAGTATCGTTTGCTGCCAGCGTATATACATAATTTCCGTTACTGGTATAGTTAAATACAAACTGCCTGTTCTCGGTTAAGTCAGTTAATATAACACTTGCTCCCGAAATGCCGCTGGGCTGGCTATTACTAAAGTAGCTGGAATTATTGGTGATTTTAACCACCTGGTCTGTCCTTGAACTATTGATGAACGCATCAATTACATAAAGACCGGATCCTTCATCCAGCTTTATTTGTACAACATCTTCGCAGGATGCAAATACCAGTGCAAAAGAAGCTAATAAAACAATTTTAACTATTGATTTCATATATGTTTTGTTATTGTTTTTTCAAAGGTTATATGGTATACCCGGTTTATCTTCATTTGTGTTTAAGGCAAACATGGGTATTTCATAAAATTTTATATTTTAAAAATTAAAATTATAGGTTAAAGCAGGCACAAAAGATCCAATCACAGAATACCTTACAGCTTCCGTTTGGTTAGGGACTCCATCTTTTGTTCTGAAATAAATACTGAAAGCATTTCTCCTGTTATACACGTTATAAACGCTGATTACTAAAAACTGCTTAAAGCGGCGTTTCTCATTCTTTTTAAAGGCATAAGTAGCACCAACATCTAAACGGTGGTATGGTGTAACACGATAGTTATTTCTGATACCATCCGTATTATAAGGGATGTTATAGTTTTGCACCTGTATTTTTGTATTAGGAAAAGTTGCCGGTGTACCACTTAAAAACACGAAGTTAGCAGACACATTCCAACGCTTGGTAATATCATAGTTTAAGCTTAGGTTCAAACAATGGGTTCTGTCATAACGGCTATAGAACCATTTATCATTACTAATACCTCTTACCAAACGTTCCGTTTTACTAAGTGTGTAGCTGATCCAGCCCTGAAGTTTTCCCTTGGTTTTCTTTACATAAAACTCGGCACCATAAGCTCTTCCAAGTCCCTGTATTAAATCCGATTCTACTTTTTCATTGATGAATAGGTTCGCATTGTCAATATAATCTAATTGATGTTGCATGTATTTGTAATATACCTCAACCGAGGTTTCAAACATATTGTCTTTAAAATTTCTGAAATACCCTACGCTTCCCTGGTCTGCTACTAATGGTTTTAAATTATTTGTAGCCAGCGTATAAACATCTAAAGGCGTGCTTGCCGCAGTATTACTGATCAGTTGCAGGTATTGCGCCATACGGTTATAACTTGCCTTTACCGAACTTTTAGAATTAATGACATAATTCAAAGCAAAACGCGGCTCAGGTGTTACGTAGGTTTTAATAATATCTCCCTGGTTATATTTTTTTTCATGATCATATGGTAAGGATGTATTGGAAGTTGTATCACGGAAATAATAAGCTGTTCCACTACCCATAAAACTATATAAGCTTAACCTTACACCATATTCAGCCGTTAAACGCGGCAATAATTTTTGTTCGTTCGATACATAAATGGCATTCTCAAGGCCATAACGGTGTTCCGATTTCAAATTAGTAGTAATACCACTGCTGAACTTAATGTCCGTATCATAAGGCGTAAAATCGTACAACATGGATTGCAAACCGAAACGAATCGTATTTTTAGTATTCAGATAATACGTAAAATCAGGTTTAATACTGTAATTCACAATATTACTGGTCCATTTAAACGACTGGTCGGATGATGTGTTTGTTTTAAAATCCAATAAGTAATTGTAATTACTATAAAAAGCCGATACGTTCATAAACAACTTGCTATTGAATACGTGGTTCCAGCGCAGGGTTCCGGTAGCATTTCCCCAATTAAAACTAAATACAGTAGCGCCAAAAACATCTTTACCAAAATAACTGCTTAAAAAAACCGTGTTCTTATCATTGATCCTGTAATTTAATTTTGCTGTAAGATCATAAAAATAAAATTTTGATTTTTTAATAGGGCTCGACGATTTTACAAAAGGCTTAACAAGAGCATCAATATAACTTCTGCGGCCTGCAATAATAAAACTCATTTTATCTTTAATAATTGGCGCTTCGATACTTAAACGACTAAAGATTGTTCCTAAACCTCCGTTAACAGAAAGCTGCTTACTGTTCCCTTCTTTCATACGAATATCTAAAATCGACGATACTCGTCCTCCGTATTGAGCAGGAATTCCGCCTTTAATTAACTTTACATCTTTAACCGCATCCGGATTAAACACTGAAAAGAACCCGAATAAATGTGAGGAGTTATATACAGGCGCCTCATCCAGCAAAATTAAATTCTGATCAATATTACCCCCCCTTACATTAAAACCACTTGCCCCCTCACCTACTGTAGTTACACCAGGCAATAACTGTATAGCTCTTACAATATCAACCTCTCCTAATAAAGCCGGAATTTTGTTTATTTGTTTAATGTCGAGTTTGGAAGTACCCATTTCCATACTCTTCACATTCACATCTGCTTTTTCCGACGATATCACTACTTCATCCAGGTCTTTACCTTCTTCTTCCAATTCAATATTAATCGTTTGGTTTGTCGTTAAGTTTACCGCTTTTTGTATGGTTTTATATCCTATAAACGAAAACATTAAGGTATCAGTACCTTTGCTAAGTGTTAATGAATAAAATCCATAAGGATTGGTGCTTGTACCCTGCTGCGAATGCTTTTTGTACACCGTTACCCCAATAAGGGATTCTCCATTTTTAGCATCCTTTATGTAACCGCTCACGGTTGCATTTTCCTGAGCTAAAAGCAGGTTGGTGACAAATAGTAAGATTAAAAGATTGATTTTTTTCATATAGTTTGATTTATGTTCTTTTCCGGTTTTACCCGGCGTTTCTATCATTTAGTGGTTAAAAAGAACTTATTATTTTAGCTTGGTTATCGTATTAATCTTAAAATAGGGTCTGTTTTGTGGCTGCAAACTTAGGAAACTTTTTTTAATTTTCAAGTTTCCTAAACAATATTTTCGAAATTATTTACATATGTACTATTGTATATACAAGTTTAGACATGAAAAAAATAAACGATAGCCATTTTACGCATACGCAAAGCCATAACATAAAATTGTATCGTTTATTGTGCAGGAGAAAAATTTTTAATGAGAATCAGTGTTCTTCATGTTTATGCAAAAAACTAATTCAACATCTCCACTTCCTGCTCATTAATATAGAGCAGAATTTTTTTTACGGAGGTGTAACCTAAACTTAACAGGGCATTTTCATAGTCCTGCATTTGAGAATGGTATTTCGCAGGATTGCGTTTACCTGTTTTATAATCTATCACTATTGCTGCTCCATCAATGATAACAACTCTGTCGGGTCTTAATACATTGCCTGTAGCCGTTAATATTTCAAGTTCGTTCTTTACAGTAACACCGTTTGCAAAATAAGGCGCAATGCTGCTGATCGATAATAAATTCATGATGCTTACAGAAATAGTTTTTGCTTCGGCTTCAGATATATCTCCCGCTAAAAGAGCCTGTGATACAACTGTATCTACATCGTTATTATCTTTTATTTTCGACAAAAGATAATGTACCAGAATACCATATTCTCTGGCTTTTGTAACTTCTTCATTAAAATTATAATTTGCCGATCCTTTTATTTTTATAACCTCTTCATTATTCAGGATACTCAGCTCATGTACAGGCAATTGCTCAAGACTGACTTTTGTATGCACATTTATTTTCGGCTGTAATATACCATGCTCCATTCTATTTTGCTCGTGGTTATATGTTCCTTCATGCAATGCAAAGTCTTTAAGCCAGGAGTGTATGTTTTTTTTAGCAGCTCTTTTCAGTTCGGGCGAAATAATATGCAGCCGTTCAACTGCTCTTGTGAAATCTACATACAGCATATTAAGACTATCCATTGCCTGCTGCTGCCGTTCTTTTTCTACTAAGGGTTTGTATATCGTATCATCAGCAGCTTTAGTAGTATCAATCAATGCTACGGGCATTCCCAATTCCGTTTCGTTTACATCTACCCATATGGATTCTGTACTTTCAACATCCCACGCCATATACGGGCTAATAACAACGGGAAACTCCAGGCCTTTGGATGCATGAATGGTCATAATATTGACAGCATTCATTCCTTCTGGAATAATGACTGATGCCTTCTCTCCTCGTTTTTCCCACCACTCGGTAAACAATAGGGTATTAGAAGTATTGGATTGCTGAAAAGATAATACTTCATCTAAAAAGAACCGGATGTATGGAGCATTGACTTTATGCAAGCCAAGAACTTTTATAATTTCCAGGCAACTGTCTAACAAGCCCGAAGAGCTTACCTTTAAAAGGTTAACAGGTATTTTACAGGCAGCTAAAATATCAAACAGCGTTTTTGTTTTAGAAACATTCAGCTCTCTTAAAAACAAAACGTATTGTTGTTCATTGCAAATAGCTTGTTGGTGAAGGTAATTTAAAACCACCGACGCCGACACAAGGTCTTTTTGATTGGCAACATATTTTAAAAAATGAATAACCACATTTACTTCCTGCGCCTTGCCCAGCAATAGCGATTCGGCAGATACCACCGGAATTCCGTTCTCAATTAAAAAATTAGCAACGGTGTTACCATGCCGGTTAACCCTTACAATAATGCATATATCGGCATAGTTATAACCCGACTCTAAAGCATTGTGAATATGTTTTAAGATAAGAGTTGTATTTGTACGATCAGCATCGTTATCTATAAGCGCAGGAAATTCAATACTTACATAACCGTTCTCTTCTGGTTTATGCTGTTGTTGCTGATTATCGTAAATAGGCTTTAAGGCATCACTTAAAACAGTCGAAGACAAAAATTCGAAAAGTGCATTATTGAATTTTACAATAACCGACTCACTTCTAAAATTTGTGCTGAGATTTTTCCCTTCAAAATTCCGAATCAAGGAGTCTTCCCGTTCTGCCAAAAGATCATTTTTACGTAACGATGTAATTTTAGGAAGGCTTACAAACTGTTCTACATCTGCATTTCGCCAGCGGTAAATAGATTGTTTACCATCACCTACTATTAAATTGAGATTGCCATTTCCTAATGAATTGTCAACCAAAGGCAGCATGTTTTGCCATTGC
>JAZJZF010000011.1:19448-26665 GCA_040389965.1 Bacteroidota bacterium
AGATATAGCCTCAAGAATGCCTATTTGATAAGTAGAAGTATCCTGAAACTCATCTAACAAAAAATGCCTGTACCTATCGCCAAGTCTTTCAAAAATAAAAGGGGTTGGTTCATTATTAACAACATCCGAAATGCGCTCATTAAATTCGGAAATAAATAAAATATTTTCTTCCTCTTTATATTGTTCCGTAAGCTTGGCTAATTCATTTACCAAACCAATAGCGTAGATGTTTTTATAAATCAAAGAATACACGGTATAGCGTTCCTGATTTTCCCGAAGGTGATTCAAAACCGTTACGGCAATTTCTCGGAGTTGCGTTTTAATGGTATCAATTGCCTGCTTTTCGGCTTCTGTAGCCTTGCCTCCGTACCATTTATCCTCATTAAGGGTTTTGGTAACATTGGCCCCAAATAATTCGCTTTCAGATGTACTTTTAAGTTCGGCTAATTTTACATACAAATTGTAAATGCCTGCTCCGCCACTTGCAAAAGCGCCGGCCTGCAATTGCACAGATTGAATAAGTTTTAAAGCTGTTTCTCCATTTGTTTTTAAAACAGTTTCGTATGATTTTATAAACGCCAGGAGTTGTTTTCTGATCTCTTCAAAATCGGAAATGGTGTACTCATGCAATTGTTTAACCAGCTCACCGGCACCTTCTTTATTGATCTCTTTTATAAAATCGATGAGTGTTTTCTCAGGATCCCAGTTCTTATTCTCTTCCAGTTGTGCCAGGGAAAAATGAACCAGGTATTCTGTTATTAATTTGTCTTTACCAAGATTATTAATGAGCAGGGAAATTACTTTTCTAAAAACGGCATCCGAATCTGTTTCTATCTGAAAATTAAGTGGCAGTTTAAGATCGAGTGCAAATGTTCTTATAATGCGGTGCGTAAAGCTATCAATGGTTCCTACCGAAAAATCGGAATAATTGTGCAAAATATCTGTCAACACAATTTGTGCTCTTTTCTGCAGACTTTCTTTTTCTGTATTAAGTTCCGCCGACAACATGGTGGCAAGCATATCATTATTTCCTGAACCTATTTCTTTTAAGGCTTTAATAATACGCCATTTCATTTCAGATGCTGCTTTATTGGTAAACGTAATGGCCAGGATACTTTTGTAGGTGAGGGTCAGTACTTTTTCATTGGCCAGAGCAAGTTTTAAATACTCTTTTACCAGGGTAAATGTTTTACCGCTTCCTGCAGATGATTTATAAACTATAAAATGAGCGGTATCCATTAAGTTTTAAAGATAAAAAAAAGGCGAACAAAACTGTTCGCCTTTTCATAATATATTGAAGATTGATTTAGTTCACAAATAATTTCTTAACTGAACTTTCTTTAGCAGTAGTTACTTTAATAATAACTACTTGCGAATGCACGTTTCCTAAATCAAGGTATGTAGTACCTTCTTTGCCTTCTACTTCTTTATCAGCAATTAATTTTTGCCCCATTGTATTGTAAGCAGAAATAGTTGCTTTTGTATTTTCTTCGAAGCTTGTTTTTACATAAGCACCGTTTTGATCCTGGTTAATAAAGATAAGGTTGCTGTTTGCTGAAACATTTTGAAAACCGGTAGTAACTGCAGTTCTGCAAACAGTTAATTCAAAACGAGCTGTTTTTGCTGTATCTGATAAAGTACATACATAAGCACCTGTTCTTAAATTATGATCTACACCTAATAATTTATCTTTTAATGTCACACAAGAACCTGCAGGGATATTTTGAATATCAATAGGCGCTATCGTATAAGAACCTGATACCATTGCTTTAGCAAGAATTGGAATTACAAGATCACCATTCCCATTTATAGGAAGCGCATTAATCGCGTAATTTTTATTACCCATTTGGCTGCTGATAGAAGTGTATTGCGAATAAACACCAGGGTATCCTAGGTAACCCGGAGTACTGAACATTTTGTACGCATCCAGCATTCTGTCGAAACTTGTAGTAGCATTGTTATCAAAAATAAATAAAGCCTCATCATATCCTGCATAAGGGCCTGCAATGCTTAATCTGAATTCGTTAGAGGCAGATACTGATGTACTGCTTCTTAAAATAGGATTAGCAGCTGTATTGGCAGTTGATTTGTGAGCTTCTTTAAATGTTACGTTTCCACCTGAAGTTGCATGAACATAAAAACCCTGACCTCTTGGAATAATACCTCCTGAAATAAAACCACCCGGAGTAGAAGCTCCTGATCCGTTTAACGTGATCTGACCACCTGCAGGACTATAAACTATCGCAGAACCATCTAAATTACTATTAGAAGCATCGCCTGCAACCAACGACCAGTTAATAGGTGCCGGATAAGGGTTAGATACTAAATTATCTCCGCTTTGAGCAGAAACAGTAACAGGTGTAGTAAAATTACCCTGGCCAATAGTTCCTGAGTTTGTAATAGTAATAGCTGAAGTAGATGTTGAACCTGTTCCTAAATATACCCAGAATCCTTTACCTAATGTTAATGCCGAAGAACCTGTTAATTCAACATATTCTGCTCCACCACTTGCCGCTTCATTCCATCCTTGAATAGATACGAAATATCCACCGGCCGAATTTTCATCATTGATGCAACCTGAACATGACATAGGAAATTGTCCGTCCCAGCTTGAAACAGTTAAGCCATTAACCGTAGGACTTAGGTTTGTCCAGCCTGTAGTACCTGAAGTAGCGGCAATTGTTTCAACCGTTAAATTACCTGTCATGCTGCCTCCAATTACACCAACCATAGCGCTTCTTGTAGCATCTGCTTTTAAAGTCACATTTCCACCGCTTGCTATGGTACCTAATGTAGGAGTAATGGAATTAATAATATTTAAGCTGTTGCCAATAGTTAAGGTAACAGCATTTCTGTTCATTGTAAGATCTCTTATTGTTTTTGATGAGGCACTGCCTTGATTCATGAACAAACTATTGGTAATGGAACCGCTACCGTTTATAGTTAACGAAGAAGTATTGGACCCTATAAAACATCCGTTGGAAATAGTGTTTGGAAATGTAATTGCACCGCCTAATACCAGAGCATTTCCATTTAAATCAATGGTACCGTTTTGTAAATTAGAAGCAGAAGTAGTAGTTAAATTTGTTCCTAAAGTTAGGCTGCCTCCACCTGTTCTGTTAACGTTGAACTGATTTACAACCTGCGTTGTAAAACCTGTGCCAAAATTAATAGTACCAAAAGCGCCCGAACCACCAATGTTCAGTTTCGATCCACCGGTTTTAATAGAACCCGAACCGGTAATTGTGCCATTTAAATTTAAATTAAATAACGCACTGTTTCTCATGACCAAACTTCTTCCGTTTAGATTTAAGATGCCGTTCACTACAGGGCTACCCGCCTGATCTTTATCGGCTCCTCCGGAAATAGTTAAATTGCTGTAAGTAGCAGCCCAGATGCTTACCTGGGTTGACTGAGCAAAATCAATGGTAGAACCTGTATTGATGACAACATCTGTAACCGCTGGAATATTAGCAGATTGCAATGTTAAAGTAGAGGTATTTAAAACCAGCATTTGAGCACCGGTATTAAATGCAAGGTCAGCATTTACAATAAAATTTATTCCGGTAGCACCATCACCTACAACCAGGGCCGATCCGCTACCACCAATGGTTAATGATGATGATAAAGTTCCAGAGGTATTGTTAACTAAATTAAAAATCTGATTATTTGCTGTGAAATTTGCAGGATGAAGACCTGTTCCGGAAATTGTACTCCACCATGATGTTACATCATCTATAGGCCCTGAACCATCCCAATAAAAAATAGGAGACGGAACACCCACAACACTAATGTCATCCAATGCAAAAAAGTTTCCTAAACCTGTTCCGGTATAAGACCATCTCAGGTAAACGTTATTTAATCCTTCAAAACCTGCAGGAATAGATATTGTAGATGTTGTATGCCAAGCTCCATCAGCTGTTACATTGGTAAAAGGTAAAGAAGTATAACTTACATTATCTGAACTTACCTCCAGTGACAGCGTAGGAGCTCCCGGTAATCCAAAACCATTCCATTTTACGGTTAAATTACTAAAACCCACGGTTGAAAAAGGATTTGAAACAGATTGTTCCAGACTTGCTGATCCATCTCCACCTGCCATTTCACTATTTCCGGAAGAACCGGCAACAGTACAGGTAGGTACACCTCCTCCATTCATATCATTCGGATCTATAAGCCAGTCGCCTGATGTAAAGGTCCACCCTCCTGGAAAAGATGTATTTCCCACTCCTCCAAAATCCTGCGTATACGCAGGAATTTGCGCAACTGCTTTATTAAATGCAAAAAATGCAAAAGCTATTGCTATTAGTTTTGTGTAAATTCTAACCATAATACTTTATTTTTGTTGTTGTAAATCTAACCCGATTTTAATGAAAATCAAAACTATTCACTCATTGCTGTGTTAACAAATTTAACTTTCCATCTTGTTTAAAAACAAATACTAAGCCAAAAAAATATAATTAACACAATTAAAACAACATTTTCACCTCAATTTTTAGTATTTTGCTTTTAAAACAGTGTGTACACATTACCCCAAAAAGAATTACACGATTAATTTTATGTTGAAAAAAATATTTTATTTCCAGGCTCTCATCTGTTCTTTACTGCTTTTTTCCTGCAAAAATTTAAGTGAAATTACAGTTACCGATGTCAATAATTTCAGTATCAACAAACTCAGCATGAAAGAGATTGAAGGCGAAATCGGGCTTACTATTAAAAACCCCAATTCTGTTGGGTTTTCGATATACCGGTCGGAATTTGACATTATATACGGCGATGTAAAGCTGGGCAAAGCAAAACTCCATAAAAGAGTACATATTGGAGCAAACGCTGAAAAATCTTACACTTTTAAATTAAAATCGAATCCCGAAAATTTAAATCTTACGGATATTTTAAAACTTGCCAATACAGGAGGTTCAGGAACTATTCAGATAAAAGGCGATTTAAAAGTAGGAAAGCTCTTTATAAAGCGAAAATATCCTATTAATTATATAGATAAGGTTAATTTACAAAAATAATTGGTCTATATTTAACTATTATTTGTCGGTAAATAAGTCATTATAGTATTATTTTTTTAGCTAAATTCATAATAAATTGTAACTTTTTTTGTTAAAAAGAGTACAAATCGTATATAAACTAACCATTATTATGTCGGAAGCTGAATTGATATCGGCGTGTTTAAGAAACGATGAAACTGCAAAAAAACAGTTTTTTGACACATTTTATTCAAAACTGGCATATATTTCCTTAAGATATTCAAAAAACAGATCACAATCTACTCAAATTGTGCTAAATGGTTTTGGTCATATCTTTGGAAACTTAGCCAATTTCCGGAACCAAAAAAAATATACTCTCGACGAATTTGTGAAACACGAATTTATTTCGTTTACCGTTAAGCATATTAAAAGTATCCGTAACGAGTATTATGTAGCAAGTACGGTTAGAGCGGTTGAGAACAAAGAAACCTCGTACGATCTTTTTCTTGATAACCAGCTTATTGATTTCAAAAACATTTCTGAAGATGTGCTTTTAAAATCCATTCAACAGCTTGTACCTTCGCAAAGGCTGGTTTTTAATTTACACGTTATTGACAATTACACTCTTGAACTTACTTCTGAATTACTTGAAACAAGTAGTCAAACCATAAAATCGAATCTTGAAAAAGCAAGATTTAATTTACAGAAATCGATTGAGAAAAATTTAAAAACGGAAAAAGATGAGCAACCAATTTAGCTACGAATTAGATGAAAGGCAGATCAGGCTTATGCTTCAGGATGGGGAACTGGAGTACGATTCATCAGCATGGAACAGATTTGAACAAGCTGTACAGCCTGAGTTTAAACCCCAGACAGCTTCATTGGTATCAAAACTTAATTTAAGTATCAGTCGTTCGGTTATTGTTCCGGGCACATTTATTCTTTTAATTGGTGGTTTATCAGCTATGCTTTTCAGTTTTGTTGATTTTAAGAAAAAAGATCAGGCTATTACCAAGCCGATAGTACAAGCTGCCGATAACCAATTGCCTGTTAAAACAGCTGTTACCAAACAAACTGCTATACCCGCAAAAAAAGAAACCGTTACTCTATCTGCTAACGAACAGGAACACAAAGCCGCCATTATTACCCCATCTGTAAATACGACACCGGCTATTGTAAAAAAAGAAGAAACCGTAACTGTTTCCAAACCTGAAACAAAAATAGTTCCCAGCACTCCTCCGGTAAAAGACAATACACTGACTCTTGCAACTGAAAAGAAAAAAGAAGTGATGCCGGTACCGGCTATAAAAAGGAAACGTAAAAAAGAAACCTCTGAAGAGATTCCTACTATCAATACCTCTTCAACGCTACTGAATTCAACTACTACAGATGAACCTGAACTGGAATTAAAATAAGTTCTAATTATTATCGCCGAGCATATCGCCTATGCGCTTATCTATCACAAACGTAAAATCGTTTTCGGAAATCTTGCCGCAATCAACCCAACGTAAAGATTGTGAGCCTTCCGTTTTTTTAGGAAAATCGAATCGTTTATCGGATGTTTTAAAACTAAAAGGGCTTTTGGCTTTTACTTTATAATAAATGCTTATTACCTGGCTATTGGTATTAAAAGCTGAATGCACAAAAAAATCGGTTGTATAAAAATGAGAGGTAACTTCTATATCGAGCTCCAGTTCTTCTTTAAATTCGCGGATCACACAATCAATCGTTCCTTCCCCAAATTCGAGGCCTCCTCCCGGGAGTTTTGTTATGTTCATGCCTTTGATAAATTCGTCGGACACCAACAGTTTATTATCATGAATTAATATGCCATAGACCCGTACGTTAAAATGTTTCATAGTTTATACTTTTAAACGGGCTATTATTAATCAGGAACTTTTACAGGCAGACTTTTACCCTATTGGCGCAAATTTATCTTAAATATTACAATTATTGAACTAATTGAGAAACGATTCTCCTACTTTTTATGAAAATAGTTGAAATTGGTAGTGATACCAAAGGTGTGCGAGTTTCCGTTTAAAGCATATTTGGAATAAGCATAGTTAAAATGGAACTTCAGGATCTTCACTCCAAAGCCTGCAGCCAGGCCATTTACTACCTTTTTATCAGAGCGCATTAGCTCCTCCATTTCATAGAAAACAATACAACTTTTGGGCCAAAAGGCAAGCAGAAAAAATAATAGAAAAATACTTTTGACAAATAGAGCAACTACATATAAAC
>JAZJZF010000011.1:26675-45848 GCA_040389965.1 Bacteroidota bacterium
AAGCGGTATCGAGGGTAGCTTTTACTTGAATGATCTCTTTTCCTTTTCTGAAATTATACCCTACTCTTATAAAAAAGTTTTTTCCAAAAATAATTTCAGTGGCAATGGTTAAATGTCTTCCAAATTTATCAAGGCCTTTTGAAAATTTCTCGTTGCGGATCTGCTTATCTGTTTTTGCCGTAGTTTGGCTGCTGAAAGGGTCGGTGGAAGATGTTTGATTTACAGTAGTTGTATAGGTGAGGTCCCATTTCAAAAGTTGATCGTATTGCAGGATAACTCTAAAAGGGGCTTTTGCTACTTTTTTACTAAGGCCCAATTGCATATCAAATGGCAGTGTTTCTTTTTCGCCGCCTGCTGAATAAGTCTTCCACATTTTACCATAATTTTTTGCCAGCAACGAAATGGTTAGCTGCTTTTTATTGTGGTACGTAAGCCCCACATCAATGGCATTACCTACTGATGAATAGCTTTCGTAATGCGAATAAATGGTTTTAAGGGTAGCACCAATAGATAATGTGCTGTCTTTGTTTACAGGCTTGGCAATACTGATATTGAATGAATAATCGGCTGCTTTAAACGTACCGGTTTGCACATCGTATTCATCTCGTCCATCAAATTTACCATAGCTGAAATATTGCAAGCCCAGGCCAATGGTACCAAATTTTTTAAGTTTCTGCGCATATAAAAAATTGCCGTAATTAAGATCTGATACAAAGTTTACGTGGTTAAAGGTGAGCTGCTTTGATGAGGCAGGACTTAATAAAGCCGGATTACTGTAACCTAAATTCACATCCGCATCCCAAATAGCAATGGATGCACCTGCCAGCGCATTTGACCTTGCAGGTACAGGAAGACTCAGGAAACTATAGGTTTTAAGCCCTCCTATCTGTGAAAACAGGCTTGTGCTTAAAAAAATGAAAAGATATACCGGTAGTTTTTTCAATGGTCTATAAAACGCTTAAATATACATTTTATTGTGCTTTAATCGTTTTCCGGTTTAAACAATTTTGTTAAGATGGTAGAGCAATAAGCCATACATTTTATCATAATCGTTCTTGTAAGATGTTGTGGCATATTCCTTTGGGCCGGCATAAGCCAGGGTTTCAAAACCGCTTAATAGACCTTTGAAATCGAAGCTATCGAGTTTTTCTAAAAATAAAGTTTTGTTATTTTCAAGAAGGTTGTAAATATCGAGGGAAGATTTATGGGCAGAGGGATTTTTATGGTTTACGATCTCCTCAATGATCTCATTTAGTTTCATGCTGCAAGTATACTATTTTTTAGCCCTGATCAATAATGGTTCGGAAAGTAAGATTGATCCTTGGTCTTTTAACTTTTGTGGTTGGTGGTAAGCGATGAAACCAGTTGGTTTGCGTAGAACCTTTCATAACCAGTAAACTGCCATGTTCCAGAATAAGCGACACAGTATCTTTGGTTTGTTTGTGCTTGAAGGAGAATTTACGTTCCGCGCCAAAACTAAAGGATCCTATTACTGTATTTTTTCCAAGCGACTTTTCATCATCACTGTGCCAGGCCATGCCTTCATCGCCATTGTGGTAAAGGTTTAATAAACAGGAATTAAACACATGCCCGGTCTTTTCTTCTGCTATTTTTTTAAGTTCGAGGAGCTCTTTTGTCCAGAGTAAGGCCTGTTTGGTTGTACCGGAATAGGTATATAGAAAATCTTTATCGGCATACCAGGCTACTTTGCGTGCGGTGATAATATGTTTGCCAAAAATAACGGCTTCATCGTTTTTCCATTCAATGGTATCTAAAAGAATAGTGGTATATCTATCCGATTCCTCATGAGAAAAAACCTTTCCATAATAAATCACTTCGCCATCATATGGCAAACGGTTTGATTCGCTATCGTTATTGAACAGGTCCATTATGCTCTTTCCATTTTTTATACTCTTCTCTCATACAGTGTCCGCAAGATCTGTAGCCTTTCGCCATTGCTTCTGAACCCGATTTAAAAAACACCCTGTTTTCTTTTTTCATCCTTTTACCTGATTTGCAATGCAGGGTTCCGAAGATCTTCAGTTTTTTATTCCCTGCAAAATTAATTTCTTTTTTTCTGATCTGTTGCCACAGGTCTGAATTATTCAGAGCGATGTGTTCTGTCATTTTTTTAAGTTAAAGCGTCGTGAAAAATAATCCCTAAAGTATGCCTTGTTCCTGAATGGACTTCGCTTACGCCATGTTTCATATTTACCCTGTAATATCCTTTGCTTCCTTTTACCGGCCTAAAGTTAGTTGTAAATATGAGCATATCTCCCTTACGGGGCTTTAGTACAATTGCTTTTGACTGTGCCCTGGGTATTTGCTCGGTCAGTACAAATTCGCCACCCGTAAATTCCTGCCCGGGTTCATTTAAAAATAGTACTGTCTGTATGGGAAAATAAATATCTCCGTACAGATCCTGATGCAATGTGTTAAAGCCTCCTTCACCGTATTTTAAGATCAGCGCTGTTGGTTTTACCTGATTGTTGGCATGGCAAAGTGCCTGCAATTCGGCAAACGTAGGCGGAAATAGTTTTTCGATATGTAATACTTTCATCCATGCATTTGCAATGGGCGAAAGCTTTGGATACATGTTTTCTCTTATCGTTTGAATTAAAGGAGGTAACGGATAATTAAAATATTTATATTCTCCGAGCCCGAAACGGTAACGTTCCATAACAACGGTTTTGCGGTAAGCTGTTTCATTGCTGTAACCAGCGATCAATTCCACGCACTGCTCTCCTGACAGGAATTTGGGAATAAGCGCATATCCTTTTTCATGCATTTGCTCCGTCATTAAAGCCCAATCAGCTTCCGGGAGACTATGTTCTATAGTTTCTTTCATGTTTTGTTTATATGTAATGGTGTGCTTAAAGAAAAACCTCTGAGGATTTTATAATAGGTCTTCCCCGATTGTTTTTGCTGCTTCCCAACCGATGATAGCCGTTTTGCGGGTTGGCCCCCACATATATCCTCCAAATGTACCGGTTGATTGAATTACACGATGGCAGGGAATTAAAAATGCTACAGGATTGCTGCCAATGGCGGTACCTACTGCCCTCGACGCATTTGGGTTTTTAATATCATGCGCTATTTTTCCGTAAGTGGATAATTCGCCCATAGGAATTTTCAATAATGTTTCCCACACTTTTAACTGAAAATCGGTTCCTTTTAAATGCAGTTTTATGGTAGGGATTTTAGTCCAGTCCTGCGTAAATATGTACAAGGCATTTTGTTGCATTGTATCGGTTATCTGCTTAAAGATGGCATTCGGAAAATGCTGTTTGAGTGTTGCCAATGCTTTCTGCTCGTCGTCTTCAAAAGCCATGTAACATATGCCTTTAGCGGTGGAGGCAACAATTATATTTCCGAATGGTGTTTCGGCATAGCTGTAGTTTATTGTAAGTGATTCGCCTCCGTTTTTAAATTCTCCGGGTGTCATGCCTTCTATATTAATGAACAGGTCATGCAAGCGTCCTGTCCCCGACAAACCGGTTTCATTGGCGGCATCAAATAGGGTGGCTTGTTTTTCTTTCAGCACCTGCTTGGCATGTTCTACGCTGATGTATTGTAAAAATTTCTTAGGGCTTACTCCTGCCCAATCGGTAAACAGACGCTGAAAATGGAAAGGGCTCAAATGTACTTTCTGTGCAACTTCATCCAGGTTTGGCTGGTCTTTAAAATTTTGTTTGATATAATCAATTGCTTCGGCAATGCGGTTATAATTTATGTTTTCACTGTCTTTCATGTGTCGTTAATTTATGATACAAAACTACTTGTTTGGCAGAGCGCCTGAAACCCGAAACTTGCTCAGTTTAATAAACAAATGTTATACTGTCGTTATTATAATGAGCTGCACCTGAATAAAAGCTTTGCATTTTGAATTTGAACTTTTGTTTTTTCTGTACGCTATCAACTGATATCAGCCACATATCAAATGACGAATAGGTATATTCTTCTGGTTTTCTGTCGGGAATATAGTCATGTTCCTGCTTTTGAATAAAGGTTTTTAAGTTTTTATTGAAAGCGGCATTTGTTTCTGCCAGCGGATAATATATAATCGTTTGATGTCCCGAAACAGTATCTGTTTTCATAATCGAATCGAGGTGAAACCCTTTTGGCAATTGCCTCAAAGGAACAACATTCAAAGCGGTTGTAACATTTAGAAACTCCACAGGAAGCGAATCTTTTTCAGGATTTTTTTGTTTTTGATCACTGGTTTTAGTTTCAGTATTGCAGGCATTCAATGCTACCAGGAACGCTAAAAGGATAATATATTTCATTGCTTATTCATTTTCTGCTGCTTCAACAATTCCTTATAATTTTTCGGAAGCCCTCTTTCTTCCATCCAGTCTTTCCACTTCCATACAAATATAACGAGGTAAAGTATTGAAAAGGTGATCATTGCTTCGTATATGCCAAACCCCGCATTTTCGGTAGGAATACCAATAGCGGCAGCCACTTCACGAACGCTCAAAACCAGAGGCCAGAAGAATAGTACTGGTGTGAAGAGCCATCCATATATGTAGGTTGTGAGGATTTCTTTGGCGTTCATTTTTTCGTAACTGATCAATTGGTACTGAAACACATCGCTTGTGGTTAATTGCCGTTTTAACTTTGCTTTCCATAAAGGCAAAACAGGAAAGTATAAAACAGTGAACCATTTTGTAGCTGTTATATTACCGTCTTCGTCCGGTTGCGAAAAGCCGTTAAACCCGGTTCCTACACCGTTAATTGTACTCATGCTATCTTATTTGTGTTAGTCTACAATTATGGTTTATAGGTTTTTACGAAACACATACCGTGGATCTCCTGCATTTTTATTACAGTAATAGCAAAGTATTATATCCATTTATAAATAGTTTGGCATAACAAGTTTAACAAATTTATTTCTATTTTATGAAAATGACAACAAAAGATACAGGTCTGAATTTTTTGGAAAAGCGCAAGGAGATGATCCAATAGTTCCATATATTTAGCAAAATAAAAACACAGGTATAGTGGAAAAAGATATTAAAAATCATATTGAACTCCAGTTTTTAAGTGAACCATCCGACGTTAATTTTGGCGGAAAAGTGCATGGTGGTATGATGATGAAATGGATAGACCAGGCAGCTTATGCCTGTGCTGTGCAATGGAGCGAATCGTATTGTGTAACTGTATATGTGGGAGGCATTCGGTTTTACCACCCTGTGCACATAGGTCATTTGGTAAAAATGGAAGCACGTATCATTTATACGGGTAAAACAAGTATGCATATTGCCGTTGACGCTTTTTCGAAGCCTGTTGGCAGAAAAAATTTCATAAAGAATACTCACTGTGTGATTGTATTTGTGGCTATGGATGAACACAATAAACCAAAAGAGGTACCGGTTTTTGTTCCTAAAACTGAAAAAGAAATGGCAATGAACCATTACGCCATCAAACTCATGGAACTAAGAAAAGGCATTGAAGATGAAATGCGCCCTTATATTACTTAACGGATTTTACAGATGACACCACAGAATGTATTGGATATTATGACAAAACGCGACGAGTTCACAAAATGGCTCGGGCTTGAAATTGATGCTATTGATACCGGCTACTGTAAACTGCATTATACCGTTAAGCGCGAAATGCTCAATGGTTTTGAGAACATACACGGTGGTATTGTGTTTTCGGCTTCTGATTCTGCTTTTGCATTTGCCTGTAATTCGCACGGCATTATTACGGTGGCTTTGGATGTATCTATCGCCTTTACCCAACCTGCAAAAGAAGGAGATATATTATATGTGGAAGCCAAAGAAGTACACCTTGGCAATAAAACGGGCTTATATGATGTGCGTACTACTAATGCCGATGGCAAGCTGGTAGCTATGTTTAAAGGCACAGCCTATCGCACAGGAAAACCGGTAGAGTAGCTTATAGCACTGGCATCTCATTTGAATGTATAAACAACAATTGTATTTACGGATCCGTTAGTGTTTACTGGTTACGTCTGTACTCCTTGTTTTTGCTATGCCACTCACAACCCAGATCATATGGCTCTTTACCCTGGTAATACCTATTGCCTGTATTGCCTGGACAGTAACCAACGAAGAGGTGTTTCGGGAGCCAAGGGAGTTTTGTATTAAATGCAGCAAGGAAGGCAAAACTGTTTTAAAGAGAAAATTTTTCTACCTTTTTACCTGTGAGTATTGTTTTAGCCATTATGTAACTGCCCTGTTTTTAATATTGACACGCTATAAACTTTTAATAGATGATTGGCGGGGTTACCTTATTGCAGGATTTGCTGTTGTATGGATCGCTAATTTATATATGAGTCTGTTTGCTTTTATACGTCAGGGTATTAAAAAAGAAAAAACAGAAATAACGATTATGAGTAAAGAGGCAGAAATAACTCCGCCGGAAAAGCCTCTGGATGGCATTCATTAAGCATTTACAAAAAAACCGGTGGTAAAAATAAAAGCCCTCCATTTTCAGGAAGGCCTTTATTTTATATCCTTATATTGTCTTAGCGGAATAAATTAACCGTTCCTTTTTGATTGTATTCTTTATTGTCGGTTCCTTTGGCAAGGATCACATAGAAATAGGTTCCGTCTGTGGCATCTATTCCTGCCGTATTTTTTCCATCCCAACTTTTTGCAGGATCGGTAGACTCAACAACCAGTTTGCCCCAACGATCGAAGATACTTAAATGAAATTCAGAAATACCTTCGGTACGGATACTGAAATAATCATTTACCCTATCATTGTTTGGCGTAAATACATTAGGTACTTCAATCGAAGAATTTTCAGAAAGTATGGTAACCGTTAGTGTATAAGTATCAAAACAACCTTCGGTACTTTGTGCTGTAAGCGTTATGGTATATACACCGGGATTATTAAACGTATGTAATGGATTATTATCTGTACTGCCCGAGCCATCTCCGAAATTCCAGTTAACACCTACAGTGTTCGTTGAACTGGCATTAATCATTTGCACATGGAGTGGCGCCGAACCTGTTAGCACGTTCGCATGACATTCTGCCGAAACAGTACCAACATTTACAAGAGCTGATGCTGTACTACTCCCACAATTATTGGCGGTTGTTACATTGTAATTTCCGGTGGCATGCACATAGATAGAAGAAGCTGTAGAGCCTGTAGACCAAAGATAACCCGTGCCTCCCGAAGCACTTAATAACAGAGAGTCACCGGCACATATTCGCCCGCCACCTGTGATTTGTATTACCGGCAATGCTAATTGAGTAATGGTTACAGGTTGTGCTGTTGTTGCTCCGCATCCATTAGTGCACTTTACCGTATAAGTACCTGAACTATGAGCATAGATACCCGCTGTAGTTTGGCCGGTAGACCATAGATACGTTATACCACCTGAAGCAGTCAAAAGCACCGAATCGCCCGGACAAATTGTAGTACTCGTAAAACTGATATTGGCAGTTGGTAAAGGATTTACAACTATTTGTTGTGTTGCAGTAGCTGTTCCGCAAGCAGCAGTTACGGTTAATGTATAGATGCCTGCTGTATTTACACTGATCGTAGAAGTGGAAGCTCCGTTTGACCAGCTATTTCCTGCAGCAGAGCCGGAATTTAAAATCACTGATCCGCCCTGACAAAAAGTAGTTGGCCCTGAAGCTATAATAGCAGCCGTAACCACCGGTATAACAGTAATGCTTTGTGTTACTGAAGCCGATGCACAGGTATTAGAGACAGTGAGTGTATAAATACCGGCCGTGTTTACATTAATAGTAGAAGTGGTAGCTCCGGTAGACCAGCTATTTCCAACGGTATTTCCTGATGTGAGAATGACTGAACCACCCTGGCAAAAAGTAGTAGGACCACTAGCAGTAATGGTAGGCGTAATGGTATTGGGAATAACGGTAATAGTAATACTGGATGCATCTGTACCACATATTGTTGTTACACTTAAGGAATAAGTTCCTGAAGTTGTTACTGCAATCGAAGACGTTGTAGCACCGGTAGACCAGCTATTCCCGCTTGCACTGGCCGATGTGAGCGTAATGGAATTCCCCTGGCAAAAAGTGGTGGAGCCGTTTGGTGTAATGGCTGCGTTGGCAGCAGGATTCATACTCACCGTATAAGTTGCATTTAAAGCGCCACAGGCAGATAAAGCCGTTAATGAATAAACGCCTGCCGTTGTTACTGCAATAGAAGAAGTTGTAACTCCTGTTGACCAGCTATTCCCGCTCGAATAGTTAGAATTTAAAGTGATTGTATTACCGGGGCAAAGATTATTGGGGCCTGTTATACTTAAAGGCGTAGCAGGAGGCTGAACCGTTACTTCTACCGTTTGTGCCGTGCCGGGAGCCAATCCACAGGCATCGGAAGGAGTTACTAATAAAGAATACGTTCCCGGAGCAGCAGTTCCCCAGTTAACATTCATTGAATAGGAGTTAACAGAATTATTAACCGACGTAAAAGAAGCTCCTGTTGGTAAATTGCTCCATCCATAGGCAGTTCCGGGTACGTTAGTAACGCTATAAGTAAACGCATTTCCCTGACATACCAGGGTGTTCCCCATAATTGCCGAAGGCTGATTAATGGTTGGATTAAGTGCCGGAGAAGAAATTTTAGCATCATCCAGGAATAGTAATTCGTCGTTACGGTTAGTGGTTATACTTACTACAAAGTAAAAATCCTGAACACAGGGAGGAATACTCCAGGTATAGTCGTTAGACTGAATACTATAAGCCGCATTGTTACTGCCATTTACAATGGTAATCTGCGGTTGGGCTATACCGTCGTGGTATGCACGAAAGGTCAGGTTCTCTCCACTATCCCAGCCTGTACCGCTACATGAAGGGAAACGATTTCCCCAACTAAAAGTAAGCGTGCGGGTATAAGCAGAAGAAGTAGCAATGCTAATGCTGTTAAATGTAATGGTATGAGGCAAAGAAGCTCCGTTACCGGTTCCCCCACTCCAGCAGTTTCCTCCACCGGTATTTCCACCAACACCTATAGATTTGGTGCCGGTTTTAATATTGGGAGAAGCCATACATTCTGTTGCGGCTGACGCACCAATACCATTAGTAGTATAACCCCAGGTATCGGCGGGTTCTGCACCCTGAAAGGCAACCGTAACCTGTGCCTTAGCAGAAAATGCACATAGAAGTACAAACAAAATAAAGTGCAGTTTTATTTTTATAATAATGCCACGTGATAAAGTCAATCGTTTTTTCATGATAATTAAGTGCTTCATGATAGTTAAGAATAGTAGAACAAGAATTTGGCACAAAATTACCGCTCATAGGTTGCGTTAAGATTAAAGCGCGTTTATCCTAACGTTAAATGAGTAGCCTATAGATAAAGCTTATTAAAACAGAAAACAGGATGAGTGACCATGCAGGAGATTAAACTCAATGAATTGTTATAGTAGCAGATTTTGTTATGTTCTTAACGTAAACTAAACTTTCTGTTTAAAAACAGAAAGGATATCTTCTTAGAAAAAATTTAATATCTTCTATTACCTAGGGAAATAATTTTCGGAAAGACCTGATTCATGAAAGGCAACCCAGTCTGGTTTATCATAGCCAAGTTCAGAAAGTGCTTTTAATTCTTCGAGCATTTCTGTGTGCAAAGCAATTAAGACTTTTTCGGTTTGCGTTTTATCTTTCGCCGTAAACTCAACAATCTCTTTACTGTCTTTAAGCATAATACTTAATTCAAGGTAATGGTCTGCCAGATCAGAATTTATTTCCTCTGCATTCATACCTATTTCATCCGGCAAGCGGTTAAAATAATCAGCACGCTTTAGTAAGTCGTTGGCAATGGTTTCGTAGTTGGCAGAGGTCATAGGAAAGATGGTTTAAAAGGTTAAAGATACACTTTAATTAGGATCTCAATTTTTCTGCTAATGTTGAATGTATCTAAACTTCACCGTGCTTCAAAATCAGGCTCAAAGATTCTATGAAGCCCACAACCGGTAAAAGGTTTCACTACTTTAACAATTCCGATATATCAACCTTATTCGCATACAAACCCATCCTTGCATCATCAGGATCCAAAATGGCAACATCTGTCAGATAATTGGTATTCAGGTCATAAAACACTTCTATGTAATGTTCCTCTACTATATAAAGACAAATTCTAAAGCTGTAATACTTAATCTCCGTAATGAGGTCACCTTCAAGCGCAACGTATTCCATACGTTGTGTCAGGCTCCATTTATTAAATTCTTTCTCATACATTGCTCTACCAAAATTAAACCATAACATGGTAGGATGTTGCCATATTTTATAGCAAGTAGTTATATTGTATAAAAACAGGAAAATAAAAACGTTAATTTGTTTTCTTTATAATCAAATAATGACCCTTCCTTTCAATATATACAGCATCGCTCAACTCAATTTCGTGCCCGGATTTTATAGGTATATGAATGATGCTTTCATTGAGGAGACTCACGGTTGCTTTTTCAAGATCAATTTCTTTCATAGTAATTAAGTATAATCTAAAGATACAATGTATGGAATAGAGCAATTAATAAAAGAAGCTGTATAGGATTACTTAAGTCCGGCAAGAAGATCACATTCGTTATTAAAGTAGACTTCGCAAATATCTGTTCCTATAGTCAGAATTACCCTACAATTATAAAAGCCGGGACAAGGAACTTTGGCTCTGAAAGAATTAGTTCTGAAAAATTGTTTTAATGGCATCATCAGGGATGTTTCATCAAGGTAAAAAAACTCCACATTCCCTTTTATTGGGATATTTTTAATGGGATTTCCTAATGTATCCAATACATAAATGTCTAAATAGTTATCACATCCTGCTAATTCAATACTGTATTTCCCCGAATTTTTAATTGTGCAGGTATTTGGGTCGCATTTCAAATTTTGTGCCCTTAAAGAACCTGAAATAAAAACAAGGACAGCAATGAGAAAAAAGCTATTAAAAATCGTTTTCATATTTAAGTAGTTAATGGTTGTTTTCTTTTATATTCTTTTGCCATATCAAAAGTATATTTCCGAAGAAACATTTTTTATAAGTTGGATCATGAAAGGATATGATTTTTATCAACTTTAGCGGTATAGAAGGTTTCGTAGCAAATAAACACAGGACTTAACAAAGCCTAAATGAACGCAAAGACGTATTTATGACAAATCTCATGGAAAGCATTGACTAACCGCATATGATCTTTTTAAGAATTGCAGGTACTTTACAAAACAGTTTACAGAAAGGTATTACATCCAAATCTGCATTTATTCCATTATAAATAATCAGAAACATATACTACATAAATGAACATGAACATGAAAACAATTCTTATAGCCACCGATTTTTCGCCGGCTGCCACTAATGCTCTAATATATGGTGCGGGCATTATAAAGCATTTGGATCTTAATGTCGTACTTATACATGCCGTAACACCTCCTTTAGGGCGCTATGATACACTTACTCCTAAAGCAGTAATTGATGAAGTGAAGAGGGCTTCGCTTATGACACTGGATGAACATAAAAAATTATTAATCGATCATATAGGATACGATCCCGGCATAAAAACGGAGGTGGAAGTTGGCCATGCAGATGATGTGATACAAAGTATGGCTCATAAATACAAGGCTGATCTTGTTGTGATAGGTATAATAGGAGAATCGGGAACGGCAAAAAGAAAATCAATTGGAAGCAATACATTAAAGTTAGCGCATGCTCTGGAAGCCCCCCTTTTGGTCATTCCTGGAGACATAAGCTACCGTAACATCCATCGAATATCTTTTGCCTGCGATCCTGAAGAAATTGAGGATGACGCTTTCCGATATATTATTGAAACATTTTGTAAAACGTTTAATGCCTGGTTGGAAGTTGTACACATTAAAACAAACCTGAAAAAAACAATAAAATCTCTTGTAGCAGGCTCTATGATGGAGCAAATTATAGAAAAAGTGGATCATACCGTAGTTACTTTATTTGATACGGATCCTGCAAATGCTTTGAAAGACTATTTTGCCCATAACAAAACCGATCTTATTATTATGGATCCGAAAGAACATACGCTTTTTGAAAAGATTTTTAACCAAAGTGTTACCCGGGAGCTTATTTTTTCGCTTAAAACACCGATGCTGATTATTCATTAAGGTAGTACATTAAATATCAGCATCCACTTTATTCATCCAGATATACCTTCGTAAAGGTTTAAATCCATCTCTTTCAAAATAGCATCAAGTTGTTTAGTTATTGCGCCAAAAACGCTTAATGACTTCTTGGTCTCATCACCGAAAATTACTTTTTTCGCCGGAAGCTTTAGTTATAAAAATATCTTTCATGTTTGTTACTATGCCTTTCTAAGCTTGTATTCTATTTCAAGAGATACGTGCCATCTTTATACTACTTTTTTAATTCTTAAATTATATATCAGTAGCACAAAACTAAATACAGCAAGGAAAGCCATCATACATACAACCGCATAATTTGTAATCTCACCTCTCCAAATCATGAAAAGCGTTAACGTAATAATGGTTATATACATTAAGATGAAAAATGTCAGGAAAACAGGAGCTAAAATAAAAGCCAGCCTTTTTTTCTGTAATAACATAATTCCCGTGATAAAAATTCCGGGTAGCAAAAAGGATAAATCCAATACATGAACCGGGTTTGTAAGAAGGCCTGACTCTCCCACGCTAGCTGGCAAAGTGAAATTGATGGTAGCCGGAATAATTTCGGATAACCAGAAAATATAAAATAAAACCGGCATTATGAGGAAGTAAATTGCTATTATTTTAACAAGGGGCAAATTGATAGTACTTAAAACATGCCTGACTCTGTATGAATAAAAAAAATAGAATAATAAGTAAGTAGACAGGCTTAGGATGATACAATAAAGTATAAAAAAAATATTAAAATGAATATCAAAACAATAGATCAGGTATGTATAAACGATGTATAGAAGACAGCCCGCCCAAAGCAAATGAGCATATGACTTTTTATAGAATGAGAATAAGGATATAATTAGAAAAGAAGGAACAACTATAACCAGATTTATAAAATCCTGAGACCTGCACTGAGCTTGCCATTTTTCGCTTTCAACTTCATACAAGTCCGGCAGAAAAAGGCCCGCAAAACTTGTCAGGAAAATTAAGATTGCTGTTATAAATGATAACATCAATATAATAGTTCTATATTTATCTTTCATCTGTATCATACTACAACAAATTTATAGGTAGTTGTGCCGGTAAAGTATGATAAATGCCTTACGGAAAGATGATTTTTATCAGGTTTTATGATAAGAGGCCTAATTATAAAGCTGTTTCAGAAGTGTGATGATACCTGTGACGAAAATTAGTATGAGCACAACATATTTAAACTGCACCTGGGAAATAAACGTTAATATTTTTTTACCGATAAGAGTTCCGATAATACTCACTACGAGCAAAATTGGCACTAAATATAAGTCGTGTTTATGCATGTAACCGTTAGAGAAATAAACGATGCTTCTGCTGAAATCTATTCCCAGGTCGATGATGGCGGATGTAGCAATAAAGACATCTTTCTCCAGATTAAAAGCCGCCAGCGTTAACCCCCTGATAGCCCCTCCTGTTCCTAAAAGTCCCGCAGTAATACCGGATAAAGCTCCTCCACTGACAGAATTAAATACAGTTGGTTGTAATTTCAGATTTTTAAAGATCATTAATACTACGCTAATACCCAGAAGAAAGACCGAAAGAGAAATTTCTAACAATTTACTATTACAGTACTTACTTAAAAAAGAACCCAGAACAACAAACAAAACAGCAGGTATGCCTATGTTAATAATGAGTTTTTTATCGAACCCTTTTCTAAACAAAGCAATTTTAGAAATATTGCTTGATAAATGAAACAAGGCTGTTATGCCAAGGACAGAGTGGAAATCGAAAAAAAAGCCGGCTATTGGTACAAAAAAAAGCGAAGAACCAAATCCTCCGATCGTTCCCAACACTTCAGCAAGAAGTGCTAATAAAACGAAATAAACTAATTTTTCTAACTCCATTGCTATCTGTTTTCGGGTGGCATGCCTTTTCCATGTTTGATAGCAAGCTTAATACTCTCAGGCATGTCGCGGCATTGACAATTTCTTTGATGTTCCAGATGCCAGGCTACTCTTTCCTCTAACGTAGCGTTTTTAGGCATGATATGTTTTGAATGCCATTCTTTATTTAAGTTCATTTTTCTCTTTAATTTTTTTGAAATATTTTTTAAATGGCCAGGAAGATCTTACTGCTTTTAGATCTTCATTAAGATTTCCCGCGGCTGTATCAATCCTTAATACTCCTTTATTGAGATGATAAATGAGTGTTGTGTCACTTAATAAAATACCTAAAGAGCCTTTTCCCTGTTTAAGTCGTTTAACAATGTAGGAAATATCGCCTGTAATGATAGCAGCAGTATCGCTTACTTTTTGGAGATTTATAATAGTTTGATGTATTCCAGATGCAAACGAGGTATCTGTGATCAGGGCTCCAATACTACCTTTTCCGTTCTTTATATTGTCTGTTATTCCTTTTAAATTACCGGTTACAGAAAGGGCCTGATTACTCATCAATTTTATATTCACTACTGATGTTTTCAGATTTCCTGCTACCACAGTATCCATCAGTAAACTCCATAGATTATTCTTACTATTAATTTTGTCTGTAATCATCCGTAGGTTAGAAGAAATTACCCTTACATTTTCATTTGTCGCATTTAAAGTTCGTAGCATTTCATCCTGCCCAACGGGATTTATAGTTGCCAACACATCATTTTCAACAACACTGGAAGAAGGTAACGGATTGGAATTTATATTTATCAGTTTATTACCCATTAAGCCATCGGTGCCAACACTTGCTATCGCATTTTTTTTAATATACGGCCGGATCTTTTTTTCTACTAACATAACCACATTTACTACTGAATCGCTTATGATATCAATAGATTCAATAGTACCAACATCGATCCCGGCAAATCGCACATTATTACCCTTCATCAACCCGTTTACATTATGGAACCTGGCCGCTATTTTAAAAGTGCTTCCAAATAAATTTTGTTTGGTGCCGACAAAATAAAGTGCTGCAATCAGTAATAAAGTACCGATTGCGACAAATAAACCCAGTTTTGTATTTTTTGAATCCTGCATTTTAATATTTTATTCGAAAAAAGGTTTAATTTTAACATCGCCTGAATTTTTCAATCCTTCATAGTTCCCCTGAATGTTGCATTGCCCGTCAAGCAATAGCGCAATTCTATCTGAAGTAATCTTCACGCAATTCATATCGTGAGAAATAATAATAGAAGACGTCTTATATTTTATAGCCAATTCCCGCATGAGGTTACTTATTTCAGTACCCGTTATAGGGTCGAGACCGGCAGTAGGCTCATCATATAAAATTATTTCCGGTTCAAGAATCAGAGTCCTTGCCAGGGCAATGCGTTTTTTCATTCCTCCTGAAAGTTCCGACGGACTGAGATCGACCGTGTGCGAAAGCCCTACATTGGTAAGAGCTTCTATCACTTTTGCATTAACTTCTTCCTTCGAGAATTTTATACCATGTCTTCTTAAAGGAAATTCGAGATTTTCCCTAACGGTCATAGAATCATACAAAGCATTACTTTGAAAGAGAAAACCTACCTTAGTACGAATTGTATCGAGTTCATTCTGGTTCATATCCGGAATATTTTTTCCTAAAACTTTAACAATTCCTTTGTCTGGTTTAATGAGTCCTATAATACATTTTATCAATACCGATTTCCCGGAACCGGATTTCCCCAGAACTACCAGATTTTCTCCCTTATTTAAATCCAGGCTAATATCTTTTAATACATGATTATTCCCGAATGATTTATAGACATTCATTAATCGTATGACAGGCTCATCTATAACGGGCTCTTTTTGAGGATATATATCGGGTTCTGTAATCATGTCAGTTTTAAAAGATCTGTTATCTGAACCGAAACCAGGTCTAGAATAAATACGAGAAGCGAAGAAATAACCACAGCCGAATTGGCCGAACGGCCAACACCTTCAGTTCCTTTATTGGAGTTATAACCTTTATAACAACCGATGAGGCCTATAGCAAAACCAAAGAGAAAAGTTTTAGCAATGGAGGGTATTACATCGCCAAAAGACAGAGTATTGAACACCTGGTTCCAAAATAAATCCCAGCTTACCACACCTCTGATATTTGTGCCTAAGTATCCGCCGTATAGGGAAATGGTGTCGGCTAACACCACTAGGATCGGGATCATTAATGTGGTTGCAATAATCCTTGTTACGATTAAATATTTAAATGGATTAGTGCCTGAGACCTCCATAGCATCAATCTGTTCTGTTACCTTCATGGAACCAAGTTCTGCGCCAATACCACTTCCGATCTTGCCTGCGCAAATAAGGGCGGTTATTACCGGGACAATTTCACGAACCAATGAAACCGATACCATTTTAGGAAGCCAGGATTCGGCACCAAATTCAACCAACGTTGGCCGTGATTGTATAGTAATGACCAAACCCATAATAAAGGCAGTAATAATAACCAATGGAACAGACTTGTAGCCGATATAATAGCATTGCCGCATTAATTCAGAAAACTCATAGCGTGGCTTAAAGGCTTCTTTGAAAAACCTTACTGTAAACCTGGAAATATCGCCGGTTTCGGATAAAAAATTATTTAAAAGCTTGTTATTCATTTAATAGTTGATTTCATTTTTTTGATCCACAGATAAATGATCCATATAGATGTTATAATACAGAAACCTGTAATATATGGAAGATAGTCCTTTATGTATTCATCAAAGTATAGGCCAGCTATGATCCCGAAAGAGAAAATGCAAAATTTAAACAATATCAACTGTGCGTTGGTCCAGGTTGTACTTATAAATAGAAATTTCATATCTGTTAATTTAAAATGTTATTATTCGTGAATGGACATTACCGGGACTTTTGATGAAAAGGCTATTTTTTTTGTATTGGATTCCGAAAACAAATTATAAAATACCGAATGTTTTTTGCTAATGATAGCAATCAGATCTATATTTCCTGATACACAGTATTTATTTACACCGGCCTGAAGGTCATTTGCTTTTATATTGTCAATCTTTAAATGTTTTCCATTTATACTAAGCGCATCTGTTACCGGATCAAAAATCTCATCTTCTGTTCTTACATGAAGGAGACCTAATTTTGTTTTTGATTCTTGAATGAATTTCTGAAAACCTTTTAAAGAAGATTTAAGAAGCTTTTCGTGGTTATCTACTGTAAGTAATACTTTTGATAATTGATGATTCTTATAGTTTGATGGAACAATGATCACAGGGGATTCTATTTTTCCTACAATGTCAACGCCATGGCTTCCGTATATGTATTTAGATATCCTGTTCTTGGCGGCTAATCCCATTACTGCAGCTTCTACCCGGTGGGCTTTGGTAAAAGCTTCTAATTCCTGCTTAAATGCCCCCGACGTTACAAAAGACTCAATTTTAAGTTTTGGAAACTGGGTTTGCAGCTTGCTTACCAGTTTATGTGCATTTAATTGACTGGTTGTTCTTTTGCCACTGTATGAAATTAAATAAAGCCCCGTATTTGAATGAATAACAGGCGCATCAAACATATTAAAAATAGTAAGTTTGCAGTTAAGTTTATTTGCCAAAAACGCGGCGTATCTACAGGCATTATCGGAAGTTTCCGAATAATCCGTACAGGCAATAATTGTTTTCATAAATTATATTTTAATTACTTTAAAAAATTAAGCCCAATCTGCTAGTTAGATTGGGCTTAATTACATTGGCATTAGGCCACTTTTATTTCTTTTTTCGAATGATGTTTAGCTTCTTCTTTTTTTGGAATACTAAGTTTTAAAATTCCATCGATATATTTTGCATCGATATGATCTGTATTCACATTTTGTGGAAGTGCAAATGAGCGGGAGAAAGAATTATAAGAGAATTCTTTTCTGGTAAAACGATGCTCCTTTTTACTTTTTTCTTCTTCTCTTTCAGCGCTGATGATAAGGTTATTCCCTTCTATATGGATTTTAAATTCATGTTTTTTAAAGCCGGGAGCAGCAAACTCCACACTAAAGTCTTTCCCGGTCTCTTTAATGTTTACCGCAGGGATTGTATAGTCAAAACTCCTTGAAAACCAGTGTGGTTCTATAACCGGTTCACTATCAAAAAAATCTGACAATACTGATGGAACTAAATTTCCGTTCTTATTTGTTTTTGCAGGTGTCATGTTGTTAAGTTTTAAAGATTAAACATTTATTAGTTAATGGTGGTATAAAATTATTATGGAAATAACTATATATAAATGAGTAAAATCAATTCTGCAATTGATTATTATCAGTTGCATCTATTTTACTGAGTTCTTCGCCCTGTTTATTTTGCTCTTCCAGTGTCCAGCTATCCGTTACAGTCGTTTCGAGCCAGGTTTTTCCTGATTTCCGGAATACCTGAACACCTAAACCATATACGCTGCCAAAATTCTGTTCCAGCTCAGCCACCGTCATACCAGGAACAATAGTAATTTCACCAGAATTGTGAATGGTCCTGCATTCACCTAAAGTTTTACTATCGTGTTTTATAAATTTCTTGGAGGTTGCACCACCCTTCGTATGAGGCTTCGAGAAAAACTCCAATTTAAGGTAGGGAAATAGCTGGTTGAAGTCTTCCTGTATAGCGAAAATCTTTCTATGGTCGTTAATAGTTACTTTCATTAGTTTATGTTATTTGTATATTTTTAGATTGATTTCGCTTGCATTCCTTTATTCGTGTAATGTAAGCAGAGGCACCTTTGTATGGAAAGCCATTTGTTTGGTATTGGGCTCACTGAAGACCCTTTTAAAAACAGAATGTTTTCTGGGGATCATAACAACCATGTCCATTTTTCTTTCGACAATAAATGTATTAATGCCGTCAATTACATTTTCGTTCTGTAAATAATGAAAAGAATGTTTTATATCAGCCAAAGAATTTTCTAACTTATCATGATCTGAAACTGCTTCCGGAATTTTTGGCGAAGTTTCTGAATTGTCTACTACATTAAGAACATACACGTGGGAATTAAATAAATCAGCCAGTTGTTTTAAGGGCTTAAGAATAGAGTTATTCTCCGTTTCAATATAGTCGCATGCCAGTACAATTTTTTTAGGAGTTTTAAACCTCACATGCTCGTCAATAGCCATTACAGGGCAAGTTGATTCCTGCACCATCGATGTTGTAACACTT
>JAZJZF010000011.1:45858-70248 GCA_040389965.1 Bacteroidota bacterium
CCCCGCACCCTTCATTCCCATGACGATCATGTCTATGTTATGTCCTTTTGTAAAACGTATTATTTCTTCAACAGGAAAACCACATTTACAGATACATTCCGTTACTATGGCGCTACCATGCTTTATTTGAATGGTTCTTTCCGCTTTTTTTAAATTATCTAAAGCGTATTGTTCCAACTCTTTAAATTCAGGTATTGCTACCACAGCTTCCGTTGTAATAACCGGCACATGATAAGCATGGAACAGGATTAATTTGGCATGAGTTACTCTGGCAATTTCAACGGCATAGTCTATCGCGTTATTCGATGCTTCAGAAAAATCTGTGGGAACAAGTAATGTTTTCATTTGCCTGAAGTTTTAAGGTTAAAAAATGAATACCAATAGATCAAGTACCAGAGCAATCACACTTACATAGGTGATAACTTTCATTGGGGCTACGGCCAGTATTAAGGCAAGAGCAATGATCGTTGGAAAAGCGATCATGGCGAGTTTTAAAATATTATCACCTGCACCGAATGAAGCTGCCATTCCACCCAGGCAACCCAAAATAACGACAAGTATTGCTATAATTCCGAAACGGCTAAATTCCATGTTTTCCCAGATAGATGACAACGATTTCTTTTCTGACTGTGATGCATTGCTGTGCGCTGATTTGATAGTTGTTTGCATGATTCTATGTTTTTATAGGTTAATAAATAATTTGTCGAGTGATATGATATTCAGCCTTTGTGGAATGATCAGGAGAAAAAGAATTAAAGTGAGTCTTGGAAATACATGGCGCAGATCCCACATAGCCATATTGATGCCAAATCCTATAGCCACTATTAATAAGTTGATACCCAAAAGATATAAAGCTGCATATTGAAAAAGACCAACAATAAGTAAAGCGCCTCCGATAAGTTCTGTATAAGATGTAAACCAGGCTGCAAAAACAGTAAGGAATTTTGGTATGCCTTTTTTTGAAAATTCGTTTTCAAATGTTTCTATAACATTTCCAACCTTTACTTTAAAAACGGCGTCGTAACCCTGAAAGAAAAACAGGAAACCTAAAAACACTCTTGCAATGAATGCTGCAATGACGTAATGATATTGATTGATAATTTCCACTTTCTTTTATTTCAACTTATGATGAAACAAAAGTAGGGAGGTTATAAGGCTAAGGAAATGAGGAAGGTCAAAGGCATGTATGATCTTTATCAGTTTTAAAGATTCGTAGCTCCCTTGGTTAGTTTTTCATTTTGGCTAACTTTTCGTAATTCAGAATGGTAATAGAGCCACCGGATATTTCGATGAATTTATCTTCTTTAAAATCGCTCAGCGTCCTGATTACCGTCTCTGTGGCTGTTCCTACCATATTGGCAAGATCTTCCCGTGAAATGCTCATGCTAAACTTCTGATCACTTTCTTTTTTATACTTATCGGAGAGTTTTACCAAAGCTTCCGCCACTCTTTTTCTAACGGAATGATATGCCAGTTTTACCAGTTGTTTTTCATTTTCACGCAGGTTATTGGAAAGAAGTTCAATGAACCGACGGGATACCTCTGCGTTTTTATAAAGTAACGAGAAGAAATCTTCTTTGGGGATCATATAGATTTCAGACTCTTCTAGTGCTGTTGCTGAACTGGCATATTTTTCTTCCTGTAATAATGAAAGGTAACCGAAAAAATCACCTTCCTTGTGTAGTTCAGTGATTAATTCTTTGCCTGTTTCACTTGTTTGATAGGTTTTTACTTTACCCTTACTTACAAAATAGATTCCTTTTGGGTAGCTACCCTCTTTATAAATATCATCTTTCTTTTTATAAATTCTTATATCACGTTCTTCCGAAAGTTTTTTAAGAGAGTCTATTCCTTTGGCTTCATTAATAAAATTATTAATGCCTGAAATATTTTTGGTAAACTCCTTTTTCAGGATATCATTTTTTTTAAGTCGTATTTCGATGGCATTCAGCAATTCCACATCATCAAACGGCTTGGTTAAATAATCATCTGCTCCCATTTCCATTCCTTTTCTAAAATCGCTGCGTTCAGCCTTTGCCGTTAAAAAAATAAAAGGAATACCTGCTGTTTCTTCATTCTTTGATAATAAATGTAAGGCTCCGTGCCCATCCAATACAGGCATCATGATATCACAAATGATCAGATCAGGTTTTTCTTTTTTTGCCAGTTCAACACCTTCTTTTCCATTTACCGCGGTAATTACTTTGTATTGTGACAATGTCAGGATCTCCGCCGTATTTTCGCGTACATCTTTATTATCTTCTATTAAAAGAATTGTTTTCATGTTATTGTGGGATAATAATGGTAAATGTTGTTCCTTTGTTTTCTTCACTCTCAATATTGACAGAGCCATTCATGAGCTCCGCATACCTTGCTACTATATTTAAACCTAAGCCTGTGCCTTGTATATGTGTGGCATTATGTCCCCTAAAAAACCGTTCAAATAAATGTTTCTGATCTTCTTTAGAAATACCTATGCCATTGTCCTTAATCGATATTCTAAAAGAGTAATTGGATACCTGGGAGTTAATTTCAATTGATCCGTTTTCGGGAGAAAATTTGATGGCATTTGAAACAAGATTGAACAATACATTTTTTAGTAATTTTTTGTCAACCAGAGCCGTTTCAGAACCGCTATGTTGATGAAGGACGCTTTGGCCATTTGTGGCCATTGGCTTCATTTCGGAAACAATATCCGAGATATAATCACTAACGTGTATTTCTTCAGGCATATTCTCAACTTTTCCTTCCTCCAGTTTACTGACGGAAAGAAAATCGTTTAAAATATCCGTTAAATTATTGATCGATGTTTTTATTTTAGTAACGTGCTTACTTTGGTTTTGTGTATCGTTTTGCTCACCGTATTTTGTTACGAGAGATAAGGAGGACATCATCGTTGTTAGCGGTGTCCTGAATTCGTGAGATGCCATAGACACGAATCTCGATTTTAGCTCATTTAGCTCTTTTTCTTTTTTCAGAGCATTATGAAGGTCTTTTTTCGTTTTTTCCAGTTCCTGAATAGCCTCTTCCAGTATAAGCGTTCTGTTTCTTACCTGTTTTTCCAGCTCGAAAGAATAATTTTTGAGTTTTTCCTCAGATTGTTTTCGTACCGTAATGTCTACAATAAAAGCTACTACAAACTTCCCTTCGGGATTAGAGTAAGGACTCAGACTTATCTCAACCGGTAATTCAGTGCCGTCTTTTCTCAGTCCGTATAGTTCCATACCTGCTCCCATAGATCTGGCATGAGGATTTATATTATACTTTTCGCGATGCTGCATGTGTGCTGAAAATCTGGGCGGAATCAGGGTTTCGATCTTTTTACCCAACAACTCACCCGATTCATATCTGAATAATTTCTCTGCACTTGGGTTAACATTAATAATTTCCCCTTGTTCATTCGTAATCAGGATTCCCTCTGTTGCATAAAGAAACAGCGCATCAATACCTTCTTTGGTTTGCATTTTATGTTTGTTGGTATGGTTCAATGCTAAGATACAAATTAATAAGAAGCGAAAATAATGGGAACTTTTTATGTAAAATATGACAAAAGTCATATAGCATTCTGACTGCTCTCAACCTTTAATCATCTGTTTTACAAGACTTTTGTAATGAAACATTTAAAACAAAACCTATGGAAACCAAAAAAATTTATACGTTGCACGAAGAAAATGCAGAATGGACGAGTTATCTTTTATTCTATCGTGATGAAGTTAAAATCATGAAAAAGCGCCTGGAAGAAATTGCGGCTAAGAATACGTCAAAAGAAATACTGGCGCAGGTGGAGCATTTTCAAAATCAATTCATTCTTCAGACTGACACAATGGATCATCTGAAGCATGAGATCAATCTTAATAATGATGCTATAAACCACGAAATCAAAAAAAACGATGTAGCCCTTGAACGTCGTAAAATGGAAGATCATGCAGCTCTAAGAGAAAAAATAGCCTATTTCAGGAAAATTTTCAGTTTTCTTAAAACGGAGTTTAATGTGTTCTTAAGTAAATGGATGTAACACATGTATAAGGGCGTAAAGCGATATTATACATTTATACCCTCTGCTATAGTGATCATGGCAGTACTTTCAGCGTTCGCTTATAAGTATCCAAAAACCACCAAAATGCAGGATGAACCTGCAATAACACTGGAAACATATAATAAAAAAATTGCCAATACTCATAAAGCCGTTCTTGTTTACTTTTCGGCAAGTTGGTGCGCCGTATGTCCAAAATTTAAACCGGTAATCTCAGAAATTGAAAAAGAATACAGAGATAAAGTCGAAGTCTTAAGAATAGATACCGACAGAGATATAGAGGTAGCCACTGAATTGGAAATAAATGCACTTCCTCTCTTAATATTATATAAGAACGGAAAAAAAGAATGGACAAACTCCGGGATTATTCCAATTTCAGATCTCCGGAGAGAAATCGATTGTTATTTATAGTAAGTATCATATGATCACATGTAATTTGGTTTTGTCGGGAGGTGGTGCCAGAGGTTTTGCTCATTTGGGAATTATAAAAGCATTACAGGAAAAAGAAGTCATGTTCTCTTCCATTAGTGCTACAAGCTCAGGAGCAATTATAGGTGCCTTTCTTTGCGACGGCTATACTCCGGACGAGATAGCAGACATTTGTTCCGGAGCAATTCCCTTAACGCATTTTAATTTCCATCTTTCTCCGGGTATCCTGTCTATCGATTCACTACATAAACTATTTGCAAAATATCTGAGGAGTAAAACTTTTTCAGATCTTAAATATCCTTTATATATAAGCGTTACCGACCTAAATGATGGAAAACAGGTGATCCTGAATCAAGGAAATATCGTAGAAGCTGTTATTGCTTCCGCCTCTATCCCTATTATTTTCCCTCCTGTATTTATCGGTGGCGTACCTTATGCCGATGGTGGACTCAGCGGTAATCTCCCGGTGGAACCATTTATTGGCTCAACGCTTAAAACTATAGGCGTACATGTTAATAAAACAGATCGCTATGATGGTAATATTAGCATAATCAGGCAGTTTGAACGCATGGTGCATTTGAGTATAAGGGAAATTGTACTTCGTGAAATGAACTATGTGGATCTGCTTATCGAACCCGATGGCCTGGCCGGTTACGGTTTGTTTGATACAAAAAAAATAAGCGACATTATTAAAACAGGATATGACTTTACGAAGCATACTGTTGTATTAGATGCTCTTACTTCTCAAAACAGTCGATGATCTGTCATCAGTACAGTATACCATGAATTTAATTTTGAAGAGAGATGATTAAAGAACCCGAAAGCCTGTTACTCTGCTATCATTGCGGTGAACCTTGTGATACAGAAACAATTCATATAGCAGAGAAAAACTTTTGTTGTCAGGGCTGCAAAACTGTTTATGAAATTCTAAATAAAGTAGAGCTGTGTGATTATTATACCCTAGAGAAAAATCCGGGTCTGTCACAAAAAACACAGATACGTGCCGACAAATTTGCTTTTCTCGACGATGACATCCTGCAAACAAAGTTGATCCATTATAAAGACGCTACGCAAAGTCATGTAAGCTTTTATTTACCCCAAATGCATTGCAGTTCCTGCATTTGGTTATTAGAGCATCTCGGAAAACTGGATGAACATATCATCAGGTCGCAGGTTAATTTCCTGAAAAAAGAAGTCAGCGTGGTATTTAATCATCAGGATACTTCACTCAGAAAAGTAACAGAGCTCTTAACAACGATTGGCTACGAACCACACTTTAGTTTAAATAACCTCACGGATAAGAAAACCAAAACCTACGACAAATCCAGGATCTATAAAATCGGGATTACCGGTTTTTGCTTTGGAAACATCATGTTATTGAGCTTTCCGGAGTATTTTTCTTTGGGAAATATGGAAGAAAAAGGCTTGCAACAACTCTTTTCTTATTTAATTCTTTTACTATCCTTACCTGTATTTTTTTATGGAGCATCAGGCTTTTTTATATCTGCATGGAAAAGTCTACAACAAAAAACCCTGAACATCGATGCCCCCATTGCCATTGCTATCCTGATTACTTTTGGTAGAAGCCTGTACGAGATCTTATCGCAAACGGGCGCCGGTTACCTGGATTCAATGACCGGTATCGTCTTCTTTATGTTAATTGGGCGTTTTTTTCAGGATAAAACTTATAACACGATGGCTTTTAACAGGGATTACACTTCCTATTTCCCCTTAGGAGTAACGTTGTTGGATGAAGGTGGCAAAGAAAAACAAATACCCGTTTCAAACTTAAAAACAGGACAACGTATTAAAGTTCATAGCGGCGAAATTATTCCTGCTGATTGTATTCTGTTTCTTGGCAAAGGAACTATTGATTATAGTTTTGTTTCCGGAGAGGCATTACCCATAGAAAAGCATATAGGCGAAATCATTTATGCAGGCGGCAAACAAACGGGTGGAGCATTAGAGCTGGAAGTAGTAAAAGATGTTTCACAAAGTTACCTTACACAATTATGGAATAATGATGCTTTTATTAAAAAAGAAGACAAGAGCGAATCTTATATCCACAGCGTCAGCAAATACTTTACGTTTGTTTTATTTTCCATTGCAGCCGCATCCGCCATATATTGGTATGTAAATGATGCATTACGAATATGGAACGCAGTAACCTCCGTTTTAATTGTGGCCTGCCCCTGCGCTTTATTACTATCAGCCACTTTTACAAATGGTAACATGTTACGGATATTACAGAAATACGGATTCTATGCCCGCAACGCCGGTGTTATAGAGCAAATTTCGGAGGCCGATACCATTGTATTTGATAAAACAGGGACCATTACACAACAGGGCGACTCTGCCATTATTTTCAAAGGGATGCCATTAGATGCTGAAACCATTCAACTCATAAGATCTCTGACAGGCCAGTCAAGTCATCCTTTAAGTAAAGCCATCGTACAATCTCTGCCATTTTGCAAATTGTTACCAGTAAAAAACTATGAAGAAGTAGCGGGCCTTGGGATAAAAGGTATTGTTCTCGGTCAAGAAATTCTTATGGGGTCTCCTGAGTTTATACTGGGAAGAAAAATTTCTACAGATAATGGAAGCCGTGTGTATCTAAAAATCAATAACCAACTACCGGGTTACTATTCCGTTCAAACAAACTATCGCCAGGGCTTACCTGATTTACTAAAAAAATTACAACAGCAATACAAAATCGCCTTACTATCAGGAGATAATGATTCGGAACAACTGAAATTAAAAGAACTCTTTAATTCTGATCTCTTATTTAATCAGTCACCCCAGGACAAATTGAATTATATAAAAGCTCTACAGAGTAAGGGGAAAAAGGTAATTATGACAGGTGATGGGCTAAATGATGCAGGAGCCTTAAAACAAAGCAACGTAGGCATTGCAGTAACCGATAATATCAATAATTTTTCTCCGGCCTGCGACGTGATCATGGATGGAAATGGCTTTAGCTATTTTGATGCCTTACTGGATTACTGCAAACAAAATAAACTGATCATTAATATCAGTTTTGTGATCTCAATTGCATATAACTTAATAGGTTTGTATTTTGCCGTTCAGGGTCAGTTAAAACCGGTGATTGCCGCTATTTTAATGCCAATAAGCTCCATTAGCATTGTATTGTTCACAACAGGTATGAGCTCTTTGCTTTCTTTTAAACTGAAGCATAGGGTATCGAAACTACCACAAAATTCGAAAAACTGATAAAAGTCAGTTCGACATTTGATCCTTCTCATCTTACAAAAAAACTTATCCCTGTACTTTTGAGCATTCTAAATTATGAGCGTCATCTTTATACTCATTTCCGCCAGCCTCCTGATAGCCTTAGGTTTTTTGATTGCCTTTATATGGTCTGTGAAAACAAACCAATATGAAGATGATTATACCCCTTCGGTGAGAATACTTTTTGAAAACGATGTCAAACAACCAGAAGAAGAACAACACCTAAAAAAATAAACTTTATGGAACTACAAAAATTTCAGTATGATAACAAAACCGTAAAATGGTTTGCCTATGCTACCATGTTTTGGGGTATTGTAGGAATGCTTGCCGGCTTACTCGCAGCTTTACAATTATGCATTCCGGCTTTAAATATGGAGCTGCCCTATACCACTTTTGGCAGGGTACGACCTATTCATACCAACGCTGTTATTTTTGCTTTTGTAGGAAACGGCATCTTTATGGGTGTTTATTATTCTTTACAGCGTTTATTGAAAGCCCGTATGTTCAGTGATTTTTTAAGTAAGGTGCATTTCTTTGGTTGGCAGCTTATTATTGTATTAGCTGCTATTTCTTTGGCTTTAGGCAAGACTACAGGCAAAGAGTATGCTGAACTCGAATGGCCTATTGATATTTTGATCACTATCGTTTGGGTGGTATTTGGTTGGAACATGTTTGGTACTATTATCCGCCGGAGAGAACGCCATCTCTACGTGGCTATCTGGTTCTACATTGCCACATTTGTTACTATTGCCATGTTGCATATTGTCAATTCTATTGAGATCCCTGTATCGTTCTGGAAATCTTACTCATGGTATGCCGGTGTTCAGGATGCCCTGGTACAATGGTGGTATGGCCATAATGCCGTAGCTTTTTTCTTAACAACACCCTACTTAGGGTTAATGTATTACTTCTTACCGAAGGCTGCAAATCGCCCGGTATACTCATATCGCTTATCCATTATCCATTTCTGGTCACTGATCTTTATCTACATCTGGGCAGGGCCGCATCATTTGTTATATACCTCTGTGCCGGACTGGGCGCAATCCTTAGGAGTTGTCTTTTCTATTATGCTGATTGCGCCGTCATGGGGTGGTATGATCAATGGTTTGTTAACCTTACGAGGTGCCTGGGACAAAGTAAGAGAAGATGTGGTATTGAAATTTTTAGTAGTAGCGGTTACAGCCTATGGTATGGCTACTTTCGAAGGGCCTATGTTATCGCTCAAAAGTGTAAGTGCTATTGCGCATTATACCGATTGGATCGTAGCACACGTGCACGTTGGTGCTTTAGGCTGGAACGGCTTTATGACCTTCGGAATTTTATACTGGCTGATCCCAAAACTATTCCGTGTAGACCTGTATTCAAAAAAACTCGCCAATATGCATTTCTGGATCGGCACCCTGGGTATCGTATTATATGCAGTTCCTATGTATTGGAGTGGAATCATGCAAAGCTTGATGTGGAAAGAATTTACGCCGGAAGGCCAGTTAAAATGGCAGTTCATGGATACCGTCACTAAAATGATCCCTTTCTATGCCACAAGGGCCATAGGCGGAACGTTATATTTAACAGGTGCCCTATTCATGGTGTACAACCTCATTAAGACAATTAAAATAGGTTCTTTCCTTGCCAACGAAAACGCAGAAGCACCTGCCCTCGAAAAAGTGTATTCAACACATGGCAAAGAACACTGGCATCGCTGGATCGAACGTAAACCGGTACAGATGATGATCGTGAGCTTAGTAGTTGTGGCTATAGGAGGTATCATTGAATTTGTCCCCACTTTCCTGGTAAAATCAAACATCCCTACTATTGCAAGTGTAAAACCTTACACGCCACTCGAATTACACGGAAGGGATATTTATGTGCGTGAAGGGTGTTATACCTGTCACTCACAGATGATCCGTCCTTTCAGAAGTGAAACGGCACGTTACGGAGAATATTCAAAAGCAGGAGAGTTTGTTTATGATCATCCTTTTCAATGGGGAAGTAAACGTACAGGCCCGGACCTGGCACGACTTGGCGGCAAATACCCTGATAGCTGGCATTACAATCACATGCTGGATCCTACCTCTATGTCTCCCGGTTCTATTATGCCTTCTTACCCATGGCTATTTGATGATCAAATTGATGTGTCATCTACTGTAGCTAAAATAAAAGCTATGAAACGCTTAGGCGTCCCTTATCCGGAGAATTATGAGAATATAGCGGCGGCCGACATGGAAAAACAGGCAAAACTAATTGCTGCAAACCTTAATAAGGATGGTATCAGTATCCTCCCCGACAGAGAAGTCGTTGCGCTGATTGCTTATCTGCAAAGACTTGGAACCGACATTAAAAATGAAACTAAAAAAGACACGCTGAAATAGTAACCCTTAAAAATGACATTATGAAATTCATCAATTATCTGGAAAGCATGACCGGTGTTGGCATTTATCCCCTCACCTCTCTCATCATATTCTTCGTATTCTTTATAGGAGTAATGGTATTTGTGATCAAGGGAAAAAAAGAATATTTCGATATGCTTTCGCAATTGCCGCTCACTGTTAAACAAAAAGACCAACACACTTTAAATACTAAAGGTTATGACGAAGCTGCTCACTAGAAACAAAACAATTGTATTGGGTTTATTATTCCTGCCCATGTTTAACTACGCACAGGAAAACAACATGGCGGCAAGTAACACAAGCTATTTCTCTAATGCCCTGTTCAATACACTACTGGCTTTAATTATTGGATTACTCATTGTGATTTATGCTTTGAGCCAAACTCTTAAAAACATTGCCGACAGTGATTACCTGATTAACAAAGCAACGAAAAATAATGAAAAAACAAATAACAGCGATATCATAAAAAAAACGGGCCTGTTTCTCATTCTGCTTACGGGTTTTCAAATGAAAGCGGAAACACCTGTAAAACCTGTAGATAACTGGTTAATTGGCGGCCTGGACATGCTCACGTTTTATAGCATGATCAGTATTATTGTGATAGAGTGTATTATTACAGCGGTACTGTATGTTATGATCATGGGATTTATTAAAACTGAAAAACGTGTTTCGGTTCAGGTTCCAAAAACAAAAACCATTCTCGAAAAGCTGAATGCTTCTGTTGATGTTGAAAAGGAACAGGACATTATGCTCGATCACGATTATGATGGTATTAAAGAACTGGACAACGACCTGCCCCCCTGGTGGAAATATGGTTTTTATTTAACGATCATCATTGCTGTTATTTACCTCATTAACTTCCATGTTATTGGAACGGGCGATCTGCAAACAGCGGAGTATAACAAGGCAATGGCGCAGGCAAAACTGGAAGTAGAAGAATACATGAAAACAGCTGCTAATAATGTAGATGAAACCAATGTGAAACAATTAGAAGGGGCCGACATTGAGAGTGGCAAGCAATTATTTATTGCCAATTGCGCTGCCTGCCATGGTAAACTTGCACAGGGATCTGTTGGGCCTAATTTAACCGATGATTACTGGCTGCATGGCGGTTCGCTGCCGGATGTGTTTAAAACCATTAAATACGGTTGGGTGGATAAAGGTATGAAATCATGGAAAGAAGATCTTTCACCGGTTCAGATAGCACAGATTTCCGGTTTTATAAAGACTTTAAAAGGAAGTAACCCGCCTGAAGCGAAAGCACCACAAGGCGATTTGTTTAAAGAAGAACAACCTGCAGCTATTGATTCATCTGCTGTTGGAAGCAACACACTCACTTTAAAAGCAGATAGCATTAAATAAGCTACTTAAACCAACCATGGACTTAACCGAACATACTGCCGATTCTTTTCGCGATCATATTGCCACCATCGATGAGCATGGTAAACGAAAATGGATCTTTCCTTTCAAGCCTTCCGGCAGGTTATTTAATTATCGAAAATATTTAAGCTATATATACCTGGTGGTTTTCTTTGGACTTCCCTTCATTAAAGTTCATGGAGAACCACTCTTCCTTATCAATGTCCTGGAAAGAAAATTCATTCTGTTTGGAATGATTTTCTGGCCACAGGACTTTTTTGTCTTCGGGATCGGGATGCTTATTTTCATTGTCTTTATTGCCTTGTTTACTGTTATTTTTGGCCGTGTATTTTGCGGCTGGGCCTGTCCGCAAACCATTTTCATGGAAATGCTTTTCCGAAGAATTGAATATTGGATCGAAGGAGATGCGCCCCATCAAAAAGCCTTAAAGCAGGCACCATGGAATAGCGAAAAAATAACAAAACGTGCTACAAAATATGTCTTATTCTTTTTGCTTTCTTTTCTAATTGCCAACACCTTTCTTTCCTACATTATTGGTATCGACGAATTGATAAAGATCATCACAGAACCCTTAAGTTCTCATGTAGGCGGTTTAATCTCAATTCTGATTTTTACAGGCGTCTTTTTCTTTGTTTACTCATGGTTCAGGGAGCAGGTATGCCTTATTGTATGCCCTTATGGCCGGATGCAGGGAGTTTTACTGGACCGTGATTCTATCATCGTGGCATATGACTATGTGCGTGGCGAGGGTCGTCATAAATTTAAAAAGAATGAAGAAAGAACAGGAGGAGATTGTATTGATTGTAACAAATGTGTAAAAGTATGTCCCACCGGAATCGACATCAGAAATGGAACCCAACTGGAATGTATCAACTGCACTGCCTGTATCGATGCCTGCGATGAGATGATGGAAGCGGTTGGTATGGAAAAAGGCCTTATTCGTTTTGATTCGGAAAACGGGATTAAAAATAAAATAAAATTAGCGTTCACTACGCGAATGAAAGCATACTCGGCTGTTCTCCTTTTGTTGATTGGAGTGGAAAGTTTCCTATTGATCAGTCGTTCCGATTTTGATGCCACCATCATAAGGGCAAAAGGCATGCTTTACCAGGAGCAGCCAAATGACCAGGTAAGCAACCTGTTTACGATTAAGCTCGTTAATAAAACCCGTAACGAATTACCTGTAACCCTTAAGGTGGAAGACCTTCCGGGAGCAGGTATTGAAATAATCGGCAAAGCACTCCGCGTAAAAAAAGAAGGAATGACACAGGGAAGTTTTTTTCTTTTTCTTAATAAAAGCAGCATCAAAAAAAGAAAAACAGAATTAAAAATCGGCATCTACAGCAACAACAAACTTATCAAAACCGTAAAGACCAATTTTCTGGGACCGGTCACATTATAACTAAAAAACAAAGTATCATGAGTTGGGGAATAAAAATTACCGTATTGTACACAGGCTTTGTCATACTTATTTCAAGTATGGTAGTCATTAGCAGTTCAAATAAATCGGAGCTGGTAGCAACAGATTATTATGAGCAGGAGTTAAATTATCAGCATCGGATAGATGCCATAGCAAATGAAAAAAAACTGAAAGAAACCATTGACTATCAGTTAATGGATACCGGTATTGTTCTTCATTTTCCGGGAACAGAGATTACTAAAGACTTTACGGGTAATATTTTACTTTTCAGGCCATCTGACGCGTCTAAAGATTTAAATCTAAAATTGGCATTTAATCCAAACGGGGAACAGATCATCCCAAAATCGGCACTCCACAAAGGCGTCTATAAAATGTGCCTGACATGGAAAAACAATTCCATTACCTATTATAAAGAAACCATTATTACCATCTGATGGAATACCTGTTGGCGGCCATATCACTGGGTTTTTTGGGAAGTTTCCACTGCGTTGGCATGTGTGGTCCTATAGCTCTTGCATTGCCCATACATCAGAAATCTGTTTCTGAAAAAGTTGTTTCCATACTCACCTACAATTTGGGAAGAATAGTAACCTATGCACTTTTCGGAATTCTGTTTGGGTTTATTGGACAAAGTTTTGCTTTGTTCGGCTATCAGCAAAAATTATCCATTCTCTTAGGATCTTTGATATTATTGGGGCTTCTCACACCAAAACGCTGGGCATCGCACATCACGTTTACAAAAAAAATCTACGCTCTGTTAAACCGTCTGAAAAACAAAATGGCCATTCTTTTTCAACAACGCAGCATCCGTTCTTTTTTCAGTATCGGTTTACTGAACGGCTTATTACCCTGCGGTTTGGTTTATATGGGTGTTGCCGGTGCCATAGCAACAGGCACTGTTTTTAAGGGTATGCTATTCATGGCTTTCTTTGGAGCCGGTACATTGCCTCTGATGTTCTCGGTAAGTTATACAAGTCATTTGCTCAGCGCTAAAACACGTCATCTCATACATAAAACAATCCCCGTGTTTACTGCTGTTATGGCAATATTGCTCATATTAAGAGGCCTTAATTTAGGAATAAGCTATATCAGCCCTAAACTCACGGTGCAACAACATGAGGCATCAGTAAAACATACTGCATTAAAGTGCTGCCACAAACCCTAAACCATTCAACAACTTATAAGTATGATAACATTACAACTGGCAGAGTTAGCCATCCATATTCCTGAATGCATTCCTTTATTTGAAAAATACGGCTTCGATTTTTATCAAAACGGGAATCAAACACTTAAGGAGGCCTGCGACGAAAAAGGGCTTCACTTCCCTGAAATTGACCAGGAATTAAGCGATCTTCAAAAACATTCACATCACCGTTATACTTTGGATGATATGGACCTTGAGCTTTTGATCAATTCCATTAACGGCCAGCATCATGATAACGAAGCAGAAACGCTGGCATCGATACATAGTGCCATACAAAACCTTGTTGCCGATGCTCCTTCTGATCTTGCCCATATACAAACGTTGTGTATTATAGACAAAAAATTTGGGGAACTAAAAGAGAAATTACTGCATCACTGTGAAAAGGAAGATAAAGTATTGTTCCCGCAAATCAGAAATCTGCTTGTTATCCAAAAAGAGAAGACAGCGGTATTACAGGATGCCGTATCAAAAACCATTAGCTTCATCAAAACACTTGAGCTTGAACACACACATTCGGTTAATCTGCTAAAGGAAATAAAATACGCTCTTAATAACTTTGAAACTCCACCTGAGGTGTCAAAAGAATACAACGATCTCATGATGCAGCTTAAAGCCTTCGAAGCAGATTTTCATATGCACATCCATATGGAAAACAATGTATTGTTTCCAAAAATAAAAGATATGAATGAGCAATTTAAGCATCAACGCATTTCATTATAGGGCTATGAATAATCTGGTAGAAAAATACAATGTTCCTGCTCCCCGTTACACAAGCTACCCAACAGTACCTTACTGGGAAGACAATTTATCAGAAGATACCTGGGCTCAACATATCAGGCATGCCTTTATGTCGTCTAATAAAGATGGCATTAGTCTGTATATTCATTTACCTTATTGCGAAAGCCTTTGTACCTATTGTGCCTGTAATACCAGGATTACCGTAAATCATAAGGTAGAAGAGCCATATATAGAAACAATATTAAAAGAATGGAACTTATACCTTGCTCAATTTGATACCAGGCCATTGATTAAAGAAATACATTTGGGTGGAGGCACACCAACTTTTTTTTCAGCAGACAATTTGCATTACCTTATTAGCTCTATTTTAAACACTGCCGATAGAGCTAAAGAGTATGATTTTAGTTTCGAAGGACACCCGGCAAACACTACTGTTCAGCACCTGCAGACCCTATACAACCTTGGTTTTAAAAGAGTGAGTTTTGGCATTCAGGATTTTGATATTGCCGTGCAGGAAGCCATTAACCGTTATCAAACCATTGAAGAAGTAACGAACGTCATTGATCTTGCCCGTGAAATAGGCTATACATCTGTTAATGTTGACCTGGTATATGGCCTTCCTCATCAAACAAAAGCATCGGTAAAACAAACCGTTGAACAAATTATTTCTTTAAAGCCCGAACGCATTGCCTTTTACAGCTATGCCCATGTGCCCTGGCTTAAACCAGGTCAGAGAAAATATACAGATAAAGATTTGCCGATAGCTGCCGAAAAAAGAATACTCTACGAAATCGGTAAAACATTATTTATAAAGGCAGGTTATTCGGATATAGGAATGGATCATTTCGCACTGCCTGATGATGAACTCTTAACCGCCTTTACCAATGGTAAGCTGCATCGCAATTTTATGGGCTATACTACTAACCGCACTAAATTACTAATTGGTCTGGGATGCTCGGCCATCAGTGATTCCTGGTCTGCTTTTTCTCAAAACATCAAAACGGTGGAAGAATACCGGGAAGCTGTGAATCAGGGAAAATTTCCCTTACATAAGGGTCACGTTCTCAGCAACGAAGATCTTTTGATAAGACAACATATTCTGAATTTAATGTGCAGGCACGAAAGTGATTTTAGTCAAACCTTTTGCAATCAACTTATTTTAGATCATAGCAAAAACAGATTGGCTGAGCTAGTGGCAGATGAGCTCATCAGTGTCGAAAATAATAAAATAATGCTGGCAGACAAAGGCAAAGACTTTTTAAGAAACATCTGCCTGGCCTTTGATAAACGGTATTGGAACAAACAACCTGCGAAAAACACATTTAGTACAACTGCATAGTGCACAACACTTAACTATAAAATTAAGAATATGAAAAAAGACATTAGCAAATTACGTACACAATACGAAGGAGAATTACTGGACGAAAAAAAGGTAAAACCCGATCCGCTCGACCAGTTTAACGAATGGTTTAATGAAGCGCTCGATTCGGAGATTTTGGAGCCTAATGCGATGATCCTTGCTACGGCAACAAAATCAGGCATCCCATCTGTAAGAACAGTTCTTTTAAAAAATGTTGACCAAAAAGGCTTTGTGTTTTATACCAATTACAAAAGCCGTAAAGGACAGGAGATCGAAGAAAATCCTCATGCCTCTGTTTTATTTTTTTGGCCTCAGTTACAAAGACAAATACGCATTTCTGGAATTTTAAGCAAAACAGATCCTGCTGTTTCTGAAAGCTATTTTAAGGAGCGCCCTGTAGAGAGTCAAATTGCCGCATGGGTATCTACACAAAGCCATGAACTGTCAAATAAAGCTGAGTTGGAAGACAACTACCTCATTTTTGAAACAAAATATAAACATAAAGAAATCCCCTACCCTCCATTTTGGGGTGGTTATTGTTTAATGCCCTACTCCTATGAGTTTTGGCAGGGGCAACCCAATCGCATGCATGACAGAATAGAATATTACCGGGATCCGGAAACCCGCCAATGGCTTATCAGGAGGCTAGCGCCTTAACTATGACATGTGTCATACTCTTAGCTGAATAATCTCATAGAAGATCAAACAATCAAAGCCCACCTTTGCGCATCATTAATACACAATGATACTTACAGAAAATTGAGCTAATGCTTTAATAAATAACCAATATGTTATTTCGCAAAGTAGTGATTCAATCAACCTCTAAGGACTTAACAACACATATTGAGATACTCAAAGTGAGGTATATCCCACATTGAGAACAGGCAGACATAACATACGATCATCATCTGTAATTATTTCTGTTAAACAATGGCGTCATTAAAGGCATTTTAAGTAAGCATGGTTTTACTTAAAATACCTTCCCCCTAATGACACGTCATACAAAAACATTCGTAAAGATGGCACAGGCTTTTGAATAAGAGCATATACCATTCAAACTTGTGAGCATTCATCGTAAGCCTGGCCGGTTTCTGTAACAGGCAGGAATAGTTTGTCCGTCTGAACATCGGGTTAAAGAACCTGCTTAACAAGTATCACGCATAAAATTGAAAACCTTTAAACATTAAAACAATAACTCTATGAAATCAACTATGAAAGGACTCGTTTACGGCGGGTCAGGTAAAATCGAATTAAAAGAGATCCCTACTCCGGTGATCGAAAAACCAACCGATGCGCTTATCAAAGTGCTGAAAACAACTATCTGCGGAACAGACTTAGGTATTATTCATGGTAAAACGCCCTCCTGCAAACCGGGCACTACACTCGGGCACGAAGGAGTTGGCATTGTAGAAGAAGTAGGAACAGCCGTGAGGAACTTTAAAAAGGGAGACCATGTGATCATCTCCTGCATTACATCAGATGGCACTTGTGAATATTGCAAAAAACAAATGTATGCCCATTGCGAAGACGGCGGTTGGATCTTAGGAAACACGATCAACGGTACACAAGCCGAATATGTCCGTATTCCACACGCCGATAACAGCCTTTACCCTATTCCCGCAGGCTCGGATGAAGAGGCACTCGTGATGTTGAGCGACATCCTTCCTACAGGTCACGAGATAGGAGTCATTAACGGAAATGTAAAACTTGGCGACATCGTGGCTATTGTAGGAGCAGGACCGGTAGGTATGTCTGCATTACTAACGGCGCAATTTTATTCCCCTGCAAAAATCTACATGATAGATATTGATGAGAACCGCCTGAAGCTTGCAAAAACCTTTGGCGCTACAGATACCATCAACTCGGGCAAAGAAGATGTACTAAAAAGAATCATGGCAGAAACCAAGGATGGCGTGGATGTATCCATTGAAGCCGTTGGCCTTTCAGACACCTTCGATATATGCCAGAGTATTATACGCCCGGGCGGACACATTGCCAACATTGGTGTTCATGGAAACATTGTAAACCTGCAAATTCAAAAATTATGGATCCAGAACATCACCTTAACCATGGGCCTTGTGAATACAAACACAACCCCTATGCTCTTAAAAACCGTTCAATCCGGCAAACTGCAACCCGCTAAATTAATTACACATCATTTCAAATTAGATGAGATCCTTCATGCCTACGAGGTTTTTGGAAACCCTGTCAAAGAAAAAGCCATGAAAGTAATTATTGAACCTTAGTCTATTGTATGCAAACATCTCAAACTAAAAACCATGAAACACATCAACATTCTGCAACCTATCCGTGTAATAACACTAACGGCATTACTGATCGCCGTTAATATAAAAGCCCCGGCGCAGACAGATTTTTCTGTAAAACTAAACCATGCATCGGTACAGGGAACCTCTACCCTACACGACTGGGAATCACAAATTACAGAGCTTAGCGGCAAAGGTGCATTTCTGGTAAAGAACAACATCATTACCACCATCAAAAACCTTGAATTAAAAATACCGGTTGAAAGTATTAAAAGCAAGGAAGGAAAGATCATGGACAACAAAACGTATGATGCATTCCTCTATGAAAAAAATCCATTTATCACGCTAACCTTTAGTACTACCGTTGTAAAAACAGACCCTACCAAACAAGTGGCAATGTCGGCTCCCGGTTTCTTAACCATGGCCGAAGCAACGAGGCCCGTTACATTAACCGTGAAAGGAGCTGTACTGGCTAACGGCGATCTGCAGGTATTCGTATCTCAAAAATTAAAGATGACTGACTTTGACATGGTCCCTCCAAAAGCAGTATTAGGAACTATTCACGTTGGCGATGAAATTACCGTCAGTTTTGATGTGATCCTTGAAAAAGTAAAAAAGCAATAAATTATTTCAATTCTAAAACCCATTCTATGAAACACTCTACAAAAATACAACTGGCTGTTGCTTTTCTATTTGCAGCATTGTTCCAGGCAGGCTATGCGCAACGTGGCGACATGCAATACTTTCGGCTCAACGATCAGCGCGGCATGAATGTATTTGAAACCACCAAACATGATACGCTGCTGTTCGACGGACTCAAATTAAGGATCGGCGCTAATTTCACCCAGGGCTTCCAGAGTTTAAAGCACAGCAATACCAGTGGCGTAGCTCTTTACGATATGGCTCCCGGCTTTCCTTTGGCACAGGCAAACTTAAATATTGATGTACAGTTAGCCGATGGCGTAAGATTAAACCTGGTATCCTATATGTCTGCCCATCACCACAATGAAACCTGGGTGAAAGGCGGTTATATGCAGATCGATAAAGTAAGTTTTCTGCATAACCGTTTTTTGGATAAGGTATGGACAAACCTTACCTTAAAAGTAGGACACATGGAAATTAATTACGGTGATGCCCACTTTCGCCGGAGCGATGGCGGCAACACCTTCTTTAATCCTTTTATGGATAATAACATCATGGATGCCTTTACTACAGAGATTGGCGGCGAATTAACCTGGCAGAGAAAAGGCATGATCCTGATGGCCGGTATGACCAATGGAGAGATCCAGGGCAGTGTTTCTAAAAAAAGGGACCGGGCGCCTTCTATCTATGGCAAGATCGGTTATGATAAATCCTTCGGGCAAAGAAACCGTTTTCGCATCACCGGTTCTTTTTTAAATAAAACCTCTTCCATTAACGGCACCTTGTATGGCGGCGACCGCACGGGTTCTAATTACCAGTATGTGATGGAACCTGTAGATGCGACTCTCACCAGCAATGCTTTTGCCGGAAGACTAAATCCTAATTTAAAAGATAATGTCACCTCTGTGATGATCAACCCTTTTATCAAATTAGCAGGCTTTGAATTATTTGGCACCTATGAATTTAGCAGGGGACAAAATGCTGTGGAGAATGGCGATTTTCAGTATACGCAATCCGCAGGAGACCTGACTGTTTTTAGCAGACAAAAAAACCGCGAGTTCACACAGTATGCAGTAGACGCCTTATACCGTTTTGGTAAACGTGAACAGATCTATATTGGTGCTAAATACAATAAAGTTCAGGGCACACAGGTGTTCGGACAAAGCACTACTATAACAGTAGCCGGCGGTATTAACCAGGGCGTTCGTGCCAATATTTCGGTTGACAGAATGGCCTTTGCTGCCGGATGGTTCATTACACGAAACATTTTAGTAAAAGGCGAGTATGTAATGCAGTCTTATCAGGATTACCCTACGGGAAATATATTAGCCGGAGGTAAATTTGATGGCTTTGTTTTCCAGGGCAGCATTGCTTTTTAACAGGAGTATTCATAATTACAAAACTGAAAAAATGTCAACAACCGCACAATTTAAAGCAAGTTTAAAAAAAGAAAAAGCATTACTCATAGATGAGATTGCTTTGTTAAAGAATAACGTTAACCTTTATAAGGAGGAAAGAAAAGCAGAATGGAATGAGTTTAAGACTACTACAAAAAATCATATCGAAAAAATTGAGAAGTCGCTTGACACCTTAAATAGTTTTCTGAAAGTTAAACCGGGCAACTAGTTTTATGGAAACTTCAGGAGTGTCTTAAGTCATATCACATCACAAAAGAAGCCTTTCAGAAAATGAAAGGCTTCTTAAAGAGGGGAATAGAACAGCCCCCTGCCTTTAAAACAAAAATCCTCACCTGTCTGCCGCAGGTGAGGATTTGTATATATGGCTTATATGTATTACACCGCCATAATTTGTTTGGAGGCGCTAAAGACACCCATGCCATCTTTGCTAATGCTGGCATAGCGAATATTTAGTATGCTGCCGGGCGTTTGGTTTGGAAACTGGATCTTACTCAAGGAATAGAAACCAATATTTTGCCAATTGGTAGGGTCGCTTGCCGGAGCATACTGATAACAAAATGCTTTTTCGGCGATGGTTCTCGGTACACGAATCTGCACCACGCCATTTCCAATGGCATCAAGTGTAAGCTCGGTTACTGCGCTTTGCCCGCTGTTAGCAGATAAACCCATACCCGAAGAAAGAATCATGGTATCGGGGTCGGTGGCATTGTTGCTCACAATTTCCACATGCATTTTAATGAGGTTAAAGGCCATGGTTAATTTACGTTCCTCTTCGTGCATCTGGCTGGTGGCAGCGGCGTTACCGTTATTAGCTGCTACAATGGCATTGTGAAGAGCGGTGTTAAGGGCTTGCAGGGTAGCATAATTAATAGGCATGTTGGCATCCGGAAAATTTCCGCTGGCCTGCATGGCGTTAATAATATCCTGTGTAGTAATTACTTTTCCCTCCGGGGTCATTTTTGCAATGCCCAGAACTGCTTTTGATTTTGTTTTCATAAATTGTTTTTTTAATGGTTTAGTTGTAAGTGATGTGTTTTGATCAGGCAGATAGTACTAAAAAACACAAGCTTACATAGAACATTCATTCGGGAACCGTTATAGAACAACGCAAATATAAACGGATTATGATATGCTCTGTTTCTAAATAATAGTACAGTCTATCGCCCTGTTACCAGGCTATTTTTAGCAAAATGCCATTGGTCGAACATTCAAAAATATTGATTGGAAATTTCGGTGATTGAGGAAGGCATACCTAAAAAAGAACCTGTACTAAAAAATGATACAGAGCCTGATGGCTTTAACTTATTTTAAGAATGTGAAGCACAAAAACAGGTCAAATACATTTTATAACACTCTTTAATGCATCGATAGCCTTCCAAAATAATTCAGAGCGTTCTAAGTTGTATCGAAAGCGTTCCTCAAACACCGGAGAGCGTTCCGAAATAGTTCATAGCGGTTTTAGATCTATCGAAAGCATTGCTTACATACCGGAGAGCGATCCAAAATAGTTCATAGCGTTCTTAAATCCATCGAAAGCGTTCCTTAAAGCATGGAGAGCGATCCAAAATAGTTCAGAGCGGTTTCAAATGCATCGAAAGCGTTCCTAATATATTTGGAACCTTCCTCAATGTATGGATAGCCCCCCAAAATAATTCAGATCACTCCTTCATACATGAAACCTGTTCCAAAATAATCAAGATCGATCTTCCATAGTTTCATTCCGTTCTAATAGAGCTTAAGAGGGTTCTTACTATTTTTAGAACGTTCCCGATGCTAGCCGGAGCGTTCTTTGATATATTTGGAACTTAGCTCCGTTTATTTGGAGCGCTCTAAAGGTGATGAGGTGCTTTTTGCAGTAATTTCTCTTCGGTTCAAGACAAATACGGAACGGAATTCGTTTATTTTTTACAGCATTAAATGTGACTGATAGAAGAAACAATAAGTTTCATCGGGTTAAATGTGTTTTGAGTAAAGAATCACGTAGTTTTACGTATATGAATTAGGTAATTTCTTTATTACCATTGTAATACAATCTGCTTCCCCCAGTCACTATTTCAGATTTTCATTTATTAAACTAAATACTATGAGAAAGTATTACCTGATTCTTATTTACCCGCGTTTTTATCAACTTGCTGGAAGATACTGATTTTTAGTAATTTTAACTATAATTTCAAATAATCCAAATCAAATTTAAACCCATAAGTTGAATGAGTGATAGAAATGCGACAGCCAGTTGGAGTGGCTATTCACATCAAGGACAAGTGGGATTATTGATTGCTCTTCGCAAACTACAGGAAGCTGGGCTTGATTTGAATAATCATTACGTTCAGTTTGAAACACATGAAGATGTTGCTATTTATTCGGAACAACCTGGAGGCGCAAAAACATATCTTACTGTTCATCAGGTCAAAGCTTATTATTCAGCTACAAATATTTACAAAAGCACTTATAATAGTGTACTAAACAATGCATTTGAAGACGGCGATGAAAAATACCTTCATACAGCATCCGAAATAACTGACTGGGACACTTCAACTACGGCTAATAATAATAACGTACTCCGCTATGAATACAGCGCTGCAAAATATCATTGTGGAACAACGGAAATCGAAACATTTATTAAAGCTGAGTTAACAACTATTCTTAGTCCCGTAGCGCAAGCTATAATAGACAATGCGTACTTACGCCTTTCGTTTGAGCTCGATCACCGAATACGCCAGGAACACCAAAAAGCACATAAGCATTTATTCGATATAAAATTTTCCTTACACGAAATCAATCAACTAATTCGTAGCGATGAAATATTTACAAAAAAAGAAATTTACGACTGTAGGAAGCTATTTTATGACACTTACATTGAAATTATAAGGACCGAAAATTTAACACCCGAGCGAATTAACTCGATTCATACAAGTATTATTGGACAAATTAATGCATTAGATGACGGCAAATTTCGGTTGCTTCTTCAGAGTATGAATTTACATCGGACGCCAAATCAATTAAAACAATCCCAGGTTTATTATAGTCAAGATGGCCTTAAACAAGTGTTTTTCAGAATGATTATCGACATAATCGACACCAACCCGACCCTGATAGAAAATGTTATTAAATACGATAAGAATACTGAACCTAATAAATTTGTTTTAACTGCAATAACTGATGAGGAAAGAGATAAGCTAACAGTCATTGAAAATATATTGACAAATCTGCAGTCTCAAAATCTCTTATGGGAAAGCCATTCATTAGTTAATAAAGAAATAGAAATTGAGTTAGTTCAAAGGAACCCTGCAATAAATGCGGTTGCTACAGCAGAAGAAAAAGAAGACGATAAAAATAAATTCATGTCCTTTACCAATAGCAAATTAGTTAAAAGAGAGGACGCACTAGCCAAACTAAATAATGGAGCACATCATTAAAAAAATACTTACAGAATGTGGGTATGTCGAAAAAGGTCAGGGCATTCTATTCCACTCAAAAGAGGATAAATCATTTTTCTTTACGATAAGTATAGCCGAAGAAAATTTTATTACTCTTAGAAATAAGGAATTAATAAAGTTAAATCAAGAATACAAAGCCGTGATGGACGCTTTTAAGACAATAGTCAATAGCGGCGAACAAATTACTATTGAGAAGAATTCTTCACTAATTGTTTTGGTAAAATGTGCAAACATAAATTCCATAGCAAATTTACAACAGCAAATACTTTTATTTGAGGAAGATGAATACTTCTTCAAAAAATATGTAATCTTATATACTGATAATTCAATACTAGAGCTCACGGTAAACCCTATTATCCCCCAATTAAGAACTAAAGTAAATGATAACGAGAAGTTCAACCAATTCGCAGCTCAGGGTTATGTATCAGA
>JAZJZF010000011.1:70258-81017 GCA_040389965.1 Bacteroidota bacterium
AATAGCTGAATACCTGGTTATAATACAATTTTTTATAAAACTTCCCTTTTTAATTCTGGAACATGGAACCGATGGATTCATTTCTCTAAATCAGAAAATAATAACCTCTCTTGGTACAGAACAAGCCTTATACTCATCGTTACTGGAAAATGCCGAAGAATTTAACCAAATAGATTTCACTAACTCAGAAGTGGAAGATCGAGTTAATGAATTACTCAATAGTTTGCCACATGATTAAGATAAAGAAATTATCCCTACAAAATTTTAAGGGGATCAAATCAACAGTAGTTTTTGACTTTGATAGCGATAATGTTTGTGTAAATGTCTTATCTGGCCCTAATGGATTTGGTAAGACAACCATATTTGATGTTATAGAGATTTGCCTTATCGGTGAATTTAAGAGAATAGAGTTATTTGATAAAGTTCAAAAAAAGAACAACCATAAAAATAAGCCGTTCTTTCAAAATACTGATGGAGAAGACGTAATTCTTAAATTATGGATTAATGATTCTTCTACAAACACTGACTTTATTATTATAAAATATTACGATGACGATCAATCACCGACCAGGAGCGAACACGGTAAAGATTTTATTCCCGCTGACGCAGGTAACATTTTCAGCACTTACCTTACGCGAGACTCTGGCTATTTTACCAACAATGACTTCTCAACTCTTTCTCCTGTTGAACAGGCAGAAATAAACAGTCTGTTTTATGGGGCGGATTCAGCAATAGATTTATCCTCGATTTATTATCTTTTCAATTATATTCAGCAAGAAGATAGTATATATTTTCTCAGGAAAAACGAGGATGACAAAGGCGCATCGTTGGGCTTTCTCTTCAATATTGAAAAGGAGGAAGCAGAAAAACAAAAACTTCTGGATCTAAAAAACAACTTAACTCGCCAACAGGTCGTTATTGATCAACAGTTAGAGCAACTAAGCGAAGCCCTTCCAAATATACAAAGAGGTGAATATCAAAAATTATTTGAGGAAAATAATTTCGACTTTGATAAAGAAAATCCATTTACCGAAATCAATGGTGCGCGCGAACAGCTTACTCAATTTCAGAATATTATCACCTCATTAATACTTTTAAAAAATAATTTCTCTACGGATGAATACGAAAAATCTATTAAGTACAAAAAACTAAATGATGAGGTTTTATCTAAACAACAGATTTTAAGAGCAATTTTAATTAAACATATATATACTGAGGAAATTGCAAAAAATTTAGATGCTGTAAATTCAAAGATCATTAAGGCTAAAGATTTCCTTCAAACACAGAATACGTCATTCATATCAAAAGAATATTTTAATTTATTTTTAACTGATCCTGAAGAATACGTCGCTTATTTGGTAATTGAAAACAGTATAAAAGCTATTAACCTTGACCTTGGTGAAATTGGCCGGATAATTTCAGACTTAAATGCAGGACGTGAAAAGACACTTGTTGAATTTAAAAAAATAAAACATACAGAGCATATCTCAGACCTAAATTGCCCTTTATGCGATAGTATTTTCAATTCCTTTGAAGCTTTAGAGATAGCAATAAATGATAAAACCACCGCATTAGAAGTTTATAATACAGAAAAGTTACAGCAAAAATTAAGTTTTGAAGAGCAAATAAAAATCTTTCATGCCCGCATAGCTGAAATAGCAACTGCGTATATCGCAGCAAATGGAATGACAGATCAGGCTGTTCTTGCCTTACTTAGAGAGTACCCCGCATCAAGGACTAAAATTGAAGAAATATTTACAACCTATTCTTTACTAAGTAGTACGGCTATGGAACAAATAAACTTCACTAGCCCGCCAAAAAATATAGCTGAAATAAACGAAAAATATACGTTACTCAAAGTCTTCCTTGAAACTGATCTTCTATCTGGACTATTATATAATGAGCAGTTAATTGAAAATAAAGAGCTTTATATTCAATATTTTGATGCAGATCGCACTAAACTTTCCGCGTTAACACTTGAGATACTAGATGCAAAATCTCAATACATTTTAGGTTCATATGCGCAAATTGCGAATATCCGACTAACATTTCTGGAATCCAGAAAACAAAAGCTAATAACTTTGCTTAACCATGTAAATCCTATTTATGATAAAATACACAGAACCATCCAAAGTCATAAAGCCGAAATGATTGAAAAAATAAAAGTTCCATTCTATATATACTCTGGCAAGATCCTCCAAAGCTATCAACAAGGACTTGGTATTTTTATAGAAATTCATCCCACCAACCAAAGTAATAATGTCCGTTTTAAAACTGGCCACGCATCCGACCATGATATAGTTTATCATTTAAGTTCTGGGCAAATGGCAGTAGTTTCGTTGGCTTTTTGCTTATCTCTAAACAAGGTTTACAACACTAATGATCAATTCAAATTTTTATCAATTGATGACCCTATTCAAACAATGGATGATCTGAATATACATACCTTTATAGAGCTTGTTCGGAATGAATTCAAAGAGTACCAAATTATTTTGTCTACGCACGATGATTTCACTTCCCGCTATATGAAATACAAATTTGATAAATTCGATATGAATACGAAAATTCAAAACGTTCAGACTGCGGTTCTGGAACAGGCCGTTAATTAAGTTCAGATATGAGTTACGATTTTTCAACATTAAATGACAAAGATTTAGAGGAATTAGTTCGGGACATTCTATCAGTAAAACTCAGCATAGATTTCCAATCTTTTAAACCTGGCCAAGACCGTGGCATTGATTTAAGATATGCTACTGTTAATGATGAAAATACAATTATTGCCCGCTCCACTGCATCCGATAGCTATCGGATTGAAATGCTGCGGCAACTAAATCCGGTAAACTAAAAAACATCCTTAAATAGCTTATATACTATTTAGATGAATGCAACAAGGACAATAGCAAAATATAAAAATCAGCCCGAATCTATTTTTTTATAAGTCAGAGATTAATAACATACTGTTAAATTAACAACCGATCAATCGGATTCACCGGGAGTAATGCATTACTTCCGGTATTTTATGTAAGGTACGCTAATAAACGGTGAATCGCATTTATTATCCCTAAAGGTGTCTCAAAACGGCTAAAAGTGTGTTCCTTAACCTGCACAGGTAATTTTACTTATTTTTTTAAATTCTTTAATGCATTATATTAATGCTACCTTACTCCCGCGTAATATACAATTACACTAAATGACGAATCTCGCTATTTTGTCAAGACATGGGTTAGCTAAATCAAAAACATGAGCTTAACCATTACCAAAGAAGAGCTTGCTTTTCAAAACGAAGAAAAAGAAAAAAGGGCAGCGGAACTAATTGCGGCGAATAAAGAACTTGCTTTTCAAAATAAAGAAAAAGAAAAGCGCGCAGCTGAGCTAAGCATCGCAAACAAGGAACTTGCTTTTCAAAATAATCAAAAAGAAAAACGGGCAGAAGAACTCGTTATTGCCAATAAAGAGTTAGCGCATCAGAACCAGGTAAAGGAAAAGCGCGCGGCAGAGTTGATCATTGCTAATAAAGAACTGGCTTTTCAAAATCAGGAGAAAGAAAAACGGGCAGCTGAGTTAAGTATTGCAAACATAGAACTGGCTTTTCAAAACGAAGAAAAGGAAAAACGAGCCGAAGAACTGGTAATTGCTAATAAAGAATTGGCTTTTCAAAATAAAGAAAAGGAAAAACGGGCAGAAGAATCAGTAATTGCTAATAAAGAACTGGCTTTTCAAAATAAAGAAAAGGAAAAGCGGGCAGAAGAATTAGTAATTGCTAACAGAGAACTTGCTTTTCAAAATAAAGAAAAAGAAAAACGGGCAGCGGAATTAGGCATTGCAAATAAAGAGTTGGCTTTTCAAAATGAAGAAAAAGAAAAACGGGCCGAAGAATTGGTAATTGCTAACAAAGAACTGGCATATCAAAATGAAGTAAAAGAAAAGCGCGCAGCAGAGCTGGTAATTGCCAATGAAGAGCTAGCTTTTCAAAACCACGAGAAAGAAAAACGAGCCGCAGAATTAAGTGTTGCCAACATAGAGTTGGCTTATCAAAATGAAGAAAAGGAAAACCGCGCAGCCGAGTTAAACGTTGCAAATAAAGAACTTGTGTTTCAAAATGAAGAAAAGGAAAAACGGGCTACTGAACTAAGTGTTGCCAATAAGGGATTAGAACAGTTTTCTTACATCACCTCACACGATCTCCAGGAACCACTTCGCACTGTTTCTAACTATATGAAAGTATTTGAAGAGGACTATATAGGATTATTAGATGATAATGCACTCAAATACCTTCATTCTGTAAATAATGCTATTAAAAGGATGAGTATGCTGATCAAATCACTTTTGGATTTTTCAAGATTAGGCCATAATACACAACTTGCTTTTGTAAATTTTAAGCATTTAATCGATGTTGTTATTCTGGATCTCGACACAATGATAAAAACCTCAAACGCCGTTATTACAGTTTTTGAGATGCCACAATTAAATATATATGAAGTCGAAATCCGGCAGGTATTTCAAAATTTAATTACTAATGCCATAAAATTTCGAAAAGAAGATACTCAACCCATAATAGAAATTCGTTCAGAGAAAATAAATGATGACTGGAGATTTTCAGTTAGTGACAACGGTATAGGAATTAATCCTGCATATTTTGAAAGAATATTCGATATTTTTCAACGCTTACATACCAGCGAACAATATGAAGGAAATGGCATAGGGCTTTCTAATTGCAAAAAAATTATTGAAGCGCACCAGGGAAAAATATGGGTTGAATCAAATACACAACAAGGAACTACATTTTATTTCACAATACCTAATTTAACATTATGAGCAAAACATTAAAGTGCATTATGCTGGTTGACGACAATCCGGATGATAACTTTTTTCATGAAAGAGTCATCAAACAAAGTCATTCCGCCGAAACCGTTGTAGCTAAACAAACAGGGATGGCTGCACTTGAATATTTAAAATTAAAAAAAGATGATGAACACTTGACTCCCGATTTGATTTTTTTGGATATTAATATGCCGGGCATGAATGGATGGGAGTTTTTAGAGGAATATAATAAGCTTGATGAAAAAGCAAAAAGTCGGGCTATTGTTGTGATGCTAACAACGTCAGAGAATCCTGACGATAAAATGAAAGCAAAAACAATAGAATTAGCTTCCGACTTTAAAACAAAACCTCTGACTCAGGAAATGTTGGAAGAAATCATAGAAAAATATTTTTAATAAATACGGCTAATACACTTCGAATAGCACTTAAACTAAACTTTAAAAACAGGTAAAGTAGTATTCCTTAGTCTGCTCCCAACAATAAACCACATCAAACCAAAATGGCCCATGCTTCTATTCGTTTTTTCAAAGCATTTCGTATAAGCTATTTTGGCCGCAATCTTTGCTAATGCTTGGCATAGATAAAATATGAGTAAATGAAAATTAATTAGCAGAACGCTAGGAGAGAAGAAACTCAAATGCTTCCTATATTTTACCCACAAACTTCTTTAAAGCAAAAAACCACTTGAATATCAAGTGGTTTCAATGTTTAAAAGTGCTCCCACCTGTTAATCGGGGGAGTCTGCTCTTTAAATGGCATACATTACTTTAAGCTTCTCAATTATTGCAGGATATTTTTGAATTATCCCAGTCCCAGGTCCTTCATCAATTCCCCAACCTCTTTGCCTTTAGTAAGTAAATGCGCCTGAATGCCTGTTTTTAAAGCACCTTCAATATGATAAATAGTGTCGTCTATAAAAAGAGTTTCTTCCGGAATCAATTTATTTTCATTTAATACACGCTCAAATATTTCGGCATCGGGTTTACGCATGCCCATGCGGCAGGAGTAATATACTTTTTCGAAAAAGGGCTCAAGGTTAGCATAACCACAGCTTTGAAGAAGGTGTCTCTCAAACTCGGTAACATGTGTTTCGTTGGTATTGCTTAATAAAAATAAACGGTAGCGGGATTTTAAGTGTTTCAGTAATTCAAGACGGTGCAAGGGAAAATCGAGCAACATGGCGTTCCATGCGGCTATAAGTAGGCTATCGTCCACATCGGCTTCAATAGCCACTTTGATGGCATTAAAAAAATCATGTTCTGTAATAAGGCCTTTATCAAAGAGGTCGAACACCGGTGTTTGCTGTAATTGGGTGTAAATGGTTTCGAAAGGTTTTGGGGAAAGTTTGTTGAATTCCGCAATGGTTTTGGGCGTATCGAGGTTAATGATAACGCCGCCCAGATCGAAAATTATATTTTTTATTTTGGCCATATATTTTGCTAATACGCTACAAATATATATTTTTGCAGCCTTATCTCCGTTTTGGAGTTAGGAATGCTCCTATAGCTCATTCGGTTAGAGCAACTGACTCATAATCAGTAGGTGCCTGGTTCGATTCCAGGTGGGAGCACGAAAGCGAACTATATAGTTCGCTTTTTTTGTTTAGTACAACACGCTTTATCATTTCGCCACAACGCGTCGTGAGAGTCGGGAAAGACAAATAAATAGCATTTTCGGAACGGTTCTCGACTCCGCTCGAACTGACAGTACAACAAGCTTTGTCATTTCAAGAGCCGCGTCATTGCGAGCGGTAGCGAAGCAATCTGTCCTCGTATGAGATTGCTTTTCACGCTGGGACGCGTGATCGCAATGACGTAACACATCGACATTTTCGACTCTGCGCCATCAGCGGAATTTGCGGGAAACAAATTAAGGAATTGTAAAATTGATCTGCGGGCTAACCGTCGTAGTTCCCAGGGCGTTCAACGTAAAAGCCGTATTAGCAGTGCTCATCCAGTCGCCACTGTTTATAGCGCCGTTCCCGTCGTTATCATATAAGGCGTATACATAGTAAGAGCCGGGGTGCATATAGTTAAACAGGAAACTGGTATCGCTTGCCGATAAAATAACGTAACGCGAACGGTATTTTAAATTCGACATATTGGGAATTGGCCCATTGAACAAAGGCTGTGTCATAATAATTAAGAACACTTTTTTAGAAGCGTTGGGAACATGAGTTCCGTCGAATGTATAGTTCACCGTAGTTTGCCCTAAATAAGGCTGTGCCGTTTCCGAATAAGGATCGGTAGCAGAGTTATAATAAATAGCTTCGGTTTGCCCCACAAAAGACGTGGAGAAATCTTTGGTCATTGTTTTTTTAGGAAAGCCAAATGCAGTAACCGCTGCGGCACAGGATGTTGTATCCTGAAGCTTTGCACGCCAGGCCATATGAGGCGTTGCAGAAGGCAGCGTATTGTATTTATTGGTATAAGACTTCACAATTAAGCTGTCATTTTTCAAGATCACTTCTGTGTAAGCTCTGCTTTTTCCTTTTAAGACTTCCGCAAAACGGTAAAAAGACTGCGATGCCGTTTCGGAAACACTATCCGCTAAAAAATACGATACGCGTTTCATTCCTCCAAAAGAGCCGCCATTCCTGAAAGCCACTTTGAGTTGATTATTATACTTAGCCACAAAAAACGACATAAAAATATCATTCAAGGTGTCAAGCTCATTTTTTGCAGCGATCTGGTTTTCTGAAATTGGTCTGAAATCAACGATCCACTCGGGGTAACCACCCAAGGGGGTTGTAGAAGTAACCGGCCCGTTCCAGATACCTTTTACTTTATTTAAAACACCATAACCTAATATGCTGTTCGGGTCAGGATTAGTGGATGTGGTGCCTGTTGTTGTTACCGGTACCTCCTCTTCTTCTTTTTTATCTTTGCATGATTTACAAGATGGCAGAGCTATGATCAGTGCTGCCGAAAGAAAAAGAGGGATAATTCTCATCGTATTAAACTTTAGTAAATTTATTTTTTACGGACATACATTTTGTTTTTAGCAAGACCCAGCTTGTTGAAGAAATGCGTAAAGGAAACACCTAAAACGCCCATACCATATTTCATACTGCGTTTAAAGTTAATAGAGCTTGCTTCCGGGAAATACTTGGTAGGACAGGTAATTTCAGCAATTTCGAATCCTGCATAAAATATCTGGGAAATCATTTGATTATCAAATACAAAATCATCCGAGTTTTCGTGGTAACTGATGGTTTCCAGAATTTCACGGTTAAAAGCTCTGTAACCTGTATGGTACTCACTTAATTTTTGATTGATGAGTATATTTTGTGTGAGCGTTAAACAACGGTTAAAAATGTATTTATACATGGGCATTCCCCCTTTTAAAGCGCCTTTCCCAAGGATCCTTGAACCAAACACGGACGGATACAGGTCATTAGCTATCATATAGCTCATACTCTGAATCAACTTAGGCGTGTACTGGTAATCGGGATGCAACATAATCACAATATCGGCACCAATCGACAAAGCTGTGTCGTAGCAGGTCTTTTGATTTCCACCATAACCTTTATTTTGCTCATGACGAATCACATGTTTAATACCTAATTTTCTTCCTACTTCAGAAGTATCATCTTTACTGTGATCATCTACCAAAACAACATCATCTACGATGTCAAATGGAATCTCATCATAAGTCCTCTTTAAAGTTAACGCCGCATTATACGCGGGCAACACCACCACAATTTTTTTTCCGTTAATCATATCATACAAAAATAGTAAAGTTTAGATAATTTGGCTATAAACATTAAAAAATATCCGTTAATTTAGGGCTTCCGTTTTTACGTGTCGTCATAAGGATTTGCTACCAAAATATGCCTATTTGCAGCTTAACTATTGTATTACTATACCAATAACCGGAAATATTAAATAAATTACATCTGAAGCCAAAAGTTTTACATACCTATTTACTCAAGGCTTACCTGCCCCCCTTCTTTTTGACGCTTTTTATTGGCGTATTTGTGTTTTTCCTGATCCATGTGTTTACGTATATGGACGATATTATTGGGAAAGGCATGACTGTTTGGGTCTTAACTAAATTTTTCTCTTATTCCTTCATAACCTTTGTGCCTGTAGCAATGCCGCTGGCAGTACTCCTTTCGTCTATTATGACCTTTGGGAATCTTGCCGAAAACTATGAGCTCGCAGCCATGAAATCGTCGGGATTATCCCTGTTTAAGATCATCCGGCCTATCTTTTTGTTCATTATTTTTTTGGCAGGAATTACCTTTGTATTTAATAACTGGGTCCTGCCCAACATTACGTTAAAATCGGCTCGTTTGTTATGGGATATACGCCAGGCAAAACCAACGCTCAGTATTAAAGAAGGTGTATATTATAATCAACTCAAGGGCTTCAGTATTAAGACCGCTAAAAAAAATAAAGACGGAAAAACCCTTTATAATTTATCAATCTATGATCATCACGAAGGCATTGGCAACAATGTGCAGCTTTATGCAGACAGTGGTTATATGGCGCCATCGGCCGACACGAACTATTTAATGATCCGCTTAAACGACGGTGTAAGGTATGCCGATCCCATAAAAGAAGATGATCAGAAAAATACCCGCCCTTTAACACAGTTATTTTTTAAGCAACTCAATGTGAATGTAGACATGAGCGATTTTAAAATGAAGAATACGGAAGAGGAACTCTTTAAAGGCCATCACGAAATGATGAACGTATGGCAGATCGATCATGAAATTGATACAACTGTCATTAATATGGGGCTTAAACACCGCTATTTAAAAAAACAGTTTGATAATTACTTCTTTACCAGAACCTACCACAATGTATCATTACATAAACCGCACCTCGATTTAAAAAAGTTTTATGGGTCTTTAAACAAAGACGATTTTAGAAGGTGTGTAGAAAACTCACAAAATCTTGTCAGAAATTCGAGCGGATTTATTGATTCGGTAAACGATGAATTAAAAGGACTTCAGTACAGAAAAACAGATTACGAATTGGGCTGGCATAAAAAAATTAATATCTCCTTTGCCTGTATTGTATTATTCTTTGTGGGTGCCTCGCTGGGTGCTATTATACGGAAAGGCGGAATGGGCTTGCCTGTTGTAGTGGCGGTTGTTTTCTTTCTATTGTACTATATCGTTAATATTATTTATGAGCGCATGGTGGACGAAGGCATTTATAGTGTCGTCTTCGGGGCCTGGTTTCCTTTATGTTTATTTTTACCACTTGGCATTTTCCTTACTTACAAAGCCGCTAAAGATTCTGCCATATTTGATATTGGTGTTTATACAGAACCGGTAAAAAAACTATTCAAACGATTTAAAAAATCAAAGAATGCGGATTCTCCAGCTCAGTAATAAAGCTCCTTACCCTGCAAACGATGGCAGCTCTATTGCCATACACAGCCTGGCAGAAGGGTTGGCAGATAACGGAGCAGAACTTCACTTACTTACCATTAATACCAAAAAGCATTTTAAGCCCGATGATAAAGTACCACAGGCTTTTAAAGACAAAACGCATTATACTTCGGTGTACCAAAATACCGACACCAGTTTTTCAGGCGCTTTGATGAACCTGTTTTCAAAGCAATCGTATTTTGTAAGCCGTTTCTTTTTTAAAGAATTTGAAGAGCAGATCATTCAAAAACTAAAAGCGGTTACTTTTGATATTGTTCAACTCGAAGGTGTTTTTTTAGCTTCTTATATCCCTGTTATAAAACAGTATTCAAAAGCCCGGATAGTCATAAGAGCGCATAACGTGGAGCACCAGATCTGGGAAAGGCATTTGACAAATGAAAATAATGGCATCAAAAAAATGTACCTCAGTCTTCAAAACAAAAGGCTTAAACGTTTCGAATTAGAGGCGTTTTTTACAGCAGATGCAATTGTGACCATCACAGATGAAGACAAAAAAAATGTAGACCGCCTTACTTCTTTTCATAAAAAGCT
>JAZJZF010000012.1:0-46625 GCA_040389965.1 Bacteroidota bacterium
AGCTGCGGCAAATACCACAAAAATACTTAGCACTTTCCATTCAGCTTTTAAGAATGCCATTGCACCGTTGGCTATGTAACCTGCAAGTTCCTGCATATTTGCATCGCCGGCATCCTGTTTACTAACCCAGGCAGATTTTATAGCCATTACCAACAAACCGATTATACCTAAAACCGGTACTAAATAAATTACTAAATCATTCATATAATATATAACATTAAATAAGGGTTGCAAAAATAAGGATTTATCTGAAAATTAAAAATAATTAATTCGCTGATAATGAGTGATTTGTGTTATTCGTTATTGGAAATAGGCCAATTGCAGGGTCAAAGTAATGTTACCTACGTAAAGTAACGGGTAGGTACTATAATATACCAGTTTATTAAGATGAAAATATAAGAAAACAGATCGTGAAAAATCCGGGTTAGGCTAGTATTTTAAAAAGGTTAGATTCGCAAAATGAATAAAGGATCATTTACAATATAATCTCCTTTAGAGCGTTAATGGCAAAACACATGTTTTCTAAATGATTTTTTCAATACAACCTGCTAGCAAATTTAAGTGTAACTAATTGGTGTCCGAAACTGTCTTACGAGTAAAATCAGTTTGTTAAATATATTTTATGAAGAGAATCTTTTATTTTTTAAGTTGTACCACATCCCTTATCTGCCATTCGCAAACTACTGCAAAATATACCATCAGCGGTTATATAACCGAAGCCGGCAGCAAAGAGAACTTACCGGGAGTGAGCATCTATAATCCTAAATTGAAAGCAGGAACTACTACCAACTCCTATGGCTTTTATTCATTAACGCTTCCGGGCGATTCCGTTTCGCTGGTTTTTTCTTTTGTGAGTTATAAAGCTAAGCAGGTGACATTGCTGCTTAATAAAAATATAACGCTTGGTGTTGAGTTAACTTCAGATACACAATTGGATGAAGTTACTGTAAGCGCTGAAGAACAAAAAAAGGTAAGCGATGAGGTTCAAATGAGTAGTATTGATTTACCGATTGAACAGATCAAAAAAATTCCGGCATTACTTGGTGAAAAGGATGTGATTAAAGTATTGCAACTCATGCCGGGTGTACAAAAAGGAAGTGAAGGCAGTAGTGGCTTTTATGTTCGTGGCGGCGGCCCCGATCAGAATTTAATTATCCTGGATGATGCCACGGTTTATAATGCAAATCACTTGTTTGGATTTTTCTCTATATTTAATGGTGATGCCTTAAAGAGTGTTGAACTCATAAAAGGAGGATTCCCTGCAAGGTACGGCGGCCGTTTATCGTCTGTGCTCGATATGCAGATGAAAGACGGAAATAAAGAAAAAGTTCATGGCGAAGTAGGTATAGGTCTTATCTCTTCCCGCCTCACACTGGAAGGCCCCATTATAAAAAATAAATGTTCATTTTTAGTCTCAGCCAGAAGAACCTATATAGATGCATTGATCTATCCTTTCTTGCCAAAAAATGAAAAAGGTGGCTATTATTTTTATGATTTAAATGCCAAGGTAAATTATATACTTGGCCCTAAAGACCGACTGTTTTTAAGCGGCTATTTTGGACAGGATAAATTTTACTTTAACAGTGAAAATGCAGCAAACAAGACTTCTGATAAAACCAACTTAAACTGGGGTAATGCAACCACAACGCTGCGCTGGAACCATCTTTTTAATCCTCGCTTATTTGCAAATACATCTTTCATTTTCACAAATTATAAATTAGGGATAGGCTTAAAAAGTAAAAATAATTCGGACTATTTTAATCTGGCTTATAATTCGGGAATACAGGACTTCGGTGGTAAAATTAATTTTGATTTTATGCCAAACCCCAATCACTTTATCCGGTTTGGAGCTATTATTACTCACCATCGGTTTACACCTAATGCCTACGTGGTTAAAAGCTCAAATAGCCCGGATAATCAGAATAAAGTAAGGATTATTAATGCTATAGAAACCGGTCTTTTTATTGAAGACGACTGGAAAATAACACAAAAATTAAGGATCAATGCCGGCATACGGTTAAGCCATTTTTATACCGACTCTAAAAATTATTTAAAGCCAGAGCCGCGGCTGGCAGTAAGGTATATGTTAAGAAAGGATCTGTCTTTAAAAGCAAGTTTTTCTACTATGAACCAGTACCTGCATTTGCTTTCCAACACCGGCATTGGCCTGCCAACCGATTTGTGGGTGCCGGCAACCAGTACTGTAAAACCACAGCAATCGCAGCAGGTAGCCTTAGGCCTTGCAAAAGATTTTACTGAAAAAAACTTTGCCGTTACATTGGAAGGTTATTATAAAAAAACAAATCATATTATTGGCTATAAAGAAGGAGCAAGTTTTTTATCGGCTCTGGACTTTGGTCAGGCTCAGGAAGTAAAGTGGGAAGATAATGTAACTGCCGGCCAGGGATGGAGTTATGGTGGCGAATTACTGATACAGAAAAAGAAGGGGAAGTTTACCGGCTGGATCGGTTATACACTGTCATGGACTCAACTTCAGTTTAATGAGCTTAACCTTGGCAAAAAGTTTTATGCCAAATACGACAGGAGACATGATATATCATTGGTGGGAATTTATGATATTAATGATCATATTACGGTGTCTGCTACCTGGGTATACGGCACAGGGAATGCCATTTCCTTACCGTTGGCAAGCTATGAAGCCATAGGGCATCAGGTCAATAATCCTTATAATTCTAGTTATAATACAGTCAACGATTATGGGAATCAAAAAAATAATTTCAGAATGGCGGCTTATCACCGGATGGATGTAGGGATACAGTTTCATAAACAGAAAAAACACAGTGAACGTATTTTTGAACTCAGTTTTTATAATGTATACAATCGTAAAAATCCTTATTTCTATTACGCCAGTCAGGAGCAAGGCTATTCAAAATTGAAGCAGGTGTCGCTTTTCCCAATATTACCAAGTGTTTCCTGGACGTATAAATTTTAAGAACATGAATCAAATGATGAAATTCATAAGTGCAAGAATTTTTAGCCTGTTTTTTATTCCGGCTATGGCTTTACTATTATATAGTTGCGAGAAGGATGCGAATGTCAAATTACCCGATATTAAATCACAATTAGTGGTTACCTCTTTCATCTCTCCGTCAGACACACTCATTACCGTTAATGTAAGCGAAACAAGACCACTTTATACCCCCAGCAATAATAGTAATAATGGTACTGTTGATAATGCTATAGTATATCTCTCTGATGGTATAAACAGTGTAGTTGTGCCCTATAACAATTTCAGGTATAGTATAAACAGCTCTCTGTTGCCAATCTTTGCAGGACACACTTACTTTTTAAGTGTGGCAACGCCCGATGGCAGACTCGTAAATGCAGAAACTACGGTGCCTTCCGGACCTGTTCCTGTTATAGCCACATCTTATCATGAAGCCATAAATAATGGAAGTGAAAATGGGGCATTTCCCGGCGAAATTTATACAGTACTTCAACTTAATTTAAATGACCCTTCCGGCATAAAAAACTATTACAGAACAGATATAAGAGGTTTTGAGGTAAACCCGGATACAGTGCCGGTGGGCAATATGTATGGTATTCTGAAAGAGCATTTAGAGACGGATGAAGGACAGGATGGTAAAACCATTGCGATTGAGAAGGGTATTTACAATGCGTTTTCAATAGACAGCGAACTAAAATTCTTTGAGGTAACACTTTTAAATTGCAATTATCCTTATTATGCCTATCACAAATCTTTAATGAGTGCAGTTAACTCGGGAGGCGTTGACCTTTTTAGTGAGCCAAGTATTATGTATTCAAATATCAATGGAGGACTGGGTGTGTTTGGGGCCTACATAAGCTCCAAAACAAGGTTATACAGATAACGTTAAAATACTTTTTCCAAAGCTATTTTAAACCAGCTCGTGTAATTTTCGGGATTCGAAATAATGTCTTTTTTTATAGCATCCATATTCTGCCATTTAAAACTTTCAACTTCTTCAGGATTCATAACGGGGTCAGAATTGCATTTGCCGATGAGTACATAATCCAATTCATGTTCGGTTAAGCCGTTATCGAAAGGTGTTTTATAAATGAAAGAAGTTTTAATGCTGAGGTCGCAGGCTATGCCCATTTCTTCAAATAAACGACGATTTGCGGCGTCTTTAATGGTTTCGTTGGGTCTTGGGTGAGAACAACAGGTATTGGTCCATAAACCCGCACTATGGTATTTATGCAGGGCACGTTGCTGTAATAATAATTCATCTTTATCATTGAAAATAAATACAGAAAAAGCGCGGTGTAATCTTCCTTCGCGGTGAGCCTGAATTTTTTCCATAACGCCAATGTCGTTATCCCGCTCATCTACTAATACTACATACTCCAGAACCATGATCGTTTTTATTGAAAATTAATTTTTTGTGTTTACCATTCCCTCTTCCTAAGAGGATAACAAAGGATGCGGGGATATTGTTCTGGTTATATACACAGTACTCTCACAGCTTTCGGCCATTTCAAAAAGAAATTCGCTTATACCTGAAATCTACAATAAATTTAAGCTGTGACGAACATATGAGCTTGCAAACAAAGCCATTTTTTGCGAATTAGGAATCCTAACCCTTTCCTCCAGAATTTTTTCGGGGTGTAGTGATTTTATTTTATTGAATAATTTCCTGTAATAAATGTAGGCTACATACACTCCAAAACGGGAATCTTTAGGCAGTAATTTAATTCCTTCGAGGCCTTTATTAAAATCAATTTCAATATCAGCTTCCAGCGCCGATTTTGTTTCAGGATCCAATTCAGTCAATTCTACATTCGGGAAATAGACGCGTCCCATTCCCAGGTAATCGGCATGCAAATCGCGCAGGAAATTTATTTTCTGAAAAGCCGAGCCCAGTGCCATCGCATAGGGGGTAAGCTCTTCGTACATTTTCTGATCGGCTTTTACAAATACTTTAAGACACATTAAACCAACCACTTCCGCACTTCCTAAAATATATTCTTTATAGCCGTTAATATCGTATACCTTTTTATCAAGGTCCATTTCCATGCTTTTCAAAAATGTTTCAATGAGCGTGTGATCAATATGATAATCATTCACTACTTTTTGAAAGCTATTTAATACGGGATTTAAGCTAATGCCTCTTTCAATGGCTTTATAGGTCTCCTGTTTAAATTCTTTAAGGAGTTCTTTTTTGTCGTAATCATGGAAAGTGTCAACGATTTCATCCGCAAAACGAACGAAACCATAAATGCCATATATGGGCTCACGAAAATGATGATGTAAAAAGCGAATGCCCAGCGAAAAAGAAGTACTGTAACTGTTGGTCACAATTTTACTTGTTTTAACGCTAACCTTATCAAATAAATGTTTCATGCTTTGAGTTTGCTAAGATAATAAAATTATTTGGCTGTCCATCATTTGACGGTACTCATTAATGGGGATTTTATAACGCTAAACAGTTGACAAATATTTTTCAACCTGCTCTGCCACCAGTTTTCCGGAAATGAGGCTTGGGGGTACACCCGGCCCCGGAACAGTGAGTTGACCGGTATAAAATAAATTTTTAACATTTTTGTTTTTGAGCTTAGGCTTTAAAATAGCCGTTTGCGATAATGTATTGGCAAGGCCGTAAGCATTTCCTTTAAACGAATTATACTCGCTTATAAAATTGCTTGTGGCAAAATCTCTTCTGAAAATAATATCGCTTTTAAAATGAATGCCTGTGAACTTTTCTATTCTATCAATCACTAAATCGAAATAAAGAGTATTGGTTGCCGGATTATCTTTTAAATCGGGGGCAATGGGAATTAAAATAAACAGGTTTTCTTTTCCTTCGGGTGCTACATGGGGATCTGTTTGTGAAGGGCAACTTACATAGAATAAAGGCTTTGAAGGCCATCGGGGTGTGGTATAGATTTCGTTAGCATGAACATCAAAGCTCTCATCAAAAAATAAATTATGATGCAGTAAGCCGTTTAGTTTTTTATTAACCCCCACATAAAAAATTAAACTCGAAGGAGCCAGTTTTCTTTTATTCCAGTAATTAGTGGAGTAGTTACTGTAAATAGGATCAAGCAATACCTTATCGGTAAAATGATAATCGGCAGATGAGACAAGAGCATCAAATTCGGGAGCAGTTTTAGTAGCAGTTATGCCATTGGCTTTTTTGCCACTTACCAAAATTTTTGATACATCAGCGTTTAATTCAAATTTCACACCCAGTTCCAGGGCGAGATTATGCATGGCTTCTATTATTTTCACCATCCCCCCTTTTGGATACCAGGTGCCTCCAACCATATCGGCATAGTTCATTAAACTATACAGGGCAGGCGTATCCTGCGGCCTGGCGCCTAAAAATAACACCGGAAATTCAAGTAACTCAATCAGTTTAGGGTCTGAAAACAATTTACGAATGTGCGAAGACATAGAGGTAAATACATCCAACTTAAACATTCCTTTTAAAAAGCGTGTATCCAAAAATTCAGTGAGCGAAATACCCGGCTTATATACTAGGTTGTGCATGCCCACTTCGTATTTATATTCTGCTTCCTTTAAAAATTGTTTTAATTTTTCGGCACTCCCTTTTTCAACCTGCTCAAATAGGGCATAAAGGTCTTTCATATCGCTGGGGATATCCATAGGCCCGTCTTTATAAAAAACGCGGTAAGATGGCGATAGTCTTTTTAAGGTGTAATAATCGGAAACTTTTTTTCCGAAATCGGCAAAGAATTTTTCAAAAATATCGGGCATCCAGTACCAACTTGGGCCCATATCAAATATAAAACCGTCCTGTTCAAACTGCCTGGCACGGCCTCCAACGCTATCATGTTTTTCTAACACTGTAACTTCGTGGCCTTGTTTTGCTAAATAGCAGGCAGCAGATAAACCTGAAAATCCGGAACCAATGATCGTAACCTTTTTTGACATTTAGAAACAATAAAAATCTGTAAAATAATGTTTAAACTTACACAATATTTGGTGAATGGGAATCATGTTCCCGCGGATTTCGCTGATACCGCAGAAAATTATAAACAGTTTTAAAAACAACATCTGTGATTATCTGTGCGATCTGCGGGCCAAAACAGAAATTAATGCAAAAGCATATCATTATTATAGGATCGGGTGTAGCGGGCTTGGCATCGGCGGTACGTCTTTCTGCTGCAGGGCATAAAGTTACCGTGATTGAAGCCAATAATTATGTGGGAGGAAAACTAACGGCACAAACCCTTGGTAATTATAGGTTTGATATGGGGCCTTCGGTGTTTACACTTCCCCATTTAGTAGAAGACCTTACAAAAGTAAGCAAACTCAATGCTAAATTTGAATACCTTGAGTTGGATAAAATTTGTAACTATTTTTATGAAGATGGTACTACGCTTATTGCCTACACGGATAAAGATAAATTTGCAAAGGAAGTTGCCGATAAACTGGGAGAGGATAAGCAGGATGTGTATGATCAGCTTAAATACAGTGCTACTGCCTATGAGTTAACCGGGGAAATTTTCATGGAGCAATCCCTGCATAAGCTTTCTAATTTCCTGAACTTAAAAACAGCAAAGGCTATTTTAAATATAGGGAAATTAAAAATGAATAAAACCATGCACGAATTAAATAGTGCGCGGTTTAAAAACCCTAAAACAGTACAGCTGTTTAACCGCTTTGCTACTTATAACGGTTCAAACCCTTACCAGGCTCCGGCTATTATCAATATTATTGCACACCTCGAACACAATATCGGGGCTTTTGCTCCTAAGGGTGGTATGCATGACATTACAAAGCATCTTCATGAATTGAGCACTACACTTGGTGTCACTTATATTTTAAATACCCGTGTTAAGCAAGTAAAAACAATAAACGATATCGCCGTTGGTGTTATTACAGAAAAAGAAGAATTAAAAGCAGATATTGTGGTAAGTGATGTGGATATTAAATATTTATATACAAAGCTGCTCGACAAAAAATATTATCCTGAAAAAATCCTGGAGCAGGAAAAATCTTTATCCGCTTTAATTTTTTATTGGGGAATTAAGAAAGAATTTAAAGAATTAAGTCTGCATAATATCCTCTTTAGTGCTAATGGCGAAGAAGAATTTAAAACGATGTTTACGGATAAGAAGCCTTATCATGATCCTACAACTTACATTAATATTACCTCGAAGGTTACAGAAGGCGATGCTCCTGCGGGTTGTGAGAACTGGTTTGTGATGGTAAATGTACCTCACAATACATCGGGCGAACCTATAAACTATGTGCAGGAAATGCGTAAACATATTATAGCTAAAATTAACCGTGTTTTAAAAACAGATATCGAATCTTATATTGAAGTAGAAGATACCTTAGATCCTTATATGATTGAGCAACGCACAGGTTCTTCAGGAGGATCATTGTATGGAAACTCTTCTAATAATAAATACGCGGCATTTTTAAGGCACGCTAATAACAGCAGCAAAATTAAAAACATGTACTTCTGTGGTGGGAGTGTACATCCGGGCGGTGGTATTCCTCTGGGCTTACTGAGTGCTAAAATTGTAAGTGAGATGATTGCGGAAAAGGAATAGAGTTAATTAATCAAATTTTAATATAATTGTAGTTCCTCCATTTACTTTACTTTCAACGGTAATGATGCAATTAATGGCTTTTGCCAGATCACGGATAAGGTGCAAGCCTAAACCGGTTTTTATGCCTACCACTTCGGTTTCATCATACAAGGCTTTAAACTGCTGTTGTGTGCCACCGGGCCCATTGTCGGTAATAGATAAATAAATGTGATTATTTTCCTGCCAGGCTTTCCATACAATCGTTGGATCAATGGTTTTTTCTAATGCCTTTAACGAATTGCCTGTTAAATTCCGCATAATCGTTTTTAAATAATCGGGATCAGAAATAAAATGAATATTCTGAGGGTTTTGAAATTCGATCCTGACATTTTCAAAGCTTAAAAAATGATTTCTTAAGTCTTCGAATAATTGGTCGATACTTATACGTTGTGGAACCGGCTTAAAGTTTTGCATTTGCCCTTTGCTCCATAACAATAGATCTTCCATAGAAACCAGTAAATTTTCGGCAGCCGAAATGGTTTTGTTTTCCATTTCCTTTTTGAGTTCCTCAGTCAGTAATTCGGGACTATCATTTTTAAGATGTAAAAAATGAATCAGATTGCTCACAGGGCCTCTCAGATCATGATTAAGAATTGTAAAAAAGCGTGTTTTCGTTTTATTGGCTTCGTCCAGTTCTGAGTTTAAGGCACGTAAGGTCTCGTTGATTTTTTTTCTGCTTCTGCTTTGATAAAGTAATAAAGCTCCAATGACCATAAATAAAATAATGGCCGATATCAGAAACCATTTTTGTTTTTCTTTGGTTTCCAGGTTCAGCTTGTTCACTTCTATTTCATTATCGCGCATTTCAATGGTGCGTTCGTCCTGCAGGTTTTGAAGAGACTGTTTGTTTTTGGAATTATAAATAGAGTCATTGTATAAGGTATAATTCTTATAAGCTTCCAGGCTGTTGGCATACTCTTTTTTGAACTCATAGTATTCTGATAAATACTTGTAATCATTAAGCAGAGCTTCTATATTTCCCAATTTTTTATTCAGCGTTAAAGAAGCAGAAATGTTTTCTAAACCTGTTGCCAGTTCAGAAGCATTATTCATGCTCATTCCTTTTTTAAGATGAGCGTAACCAATGTTTTGAATAGTGTTTGCTTTTAACACTTCATCACCCATGATCTGTATTGTTTTCAGGGCTTTGTTAGAATAGGTCAGGCTTTGGTCGTAGTCCTTTAAAGACAAGTATACAGATCCAAGCCAACTGTTAACGAATACCAAAAATGATTCTTCATTCAACCGGGAGAGTATTTTTTCTGCAGCGAGATGAGCTTTTAAAGCTTCTCCTAACTTGTTTTGTTTTTGGTATACGAGGCCCTTGCTGCCTATGTTCATGGCTGCAGCAGGCTCATGGTCACCTATTTTTTCAAACAGGGAAATAGCATCGTCGTAGCTTTCCAGAGCCTTATCATAATTTTCGGTAGCATTATAAATGTTGGCAATGTTCTGATACAAGTAAGCGGTGTTAAGCAGGCTGGGTTTTTCTTTGGCATGCTCCAGTTTTTTTATGGCTTTGAAAAAATAATCCAGTGCTTCGGGAAATTTATTTTGATTGGCTTTTAAAATCCCCATCTGATTATAGACGTTGGCCAGGTTATGAAAATCTGCGGTTCGCGTAAATATTTCTTCGGCAATCGTCAGATCTTTTGAAGACCTTACATAATCTCCTTTTGAGATCAGTTGTCTGCCCATATCGAGGTAGCCGGTACCAATACCTTTTTCCCAGTTTATGACGGTAGCAATGCTTATTTCCTTATCTGCATACAGTAAGCCTTTGGTGCTGTTTACATACAGGTAAAAAATTGAAATAATATTATAGTTAATACACTTCACTGTATCGTCAACACGACTATCAGTAGCCAATACCAGGGAATCAATACTTTTTTGATTATAATTCTGACTACTCAGCTGTAATGAGAGCAAAAGAAAAAGAAGTGTAATCGTTTTCATTCTAACAATACATTTAACTGATCCTTATAACTTCGGCCGATAGGAATCGATAGGTTATTATTTAGTTCAATTTCTGAAGCTCCGATCTTTTTAATAAATGCTTTATGAACGGCATAACTTCTGTGTACACGTATAAAAGATTTAAAATGCTCCTCTTTTAAAAGTGTGCCGATGCTTGATAATACACAATGCCTTTTTTGAGTAGTAATAATTAGGGTATAATCTTTTAAAGCTTCAAGGTAAAGGATGTCGTGCAGTTTTATTTTCACCTGTTCGTGTCCTTCCTTTATAAAAATAGTATCGTCGCCAACACCCGATTCAAACAAAGCTGCTTTATGTTTTAGTTCCATAAACTCTTTTATGCGGTTTATGGTTTTTGTAAAACGGTCCAGATTCAATGGCTTTACCATAAAATCAAGAGCATCCAGCTCAAAGCTTTCTACAGCATGTTCGGGATGAGCTGTAATGAAAATACAAACGGGAATATGTAAAAGTTGTTTTCTGAAATCCAAACCACTGCCGGTTGGCATATCAATATCAAGAAATAAAATGTCAATTTTTTGTGTTTCAACAACCTTAAGCGCTTCATCAGTAGAAGCAAAAACACCTGCAATATGGAGCTCGCTGAATTTTTTTGCGTACGATACAGCAGTTAAACGGTCTATGTCGTCATCGTCAACAATAATGCAGTTAAATTTCTCCATACAATAATCAGCTTATCAAAGCTACTATTTTTAATTCATATGTCGTTTGTCTAGCTAAAAAGACGTTCATCTATTAACGATTTTTAAATAAGGCTTATGTATGACCTTTGACTAAATATCTTAAAATAAAATGGCCATGAAAACAACCGCATTGATTTTGTCGATATTAGTTATTCTTTTATCTTGTAAAAGGAAGTCTAAAGAAGAAACCAATGACCCCGTTGTATCATCTGCAACAACTACAACCTCTACTACTTCAACTCCTTCCCAGGTAAGTGTAGCCAGTATTACGTTAACATCAGGTGCTAAAACTATAACGGTATCCGGTACCTGTGGTTGGGCAACAGTAGCCGGAATTAATTATATAGGTGCTAAAGATCAGAATAAGAGCTTAAGAGTACTTGAAGCCAGTTTTAATATTCAAAGTCTTCCTTCGCAAACAACCACTTACCCATTGGTAGCATATGATGTAAATGATACAGATCCTACACATGTGAGCATGAGTTTTTCTGAGCAAATAGGAAATGGTTTATTGGAATGGACTTCAACATCGGCTTCAGCTAATCTCAAATTGGTAGTATCCGGAAATAAAGTAACGGTAGATCTTGCGGGCATTACATTACAAGCCCAAACCAATAGCGGCTTTTATACGAATTTAAATACGGGCGATTATGCCAATCCGGGAGTGCTTTCTGGAACACTAACCTTTTATAAATAAATTATCGTAAAAAATTTTATGTGGAAAATCTCATTTAATGACGTTGATTAATAAATTGGCTACTAAGAAAAAAGTTCTCAGAACTATTTTTCCTATAAAAAGTAAAATGAGTTTTTTAGTATTACTAAACGTCATCACAACGCAGGATGGCTTGTCACAAAATGTTGGGATCAATGCAACAGGAGCGGCTCCAAGTGCCTGGGCTATGTTGGACATTTCCCATGGTACCAAAGGGCTTTTAATTCCGCGCATCAGTTTATCTGCTATAAACAATGCTTCGCCAATAGGTTCGGGTATGCCAATAAGTATGCTGGTTTATAATACGGCAACGGCCGGCACTGCTCCTAATAGCGTATTTCCCGGATATTATTACTGGGATGGATCCGAATGGATAGCCCTGGCTGGTGATGGTGGAAAAAACTGGTCTTTATTGGGAAATAGCGGTACGGTTGATGGCACCAATTTTATTGGCACGACGGATAATGTGCCTTTGAATTTCAGGATCAATAACCTATCGGCGGGCAGGATAGATAATTCTTCGAAAAATGTTTCTTATGGCTACCAGGCAGGAACTATCACCGGAAGCGGTAATACTGCTATTGGACACCAGGTGCTTACATTAAATACGTTTGGCTTTTTTAATACGGGCTGTGGGTTACAGGCTCTTACAACTAACACAACAGGAAACTATAACAGTGCCTTTGGTGCTTATGCACTTTATAACAATACTTCCGGAACTGATAATACAGCTGTAGGATATGGAGCACTTGCCAGGAATACTACAGGACAATATAATTCAGCCATCGGAGAAAATGCGTTATATTATAATAGTGGAAGCTATAATACTGCAGCCGGATATAATGCGTTAGGGAATAACTATGCAGGTACTTTCAATACTGCCATTGGATATAGTGCCCTAGCTGCTGCCTCAAACGGTAGTAATAATATTGGTGTGGGAAATAATGCACAAGTACCAGCAGCAGCAGGCAACAATCAAATACGTATGGGAAATACCTCTATCACCTATGCAGGTGTACAGGTAGCCTGGTCTATTACATCCGATAAACGATGGAAGTCGGAAATTAAAACTTCTAATCTTGGTTTAAATTTTATCAGAGCATTAAATCCTGTTTACTATGTGCGGGAAAATGATGCAAGCAAAAAAACGGAGTATGGTTTTATCGCGCAGGAAGTTGAAGAAACACTTAAGACATTCGGAGCAATAAATAATGGCATCATTGCCAAAGATGATGAAGGCCTGTTAAGTATGCGTTACAACGATCTTATCGCTCCTATGGTAAAAGCCATACAGGAACAACAGGAGATGATAGAGATCCTTAAAGTTCAGAATAAGGAACTGGAACTAAGACTCAAAGCCCTTGAACATAAATAACGTTCGTCTATTTCTAAAGTTACCGGTATAAGTTGATAATTAAAAAAAACAATATAGTATGTCACTCCAAGAACGTTTACACCAAATTAAAACCAGCTGGTTAGAGATTAAAGAAAAAGATTCCGCTTATATGGTAGCGGGAGCTATATTTCATAAGTATTATTTAGATCAGGAAAATGTACCACGCCAAAATATTGAGAACTTCGAAAGCAATTATGGGTTTAAGCTTCCCGAAGAATACAAAGAATATTTAATTTGTGTAAGTAATGGTGGTGTAGGTCCCTTTAATAGGATGTACCCTTTACAGGATGCTTTATACCCGCTTTCCCTGGAAACAAATTGGTTGGAGAAAAAACCAGATCATTATATAGCTGAATTTCCGGTTACGGAAGAACAGATCATAAGTTATTTAACCTACAAAATAAATCATGCAAGCATTGAAACACCTCCCATTTTAATGGAGCGTGATGCACCGGGTTATATATTTTTATGTACTGTTGAACCGGGCAAACATTATATTATGCCGGTAAATGGTGCTTGCGTTAATGAAATATGGCTATTAAAAGAAGCAAAAAGAATAAACCCTGCTGGTAAAGAAGAGCTATATTTTAATCTTTGGCCTGAAGTGCGTTTTGTAAATGACCAGATAAAAACACTCAGCTTTTTAGAATGGATAGAAGATGGCCAGCAAAATTGGTTCAACAAAGATATATCATTGGATCATAGACTGGCGGCTGTTAAAACTACCTGGTTCAACCTGGCGGCCCATGATAAAGGAGAACATATTTTTGGAGCTTTTATGCATCATTATCAAATGAATGAAGCATTGTCGGAAGAAACCGTTACGAAATTCGAAAAACAATATGATTTTAAAATGCCTGACGAATACAGGCAGTACCTGAAATTAGTGAGTAATGGTGGGGTAGGGCCTTTCTATGGTATGTATAAACTTGAAAATGCAATTGCAGCACTTAATAGCGGGAGTAAAGACGAAGGTACATTTATAAACTATAGAGAAAAAAATCCCGACCACTTTTCGAAATCTTTTCCAATTACCGATGAACAGATAAACGACTATTTAACACATAAGGCAGCCAATCCGTCTAAAGGATTAGGCCCCATTAAACTGGATGTAAATGCAGGTGGCTATTTGTTCTTAGCGGAGTATGGTTGCGGAGGGTATTATATTATGCCGCTAAATGGTAATGGAGCCGGCGAAGTGTGGTTTCTGCAAAAAACGAATGCGAACAAGCTTACGTTTGAAATGAGAGATAATGCCGGAAACCTGATTCAATCGGGAAGTTATGGCGACGATGGAGAAGACAGTTATTTTGAACTCTATCCGGAGTTGAAATGGAACAACACCCAGGCATCTACCGTTAATTTTTTAGAATGGATAGAATACAAGCAAAGTCAATGGTTTGTAGAAGAGAGCCATGAAGGATCGGGTACCGTTGAAGGAAATTTAGATAATGAAAATGCTTATTATCCTTTAGCAGTTGGCAATACCTGGACATATGACTTTGGTGGGCAACCAATGGTAACTACCATTGAGGATTGTAATGCATCAGGGGAATTTACAACTGTTAACTCCTTAAATCCTGTGAATGCCTTTATGAAAAAAGTAAACGGAGAATACTTTGTTGATTCCATGGAAAAAGGTAATATGCAGTTGATGTTAAAAGATACTCTTGTAGTTGGAGACAGTTGGGAAGTTAAATTTAAAGCAAATGGCTTGGATTGTATTTACATTTATACAGTAAAAGAAATACTTTCCTCTAAAAGTGTGGGAGGGAAAAACTATCAGGATGTTGTAATGGTAGAACTCGATAGCCAATATGTTATAAACGGATCGCGTATGACCATGAACGCCTTTACACAAATTTATTATGCCAAAGGTGTTGGTCCTGTTTTGACCACAACAAGCGGTGTTATTGGTAATAATAGCTATCCTTTATTATCTTATGAATTAAAATGATGCAGCAATTAATCAATGTACAAACCGGTGAATTCACCCTGGATAATAACTTTACAATTTCTCCTTCAACAACCTTAAAAGATCTGCGGGAACATTTCGGTGAAGACCGTTTAAAAAAAAGCGGGTACATAGCGAAAATAGACGACCTCTATTTTTTATTCTACTTCTCTTTTGAAAATGGGCTTTTAAAAAGAATCAATTTTGAAATTGAGGAAGGTCCTGAAGAAAGAAATCCCTGGGGTAATAACCGCGATTTTGAAACGAACTGGATTGCCCGTCAAATGGGAGACAACAGTGGTTTCGTATGGGATATGAACGAGGCGGGAAGGCATTACCATTTGTCTTATAAATGGGGTAGTGTAGGGGTATATTATGATTTTAAGAATGGTACTTTTGAAAGTACATTAGTTTATAAAAATCCCGGTTAATTTAAGAGAATGTATTTGCGCAATATCATATTATTAAGTACTTTAATTTTATGAATAGTCGTCGTAACTTTTTAAGATTAACAGGTTTAATTGCCGCTACTAGTTTACTCCTACCAAACAACGTGTTGGCAAATGTTACAGTCGCCAATCAAAAAACAAAACTAAAACCTTCTGCTTTAAAACCGGGTGATACCATTGCTATTAGTTCACCGGCGGGTGCTGTGTGGGATCCCGCACAAGTAGAAACGTTTAGTACTATTTTAAAAGGTTTTGGATTTAATGTTGTTCTTGGGAAAACACTCAGCGAAAAGTTTGGTTATTTTGCGGGGACAGATGAACTACGGGCGACTGAATTAAATACTTTTTTTGCTGATCCAAACATTAAAGGAATTTTCTGCATGAAAGGCGGTTGGGGCTGTGCCAGGTTATTAGACAAACTGGATTTTAAACTCATTGAAAAAAATCCGAAGGTGTTGATTGGTTTTAGCGACATTACAACGTTACTTATTGCTATTACAGCAAAAACAGGCTTGGTCACCTTTCATGGGCCTGTTGGCAATTCAGGCTGGAATGCCTGGACAAGTAACGTATTTAAAAATGTAATTATGAATTCCGCCATAGCTCCGGCGTTTGCAAATCCAAATGCCGAAGATACTACTGTCACTATTACTTCCGGAACTGTTAGCGGAGAACTAATAGGTGGTAATTTAACGGTTATTGCTTCTTTAATGGGTACAATGTACTTACCCGATTGGAAAGGTAAAATTTTGTTTTTGGAAGAAGTGAAAGAAGAACCTTACAGCATCGACCGTATGCTCACGCAGTTAAAACTATGCGGTGTATTGGATGTGATAGGCGGATTTGTTTTTGGTAAATGTGCAAAGTGTTTGGCAGAAGAGCCACAAAAAGCATTTACATTTCATGAAGTAATTCTGCAACACATTAAACCACTTGGTATTCCTGCATTTTACGGTGCTATGATAGGGCACATCGAAAATAAATTGACGGTTCCTCTGGGGATAAAGGCAACCTTAAATGCGGATAAAGGCATTATCAGTCTGGAAGAGGGAAGTGTGGTTTAGCAATTAAAATTTTATTCCGATAACACACACATCGTCTACCTGTTCCAGGTTTCCGCGCCAGTTCTCAAATACAGAATCTAATACTTCTTTTTGCTCTGCACAAGGTTTATCAATGTTTGAAAGAAAAATATCGTGCAATTGTTTATACTTGAATTTTTTCCCCTTTGGCCCTCCAAACTGGTCTGCAAAACCATCTGTATATAAATACAAACTATCGCCTTTTTGTAATTCGAGGGTATAAGATGTAAATGAGTTTGCGTTTTCGCCCTTGCCTACCGGCATTTTATCTTTCTGCAATTCTATAATGGTTTTGTTACGGATTAAGATAGGTTCGTTATTTGCTGCAGCATAAGTAATCGTGTGTGTTGTTTTATCTATGCAAAGCAAAATGGCATCCATGCCATCTTTTTGTTTATCATCGCTGATACTTTCAATTAAACGGTTGCGCACATAATTTAAAATTTCGTTCGGTTGTGTAATTTCTTTTTCTTTAATAGCTTCACTTAAAAAACCGATATTCAACAAACTCATAAATGCTCCTGGGACCCCATGACCTGTTGAATCGCAACAAGCCAGGTAAAATTTATTCTGATGCCTGGTAGCCCAGTAAAAATCACCGCTTACAATATCTTTTGGTTTAAACAGAATAAAATGTTCCGGTAAATTTTTGTTTAATAACTCATCATGTGCCAGTAAAGCATATTGTATTCGCTTGGCATAATTAATGGAATCTAAAATTTCCTTTTGTTTTTCATCTACTAAATGTTTTTGTTTTTGAATTTCGTTATTTCGTGTTTCAAGCTCCGTCGCGGTTTTACGTTTTAGCCTGAAACGGTTGTATAAGGTAAACGAGAGCAGCACCAGTAAGGCCACCACAATAAAAGAAGAATAGATCAGGTAATTACGTTTTTTATCCCGTTCGTTAAGGATCTCAATTTCTTTTTCTTTTTTATCAGTTTCGTATTGAGTTTGCAATTCATTAAACGATTTTTTTGTTTCCAGGCTATTCACACTATCGTTTACACCAATAAACTGTTTAAGTGTTATGGCAGCATCCTTGTAATTACCGGTGGTTATATAGGCATCCGATAAAATTTTCAAAAGATCATATTCCATTTTAGGATTTTTGACTTTCCTGGCAATGTTTAATGCCTGATTATAATAGTCGATCGCCTCATTATACTGATGAAATTCATTATAAACTGAGCCCATTGCCATATAGGAGGACGATAAAAAGTCCAGGTTATTTATTTTCTTTGATAAATTTATGGCGGCATCCGCGAAATATAAAGCTGAATCTTTTTTATTAAACTTAGCCATTAACTGGGCCATATTGGTATAAGAATACACCAGGCCATATTCGTCTTTTAGTTTTTCTTTAATACTTAGTGATTTTAGCTGATACTCAAGTTCTTTGTCGCCATTGTTCAGGGCGGCATACACTTCGGAGATATTCGTAAACAGGTAAGATATAAAAACCGAATCTTTCACTTCCTCAAAAAAAGTGAGGGATTCGTTATAGTATTTTAAAGAGAGGTCGTAAAATTTCATAGAGGAATAAACATTCCCGATTCCCATTAAAAAGCTAGCTTCCTGTCGTTTATTATTGGTGTTTTTTACAAGCTCAAGGCCTTTTAGGTAATATGCCAGGGCGTCTTTATTTTTATTGAGGAGCGTTAACGTATTTGCTTTTGATTTATATACACTGGAAAGAACCAGGTTATTTTTTTGATTTTTCAGAACATCTATTGATTTATCAAAATAGATCAAAGCCGAATCTAAATTGCCAAGATAGTCTAAGGAGATGCCTATCATTTCATAGGCTTTTGCTATATTAAGTTCATTTCCCTCATTTCGGGCGAGTTCAAGCGCTTTTAATGCATACGTGTAACTTTGGTCAGGTGCTGTTAAGTAAAGTACTCCCGCTTTTTTTATTAAACTATCGGATGTACGGTCAGAAATCCCTTGAGCGTAGGCCGTATAAAAACCAAACAAAACATATAAAAGAAGTGATAAATTTTTATTAATCTTCATCGGTAACAGGGTTAGGACATTCTTTTCATCATTTACTAAAAATTCAACATCAAATAATAAATTAAATATAATAAAAAAAGCCCTTCATTACTGAAAGGCTTTTTACTAAAAGTTAAGTTCTGTACTTAAGCTCCAACAGGCTCTTCCATGTAAGCCTCAATTGGTGCACAGGAGCATACTAAATTTCTATCGCCATAAGCATTGTCTACGCGGGCAACGCTTGGCCAGAATTTATTATCACGCACCCAGTTTAAAGGATAAGCTGCTTTCTGGCGGCTGTAAGATTTTTTCCAATCATCGCTTACCACTAATTTACAGGTATGCGGTGCATTTTTAATCACGTTATCTGTTTTATCAAATTTGCCTTCTTCTATCTCTTTAATTTCTTTGCGGATAGAAATCATAGCTTCGCAAAAACGATCTAACTCAGCTTTTGATTCCGATTCGGTTGGTTCAACCATTAAGGTATTAACCACAGGGAACGCTACCGTTGGAGCATGGAAACCATAATCCATTAAACGTTTGGCCATATCGGCAACCTCAACACCGCTTGCCATTTTAAAATCGTTGCAATCAAGGATCATCTCATGCGCACAACGTCCGTTTTTACCGGTATATAAAATTTTATAGTGATCTTTTAAAGTTTCTTTAATGTAGTTAGCATTTAAAATAGCCATTTCCGTAGCTTGTTTTAAACCATCGTTACCTAACATTTTAATATAGCCGTAAGAGATTAGTAAAATTAAAGCGCTGCCGTATGGAGCTGCCGAAACAGCCGTAATGCCTTTATCTCCGCTTGTATTAATAATTGTATGAGAAGGCAAGAACGGAACTAATTTTTCTACCACACCAATTGGTCCCATGCCGGGGCCACCACCACCGTGAGGAATAGCAAATGTTTTATGTAAGTTTAAGTGACATACATCAGCACCAATATTTCCGGGAGATGTTAAACCAACCTGTGCATTCATATTAGCACCATCCATGTAAACCAATCCACCGTTATCGTGAATTAATTTAGTAATGTCCATGATAGATTCCTCATATACTCCATGTGTAGAAGGATACGTTACCATTAAACAGGATAAATTAGCTTTATGTAATTCTGCTTTTTCTTTCAGATCAACCAGGTCAATATTTCCTTTATCATCACATTTGGTGACAACAATGTGCATCCCTGCCATAGCCGCAGATGCAGGATTGGTACCGTGAGCAGAAGAAGGAATCAATGCCACATTTCTGTTTGGATTTCCGTTAGCAATATGATATGCTCTGATAACCATTAAGCCTGCATATTCGCCCTGTGCACCGGAGTTTGGCTGGAAACTCATGCGTGCAAAACCTGTAATTTCAGAAAGGTCTTTATTTAATTGTTCAATTAGCTCAGCATAACCCTGTGCCTGATCAACAGGAACAAAAGGATGGATGCTTGCAAATTCAGGCCATGTGATAGGTAATAATTCTGATGCTGCATTTAACTTCATAGTACATGATCCTAAAGAGATCATAGAGTGAACCAGCGACAGATCTTTATTCTCAAGGCGTTTGATATAACGCATCATATCACTTTCGCTGTGATAGGTGTTAAATGTTGGGTGCGTTAAGAAAGATGACTTACGCTCTGCAAAAGTTCCTTTTATTAAGTTCTGAGGATTGCAGCCGTTATCCATATAAGATTTGCCGTTTGCTTCAGCAAATACAGAAAGAATATCCGTAACGTCATTTTCTTCAACCGTTTGATCTAAAGAAATAGCAACGTGTTTATCATCAATGTAGCGGAAATTAATTTCTTTGGCTTCTGCTAGGGAGCGTACTTTTTTAGCATCTGCTGCTACAACGATCGTATCAAAAAATAATTTTGTTTTTATGTCGTAACCTTGTTTTTTTAATTCGGAAGCTACGAAAGCAGTTGCAGAATGTACTCCTTCCGCTATAGCTTTAATGCCTTCATGGCCATGGTACACGGCATACATACTAGCCATAATAGCTAATAATGCCTGTGCAGTACAAATGTTAGAAGTAGCTTTATCACGTTTAATATGTTGTTCACGTGTTTGTAAAGCCATACGCAATGCCTGGTTTCCTTCGGCATCAATCGATACGCCAATGATACGACCCGGAATTAAACGTTTGTAATCTTCTTTACAGGTAAAAAATGCAGCGTGAGGGCCACCGTAACCCAATGGAACACCAAAACGTTGTGAGTTACCAACCACACAGTCTGCACCCCATTCGCCCGGAGGCGTTAATAAAGCCAGTGCTAATAAATCAGTAGCTACTGCTACCTGAATGTCTTTTGCTTTTGCATCGGCAACAAAGGCTTTGTAATCACTTACTTCTCCATTAATATCCGGATACTGAATTAACATCCCGAAGAAGGAATCATCCAGTTTGCTTGTGTTAACATCGCCAATTACCAGTTCAATACCGTAAGGAACCGCGCGGGTTTTAACCACATCAATTGTTTGCGGGAAACAGGTATTGCTTACAAAAAACTTGTTGGCGTTATTTTTTACTTTCTCTTTACTGCGATGACTAAAGAACATGAATAAAGCTTCAGCAGCTGCTGTAGCCTCATCTAATAACGATGCATTGGCAATGGGCATACCAGTAAGGTCCATCACCATCGTCTGGAAATTAAGGATCGCTTCTAAACGGCCTTGTGCAATTTCTGCCTGGTAGGGCGTATAAGCCGTATACCAGCCCGGATTTTCTAAAACATTACGTTGAATAACTGCCGGTAAAATATTATTGTAATAGCCTAAGCCAATGTAAGAACGGAATACTTTGTTCTTTTTACCTAAAGCCTTTAAGTGCTTTGTATATTGAAACTCGCTCATAGCAGGTGCTACACGCAGAGGTTGTTTTAAACGAATGTTTGGAGGAACTGTTTGACTAATTAATTCATCAACACTTGAAACGCCGATTTTTTTAAGCATTTCTTTAACTTCATTTTCACGAGGACCGTTATGACGGGAAACAAATTTATCTGTGGTCATGTATTTATTTTTATAAGATGCTAAATTTAATGAAAATACCCTATTCTATATAACGTATTTTTCAACCGATTGTTTATAAATATCAGTTGTATCGTAGCCCTAAAATGAAGAAATAAAGCCCTTTTAAAAGGACTCTCCTACGGTAAAATAGAAGCCTTTATTATAACGGTCGGAGTACCCGTAATCGATCCGGATATTGAGCTTTTCCTTAGGTAGAATTGCTATCCTTACACCGGCTCCGTAGCTATGTTTAATTGTACGTAAGGTTACATCTTTCAATTTCCTGTATACATTCCCTATTCCGCCAAACACACAGGTGCTGAAACGTTTGTAAATAGGAATTCTATATTCGGCCACCATCGTCGTCATATTATTATCCCTGTACCTGCCCTGGTAAAAGCCACGCAGGTTATTTGCTCCACCCAGTGCGGCCAGCTCCTTAATAGGTACCTGCCCGTTATTGGAGTAGCTGTAAACCTGTGCAGCAATAATGGTGTTTCTGAATAGCTTTTTAAAATACCGCACATCCATGGTCGATTTAAAATCGTTGTATGTGGAGCCAAAATGGGTGTTAAAGGCCGTACAGGTACCCTGTATAAGCATACCTTTTGTAGGCCAGTAGCTCGAATTACGGGAATCGTAACTCACACTGCCGCCGGGGCCGGAAACCACATAATCGCTTTTGCCATATTCTATGGTACTGCTATATAGCCCATCGGCCAGATAATGGATATTAAACACGTTTTGATACTCATATAAAGCCCCTATAAAGATAGATTTGGAGATCTTCTTTTTTAAATGCGGGAAAATATACACTTGGTGGAAAGCGTAGTCTTCCCTGTCTTCAGCCTTTGAGCTGGGCCCCAATCCCCAGTATTTATCAGGAAAATAGCTGTGCGAGGCTTGAAACAGAAATACATAATTATCTTTTGGGAAAAATATAGTAGCATCAATGGCCTGTATGTTCTGTTTACGCTCCGTAAACAATACCAATGCCTGTACGGTAGAGGTGCGTGTTTGAGGATCATGCTTATTCCCTGTTTTAAAAGATACAGATCCTGTAATACCTCCGGCCCAAAGCGTTTCAGGGCTTCTCAAAACTAAAGGAAGAACAATAACATGCACTTTTTTACCGGTATCCTGTTTAAACTGAGCATTTGCTGAGAATAAGGATAATACAAGTAAAAGTATAATAAACGTAGAGCGCATAAAGTCCGGTAGATTATAGGGGTCGGCAAAGGTAATAATAAATGGGGCTCGTAAACCTTAATTTAGCTTAATAATGGAAAGCAAACGTTTAAAATGTGTTACTCAACAACAATATAGCTTCATTAGATAATGTAAAAGACAATAACAAAAAAGCCCCTCTGCTATTTAACAGAGGGGCTTTTAAAATATATAGTTAAATGCTTAGTTTACTTTGATCAATTCTACATCAAATACCAACCATGCATTTGGAGGAATAACCCCGCCTGCACCATTAGCGCCATAACCTAATTCTGAGGGAATAATGAATTTGGTTTTACCACCTTCTTTCATTAATTGTAAACCTTCTGTCCAACCACGAATTACCTGGTTTAAAGGGAATGTAGCCGGCTGACCTCTGTCAACAGAACTGTCAAATTTAGTTCCGTTTAATAAGTAACCACTGTAATGTACAGTAACCTGATCAGTAGCTACAGGCGATTTTCCTGTTCCTTCTTTTTCTACAATATAACGTAAACCACTTGCGGTTGTTTTTGCAGATCCGTAAGTTTCGTTTAAGGTTTTATCCATTGCTTCTTTTTCGGCTTTTGCTTTTGCTTCCGCTTTAGCGCCTACGTTTGCTTTTTCAAATTCAAACGTTTTAGCAGCATCAAATGCTTCTGCTTCTTTTCCTTTTCTTAAAATTAAAAGGTGTTTGATCGTATCTTCTCCTGCAATTTTGTTAACCACATCCATTCCTTCTACTACATTTCCAAACACGGTGTGCTTACCGTCTAACCAATCTGTTTTTACGTGTGTAATAAAAAACTGGCTGCCGTTAGTTCCCGGGCCTGCATTGGCCATCGATAAAATTCCGGGACCTGTATGTTTTAAAGAAGCATCAAACTCATCAGGAAATTTATAACCAGGATCACCCGTTCCGTTGCCAAGTGGGCAACCACCCTGGATCATGAAATTAGGAATCACACGGTGGAATTTTAATCCATCGTAGTAAGGTACGCCTTCTGCTTTAGCAGTGTTTTTAATAGTTCCTTCTGCAAGGCCAACAAAGTTAGCCACTGTCATAGGTGTTTTTTTATACTCTAAATTGCAATAGATATTTCCTTTAGAGGTTTCAAATTTGGCATACATGCCATCAGGTTGTTTACTTAAAAATTCTTTGTCCATTTTACTCAGTTTTGCTTTTTTCGGTTTTTTAGGTTTATCCGGATTCGCTACCAGGCTTGTTACAGCCAGTAAAGCAAATATAGAAGCCAAAATTACTTTTTTCATATGAAGTTTATTATTGTTTTTAATCTGTCATATGGAATGGCCGTTTTACTTAGAGCAAGCTTTTGGTAAAGCGGCCATTTCATTCTTACATGTTTTAATTGATGATCAATCGTTAAACAGTTTTTATTGTCCTGGCATTTGTTGTGCCGGAGCAGCAGGTGCTGCTTCAAAATCAACCAATTCCACTTCAAATACTAAAGAAGAAAATGGAAGGATTGGTCCTGCACCTCTTGCGCCATAAGCAATAGAAGAAGGTAGAACCAATTTGGCTTTTCCGCCTTTTGCCATTAACTGTAGGGCTTCATCCCAACCTGCAATTACCTGGCCCTGGCCTAAAATAAATTTAAATGGTTCAGGTCTTCCGTAAGACGAGTCAAATTCTTTTCCGTCTAATAAAGTTCCTTTGTATTGAACAGTAACCATATCGCCGGCTTTAGCGTGAGCACCTTTTCCTTTTGTCGTTTCAATATAATATAAACCACTTGCTGTTGGAACAACCGTTATTTTATTATCTGCAATATATTTAGCTAATAGAGGTTTTTCAGCTTCAGCCATTTTAGCCATTTGTGCTTCCTGCTCTTTTTGATTTTTATCTAAATCGGCTTTTGTTTTTACTTCTACCAATTTTAATTCAGCTTTAATAAAATCGTTAGGTTTTACAAATGGAGGCAAAGCGCTCATTTGGTTTGTTTTTAAGAAGAAAGAATCAGCACTTACCATAAAAGAAGCACTGTCATTCACACTCATCATCATTAAAGCGTCTTCAATACTTCCTACGAAAGATGATTTAGGCATTACAAATTTAGTAACACCTGTTCCATCCTGACTTACCAAAGCAGAATTAACTAAAACTGAATCGTTTGATTTTAAGGTAAACACATATTTAAAACTTACACCATCGCCAACCTGTGGTTTCAGGCCTTTTTCATCATGTGTGAAAAATTTATAGTTTAAACCGTTTTCAGCTCTTGTATATCCGTCAAAATCGGATTTGTTACAAGATACTAGTCCTACCATAGCTGCAGAACCCAATAGCATTAAGATTTTGTTCATTTTTTTTATTTTATATCAATTAATTTTACGTTATAAACCAATGGGGTATAAGGGGGGATAGAACCGTTGCTACTGCCTAATTCTCCAAAAGCCAGTCGCGAAGGTACTATAATTTTTGTAGTTTCGCCTTTTTTTAGGTTCCCAATAACAATATTTAACCCCTTTATAAGCTGATCGGGCGTTCCAAAGGTAAACTCCAGTTGCTGACTGCCATTATCTATTGGTTTTCCACTCAGGTAAAATCCGCTGAAACTGATCCTGATCTTTTTGCCTGAACTAACCGATTCTCCTGATGTTTTGGTATGTTCGAGGTGGTATAATCCATAGCCATCTACCGTCACATCCGGATAATGATCCTTAAGGTAATCGTCGATCTGTTTTAACTCGCTAAGTTCCTTATCTTCAGGAAGAACCGAATGCATGTGGCTTTCAAGTACCTCATAGGAGTTTTTCGATACTAATTTGCGGACTTTCAGATCCATTTTTACAAGAGAATCCTGCGTATAAAAAAAGGGTACAATGGTATCAAAATACTCTCTGAAAAAAGGGTCTTTATCAATCATTAATGAAACACTGTCGCCTTCTACAAGCGTAGATAAATAGGATTTCCCCGAGCGTGGATTTTTAGAAAGTAAAGAGATATAAAAACCATCGGGCAAATTGGTGAAACTGTTAAAGAAAACCGAGTCGGATGAGGTTCTTAGCATGATATCACAAAGCAATGCTCCCAGGGTGTCGGGTTTTTCATGGCCATCGCCTATAGCCAATAACTGGTAATAATAGCCTTTTTCGCTCCTGCTGTACTCTTTAGACTGTTTTTGCCTGCAACTACCAAGAAAAACGATTACAAGGGCAAAAAAGAACAACAAAAGCCTGATCATACTAGTTTTGAGCTGGTTTTACGGATAACACTTCAATATCGTACAGAATAGGCGATTGAGGCGGGATTTTTTTAGAATCTCCCAATAAGCCATGAGCTAAATGGGATGGTATCATAATAAGGGCTTTGTCGCCATTTTTTAAATGCAATACTGCTTTGTGAAGACCATCTTCCAGATCATCCATACCAACTTTAAATTCCTTTGCCCCGTCTTTTTCGGAGGAGTAACAAACTGTACCGTCCAATAGGGAAAGTGTGTAATTGATCTTAATGACGGAGCCATCTTTTATAGAATCGCCCTTTAAGGAAGGCTTGTAAACATAGTAACGGATACCGGCAGTTGTTTTTGTGAAAGCCAATTGATGAGATTTTTGATAATAATCCATTTCATCATTTTCTTTTACCACTACCTGTTGGTTGGCTTTTATAAATTGCTGCTTAACTTTTGTATGATTATAAACGGGTGGAGTTTCCTGTTTTTTTGGTTCGCCGCAGGAGCAAAGAATAACTGAAAATAAACCTATGACAGGGAGAAGTTTATATGAAGATAACATGTAGTAAAAATAAACTAATTTTCAGGTTTTTGAATCCCTTCTACTTCTTTTTTCACTTCCTGTATATGTTCCTGTATGGTTTGCGTGAGTCCGCCGGTGCTTTCCTGAAGGTCTTTTTGAATGCCATTGGCAGCGTCTTTAAATTCGCGCATACCTTTACCTAATGCCTTCGCCAGATTTGGAACTCCTTTGCCGCCAAACAGTAAAAGAATAACGAGTACAATGACCACCACTTCGCCACCACCTAAATTCAGAAATAGAACAAACAAAGAATTCATGCTGCAAAGTTACATAATAAGAATCAGAGAATAAGTCCTTTTTAAGCAATTTTTGTTAACCGCCGGTTTAGGAATTAACATTTTATTGCTATATTTTTGTTTCTATAACTAAACGCACATGAAAAGAATCTACTCTCATTGTATTTCCTCCATTAAAAAATCGAATAAATTACTGGTCACAGTTAATTTATTGGTTTTATCAGCATTTCAGGCAAATGCTCAGTATTGTTCATCAGGGGCAACCTCTACTGCTGATGATGAGATCTTTAATGTTACTTTTGGAGCGTTGAATAATACGAGCGCTTGTGGAGCCGTGGCACCGGGCCCCGGTTCAGCTGCCTTTAAATATTCCAATTATACAACCTTAGCACCTAATAACTATGTTATAGGGTCAAATTATCCTATGTCGGTCACTATAGGAATGTGTGGTGGTACCAGTTATAGTGGAATAGCAGGAGTATGGATTGATTTTAACCAGAACGGATCATTTACAGATCCGGGTGAAATCGTTTACATGTCTTCTTACCAGCCTTATGCTATTGCAGGTACAGTGCTTAATGTTTCCGGGGGTGTTACCATACCGGCAACAGCTACTGCAGGTCTTACACGTATGCGTGTTATAGAAACAGAATCAAGCAGTAATCCTGGTCCGTGTACAAACCCAACATGGGGCGAGACAGAAGATTATATGATTAATATCGTTCCTGCAACTCCTTTTGATTTGGGAGTTTCGGCACTTATGAATCCGGTTAACCTTAAAAAATGTTTTACAAACGATACGATTGTTGCAAGGGTTATTAATTTTGGAACTAACCCTGCCGATTTTGCTGTAACACCGGCGGTTATTACCGTTAAATCTACAGGACCTATTGTTAACACTTACACTTTAGCCATTAATAGCGGAACACTGGCATCCTACACGACGCAGGATTATACGGTTACTACTAACTATAATATGACTATAGCCGGTAATTATAATTTAAAAGCATATACTACTGCCACGGGTGATGGTTATGCCCCGGATGATACAACTATAGTGACCGTTCAACGAAAACCCTTCTTTAATTTATCGGTTGCACCAAATGACACCATTTGTTTAAATGTTCCGGTAATTACTACAAATATTTTAAATCCTATGTTTCAGGTGGGGGTAGGAACTTCTTCAAATACGGCAACTACTTACCCTGCTCCTTATGGTAATTATAATCATGGTGCTAAACACCAGTTCTTAATTTTAGCGTCTGAGCTTACATCTGCCGGTGTTACACCCGGTAATATTACCTCTGTATCGTTTAATGCACTTAATATAAATGGTAGTGGTGCTTTAGCAGGGTTTAATATAGGAGTGGCCAGTACTACAGTTACAAGTCTTACTGCCTTTCAAACAGGTATTACTTCAGTGGTAAACTTAGCAACGTACACGCCTGTAACAGGTATTAATACCCATACATTTTCGACACCATTCAACTGGAACGGAACTTCAAATCTGATTGTAGAGACTTGTTTTAATAACTACCCTACACCAAATACCTCTTCCAGTAATGTGTCTTTTAGCACAAATACGACAGCTTATACTTCTTCTTTATGGTATGCTGCAAGTTATATATCAGCTGTTTGTTCCAATACATCTATTGTTACTGCTACTACTAACAAACGTCCTGATATGTATTTCGATCAGCCAATTCCTGTTACTTATGCCTGGAGCCCCGGAGTAGGATTGTCATCTGCGTCGGTTGCAAATCCAACCATTACAGCTCCTGCGTCAACAACCTATACCTTAACATCCAATATTGGAGGTGCATGTATGTCGAAGCAAGCCATTCATATAGAGATTAAACCTACACCAGTCCCTAATTTAGGAAGCGACTCCTTAGTGTGTGCATTGCCATTGGTGTTAAACCCTCATGTGACCGGCACCAGTTATTTATGGAATACCAATACCACAAGTTCTACTTTAAATATTAATGCTCCGGGTAAATACTGGGTAAGAATAACCGGTTCAAACGGCTGCGTAGGAAACGATACCGTAAGAATCACAAAAGGTACTGTACCTATTGTTACTTTAGGACCTGATACAGCTTATTGCCAGGGTTCTGCCATTATATTGTATGGTGGTAATGCAGGTTCATCCTACTTATGGAGTACGGGATCTACTGCATCATCCATCACCGTTAATACACCGGGAACTTATTCTTTAACGGTAACTCATCCAACAACCTGTAAAGCTTCCGACGCTATAAATATTACCGTTAAATCTTTACCAACAGTAGGCTTAACATTTGTGAATCCTGATATTTTCTGTCCTACCGACCATGGCCGTGCTTTAACAGAAGGTACACCTGCAGGTGGAACTTATATTGGTTCAGGAATAACAGGTACTACATTTAATGCTGCAGGCGCAGGTCAGGGAACATACATTATTTTATATAATTATACAGGACCAAACGGCTGTTCTAATATTGCACGCGATACTTTAAAGGTATATGCCTGTGTTGGAGTTGAAGAGCTTGAAAATAACTTTGGTTTAAATGTATATCCAAATCCTAATAATGGTTTATTTACGGTTGAACTTTCAGCAAATAAAGATATTGATGCAAAAGTAAATATCTTAACCGTTGATGGAAGACTAGTGTATAACGATGTGATATCAGGTAACGGTATCATTACAAAATCGATTGATGTGACTGAGTTAGCAAACGGTATTTATTACTTAAGACTGGAAACAAAAGACGCTATAAAAACTTACAAAATTCTTAAGCAATAGATTTTTTGCTTTTTATAAAGTGAAAGCCCCTGTTATTTTAACGGGGGCTTTTTTTTGGTATTAAAAATAATAATGCTTTCTTTGCATACCAAATGAAAAACACTTTACAGATAAAGCATAAGTGTAAGGCTCGCCAGAGCCATAAATAATTCCGTACCAAAAATCACAGGTGGTTTTAGTACAATACAAAGATCCATTATCATTTATTACATTTATCCGCTGCATAGGCAGTTATTATCATTTATATCCCGTATTATGAATATTTTAAAATTTGGAGGAACAAGCGTAGGAAGTGCTGAACGCATGAAAGCATTAGTGCCATTGGTAAATGGCAGCGACAAAAAAATCGTGGTGCTTTCGGCCATGAGTGGCACAACCAATACACTTGTTGAGATCTGTCATGCCTTGTACCAAAAACAGCATGAGCAGGCTAATAATATTATTAATGATCTGGAGCAGGTCTATATTACAGAGCTTGGTAAGCTTTATAAAAAGGAAGAGTATCATAACAAAGGAACCGATCTGGTAAAGAATCATTTTAATTACCTGCGAGCGTTTACACTGGATATGTTTACCTCTAATGAAGAGAAAGCGATTTTGGCTCAGGGAGAATTATTAAGCACGGCCCTGTTTTTTTTCTATCTCAGAGAAAGCGATATTGAAGCAGCATTGTTGCCGGCACTGAATTTTATGCGGATTGATGGGAATGATGAACCGGATTTGTCCTATATACAAAAGAACCTGGAGATTGAGCTTGCAAAATATCCTGACACCGGTTTATTTATTACGCAGGGCTATATTTGCCGTAATGCTTTTGGAGAGATTGATAATTTAAAAAGAGGTGGCAGCGATTACACTGCCTCTATTATAGGAGCTGCTATTAAAGCCAATGAGGTTCAAATATGGACTGATATTGACGGGATGCATAATAACGATCCGCGTGTTGTGTCTAAAACACATCCTATACACGAGTTGAGTTTTGACGAAGCGGCGGAACTTGCTTATTTCGGCGCTAAAATTTTACATCCTACCTGTATTCTTCCTGCACAGAAACGAAATATTCCGGTATTGCTTAAAAATACGATGCAGCCTGAATCACGGGGAACATTGATCTCTAATATAGAATCTACGGAAGGTATAAAAGCCGTAGCGGCCAAAGACGGAATCTGCGCCATTAATATTAAGAGCGACCGTATGTTATTAGCGCATGGGTTTTTAAGAGCGGTATTCGAAATTTTTGAAAGGTATAAAACGTCTATCGATATGATTACTACTTCTGAAATTGCGGTATCGTTAACGATTGATAACACAAAGTTTTTAAAAGAAATTGTGAAAGAGCTCGAAGATTTTGCAAATGTAGATGTGGAAGAGAACCAAACCATTATTTGTATTGTAGGAAACATCCCAAAAAACAAAGCGGGTTATGGCTTTAAAGTATTGGAAGCATTTAAAGATATTCCTTTAAGAATGGTATCCTACGGCGGCAGTGCCAATAACATTAGTGTACTGGTAAATTCGCATCACAAAAAAGATGCCCTGATTGCTTTGAATAAAGGCTTGTTTGGGTATTAAAAAATGGAAAAGGGAAGATGGTTTATGGAAAATGTAAAGCTTAATTTAATTAAAAAAAATGTTCACTAAAGACGTTATAAAAACTATAGAGCAGTACAAAACGCCCTATTATTACTACGATACAGGGCTTCTGAAAAAAACGCTGGATGCCGTTACTGCCGAAAGTAAAAAATATAAATACCACGTTCATTACGCATTTAAAGCAAATGCCAACCCAGTTATTATACAATTGATAAAGAATGCCGGACTTGGTGCTGATTGTGTAAGCGGCAATGAAGTGAAATGTGCTGTTGAAAACGGTTTCGAAGCGTCAAAGATTGTATTTGCCGGAGTTGGTAAAAATGACGAAGAGATAAACTATGCGCTCGACAAAAATATTTTCTGTTTTAATTGTGAGAGCCTTCAGGAGCTGGAAGTCATTAATGCATTGGCTGAAGCAAAACATAAAACGGCTTCCATTGCATTACGCATAAATCCTAACGTAGATGCGCACACGCATAAATATATTACTACAGGCCTTGAAGAAAATAAATTCGGAATAAATCCTTATGAATTTGAAACGGTTATTGAAAAACTGAAACAGTTGAAAAATCTTAAACTCACAGGCCTGCATTTTCATATTGGCTCGCAAATCACAGACCTGGGGCCTTTTAAACAGTTGTGCTTAAAGGTAAACGAGATCAATGCTTATTTTTTAAGTAAGGGCTTCGATTTGCCTGTGATTAATGTTGGCGGAGGAGTAGGGATTAATTACGGTGAACCGGATAAAGAAGCCATCATTAATTTTGCTGCTTATTTTAAAGTGTTTCATGATTTTATGGAACTGAGAAAACACCAACAATTACACTTTGAATTAGGAAGAGCTATCGTTGCCCAATGCGGAAGCCTTATCAGCAAAGTGTTGTATATTAAAAATGGGATCAATACCAATTTTGCTATCCTGGATGCGGGTATGACTGAGTTGATCAGGCCCGCTTTATATCAGGCGTATCATAAAATCGAAAATATTTCTTCGCAAGATAAAAGTACTGTTAAGTATGATGTCGTAGGGCCTATCTGCGAAAGCAGTGATTGCTTTGGAAAGGCTGTAGAATTGCCACTCACGCAGCGTGGCGATTTAATAGCAATACGCAGTGCGGGAGCATATGGTGAAGTAATGGCCAGCAGGTATAACTTACGCGATGAGGTAAGGAGTTATTTTGGGGAGTAGTGGAATTAGTGTTAAGTAACAAACAAATTATTTGTCACTCTAAACTTGTTTCAGAACCTCATTTATACTAACGTTCATGGATTATCAAATGTGTAGTTATTAACAATATTTGAATATGTTTGTTAGCTAATGCTCTAATTTACTGATTTTCATATAATTAAATTATATGAAAATTAATTCAAATATTTTTAATAAAATATGTTATCGAAACAAATGTTTTGTATATTTGTACCGTAAATATAAAATACCATGTCAGAAACACAAGATGCCGCAGAAAAATCCTCTATTAATAATGTTGGGGGCTCATACCCGTCAGAAACTTTAAATTATTGCCTAGAGATCTGTAAACAAATTTATGAGGCTAAAGGAGATTCCTTTGTTTCTACTACCGAAATTTGTGCGATTACTGGTAAGGCTAAAGGGACAATGATTATGAAAATCTCTGCCTGTGTGCAATATGGTTTGCTTTTGAACACTTATGGTAAAGGGTATTCAATTACCGAATTATTCATATCTATCATTAAGCCGGAATTTGAACATGCGGAAAGAAATAAACGGCTAGAAGCTATAAATAACCCAGCTCTTTATAAAAAGCTTATTGAGCGTTATAATGGAAAATCTTTACCGAGCAATCTAGGCCTTTCCAATATTCTTACTGAATATAACATCCACAACAACTCTACGGCAAAATCTGCATCTGTTTTTTTAGAAAATTGCGCCGAATTAAATATTATTGAGAACGGAAGATTAAGATATTTCATACCTAACTCATCAGAAAGTTCTTCAGTTAAGAAGAAGGAAGAGGAAAGCAATTTAGACAACGTAGAAAAGAAGCCACCCTTTAATCCTAGGAGGGAAGATGAAAATGCTGAAAATGAGACTGTTATAATAATACCACTTAAACAGGGTGAGACTAGGGCTCGTTTAATTCTTCCTAATGGATTCGATAACAAAGATTTAAAGAGAATTTCTAAATTCGTTAGCGCATTGCAAGACGATGAATAAAAAAACCCTGCAAATTTTTGCAAGGTTTTAAATAAAATTGGCTGACCGGCCACACTCGTAGTTTAAAGGACAGAACCCGATCATACTAAATCGGAGATGTTGGTTCGAATCCAACCGAGTGCAAATATTAAAATACTCCGTTACTGCTCAGGGTTTCGGATTAGGAACGACAGGTCTCATTAGCCTTATCGTTACCAAGCGTCGGCATCATTAGCTGGCGCTTTTCGTGTGCAAATATACTAAAAATTTAATAATTCTGACACGGTTATTTCCAGTCCTTTGGCTATTTTAACAAGTGTAGAATATCTGAAATCAGCTCCTAGGTTGGTTAATTTGTTAACTTGAGATTTATTTATATCGCAACGGTCGGCAAATTCTCGCATCGACCATCCGCGATCTATGCGCAATTGATCTATGTGCTTACATAAAGCTTTAGCAGCCTAATAAAACCAACAATGGCTTTATTAAGTCTTCTGCTTTTTCTTTTTAGCAGCCGGAAACAGAATGTTATTAAGAATAAGTCTGTATCCCGGAGAGTTGGGGTGCAGGCTCAGATCTGTGGGTGGATCCTCGACTCTGTGCTGATAATCTTCCGGATCATGGCCGCCATAAAAAGTCCAGGTGCCTTTGCCATGATCGCCATGTATGTAACGGGCTTCGTTAAAGGCTTTAGACTCGCCAAGGATTAAAATATTTTTTTTGATGTAGTTTTTAGTAAAAGCAGTGGTTTGTCCATAAAAGCCTTTGATGGTTTGTGTATGGTTTTGGCAAAGCATTGTTGGAACGGGATCCCATTTAGCAGAAAAATCAAATAGTGTGAACACGTCGTTTTGTTCGGTTACATTATATTGCGCTCTTGTGGTAGTGGCATCAATGGTCGAAAATTCATACTCGTAAGGGTTTGTGCTTAACTGGTATTTTTCGAAGGCATAGCCTTTATTAAAGTCAATTTTTTTATTCATTCCCGGATCGGCGGGGTCGTGGTCAAACATCGTTTCGCAAATGTCTATGCCTTCTGCTGCCAGGGCAATGTCGTAGCTATCGGTAGCGCTACACATGGCAAATAAAAAGCCACCGGTAAATACATAATCATTTATTTTTTTGGCAACTGCTAATTTTAACTGCGATACTTTTGTAAAGCCTAATCTTTTGGCTGTTGCTTCATTATCTTTTACTTCGTTCTGGTACCATGCTGCGTTTGCAAAGCCTGCATAAAACCGTCCGTATTGTCCGGTAAAATCTTCGTGATGTAAATGCAGCCAGTCGTAATCTTTTAATTTATCGGCCATAATTTCATCATCATACACTACTTCATAAGGAATCTCCGCATACTTCAACACCAGTGTTACCGCGTCATCCCAGGGTTGTTTTATTTTTGGCGAATACACCGCAATTTTTGGCGCTTTCTCTAATTTAATGGCATCCTGGTTTACTTCGGGGTTTGCAATTTCAGCTAAAATACCGTTAGACTGTGCATCTGAAATAATTTCGAAGCTCACGCCGCGGATGGTACATTCATTAGAAACCGGCTTTGAATTGGGAATTAAAAAACTTCCTCCCCTGTAATTCGTCAACCATTGTATTTCGAGCTCTCCCTTCAAAGCCCAGTATGCAATTCCGTACGACTTCAAATGATTTTTTTGAGTATCATCCATCGGAATTAAAATGTAACTACTAAAGCTTTTAATGCTTATCAGCAAAAACAAAGGAAGTAAAAAAAGTTTTTTTATCATTTTATTTAGATGGCAAATATTTACTAAAGCTATAAATTATAACGACGATTTTATTTTATTGGCAGGTAAAATTACGTGAATGTTTAAACCCCTTATCCAAACCGCCATGCAAGCACCGTTGTATACTGTAAATTTAGTTATTTTAGTACTTTAATTGCTCTACATCACAAAATTTAAGAAGGAATTTGTGTTATTTTTTTCTAAAATAACCGCCCGTTTTTATATATGACCGATGATATAAACCAGTCCTTTTAATAATAATCTTAAAAATTAAAATTATGACGACTTCTTTAATGATCAGCTTTTCAGAAATTACAAATCAACTCATTATTATCTCCGTTGAATACCTTCCTAAATTTGTTGGTGCTATTTTGGTTTACATTATTGGTATGTGGATCATTAAACGGTTCTGTAAAGGATTTCATGTTATTATGAATAAACGTCAATACGAACCCACTTTGCAATCTTTTTTTATCCATGATATACTCTTGAAAAAACAATCAGGCCGTTTTCTATTTGTAGTACTTCTCCTACCGAAAGATCTTCTTCGTCATTAACGTGCCTGACATATTCCATAAATACCTGTTCATCATCGGCAGTTAATTTTATAACTTCATATTGCAGGCTTGGTAACCTATCGAAAGAATCTTTCCACCATGTTCTCAGGGACTCTTTGCCTTTTATGAGCCCTTTTGTTTCTGGTAAGCGTATTTTTAATTTTGGGCTGTAATGTTGCGCGGAGTCGTCGTAAAGGGCTAATAGCTTTTCTAAATGATGTTCGTTAAAAGCTTCGAACCACTTTAAAGCAATTTGTTTATTGGATACAGCTATTTTTGTTGGTCCCATTATTTTAGATTTTCTATAGATTGTGTTTTTTCGTCCAGCATTTTTACCGGCGTACCAGCTGTTCTTGTGCCGCCCCTTCTCGATCTGCAACCACTCAGTAGTAATAGGCCCAGAATAAAAACAGCTGCAAATTTTAGTTTTCGGGAATGCAGCCAGGCCAGTAAATGATCTATTCTGCTATCTGTCTTTACATCGTTACGATCAAATGTTCCACAAATATGTTCATTTGTATGATTCAGAAAATAGGCAGAAATTTCGTCGGGCGACATCTGCGTAAAATCAACGACTGTTGTTTGGCAAACACTGCAAAATTTTCCTTTATCATTGTCCTGCATAGCCTCAAGCTTTTCCTGGCAGGGCTTTTTTATTTCAACTATCGCTTTATACATAAGCCTTATTTTAAGTTTTCAAAAAATTGCGTTGTTTCGCCTGCAATGCTCAGTTTTCCTCGTGTAATAGGTCTTCCTCTCCTGGTTCTGCAGCCCGCTAAAACCAGAATGCCTAAAATAAAAATGGCTGCAAATTTTAACTTCCGTGAATAGAAAAAAGAAATGAGCTTATCTGTTTTACTGTCTGTTTTCACGTCCATACGGTTAAAAGTTCCGCAAACCGCTTCATCTTTATGCTTCATAAAGTATGCAGAAATTTCTTCCGGTGTTTTGTTGGTAAAATCCACAACAGCGGTTTGGCATGCGCGGCAAAAACTTCCCTTTTTATGAGGGGTCATATGTTCGGATGTGATCTGGCAGGGCTTCTTTATTTCAACAATAGTATGGCTCATACAACAGATTTTAATGTATTAGCAAGTTACAAAAAATAACACAAATAATGGTATCTTTAACAATGCTAAAAATCATTTTTATTTACCTGGGAATTGCTCTTGTTTTAATTTCCTGTTCCGATAAAAAAGAGGCGGTAGACCTGATCGTTCATCATGCCGTTATTTATTCTGTTGACTCTTCCTTTACCGTATATGAAGCCCTATGCGTGAAAGACGGTAAAATTGTAGAACTCAATACAAATAGAGAAATTTTAAAGAAGTACGAGGCTAAGGAAATAACAGATGCCAAAGGCAAAACTATTTTTCCGGGATTTATTGATGCGCATTGCCATTTCTTAGGTTATGGTCTGGGCTTGCAGCAACTGGATCTTACCGGCACAAAATCATTTGATGAGGTGCTTCAAAAAGTGGTTGATTTTTCAAAAAAAGAGGCGGGTGCCCCTGAGAAAACCACCACTAAAGAAATTAAAAAAGATCAGTCTGAGAAATGGATAATAGGCCGTGGCTGGGATCAGAACGACTGGCCTCATAAGGTATTTCCGGTAAGGTTTAAGCTGGATTCGTTATTTCCCAATACACCTGTTTTGCTAACCCGCATAGATGGGCATGCTGCTTTGGCAAATAAAAAAGCGCTGGAACTGGCTCATATAAACACCTCCACAACTATTAACGGTGGCGAACTCATCAGGTCAGGAAATGAATTAACAGGTATTTTAGTAGATAATGCCGTGGATCTACTGAAGAATGCCATCCCCAAAACAAGTAAGGAAGATATTTATACAGCTCTTCTTAATGCACAGAACAATTGCTTTGCCGTTGGACTTACTACCGTAGATGATGCAGGTGTGATGAAAACGGATGTGGATGCCATGGATGAATTACAAAAAAACGGTAAGCTTAAAATGAGGATCTATGCCATGTTATCGGATAGCGCTCCCAATTATAAGTATTATTTAGAGAAAGGTCCTTATAAAACAGAACGTTTAAATGTGCGCTCTTTTAAATTTTATGCCGATGGTGCTTTAGGATCGCGTGGAGCATGCCTGTTTAAAGATTACAGTGATAAACCACACTGGCGTGGGTTTTTATTAAATACTATGGAGCATTTTAAAAAATGTGCTGAGCTGATGGATAAAAAAGGATTCCAAATGAATACACATTGCATTGGAGATTCGGCATTAAATATGGTGATGGATATTTATACCAGGCATTGTAATGAGAAGAAAGACCATCGCTGGAGAATAGAACACGCGCAGGTTGTAACACCTGCTGATTTCAAAGATTTTAGTGATGATATTATTCCCTCTGTTCAGCCAACACATGCTACCAGCGATATGTATTGGGTTCAGGAACGCCTGGGGCCTGAGCGCATAAAATATGCTTATGCTTATAAAGATCTGTTAGATGCGGCAAGTACCATTGCACTGGGGACCGATTTTCCGGTAGAAGATATTTCGCCGGTTAAAACATTTTATGCAGCGGTTGTGCGCAAGGATAGTAAAGGCTACCCGGAGAACGGCTTCCAGATGGAGAATGCTTTGACCCGCCAACAAGCCATGAAAGGTATGACCATATGGGCGGCCTATTCAAATTTTGAAGAACAGGAAAAAGGAAGTCTGGAGCCGGGGAAATTTGCTGATTTTATTATGCTGGATACGGATATCATGACTTGTAAAGAAAAAGCAATTTTAAAAACAAAAGTATTGGCTACGTATATTAATGGCGAGAAAGTATTTTCGCTGAAGTAAATGATGAATGCCTGATAGTATAATTGGTTTATGGGATATAAAAATTTAAAGGACTGCCTCGATGATTTAGAAAAAAATAATCATCTGGTAAGAATAAAAGAAGAAGTTGATCCAAATCTGGAAATGGCGGCAATCCATTTAAGGGTATATGAAATGGGCGGTCCGGCGCTCCTGTTCGAAAATGTAAAAGGTTCGCAGTTTCAATGTGCTTCTAATATTTTTGGCACTTTAGAGAGAAGTAAATTTATTTTCAGGGATACACTCACAAAAATGCAAACCCTGGTTGAAATAAAAAATAATCCTATTAAAGCGTTAAAAAATCCGTTTAAGTATGCTAACGTTTCGTTAACTGCTTTTTCGGCATTACCCAAAAAAAATCCTTTCTCAAAACCTGTATTGTTTAAAGAAACAACCATTGATCAATTGCCTCTTATTAAGCACTGGCCAATGGACGGCGGAGCTTTTGTGACTTTGCCGCAGGTGTATACCGAAGATATGGACAAGCCGGGTATTATGAACGCTAATCTGGGGATGTACCGTATTCAGCTCAATGGCAATGATTATGTTCTAAATAAGGAAATAGGATTACATTACCAGTTGCATCGTGGTATTGGTGTGCACCAAAGCAAGGCCAATAAATTAGGTAAACCTTTAAAAGTATCTATATTTATAGGTGGCCCGCCAAGTCATACCTTATCGGCTGTCATGCCTTTGCCTGAAGGATTGAGCGAAATGACCTTTGCGGGTGCATTAGGTAATAGAAGATTCAGATACACCTATGAAGATGGCTTTTGTGTGAGTACAGATGCAGACTTTGTCATCACAGGCGAAGTGTATCCTAATGAAAACAAGCCGGAAGGCCCGTTTGGAGACCATTTGGGTTATTACAGTTTAAAGCATGATTTCCCTTTAATGCGTGTGCATAAAGTATATCACAGGGAAGGCGCCATCTGGCCATTTACGGTAGTTGGCAGGCCGCCGCAGGAAGATACGAGCTTCGGACAACTGATCCATGAAATTACCGGAGATGCTATAAAGCATGAATTGCCTGGTGTTAAAGAAGTACATGCGGTTGATGCTGCCGGAGTTCATCCGCTATTGCTTGCTATTGGAAGTGAGCGTTATACGCCTTACAGTCAAACGAAACAACCGTCGGAGCTTTTAACCATAGCCAATCATATTTTAGGAAAAGGACAATTAAGTCTTGCGAAATATTTATTTATTACGGCTGATGATACCAACAAATTAAGCACTCATAACGAATCGGAGTTTTACCAATACATGCTGGAACGCATCAACTTAAAACGCGATCTGCATTTTCAAACCAATACAAGCATTGATACGCTGGATTACAGTGGTACCGGCCTTAACAGCGGAAGCAAATTAGTAGTGGCTGCTTATGGAGAGAAAGTAAGAGATTTGTCTAAACAAGCGGAGAATGCTTTACAGGAGTTAAGCACTTTTGTAAACCCACAGGTAGCTATTCCGGGAGTGTTGGTTTTACAAGGCAGTAAGTTTGAAAATTACGAGAAAGCAAAAATAGAATTTGAAAATTTTAACGAAGAGCTAAAACAAAAAAATGTTGATCTCAAAGGTTTCCCAATGATTGTGGTAACGGATGATTCAGCTTTTACAGCAGCTACTTTAAAGAACTGGCTTTGGGTAACGTTTACACGCTCTAATCCAAGTCATGATATATATGGTATTAACCCAACTACCGAGTTTAAACATTTTGGTTGCGATAATATGATCATCGATGCCCGTATTAAACCACACCATGCGCCGGTACTGGAAAAAATCCCTGAAATCGAAAAACGCGTGGATAAGTTATTTGAGAAAGGCGGGAGCTTGTTTGGAATTAAGTAATAGATGCAGGCTAAGCGGGTAAATTCTTTTTTTGCCTTAAATAGAGCACATCACCTACTTTCAACGCTGCATCAGGCTTTAAACGGTTCTTTTTACAAAGCATATTGAGTCGTATGCCATGCAATTGCGAGATAGATTTCAGCGTTTCGTTTCTTTGTACTACATGATAAGGTTCCAACGCTTTGCGTCGTTTTTTCTCAATATAAATTTTTTGTCCGAACTGGATTTTGTCTGATTTGGAAAAATCGTTGTATTCCAGGAGCTGATCTAATTCGATATTAAAATCATGTGCAATTTTATAATAAGAATCGTTGTTTTTGGCGATCACAAATTTAACACGGTTAAAACGGTAAACCTCTCTCAGCGCCAATTGAGGCTTTACATCTTCATTTGACGGAAAATTTAATTTAGGCGTTTTTTCAATGGTGTTAAGATCCTGTAAATTATATTTTTCTATCAATTCGATTAATCTGTCCGGATATTTTGGATCGGTAGCGTAGCCGGCATTTTTTAAGCCATTACACCAGCCTTTGTAATCTGTAATGGGTAATTCAAACAGAAAAGCGTACCTCGACCGGGAATATAAAAACATACTATGGTCGCTGTACGAATCCAATACACTTTCATACTTTCGAAAACACTCATCCTTGGCATCATCATCCATGGTATAGGTTTCTCCGCTCCATTCCTTATGGCATTTTATACCAAAATGGTTATTGGCTTTTTTACTCAGATCGCTATTGCCATTGCCACTTTCAAGCATGCCCTGAGCCAGTGTAATACAGGCAGGTACATTGTGCAGGTACATTTCTTTAATGGCGTCATCTTTATATTTTGCAATATAATCCTCAGGTGTAAAGGCCTTTTGCGCAAGTATTTGCGTGGATATTGCTATAAAAAATAAGAAGATGAAACGGTTCATTTTTGTATTATAGTATCTTTTAATGTTATATTTCCTTTTAAGTAATGACTAAAGACACAAGATATAAGATTATTTTTTCAGAAGTACAATCTTATATCTTAGGTCTTTCATCTTAGGTCCCTTTTAATCTCTTCAATCCTTTTTCCTTCTGCCTTTTATCCTTCAATACGGTTTTTTCTTTTTCGTTCATCTTCTCAGTACTTGCTGTAAAGGCATAAGGAGAAAGCACGCCAATATGTTCCATTAGAAATTTATACGTATCTTTTGGATAAACGTTATAGCTTTCCCGTAAGGTCCAGCCTACTGCTTTTTGCACAAAATATTCTTTATCGTGCAGTAAATTGCCAATAAGTCGTATTACCAGATCAAATGGAAGATGCTGTTTTCTGGTGCGTGCATAATAAAAGAGTGTTACCAGCGATTGGCGCCTTTCCCAAAGGTTTTTTGACCGGTTCCATTTTTCAATATGAGAGAGCATTTTTTCTTTGGTTTCAGGATGCTCAATGAGGCGTGATAAAAATTTGGAAAGGTTATCAGAATGTCCCCAGTTCTCCACATGTTTTACCCAGCCCGGTAATAAGTTGAGTTGTAATTTGAGGGGAATGTGTTTGTAATGTTTATCCAGGAACAGGAATGCCATATTTTTGGCTTCAAAGGTAGAGTGAGGGTTACAGAAGACGGCATCATATATTGAAAATGTTTCTTCTGCATTTTCCGAATGAAAACGGAATCCTTTCTTGCTGAGCTCAACCTGTGTTTTAGTTCCTAGCCCATGCATATACAATTTTGTGCTCATGTATTGCCCGGCCCTTTCAGCGCTTTCCCTGCTAATGCCGGATGAAAGTGCTTTTAGGGTATTTTCCAGTTCTTTGGTATATTTGTTAGTATCGATTTTCATCCTTATCAAAAATAACAACAATGCAGCATTCTAAACCCATTTTATCCAGCGTTCTATTCACAGGTTTATGTTTAAATAGCCTTGCACAGATGAGTTATCCGCCGACAAAAACCGTTAAGCAAACGGATGTATATCATGGTGTGACTGTAAATGATCCTTATCGCTGGCTGGAAGACGATAATTCGGCTGAAACCAAAGAATGGGTAGAGCAGCAAAATATTGCTACAAATGCTTATATCTCTAAAATACCGTATCATTCAAAAGTAAAGGAAAGATTAACGGCCTTGTGGAATTTTGATAAAATGACACCTCCTTTCAAAAAAGGAGCCTTGTTTTTTTCTTTCCGAAATAACGGATTGCAAAATCAATCGGTGCTTTGCTCGCAAAAATCATTATTGGATAAGCCAGTAGTAGTGCTCGATCCTAATACGCTTTCTACGGACGGGACAACTTCTTTAAGCGGAATGGCCATTTCAAAGAACGGGAAATACCTGGCTTATGGCATTTCCAAAGCGGGCAGCGACTGGGTAGAAATTCATGTGAAAAATATAGAGACCGGCCAGGATATGGCAGATGTAATTAAATGGGTTAAGTTTTCAGATATTTCGTGGAAAGGCGATGGCTTCTATTACAGCAAGTATGATGAACCGAAAGACTCTAAGACTTTTACACAAAAAAACGAATTTCATAAAGTGTATTTCCACACACTCGGTAAATTACAAAAAGAGGATGCATTGATCTATGAAGATAAAGAGCATGGGAACCGTAATTTTTCGGCGCAGGTAACACATGATGAAAATTACCTGATTATATACGGAAGCGAGAGTACCAGCGGGCAAAGTATAATGGTTAAGGAGCTTTCGAATCCTCAATCGGGAATACTCTCTCTTGTTACTAATTTTGAAAATGATTATGCCGTTATGGAAAATATCGGCAACCAGTTATATGTGTATACCAATTACGAAGCGCCAAATTACAGGCTTTTAAAAATAAGTCTTAACAATCCCGCAAAACAAAATTGGGAAGATATATTACCACAAACCAAAGATCTTTTGGAAGGAGTTTCCTTTAGTGGAAATAAAATCATTTCTAATTATTTAAAAGATGTGTCTTCAAAATTATATGTTCATAGTATATCCGGAAAGTTGGAGAAAGAAATTTCTTTACCGGGTTTATGTAAAGTAAACGGTGTGTATTCAAACAGGGAAGACGATTTTTTAACGTATTCTGTGGTGTCCTATGTAAGCCCTGAAGAGGTCTATTTTTATGATGTTTCGGCAGGAACCAGTAAGCGTATTTTTAAACCCAATTCTGTTTTTAGATCGGGCGATTATGAAACCAAACAGGTTTTTTATAAAAGCAAAGACGGCACAAAAGTATCAATGTTTATTACCCATAAAAAAGGGATTGAACTGAATGGTAAAAATCCCTGCTTTGTTTTTGGGTATGGTGGCTTTAATATTTCTTATACACCCGAATTCAGAATTGACCGTGCTTTATTTTTAGAAGCAGGAGGTATTTATTGTGTCCCTAATATAAGAGGTGGTGGGGAGTATGGCCAGGACTGGCATATGAGCGGCACAAAATGTAAAAAACAAAATGTGTTTGATGATTTTATAGCAGCCTGCGATTACCTGGTTGAAAATAAATATACCAGTCATGATAAATTAGCTATACATGGCAGAAGCAACGGAGGTTTATTGATAGGCGCCGTAATGACACAACGGCCCGATATTGCCAAAGTAGCTGTACCTACTGTTGGTGTATTGGATATGCTGCGCTTTCATTTGTTTACCATTGGCCGTGCCTGGACGGTTGATTACGGTTGTAGTGATAATAAAGAAGAGTTTGATTGCCTGTATAAATATTCTCCCTTACACAATGTGAAAAAAGCAAATTATCCTGCAACGCTTGTCTTAACAGGCGATCATGACGATCGAGTAGTGCCGGCGCATTCTTTTAAATTTATAGCAGAGTTGCAAAAAAATAATACAGGCACTAATCCCACACTTATCAGAATAGATGTAAATGCGGGGCATGGCTCCGGAAAGCCTACTGATAAACAAATTGAAGAGTTTGCTGATATGTGGAGTTTTGTATTCTTTAACCTGGGAATGGAGTATTAAAATCCATACCCTTTAAAACCCTTTGTGAATTCGACAGCGGGAATTGGTTTGTTTAGTTCAATGTCTGTATACTCGTAGGTTTCAAACAAGCCTACTTCATCATAAAGGATCACGCACACCGGTAACAGGCTTTTCTCATCAACATAAAAAAGGACTTTTTTACAGTAAAAAGAAGGGATCTTGATGGTACTTCCTTTTTTTAAGTAGCCGTAATCATCATAGAGCTTATTCCTGGTACGGATCATATAATCATTTGCTACAAATTTTGTAGCAATAGATGAAACAGTTTCTTTTTCCTGTACAACATAATCGTTATAAGTAAAATTGTTGTTTTCGTAAACGAATAAATAACAATTCATTTTATTTTTTTCTACTTTCCCTGCCAAAGACAGGTGTTTGGTAATCTGATCTTTTTCCTTGCTGAGGGCAATGGCTATTGTTTTTACGGTAAAATCAAAGCCAAGTTCAAAAATGGTAAAGTGCTGGTTTTTGCGCATTAAATTACCGGTAGGGTCAAGGTTAAGCGTAAAGTAAGGGAACACATGAGGTTTTACAACACATCTGTTTTTTGATATTTCACTGTTGTATAATACTTCCAGTTTTTTTTCCTGGTTTTGAAGGTAAGATTTGCGGGGCGATGTTTGCAGCTTTACACTGGTATATGCTACAGAATATCCTGTTTCAATACGTTCCAGAGATTTCATATTACAACGCAGATAGGTAATTTTTTTTACAGAATCCATCATATCTGTAATGATCTTAAAATCCTTTAATTGTTCCCTGGAATATTGCGGAAATAAAGTAAAGCTGTAAAGAAACAGTATAAGAAAGCAATAGAAGCGCATAGTTTTTTTAAAGGTAACAGTTCTCATATTATAATACAAATACGTGCCTATTATTTTAGTAAATTTGTGACAGTAACAAACAGCTTTGTATAAAGTTTTGTGGTTTACTTCATTTAAAACTAAATAATATATGAACCCCATTTTAGGCATTATACCCGCAAGATATGCGTCCAGCAGATTCCCCGGAAAACCGTTAATTGATATTTTAGGAAAAAGTATGATCCAAAGGGTTTATGAGCAAGCCATTAAATCGCCTTTATTAACAGATGTATATGTTGCTACAGACGATAAAAGAATCTATGAGCATGTGCAATCCTTTGGCGGAAACGTAGTATATACAAAAGAAGACCATCCGAGCGGTACCGACCGTTGTTATGAAGCCTTTACCATGATTGAGGATGATTACGATTATATTGTAAATATACAGGGCGATGAACCTTTTATTGATCCCACCCAAATAGATCTATTGTGTGAAGTATGCGATGGAATAACGGAGCTTGCTACCTTAATGATCCCTGTCGATTCTCACGAAGTATTATTTGATCCGGGCGAAGTTAAAATCACCTTAAATAAAGATATGGAAGCACTTTATTTTAGCCGGATGGTTATTCCTTTTATTAAAGGAAAACCTGAAAGCGAGTGGCACAAGCATCATCCTTATTTCAGGCACGTAGGCATGTACGCATACAGGAGAGATGTGCTGGAAGAGATCACAAAACTTGCGCCTTCTCCATTAGAAAATGCCGAATCTTTAGAGCAACTGCGTTGGCTCGAAAATGGCTTTACCGTGCAATGTGTGGTTACCGATTTCGACAGCCATTGTGTGGATACACCTGAAGACATTGAAAAAGTGATCCGGTTAATGAATATAAAAGCCTGATGTGCCTTGCCTTTACAAACGATTTAATTTAAAATGGAAAACAAAAATTTATTATTTATTTGCGGGTTTATGAGTGCCGGAAAAACAACTCATGGAAAAAAACTTGCTAAAAACATTGGGTATCATTTTATTGATCTCGATCAGTATACCGAGAAAAAATTAGGGAAAGCTATTACAGAATTATTTGCAGAAGTAGGAGAAGATGAATTCAGAAATATTGAAACAACTTCATTAAACGAATGCATCAACGATAATCAAAAAACAGTCATTGCACTTGGTGGAGGCACACCTTGCTTTAATTCAAATCTTGAATTAATAAAGAAAAG
>JAZJZF010000013.1:0-20025 GCA_040389965.1 Bacteroidota bacterium
TCATAAACGCTTTCAAATCTGTTGCAACCTGCGTAGCATTTTTCAAAGACTCGCTACGTAAGCGTTTCCAAAGATCGGTGGGTAGTTTCATACTGCCGCATTTAGGAACTTCCTGGTACACATCTCCACCTGTAAACTCGGGGTTTTTGGCAACATGCGTAATTTTTGAAATTGTATAACGGTATTTTCCGTCTTTGGCTTCCACACTTACATGCATGGTAAAATTGCCCTGCACATCAGCCAGTGGGTTCAGTTCTTTTGGTTTATAGGGGAATGAAGCCACAAACTCAGCTTTAGCGCCGGTAGTTACACCATTAGCTTTTGTGTATTTAGAAGATTCAATTTTCACAAAATTAACGGCACGTTTTAATATTTCAGATATAGATGCAGGGGGTGGAGGCAATGTATCTACGATCTCATTTCCTTCAGCGTCCTTTTTTGCAGGCTGTGTTTCAGGTTCTACATTTACAACTTCCTGTATTTTCTTTTCGTCCTTTTTAGGCTCTTCCTGCGCCAGGATAGTAGTAGCTGTTGTCAGAAAATATAAAGCAAAAATATATTTTAAAAATTTCATTTTAAATGAATAGATGTTTTATGGTAAGAAACTAAATTTTAGACGAAATTAATATATTTTACTGAACTTATGAGGATTTACTTCTAACATTAAATTGTAAATAACATCAAAAATATCATCCGCGCTTGGTTTTGAGAAATAATCGCCATCAGAGCCATAGGCAGGCCTGTGTGCCTTTGCAGAAATAGTAACAGGTTTAGAATCCAGGTAATTATACCCTCCTTGTTCCTCTAACACTTTTTGCAACATAAATGCTGTAGCTCCACCCGGAACATCCTCATCAAAAAAGACAACACGGTTTGTTTTTTTAAGTGATTCAACAATACTGTGGTTTACATCAAACGGCAGCAATGTTTGTACATCAATTAATTCAACAGAAATGCCATGTTCATGAAGCATTTTAATAGCTTCAGAAGCTATTCTTACCGAAGAACCATAGGTTACCAATGTCACATCTGTTCCATGTTCTATGATTTCAGGAATACCCAAAGCAATTTTATATTCACCGATATTAGAAGGTAAATTTTCTTTTAACCGGTACCCATTCAATGGTTCAATTACTAAAGACGGTTCATCCGCTTCGAGTAATAAATTATAGAAACCTGCTGCCTGAGTCATGTTACGCGGTACACAGATATTGATACCACGACACGAATTAATGATCATGCCCATTGGCGAACCACTATGCCAAACACCTTCTAAACGGTGTCCACGTGTGCGAATAATGACAGGAGCTTTCTGCATCCCTTTAGTTCTCCACTGTAAGGTTGCAAGGTCATCGCTCATAATTTGTACAGCATACAATAAATAATCGAGGTACTGGATTTCAGCAATAGGTCTTAAACCACGCATTGCCAAACCAATTGCCTGTCCCATAATGGTAGCTTCACGAATACCGGTATCAAACACACGATGCTCGCCATACTTAATTTGTAGACCCTCTAAGCCCTGGTTTACACCTCCAATTTTTCCAGAGTCTTCCCCAAAGATCATAACTTCAGGATACTTCGTTAAAATAGCATCAAAATTCTCTCTTAATAATTCCCTTCCATCAACCGGTTTTTGATCGTTGTAAACAGCAGAAACCGCATGGATATTAGCAGTTTGATGAACAGATTGCGACATTAAATGCGAGCTGTAACGGTCTGCATTCTCAATGTTTGATAAACGTAACCAATCCGATAATTTTGAACGGGAATCAATCGTTTCGTTTTTAGTTAAACGTAATACTTTTTTAACTGCAGTATGAATATCCTTACGGATAGGCTCTTTAATAGAATTTAATTCATTTTTAATAGCTTCCACTTGCGATGCGTTAGTGCTGCCTGCAAACGCATCAAATAAAGCAGATACTTCTGTTACCTCTGTTTTGATCGGAGATAAGTATTCGGTCCATGAAGCTTTTTGTGCTGTTTTTACAGCATTTTTAGCCTCTTCTTCAATAGCGTTTAATGTTGCATCATCAGCCAAAGCATTTTGGATGATCCATTCCTTCATTTTTTTAACGCAATCAAAATCCGTTTCCCATTGCAATCTTTCTTTTGATTTGTAACGCTCGTGAGAACCCGATGTGCTATGGCCTTGCGGCTGAGTTACTTCTTCTACATGTACCAAACAAGGAATGTGTTCTTCACGGCATACTTTAGCCGCTTTTTCATAGGTTTCGCACAAATGAGCATAATCCCATCCTTTGGTTTTAAAAATCTCATAACCTTTACCGCCATTCTCTCTCTGAAACCCTTTTAAGATCTCAGAAATACTTTCTTTGGTAGTTTGGTATTTTTTTGGAACAGAAATCCCATGCCCGTCATCCCAAACACTCATTAACATTGGCACTTGTAATACACCTGCCGCATTAATGGTTTCCCAGAATAATCCTTCGGAGGTAGATGCATCGCCAATAGTACCAAAAGCGATCTCATTACCTTTATTACTATAGTTTAAAAATTTACCCTGATGCAGATCCGGATTTACTTTGTAAAAATGCGAAGCATAAGCCAAACCAAGTAATCGTGGCATTTGCCCAGCCGTTGGAGAAATATCGGCAGATGAATTTTTTTGTTGAATAATATTTTTAAATGTTCCGTCTGCATTTAAACTATGCGTTCCAAAATGCCCGCCCATTTGTCGGCCACCGCTCATAGGTTCCTGTTCAAGATCTGTATGGCCGTATAAACCGGCAAAATATTGTTGTAAGGTTAGCTGGCCAATAGCCATCATAAATGTTTGGTCACGGTAATACCCACTTCTAAAATCTCCATTTTGAAAAACTTTAGACATCGCTATCTGCGCTAATTCTTTCCCATCGCCAAAAATGCCGAATTTGGCTTTTCCGGTAAGTACTTCTTTACGGCCTAATAAACTGGTTTGACGGCTCTCGTTTAAGATCCTGAAATCGTTCAGGACTATTTTTTTGAAATCTTCGAAACTTAGTCCTTTTGCTGTTGATAAAACTCCTTCTTGCATAATAATTCCTTATCTTACAAATATAAAATTTTGAAGGGAAATACAAAAAGGAAATATAGGTTAAATTTTCATTAATAAGCCCTGTAAATCATGTAAATAAAAGATGTTTCCCTGTTATCTTCCGGAAACAATGAGTTTTTCAGTATAAATGCTGCCATTTGATATAATTCTGATAAAATAAATGCCATTTTCTTTTAATTCGAGTTCTGAAACCAGGTTATGGCTTTTGTTGTAAATAAGCTGCCCGATCGCATTCGTAATCTGAATCTCATAATCCGTAAAAGAGGTAGAGATCGTGAAATTTCCTGATGTAGGATTAGGATATACCTCAACAGTAACCTCTTTATTGGAAATCGCAGAAATACCGGTATCTAACAGGTTGAATACCGCCGATGTAGCACTACAGCCATTACCGTTTGTTACTACTACAGAATACGCTCCGTTTTGAAGAGGGGTATATGTTTGGGAGGTTGCTCCTGTAACAGCCACACCATTCAAATACCACTGATATGAAACAGCCGTTGTTGAATGAAGAGAAGTTCCCGATTGTGTAATTACCGGCATTGCCGGCGCTGGTATAACTACTACAGTTGCAGCAGCTGTATTTGTACATAAACCCAAACCCGTTCCGGTAATGCTAAAAACAGAAGTAACAGTTGGTGTTACTGTAATAGATGTTCCTGTTTGTGTAGTTGACCAGGTGTAAGTAGAGGCACCGCTTGCTGTTAGTATCACCGGCATTCCTGAACAAACAGTTGGGCTGCTTAAAGAAATAGAAGGCCGGGCATCAACAGTGACTGTTACTAATGCATAGGATAAACATCCGTTCGGGCTGTCACCTATCACTGTATAGGTAGTATTGGTTGTGGGGCTCACCGTTATGCTTGGTGTTGCTCCACCGGGCGTCCAGGTATAGCTAAGGCCGCCATTGCCTGTAAGTGTAGCCATGCCACCTGAGCATATGGAGTTTGTTCCCGTTACAGTAATAGTAGGCGAAGGTTTTGATATAACCTGTATGGTATTGGAATGAACAGCAAGGCCACAAACGTTAGTTCTTGTCACGTAATAAAACCCGGGTGTAAAAGTAGATATGGCAAATGCGGTTTGCCCGTTATTCCATATTCCGTAAGGTGTTGTTGTTTGATACAACACCGCATTATTTCCGACGCATATTACTGTTGGGCCTGCTATAGCTATAAAAGGGTCATGATCAACATAAATCGTTTGTGTTGCACTACCATAACAACCTGTAGCAATATTCTGATAATGATACGTTACGGTATAAGTTCCCGGGCCGATAACAGCAGCGTTAAATGTATTACCTGTAACGCCGGTTCCCATATAATAGCCACCGGCAGGGCTTCCCGAACCAAGTGTAAATACAGGTGTTGTTAAACACACCGAATCCATTGGTTCTGCATAAGTTACGGTTGGAGTCGGAATAACCGATATTCCCATGGATACTGAAATAACACTGCTACAGGCATTACTGTTAGTAACATAATAAGAACCGGGTTGCGATACTGAAATAGTAGGAGTTACGGCACCCGTACTCCATATACAATTTGTATAATTGCTTTGCAACACCACACTTGTTCCCTGGCAAATTACCGTTGAGCTCAGGGGTGTAATAATAGCGGTATCAAGCCTTATACTGTTTGCATCTACATGTACGGTTTGTGAATGTATTGCTCCACAACCTGCATTTATTTCAATGTAATAATCGCCGCTTTGCTTCACATAAATTTGGTGTGCATAATTTAAATACGAACCCGATTTAAACCAGTTAAAGCTTATGGTTCCGTTGCCGATGCTCTGGTTCACACCCGTCAGTAATATACTGTCTCCAACGCAAATAGTGGGAGAGCCTGAAGTAATAATTGTAGGAGACAGTGCTGCTGTTGCATTAATAGCCTGGGCTGTAGCAGAGGTTACAGTTTTACAGGGATTAGAAGCAGTTACATAGTGCGGAGCGAAGTCTTTTACATAAATCGAATAAGAAGTTTCTCCCGTGTTCCACACGCCGTTAGTATTACCTGAAAGGAGTAAGCTGTCGCCAGAACACATGTAAGCCGACAGAACAGCGCCGTTATTATAATTTACTATCGGGAAACTGATAAGGGGAATTGAAGGAGAAGCAATGGTATCGATCGTAATAATGTTAGAATAGGTATTACCGCAGGCATTAGTGTTTGCTACCTGGTAACTTCCCGGAGTTGAAACAACGATAGCAGATGCAGTACTGCCTGTGTTCCAGGTTCCGCTTGTATTACCGTTTATTGTAATGCTGGCGGAAGGACAAATATTTGTTGGCCCTGATGCGTTTAGGGTAGAGGTAACAACTCCGGTTCCGGCGCTATTAATTGTAAGCGTAAGAGTAGGGGATATGGTGGTTCCGCAGTCGTTGGTCATTTCACAGAACCAGGTGCCGGCATCGGCCAACGTAACCTGATTGAAGCTTAAGGTACCCGACGTTTGAAGCGCATCTGCTGTTCCGTTATGTTTCCATACATACGTGTGTGTGTTAACTGAATGAAGATTATAGGAGAAAAAACTGCCCGCGCATACTGTATAACTTGTATGGGAATTGTTGATATAGCTGGGTTTTATACAGGCTTCGATAATTGGATAAGCAATGGCATAATAATTCGACATACTAAAGCGCGATGCCGGTCTCGGCAGGTTAGTAGAAGTATTGTATTCGAATATACCTATGGAAGTAGTGCCGTATAACTTACCACTGCTTGATTTTAACCATAACGAACCGTTAGCACCTACATCGTTAATACTGTGGCTAAAAAAATCATATTTTTTTATGTATGTATTTGCAACAGGGTCGTATTCATATAATACACCTTCTCCATAAGGAGCGTTTGTTGTAGTCGGCCCATGCGCGGCTGTGCCGTAAAGCTTACCATTGTTTGCCGTAATTAAATAACCGTTAGCATTGCCTCCGTTTACTCCTCCCGGCAGATCATATTTTTTAGTGTATGTGTTTGTTGCCGGATCATATTCATAAATGACGCCGTAACCCGAAAAGGTAGGGTATATAATGTTTGGCCCTCCCAGGCCGGTATAACCATATAGCTTTCCGTTTGTATCAGCGAAATTACCTTGAGGAAGCCATCCGTCTGCATACACCATACCATCAAAAGGTCGTATATAAGAGAAGTTGTTTGTAGAGGGATCTATCCTTACAATGGAGCCATTACTGGCCTGAGCGAGGGTAGCAATGGATGAATAACCATAGGTTGTTGAATACACATAGCCGTCAGCAGCTTTATAGAGTTCTCCGCTTAGCCCCGTATACTGGATATCCGGCGATCCCGGGTACATCCATGAAGGAACAGTTGTGATATAACTCATCATTCCTGTGGAAATATTAACGGCTATGACCTGTCGGCTTGGAGCACCGACATTATTGATCTGTTGGTTCATAACAGCCCATAGTACACCCGGAGAGACTTCCAGTAATTTTAAAGAGGAGGGATTATAAAAACTGACAGGATTTAACGGATCAGTAGAGTTAAAATGAATAATAACCCTGAAGCTGTCTATAATAGGATCATACTCATACAGCGTGCCTCCCTGCGTATGATAGAATCCGGTTGGCCCTCCGGGTAAAATCATTACTCCGTTGCCTCCCTGAAAAGTCATGCCGTATAACTTACCGTTAATTGCCTGGATAACAGGTCCTGGGGATTTTCCGCTATGGATGCTGTCAAAATGATGAACTACAGCCAGGTTATCGCCTACGGAATCAGTTCGGTAGAGGTAACCATAACCATGCTGGCCGCCATTTTGTACAGTACCCCATAATGTTTTTTGTGAAAAAGTAAAAGTCGTGCAGAAGAGTAGCAAAACTAAAATCGCAGGTTTCATGGCTAATTGATTTTAATTAAATCAAATTTAATTAAACTACGATCAAAATATCATGTCTTTACTAAGTCAATATAAGGTTTGAATCAATTTGATATTAACTTTACTTCATTTTATCACCAAACAACTTTTTAAACTTTTCTACTTTAGGTCTTACAACGTATTGGCAATAAGCTTCTTCGGCATGTTGATTAAAGTAGTTTTGGTGATAATCTTCAGCAGGATAAAAATTGGTAAATGCTGTAATCTCTGTTACAATAGGGCCGTTAAACGTTTTACTTTTATCTAATTCGGCTTTGTACTGTTCAGCAATAAGCCGTTGCTCTTCGGTATGGTAAAAAACAGCCGAACGGTATTGGGTTCCAATATCATTTCCTTGCCTGTTAAGCGTTGTTGGATGATGCGTTTGCCAAAACACCTGTAAGATTTCTTCGATAGAAACAAGGGCAGGATCAAATTTTATCTGTAGCACTTCTGCATGGCCAGTAACGCCATTGCATACTTCCCTGTATGCAGGGTTTTTAATATGGCCACCTGAATAGCCGCTCACAACACTTTCAACACCTTTTAAATTCTGGAACACCGCTTCTACACACCAAAAGCAACCTGCACCGAGGGTTATTGTTTCTAACTGATTCATCATTGAGTTTAAATAAAAATAGCTGTAATTATAATTACAGCTATTAATGAGTATTATTTATAATCGAAATTTATTTTTTTCCTTTTTTAGCTTTTTCCTTGCCGGTAAATTCGTATTTCTTTTTCAATTTATCTTTTTTAGTGATTTTGATCTCACCCTGGATATTAAAGTCTTCTACAGTGCAGGTCATCATTAACGTTTGATCTTTATCATCTGTAGTCGATACTTCAGCCTCGATCCAGTGTACTTCATTTTGCTCTTCGTCCGTAAAAGTAGAATCTTTTTTTACTTCATATTTAATCCATTTATACTCAAGTTTCTCGTATAAATAGTTACTGAACATCCCTTTTCCGGCTTTAAATTCAATTTCGTCCTCTACGCCTTTTTTACCGGGCGAGTTTTCTTTTACCTCAGTCATTATTACCGTAAAAGTACGTTTATCAAGGCCATCTTTTGGTTCGCCTTTATAGATGGCATTTATGCTTAAGAAGCCCGCAGAAACAACGGTTGCCGATATTAAAAAATGTTTTAAGCTCATTACATGTTTTTTAGTGTGGTAAATATAATAAAAAAAATATTCTTTAAACTATTTTCATGAATTTGATAGCGGAGGCTTAACTTTTTTTAAACTATAATTCTATGTTTTGTAGCAAAGGATTGAGTTTATTGGTTGTATATTTAAATCCTTTAAACGATGGAACCTTTAGCCGAAAGAGTAAGACCCAAAAGCCTGGACAAATACATTGGACAGGAACATATTATTGGTAAAAGCTCTGCTTTAAGGCGATCTATTGAACAAAATTTACTGCCTTCTTTAATTTTATGGGGTCCCCCGGGTGTGGGCAAAACAACGCTTGCGCAAATTATTTCGCAGGAGCTTAAGCGTCCTTTTTATGCTTTAAGTGCTATTAATTCGGGTGTGAAAGACGTGCGGGAGGTTATTGAAAAAGCATCGCAGGATGGCGGTTTTTTTAAACAGGAAAAACCTGTTCTGTTTATTGATGAGATTCACCGATTCAGTAAATCACAACAAGATTCCTTATTAAACGCTGTTGAAAAGGGGATTGTTACTCTTGTTGGTGCTACCACCGAAAATCCTTCTTTTGAAGTCATACCGGCTTTATTATCACGTTGCCAGGTATTTGTATTAAAGCATTTAACAAAAGACAATCTCATTGACCTGTTAAATAATGCCATTACTACAGATGTCAGTTTAAAAAACAAAAACATTGAGTTAAAAGAATACGAGGCATTGTTACGAATTTCGGGAGGTGACGGCAGGAAACTATTAAACGCCCTTGAAATTGTTGTTAATTGCATTAATGAACCCAATATTGTAATTACCGACGCTTTGGTTAAACAATATATCCAGCAAAATCTTGCTTTATATGATAAGTCGGGCGAGCAGCATTATGATATTATTTCGGCCTTTATCAAATCGATCAGGGGCTCGGATCCTAATGGTGCTGTATATTGGTTGGCAAGAATGATCGATGGGGGAGAGGATCCTTCTTTTATTGCCAGGCGCCTGCTTATACTTGCCTCAGAAGATATAGGAAACGCCAACCCAACAGCTTTGGTAATTGCCAATAATTGTTTCCAGGCAGTAAACATCATAGGCTATCCTGAAAGCAGGATCATTTTAGCGCAAACCACTACCTATTTAGCCTGTTCCTCTAAAAGCAATAGTAGCTATATGGCTATTAATGAGGCACAACAGGCCGTAAAGCAACATGGTGATCTTCCGGTACCCTTGCATTTACGAAATGCCCCAACAAAATTGATGAAAGAACTTGGCTATGGCGATGAGTACAAATATGCTCATAGTTATGCCAATCATTTTATAGAACAGGAATTTTTACCGCAAGAAATCAGTGGAACAGCCTTTTATAAGCCATCAGAGTATTCGCGGGAAAGAGATTTGAAGGAATTTTTGAAGGAGCGTTGGGGTAAAAAATACGACTATTAAGCGTGTCTTAAATCTTCGGGCTTAGGCTCATAGAGTACCGATTTCCCTATCCCTATAATAATTCCACCTACCAACTGTTCAGCTACTTGCCAGGCACAATCAGCTACTAAATATTTCATGGAAATATGCTTTGTAAATGAAATACCCAAAACAGTAATAATTGAAAACAGAACCAAACCCAGTAAAATGCCACTAACAGCGCCTCTCAGGAGTGGGGCTGTAATAAGGTTGACAAGAATCTTTGTTTCAAAGGTTCTGTATAATACATAAGAAATAATAAGGTAAACAAGAGCCGCGAGAAAAAGAAAAAGAACTTTAGAAAAGGTAATGCGGTTAAGGTCATTAAGGAAAATGCCATGCCAAAAATAGAATGCACCATACATCAATACAGCTGCCACAATCCAACTGACAAAAAACCTGAATGAATATTGCATTAAATCTAAATTAAATTTTCGATAACAATATTACAAAAACTTTGCCAAACATTCCATTGGAAATGACATCTAAATATATTAAGTTTGTAATATGCGCATTCTGTTTAAAGTACTGCTTCCGGCTGTGTTTTTGTTACTGGCAGGCTCCTGTAAAAAGGAAAAGACCAGCTGGGATATCGATGCCGCTTTTCCCATTGCCCAAAGTCACTTAAACATTAGCAATTTTTTTGGAGATACGATCTTTAAAGCCGACCCCACAGGCTTGTTACATATAGCCTTTAGCAAGGATATTATCAATTTTACGATGGATAGCCTGGTAAAATTGCCCGATACTACTGTTACAATAGGTTTTACATCGCCTTTTGTGTCGCAATTGAACCCGGGAACACCCATTTTCTCTAATAATGCCTCTACCGACCGGGAAATAACCTTCCAGATAAGCAATGGGGTAGAATTAAATAAAGCTATTATAAAGAAAGGCTTTTTAAAGGTGGAGTACTTTAATTCGTACGGACAGCCTCTGAATTTCAATTATGAGATCAATTCGGCAAATTTATGGGGCAATATCCTGCATATTAACCAAACTATTGGCGGAGGGTCTGTATCTAACCCTGCTACATTAACCCAAACCTATGCACTCGACGATTACACGATTAATTTAACAGGTTTAACTAATACTAAAGTAAATACATTGGTGCAAACCTACACTATCAGTACAGATGCTTCGGGTTCTGCCGATGCATTACAGGTAGGGCAGGGGCTTAGTGTAAAATTGTCTTTTGTTAAGGTTGTTCCGGCTTATGTTCAGGGTTATTTTGGGCAACAGGATCTTTCTTTTGGGCCTGATTCCAGCCTGGTAGGCCTGCTGGAAAACTTTAAACCCAGCAATTTTGCTTTAACACAATCTGCTATTAATTTCAGGATCATTAATGAGTTTGGTATTGAATTAAGCAGTTCTATAAATGCTCTTCGTTCTATAAAAACAAACCCTGCCAATGTTGTAACACTTAATGCAGGTAATTTATTACAATCCATAAACATTAACCGAGCGGGGAAAACCAATAATGCTTCTAATCCTGTTTTTCCCTGGGTAAAGCAAATCGATATCAATTCCTCCAACTCTAACCTCAATAGTTTTTTAGAAAACCTTCCTAACTACCTGGGATACAGCATTAATGCGAAACTAAATCCCCTGGGCAATGTTTCGGCCGGGAATGATTTTGCATACTATGGACACGGATTAAAAGTAATTGCAGATGTGGATATTCCTTTTGCCTTATCTGCTGATTATTTTAATTTAATTAATTACGCTAAAATGGACATTACCCAGATAAGCCAGCTCAATAATGTTAACAGCTGTGATATTATACTAAAGGCCCGCAATAATTATCCGTTTACAGTTAAGATCCAGGGGTATATGTTAAATGATCAAATGCAGACAGTAGATTCGTTATTTAACTGGACTAATAATACCATCCAGTCAGCAGTTACCAATAACCTTAATACCGTTTTAAATTATACAGATACAAAACTGGTTTCGACCTTTGACAGAGAGAAAGTGCAGCATCTTATCCAGTGCAAGCAAATTAAATTTGTGACCTACTTATACCTTCCAAACCAGCCAACACCGATAAAAGTCACTGATAGCAGCTATCTTGATCTCGTGTTAAGTGCAAATGTAGATTATAATGTAAAAACAAATTAATGAGAACACAATTAGTCCTGTTATTACTGTTATTTTCAACTTTTGCCTTTTCGCAATATAATTCTGAGTTTTTAAATTATGATAAAACCGGCAGAAGTATTTCTGTTAATGCAGAGTATGAGCTTGGTTCCAATGGTATTTATAATGCGTTTTTAAACAAATTTATATATGGAGGCTATATTGATAAGGCAATGAAAGATAAGTCTGCAAATCATATGAAAGAACTCAATGTATTGGGTGCAAATTTTAATTATGATATTTCTGCTTTTTTTGGCAGAAAGCCGAAGTATTCATACCTGATAGGTTTTAAAGACCAACGGATTTACAATGCTTCTTACACAAAAGATTTTTATCAATTGGCATTTTATGGCAATAAACCTTATTTAAATGAGACCAAAAACTTTAGTGGCTCAAGTATCAACTCTTTACGTTTTCAGGAATTAAAAATTGGTTTTATATGGAACAAAATAGATACTACTGCTAAAATAGGAGTATCTGTTTCTATTTTAAAAGGCCAGCAGTTATTTTATATTAAAGCAAACCAGGGATCGTCGTTATATACTAATAGTGATGGAACAGAGTTGATCTTTAATTCGAATTTTACAATGGCCATAAGCGATACCGCTAAGTTTAAAAATCCGTATTTATATTCGGGTATTGGAGCAAGTGCCGACATTTTTTTTGAAACTCCTTATAAGAGCAGACTAGGGAAAAGTAGTGTACTTACGGTAAATGCCAATAATATTGGTTTCCTGCATTGGTTCGATAACAGTATACAATACAGCAGTGATTCAAGCTTTAAGTTTTCGGGATACCATGTTGATAATTTACTGGATCTTAAAGATTCTACATTATCTGCCATTGACAAGGACACTATTATTAAAAACACCACCAATGCCCACAAAGAAGCGTTTAACGTCAATATACCTACTAATTTAATCATCATTAATAAAATTATTTTTACCGATAAATTTGCATTGAGCACGGGATTCAGGTATTTATTCAACTCCAATTTTAAACCGTATTTTTTTGCCGATGCTGAGTACCGCTTTGCTAAACACTTTTCGGGCGATTTACATGTAGGCTACGGAGGCTATGCCAAGCTAGGGGTAGGCTTAACGCTTAGTTATAATTCGCCTGGTTTTTATATTAAAATAGGCAGTAATAGTTTGCAGGGATACATCTCGCCTAAAAACACATACGGACAAGGAGCATTTGTAAGCATTGCTAAAAAATTTAAAAGATAACAACCATGAAAATAGTAATCTTCTTTTTCCTCTGCTTGTCATGTAACGTTTTACTAGCCCAGGCGCCACAAAAATTTTATATGCGCTTTGGAGGCAATGGCTATGATGTGGGCTATGATGTAAAACAAACCCTTGATAATGGTTATATCATTACCGGATCCACAAGTAGCTTCGGACAAGGCAATACTGACATGTACCTTATAAAACTGGATAGCGTAGGGCATAAAAAGTTTGAAACCTCTTTTGGGAATTATAATAATGAGATCGGTAAGAGTGTGGTTCAGCTTTTAGACTCGAGTTATGTAGTGGTTGGTTATACTAATTCTATTGGCTTTGGAGGCTATGATATTTTTTTAGTAAAGACTGATAAGAACGGAAATTTACTTTGGCAAAAAACAATAGGGGGGACCGACTGGGATTTTGCTTACAGTATGCAGACTACAAGCGATGGAGGATTTATTATTGCAGGAACAACTTACAGTTATGGATACGGAAATGCCGATGGCTATGTGATAAAAACGGATGCAAGTGGTAATACAATATGGACAAAAACCTACGGAGGAGCCAATGACGACGAATTTAAATCGGTTATACAAACAGCTGACGGAGGTTACGCTTTAACCGGTTATACAAAAAGTCACAATGATGTTAATGGGGATTCCTGGTTGTTTAAACTTAATACTTCAGGGGATTCAGTAAAATCTTTTTCTTATAATTTCGGAAAGTTTGACTCATATAATGACATAAAAGAATTATCTACGGGAGAATATTTGATTGGAGGAGCCGTAACTTTTACAAATACACAAAATATGGATGGCATTTTTGCCAAAATTAATACCTCAGGGCAAGTCTTATTGCAAGTGTTTGAAGGACAGGCTGGTTCAGATGAACAGATTTATAAAGTAAATGTTTCTAATTCGTCTTTTGGAACATACACTTTCCTCTGTAATTCGCATGAGAATGGTTCTGCATTTCAAAATCAAATAAAATTATTATTAATAGATGCAGGAGGAGGATATGTTAACGGCGGATCCATTGGAAGTTCATTTGACGATGAATGTTATAGTTTTTGTTTAACCAAAGAATCATCTAAAGGATATGCTGCTATTGGATATACAGACAGTTACAATAGTATATTATCAGATTTCTTTTTTATAAAATATGATTCATTACTTTCAATAGGAACAAATATAACTTCGTTAAAAGAAACTAACTTAATAAAAAAGGTTAACGTTTTTCCTAATCCCTTCTCTGAAAAAATTTATTTTGAAAATATAGAAAGTATTGATATATATACCTTACAAGGTGATATGGTTTATTATAATTCAAAAATTAATTCAAATAGCTTAGATCTTGGGTTTTTAAGTGCTGGTACATATATAATATCCGTAACTAATAAAAGCCATTATAAATTTTCGCAGAAACTCATTAAAATAAATACAGATGATTAAACTATTTCAAGATAAGAACTTTGAAAAGTTGTTGTTTTTTGTTTTGTTTTCTTTAGTGCTGCTTTTTTTAGATTTCCAATCGTTATTCTTTCTGCAACCACGAAGTTTTCATTTTATAAGGCAAACCGATTCCTTGTCATTCATAAACTATTATACAAAAACAGGGTTTAATTTTTTTAATATTGGCAACCTCAATTTATATAATGGTACAGGTAAAACCGCTTGTGAGTTCCCTATATTTTATTACATCGTAGCGTTATTGTCAAAAACAGGAATTAAAAGTTATCTGCTTCTTAAATTTCTATATTTAATCATATTTTTTATTACTTCATTTTGTACCTATTCTTTTATCCGTAAAAAGAATAGGTTTATCGATGCACTTTCTATAACATTCTTGTTGTTTTCATCTACAGTTATTTTATATTATACGTTAAATTATATTCCAAATTACCCGGCATTATGCTTTACCTTAATTGCATGCATCTATTTTCTCAATTATATAGAAACCAATACTAAAAAGGATATTAACTTATCGATAGTGTTTTTTTTGTTTGCCAGTCTGCTTAAAATCACTTTTGCCATTTATCCTATAGCGTGTTTTTTATATTTAGCTGTCCGCTTTTTCATTTATAAAAAAAATGAGCGTAAACCATTGTTGTTTTTTATAATGTCTTTTGTAGTTGTTGTTATTTGGAATTTTCACGTCGTTTATTATAACACCGTTAACCATGCAAATTATTATCTAACCGCAACAAAACCTCTATGGTCTGCAACTTCTGGCGAAAGACATGAAGTGATTGATTTTATACTTAACTATTGGCTTTACAAATATTATTATCAATCAACGATTCACCTTTTTTTTATAGTTATATTTTTAAGCCTTATATTCTATAAAAAATTAAATCGCCACTACTTTTTCGTTTCTTTGCTATTTTTTCTTGGTGTCACAAGTTACTTCATTCTCTTTTTTAAGCAATTTAGAGATCACGATTATTATTTCTTAGAGTTTATTCCATTATTATTTCTTGTTTTTTATCATTCGTTTATTACGATTAAACACATTGGTAATCATAAAATAGTTCAAGCTATATTGTCAGGTATCATTTTGATAATATCCCTTTTAAGTATCAATTATGCAAAGATAAATCTTCAAAGACGATATGATAAGCCATTTGAACAGGTTTCAAAAATTGCTTATACTTTGGAAGGAATGGAGGCAAAATTTGATAGCTTGGCTATTTCAAAAGATGCTAAAGTATTGGTTATACCTGATAATACAATGAATGGAAGTTTATATTATATTAATCGATTTGGATATACAAGGGTGGATACCACTAATATAAAAGTTTATATAGATAGGTCAGACTATATTCTTATAACAGATAGCACATTCCCGGCTGAAATTATCAAAAAATTCAATGTTCAAAATATGGGACTGTTCTATAGAGGAACAAGCTTATATAAAATAAATAATTTTAAGCCCTGAATTTAAAGATTAAAAAAAGAGCCAATTGTGTTAACAACCGGCTCTTTTTTATTTCTAGAATAAATCCTACAAAATCAACATGGCGTCGCCATATGAGTAAAATTTATATTTCTCTTTAATGGCTTCCTTGTAAGCTTTCATAATTAAATCGTAACCTCCAAAAGCCGCAATCTGCATTAATAAGGTCGATTCAGGCATATGGAAATTAGTAATCATGCAATTAGCTACAGAAAAATCGTATGGAGGGAAAATGAATTTGTTGGTCCAGCCCGAATAAGGATTTACATGTCCCGTTGTAGAAACCGACGATTCCAATGCACGCATTACAGTAGTTCCTACAGCGCATACTTTTTTCTTTCTGTCTTTCCCCGAATTAATAATTTTACAGGCTTCTTCAGTTATAATAGCTTCTTCGCTATCCATTTTGTGTTTGGTTAAATCTTCCACTTCAACCATTCTAAAGGTACCAAGACCAATATGTAATGTTAAACGGGCAAAGTCGATCCCCTTAATTTCAAGGCGTTTTAATAGCTCACGGCTAAAATGCAAACCTGCAGTAGGGGCAGCCACCGCTCCTTCATTTTTAGCAAATACAGTCTGGTAACGCTCAATATCGCTTTCTTCAACCGCACGTTTAATGTATTTAGGTAATGGTGTTTCACCTAAATCGTATAATGCTTTTCTGAATTCTTCGTACGGGCCATCAAATAAGAAACGTAATGTTCTTCCACGGGAAGTTGTATTATCAATAACTTCAGCTACAACATTATCGTTTTCGCCAAAGTATAATTTATTACCGATACGGATTTTACGCGCCGGATCTACCAAAACGTCCCATAAACGGCTTTCTGCGTTTAATTCGCGTAGTAAGAATACTTCAATTTTTGCACCGGTTTTTTCTTTATTTCCGTACATACGTGCCGGGAACACTTTAGTATCGTTCAATACCATTACATCGCCTTCGTCAAAGTAATTGATAATGTCTTTAAATTTTTTGTGGTGAATTTTTCCGGTAGCACGGTCTACGACCATTAATCTACTTTCATCACGGTTTTTTGAAGGATGCTCTGCCAGGAGTTCTTTTGGCAAATTGAATTTGAACATGGATAACTTCATCTGTTATAATTTTCTTTAAAATAAGACAGAACGAAATAGGCCCGGGAGCCATTTCATAATCTTACGGGATTAATAATAAGATGGCGAAATTACCATCACAAATCCCGTTTTCGACATTATGCTAATATTTATATGTCATTGATTATGAGTATAATAAAATATCATATTTAACATAATGTTAATTATAGTTTAAAACGAACGTCAGGTTATAGCTAAATGAGACCTAAACAATATAATATCAAAGATAAAAAAGTTACTAAATCATGATTCTAATTCATCCACCGCTAACTTACCTACCAAGGATCCAATGGCTATTCCCATACCTCCCATTCTTACTGCACAGATTATATTTGGAGATATTTTTTTAATGATTGGTTTCTTTTCGTTTCCAACTCCCATAATACCCGACCAGCGTTGTTCAATTTCAAACGGAGTTCCCGCTAATATAACATGCTTTAATAAATGGTTTAAACGGGATTGAATTTTAGGATTCAATTTTAATTCAGTGGTAGTTTCTGTTTTAAAATCCAGGTTTCGGCCGCCACCAAACAAAACCCGGTTTCCAATATTTCTGAAATAATAATAGCCTTCATCGTAATGAAAAGTTCCTTTTAGCTTAAGATTCTTAATCGGTTTTGTGACTAAAACCTGTGCTCTGGCCGGTTTTACATCTTTTAATGCCAGTAACTCCGTGGCAAAGCCATTTGTGGCAACAATCACTTTTTTTGTATTGATCTCTCCTACAGATGTTTTAAGATTTACATATGTCTTTAAATCTTCCAAACCGGTCACTTTTACAGTATTCAGGAGTTTAATCCCCATACTTACGGCCAATTCTATCAGATGTTGCATCATACATCCGGTATCGATCTGCCCTTCTTTTTTATTATAGATTAATCCTTTTATGTTTTTAAATCCAAAATCGCCAATCTTTTCATTTTTAACACAATACGTCTGTTTCGATTTGGTAAAAGACTTTATGTTTTTGTTAAGAAAATGAATCTGTTCGGCACAATTTCCGAACGTAACTTCATTATCAAACAATTCGTAGCCACCATATTCTCTATAATCAATAGCCTTATCGCCTAAACGTTTTCTCAGAAGTTCGAGTCCTTTAATGCGCATTTCAACGGTTTGCCAAACACGATCTTCGCCTGCATTTTTAATATCGGCTAATAACTCGCTTACGCTACCAAAGCAGGCAAATCCCGCATTTTTTGTACTTGCCCCTAATGGTAAAATTCCGCGTTCCAATATCAGAACATTTGCTTTTTTGTGCTTTTCTTTATAGGAAATTGCCGAATTGAGTCCCACTATTCCACTCCCAATAACAATAAGGTCTATATTTTTGAAATAGGTTTTCGTTTCCCAAAAACTAAAACCGGTTTCAATTATTTGGTTACGCATATATTTTTAAATCAATTTATTATGGAAATTTATGTAAATTTAACCCTTAATACAAAACTACAGCTTTGTAACATATGAAGTATACCTATACACTCACTTTATTTTTACTTTTCTGCTTTCATTTTTCGTTTTCACAGGACTGGACACTCCCATTTTCGAGCCGGATTGAAAAAGGCGGAAAAAAACTGCAGGGAGCAATGGTTACCCTTATGCAAGGTGGAAAGCAAATTCAGCAGACAATGACCGGCGATGATGGCGCCTTTAAATTTGAAATTCCTCCAAACGGAGATTATACAATAATTGTTACCAAAACCGGGCATTGCACTAAAAAATTCCAGGTTTCTACTCGTGGTGTCCCGGGCGATAAAACCAAAGATGCGTTTAAAGGCTTTAATATTGAATCCATAAGTTTATTTGAACCTTTACCAGGAATCGACTATTCTGTTTTAAATCAACCACTTGTAAAGGTTAATTATAATGCTACACTCGATAATTTTGATTATGATGAAGCGTATAGTAACCAGATGCTGGAAGCGCTCGATAGATTAAGACAACTTGAAAAAGACGCACAGAATAAGCAAAAAGAATTAGAAATGAATTATCAAACTGCCATTAAAACGGCTGATAAAGCATTTCAAAAGAAAGACTGGCCGACAGCGAAAGCATCTTACAATGAAGCCTTAAAATTAAAACCGGCAGAAAACTACCCGAAAGATCAGTTGGCTCAAATAGATGTTATTATAAAAGATCAGGAAGCCTTAAACAAAAAAACCGCAGACGATGCTGCCGCAAAAGCGGCTGCAGAGAAAGCGGCATCAGCAAAATTAGCCGCTGATAAAGCTGCGGCAGATAAACTGGCTGCCGAGAAAGCAGCAGCGGACAAACTAGCTGCTGAAAAGGCTGCAGCAGATAAACTAGCCGCTGATAAAACTGCGGCAGATAAGCTAGCCGCCGAAAAAGTAGCTGCAGAGAAAGCTGCAGCAGCAAAACTAGCCGCTGATAAAGCCGCAGCGGACAAATTAGCTGCTGAAAAAGCAGCAGCAGATAAACTAGCTGCTGAGAAAGCAGCAGCAGCAAAACTAGCCGCTGATAAAGCAGCGGCAGATAAACTGACTGCTGAGAAAGCGGCAGCAGATAAATTAGCCGCTGATAAAGCAGCAGCAGATAAACTGGCTGCTGAGAAAGCAGCAGCAGACAAATTAGCTGCCGAGAAAGCAGCAGCGGATAAATTAGCTTCCGAAAAAGCAGCGGCAGACAAATTAGCCGCTGATAAAGCAGCAGCAGACAAATTAGCTGCCGAGAAAGCTGCAGCAGCAAAACTAGCCGCTGAGAAAGCAACAGCGGACAAACTAGCTGCTGAGAAAGCAGCGGCAGCAAAACTAGCCGCTGATAAAGTTGCGGCTGATAAGCTTGCTGCTGATAAAGCAGCGGCAGATAAGCTTGCTGCTGAAAAAGCAGCGGCAGATAAACTAGCTGCTGAGAAAGCCGCCGCAAATAAATCGGCTGCTGAAAAAGCTGCAGCGGATAAATTAGCTGCTGAGAAAGCTGCAGCAGATAAACTGGCTGCTGAGAAAGCAGCGGCAGATAAAGCAGCGGCAGATAAACTGGCCGCTGAAAAGGCTGCAGCGGACAAACTAGCTTCCGAAAAAGC